>CAYJGW010000007.1:0-66752 GCA_964369425.1 uncultured Lachnospiraceae bacterium
TTCCTGCTCTTCTATATTCTGGATCCGTAAATACTTCTACGATATCATCTAACTTCACTACATTTGTAATAATGCTTTCCACATCAATTCTGCCTGATTCTAATACTTCAATCGCACGATCAAAGGTATATGGATTGATGAATGATGATATAAGTTTCAATTCTTTTTTGAAGATATCATCTGGTTTTACTGCCATCTCATCATCAGGACCTGCTAGGCCAAAATACATTACTGTGGCTGCTTTCCCTGCAAATTCTATCGCTTGTGCTTGTGTTCTGATGTTTCCAACACATTCAATAATGACATCTACATTATCACAATACTCGTCTAGTACTTTTTTCACATCTTCTTCAATTGGATTAATCGCTTTGCTTGCACCCAATTTTAAGGCTAACTCTCTTTTTTCTGCTACTGGCTCTGAAAGAATTACTTTTCCCGCACCTGCATAAATTGCTAATTGCAGCATAATGATTCCAATTGGACCTCCACCCATCACCAACACTGTATCTCCTGCTTTGATATTACATAGGTCTATTCCATGTAGACAACAAGCCATAGGTTCTGCCATCGCTGCTTCGATAAAACTCAAACTCTCTGGTACTTTATAGACTACTTTTTCTCGCATAATTACATATTCAGCGAAACCTCCGTTTGCTGTTGTTCCAATCCCTATGTTATTTGTGCAAAAATGTGCCATTCCTTTTTTACAGAAGTAACATTCTCCACACATATCATTCGGGTCTCCACTCACCTTATCTCCTGGCTTTACTGAAGTAACTGCTGAACCAACTTCTTCTACAACTCCTGAGAATTCATGTCCTGGTATCAATGGTGGTGTTACAGCAAATGATCCACCATCTCCATTGAATATGTGAATATCCGTACCACAAACACCGCAATACTTCACTTTAATTTTCACTTCATTCTCTTTTAATTCTCTTACCGCAATATCTTCTACTCGTAAATCTTCTTTCCCATAATATACTGCTGCTTTCATTTTAACCTCTCCTTCATCTCAGTAATATTTTTATATTGCATTTACAAATTCGTCTATATACGTGTTGGCTGCTCCCGCTGCTGCCGCTTCCACTTTATACTCGCAAGGTAACAGATAATCTTTAGCCAAATCCCCAAATGGATTCCTTGCGTCTACTTTGTCACACAGTTCTTCTAAGTAAGGTGTAATATACGGTCCAATATGCCCCCCTAGTATAACCTGTCCATCAAAAAGGATTCGGATATTATAAATTCCTAGAGATAAATCATCCAAATATTTTTCCCAAAGCTTTGTTGCAACTTCATCACCTTGCTCGAGTAATATAAAAAACTCCTCAAGTCTTCCATCTGTATAGTAATCCAAATTCCCAGCTTTACACAAGGTATCAAAACATCCTCTTTTTCCGCAATAGCAAAGTTCCCCACCTTCTGATATCAGTGTCATATGCCCTATTTCTCCACCTTTATGGGTATCTCCCCTATATATCTCGTGGTTGATAATAATGGAACCTCCAACGCTTCCACTTAATGCTATATAGAATGCATTGTTTACCTCTTTTGCAACTTTACCCTCTGCATATCCTGCCGCGTAAGAATCGTGAAGCAATCGACTCGGATACGGAATGTACTTTGTAATCTGACTTTTCGTCTTTCCGGAAAACCCTAGAGTTAAGCCGTATTTTACAACTTCTCCATCTTCTGTTATCAACCCTGGTACAGCTATTCCTACCCCTAATAAGTTTTCATCACTTATCTCCATATCAACTTTAATCGACTCTACTATTTCACCTATTTTTTTTAAGTAAGATTCTTCATCGATATTAAATTTTATTCGTTCCTTCATTACATGGATAACTTCACTAGATAAATCTACAACAACTCCATGGATATGATTTCCCGTCGTGTAAATACCAATTGCAGCTTTTGCTTCTTTCACATACGTATATGCTGTTGCATTTCTTCCGCCTGTATTGTTAATTTTTTTTGAGGCATCTATCAATTTTTTTTGCTTTAAATACTGTAAATTTTGTGTAACTGTAGGTAGGCTGAGTTGAAGCGCAACTACGATATCTTGTTTTGATACGCTCTGCTCTTTTCTAATAAACTTATAAATCCGCTGTCTGTTGTTCAGTTTTATTTCACTAGTGCTTAGTCCCTTTTCTTTCATCAACATTACCTACCATTTCTTACTTTTCCATACCATAGTAGTATTTATCGTCTCTAGTGTCAACACCTTATTAGACTATAATTTCAAACTGTTCTTCTTGTGTTAATGAAACCACTTTACAATCATTCATGTAAGTGCACTCTGGAAGTATCACAATGCTATGTAGCATATCTTCATTTACCGGCAGTGGAGCCAAATGCCAAATTGCTGTATTTAACTTTACCATCGTTCCTTTTGGCACAATGAAAGCCTTGGTCAATTCTGTTCTTGGAACACCTCCAGTTGCTGGTGCTACATGAATAATCATGTCGTCATTCAAAGGCAATATTAACTCCGGAGTTGTTGTATGGTATTCCACATCTATTACTACCATTTTTTTCGGCCTCTTTACTTGAAGTGGTGAAAATGCCATTCTACTCATACATGATTCTGACATTCTATCTGGATAAAAACTATGCAACTCTCCTTGAAGTGCATATCCAGTCGGATTAATCATGTCATAATACACCCCGAAAGGAGCGAAATCCTCTTTTGTGATTCTTTCTGCTTGTATTTTTCTCATCATATTCTCTCTTTCTATTTCGTCCAGTCTAGCATATATCTCTGGAACTCCAAAGCCTGTTTTGCATCTTGATCTAGTGCCTCTTCACTTGCTCCTTTGCTGATATCTCTCCAAATCTTAATATCTGCACCTACTTGTCCACCCATTTTCACAAATGGTTCCATAATCACATCGCCTTGATACTGAATTTCACGAAGTGCATCTCCAATCTCTCTCCAAGGCGTTCTTCCTCTTCCTGGTACCATTCTGTTGCATTCTCCTGTATGAAGGTGCCCTAGATAGTCTCCCGCATAACGAATTGCATCACCGATACTACATTCTTCAATGTTCATATGAAAGGTATCAAGCATGACTTTTACATTGTCTTCCCCAACTTCTTTTACGAATTGAACTCCCTCTTCTGAAGTATTCAAGATGTGACTTTCAAATCGATTCAACACTTCCATCCCAAGTGTAATTCCATATTTTTTAGCAATTGGTGCTAAAATCTGCATTCCTTCTACACTATAGTTCCAATCAGACTCTTTATTTGCAGTAGAATAATCAACTGGCCAATAAGAATATAAGGCTCCACCCAATTTTTTCATATCAAGTGCTTCCATCACTTCAAATAGTCGCTTGTACCAAGTTAATGCTTCTTCTCGAATCGCAGCATCTGAAGATCCCATATTGTGGTTAAATGTCGGTCCATACCCACCTGTCAAAATCATGCCATTATCTTTCACACATTTTTTAAGTTCATTGATTTCTTCGTTTGAATAATCAGGCAGTGGTGCGGCACCTATTTCCAAAATATCAAATCCTAGTTTTGCTGTTTTCACTACGTATTTCTTATAATCTGCTGCCCATTGATCTTCCCAATATGCGTAATATATTCCATGTCTCACCTTTTTTATCTCCTCTCTTCTTAATAATAATTTCCATATTTCTTTTTTGTCATCTGTTTTATGCTCACAACTAGTCTCCTCTATTTACAAAAAATCCCAGTAGCCGCAAATGCTATCACTGGGATTTTTAACTCTTAAGTTGCTTGTCTCTTCTTTTGTAGACAGTCAAATCCAACTGCAAGTGCGAGTACAACCCCCATTACTACATCTTGAAGATAAATATCAATGTTCATAAGTACCATTCCGTTTTGAAGCGCTCCGATGATAAATGTACCAGCTACTACTCCTGAAATCTTACCAAATCCACCGCTAACTGATACCCCACCTAAAACTACACAAGTGATAACATCAAACTCAAAACCAAGTCCTGCGTTAGCAATTCCTGAATTTGTACGAGATAGCATTACAATACCTGCTAGTGCTGCGAAGAACCCTGAAATTGCAAATACTAAGTATTTTGTTCTTCCAACGCGAATTCCTGAAAGTTTTGCTGCTTCTTTATTTCCACCTACTGCATAGAAATAACGTCCAAAGTATGTCTTATTTAAGATAAATGATCCAACCGCAAAACATACAATCATGATGATAACTGGAACTGGAACAACACTGATATACCCTTGCCCTATAATTCTAAAGTCATCTGTAAATCCATTGATTGGTAGCCCTCCACTTATAATAAGTGCTAACCCTTGAAATGCAATCTGTGTGGAAAATGTTGCTATCAGAGCCGGCATTCCAATAGTTGATACCATAAATCCGTTTAATAGTCCTATTAAAATTCCTATTACAAGTGATACCACTATCGCTAACCACATATTCATGCTCATATGTACCATAAAATATGCACAGACAATATTTACAAATGTAATGATGGAACCGATTGATAAATCGATATCACCTAATAAAATAACATATGTCATCCCTATAGATGCAATTCCAAACATTGATACTTGTCTTAATACGTTAAACATATTTGCAGTGGTCATAAATCTTGGATTTGCAATGGAAAATCCTATTATGAGAGCAAGAAGTACCACCCAAATCGCCTTGTCTTTTATCTGATTCATTACTTTTTCATTCATTCTTCTTCAAACCTCCCTATTTATTTCCATTGGATGCGTATGCCATAATGGTTTCTTGTGCAAATTCTTCTTTTGCCAATTCTCCTGTCATTTCGCCCTCTGACAATACAATGATTCTGTCTGACATTCCCATTAATTCTTCCATCTCTGAAGAAATCATTAAGATTGCCTTTCCTTCTTTCTCTACCAAGTCATTCATCAACTTATAGATTTCATACTTGGCACCAACATCGATTCCTCTAGTCGGTTCATCAAAGATAATCAATTCCGAATCAGCTGCAAGCCATCTTCCAAGAATCACCTTCTGTTGATTCCCTCCACTTAAGTTCTTGATAAGTTGCTCCAAGTTCGGAGTTTTAATCGCCATGTTTTCTCTATATTTGTTAGCAATTTCCATTTCTTTCTTAGAATCGATAACACTTAACGTAGAGTTTCTCTGATATATTGGCATGTTGATATTATTCTTAATTGATATTCCAAGCATCGCTCCATGACGCTTACGATCCTCAGGAACCAAGGCAATACCCAAATCAATTGCTTGTCTTGGAGTTTTTGGGTGTACTTCTTGTCCTTTAAACTTCATTACACCTGATTTCTTTGGAACTACTCCAAATATCATTTCAGCAAGTTCTGTTCTCCCTGCTCCTACTAGTCCGCCAAGACCTACAATTTCACCTCTGTGAATCTTTAAGTTCATATTGTTATCTCCATGACCGCAGACATTTTGTAACTCAAGAACCACATCATTTTTATCTATGCAATCTTTTCTTGGTGGGTAAGTTTCTGTCAATTCACGCCCTACCATTAACTGAATCAATTCTTGTACATGGCTATCTTTTGTAATCAAAGTCTTAACATATTCGCCATCACGTAATACTTCTATTCTGTCTGATAATCTGTAGATTTCATCCAATCTATGAGATATGTAAATAATCGAAATCCCTTCTTTTCGAAGTCTTTCAACTACCAAAAACATACTCTCAACTTCTGCACTTGTAAGGGGTGCCGAAGGTTCGTCCATAATCAATATCTTCGCATTTTGCTGAATCGCTTTTGCAATTTCAACCATTTGCTGGTAACCAACTGTTAAATCTTTCATCAAAGATTTTGGATTGATTTTAATTCTTAATTGTTCGAAAGCTTTTTCTGCTTCCTTTTCCATGGCTCTTTTGTCAACCACAATTCCTTTTTTAATCGGTCTTCCAAGAAATAAATTTTCTGCTACCGATAACTCTTTTACATTATTAAACTCTTGATAAATAATAGCGATTCCGTTCTCTGCTGCAAGTTGTGGAGTCATGCTACTAAATTCTTTTCCATTTACTATAATCTTACCAGATGTTGGGACAACTGCTCCCGAACAACATTTGATTAATGTAGATTTTCCTGCTCCATTCTCACCGATTAATGCTAGAATTTCTCCCTTTTTTAGCTCTAACGTAACATCTTTCAATGCCACAACACCCGGGTATTCTTTTCTTATATGTTGTAACTGCAATACATATTCTTGGCTCATATTTCCTCCCCCGTAAGTTTAGTGGTAATTCTCTATGATTGGCTAGAGGCGATATCACATCGCCTCTAACTTATACACATTATATCAATTTACTTTTTTACGTACTGTTTCAATTACATTCCTGCAATGATTTCATCTACAGTGTCAACTGTGATTTCTTTTGTTGGTCTGTATACATCGTGGTTATCTCCTGAGAAATCATCTCCTGCTAAGATGCTTTCAAACATTGCAAAACAAGCTTCTGCAGTATCTAAACTAGATCCTTCAAATCCGATGATTGCTCTAACAGCCTCATCTCCAGCTTTTAATGACTCTAATTGTTGCATTGTTACGTCAGTTGTAATAACTCCTACGTTTTCTGGAATGTTTCCAGCTCCGCCGTATTTTTGAAGAAGTGCTTCATTTGCTCCAAGCATCGCTCCAGCTCCTACACCTACGAATACAGTTGCATCTGGATTCGCTTGAAGTGCTGTCTCTACGTTAGTTTGTGCATCATTTGCTTCGATACCTTCAACTTCTGCTACGATTTTATAGTTTCCTGGATCACAGTTTTCTTCCAAGCCTTGCTTGATTCCATTTGCTCTCTCTAAAAGAACCTTTGTAGATGGGAACCCGATAACAACTACTTCTGCTGGTGCATCAGCTGTATAGTGCTCATTGATGAATTCTGCTGCAGATGCTCCGATAACTGCTCCTAGTTCTGTATTGTCAAGTACCCAGTTTGCTGAAGTATTTTCCATTGGATCATCCCAGCACATTACTTCAATTCCTGCATCCCTAGCTTGTTGTGCTACACCTTCAACTGCGTCTGCATCTGATGGATGAATCATAATTAGGTCTACACCCGCTGTAATAAAGTTCTCTACCTGGCTGATTTGAGTTGCTGAGTTATCTCCACAGTCGATGATTGTATATTCATATCCGTTCTCATCCATAACTGTCTCTAATTTACCCATAACGCCTGCCCAGTAATCATTCTTAAGTGATTGAATTGTAATACCTACAGTATACGCACCATCATCTTCGCCTTCTTCTGTTTCTTCTGCTGCTGGCTCGCTCGCTGCTGGCGCTTCAGTTGTACACCCTACTGCAAATGACGCTAACATTGCTACACTTAAAACTACACCTAAAATCTTTCTTTTCATACTTTCTCTCCTCCTAATTTTGGTTTATTCCAAATGCCCCTATGGCATTAGAATCCTAGAAACATGTAAACGCTCCGTCTACTACGAAATCTGACCCTGTTGTAAATGAACTTGTATCTCCAGCTAAGTATACACAAATTGACTGTAACTCTTCTGGTTTACCCAATCTTCCCATCGGTGCTAAGTCGTTCCACTTTTCAATCAAAGGAACAAGGTGTGGTGCATTACTAATTAATTCTGTACCGATGTATCCTGGACTTAATGAATTAACGCGTACATTTTTTGTCGCCCATTCAACTGCCATTGATTTCGTCAACATAATCACTGCTGCTTTTGATGCATTATACGCACACTGTGGTTGCGGTACATTTACGATATGACCTGACATGGATGCTGTATTGATGATTGATCCGCCACCGTTTGCTAACATATATTTCCCAGCTGCTTGTGCTGTTAGGAATACTCCATTTAAGTTTACATCAATTACTTTCTTCCATTGCTCGTAAGTCATCTCATCTGCTGGAACATTGATGCAGATTCCTGCATTGCAGAATGCACAATCCAAACCACCCAACTCTTTTACTATCGTCTCCATCATCTGATTGACTTCATCTTCATTCGTTACATCTGTCTGAATCGCAATTGTCTTTACTCCATGATTTTTCGCAATCTCTTCAGCAGTCTTTTTCGCTTCATCGATATCCATATCTACAATCGCTAAGTCTGCTCCTGCTTCTGCAAATGCTGTTGCTACGCTTTTTCCGATTCCTCTAGCCCCTCCAGTTACAAAAATACGTTTTCCGTCTAATCTCATTTTTTCGATAATACCCAATTTTGTATCCTCCTAATTTGAACTCATTTGCTTGTTACTGATTTATCAAGCAGTTTTATAAAACTACTTTATAAAACTTATAACGTTATTATACACCTAATTCAAATTTGTGCAATACTTAATTTTTCCTATATTTTTACTTTATTTTTTGTGCATTTTGTATAGTTTTTAGATTTTCACAACTGCTTTAACAATTTCTGCTTTTTCTTTCACACTGCGATCCATAGCATTTTGAATATCATCAAACTCAAATGTATGAGTCACAATCCCTTTTACATCTACTTTCCCAGACTGCACCGCTTCAATTGCCATCGGATAAATATGACGATAGCGGAACACTGTTTTAAATGTTAACTCTTTATCCATTGCAAGGCTCATCATAGTATCAACCATTCCTGTTTTCCCATAGCCGACCAATACCACATTAGATCCTTTTCTCACAACTTGTATACACTGATTCGTAGTTATTTCCGTTCCAGCCGTCTCTATTGCAAGATCAAATCCTTCTCCACCTGTCAGTTCCTTAGCCTTCTCTAATACATCTTCTTTCATTCCATTTATGATTCCAGAAGCGCCTAGTTCTAACGCTTTTTCCAATCGTTTTTCCATAATGTCTACTACATATACCTTGTCCACACCACAAGCTTTTAGAGCCATCATTGTAACCAAACCAATGCATCCTGCTCCAAATACAACTGCTTTTTGCCCTGCACACGCTTCCCCTTGCTTCGCTGCATGAAACCCTACTGCTAATGGTTCAATCAAAGCACCTTCTAAGGTATCTACCCCTTCTGGTAACTTAAAACACAAGTCTGCTTCATGTGCCACATACTCTTGGAATACCCCATCAATCGGTGGTGTTGCAAAAAAGATTACATCTGGACACAAGTTATATTTTCCTTCTCTACAGAACCTGCATTTTCCACAAGTCTTCCCTGGTTCTAGGGCAACTTTATCCCCTATTTTTAGGTGCGTCACGCCTTCACCTACTTCAACTACAACTCCTCCTGGTTCGTGTCCTAGTACAAAAGGCGGCTCCACTATGTAATCACCGATACGCCCTGTCTCATAATAGTGCATATCACTTCCACAGATTCCTACATACTCCAATTTTACTAAGACTTCTCCCGCTTTTATCTCTGGAATTGGCCTCTCCATATATCCCATTTCACCAATTCCATTCATCACCGCTACTTTCATCATTCCATCCATCATTCTTTCTCCTTATCTATTTATATTGAATTAATATACTGATCTATGTAGTAAATTCCCGCTCCAAGGGCTGAAGCTTCTAGGCGATACTTACACGCCATTACGTACCGATCTTGATTTGCAAAAATTGCTTTATCTTTCAACTTCATCTGTAGTCGTTCAATGTAGGGTTCCATATAACTTCCTACATAACCACCTAATATAATCTCACAATCAAAACACATTCTCAGATTATCCACGGCAATCGCCAAAGACTTTAAATAACTCTCAAATACCTGCACTATTTTTGGGTCTTTTTCTTCTAATTTTTGGAAAAACAACTCCAAATTCCCTTCTGTACACTCTGTTAGACGAAGCGCTGAACAATACGCATCTAAACACCCCTGCTTACCACAATAACACTTCTGTCCTTCCGGTTGTATTACCATATGCCCAAATTCTCCACTACACCAATGATTTCCTATGTACAAATTTTCATATGTTCCACTGATCTGACCTTGCGTACTGTTTTTTTCCACCCCATTCCCTAACGAAATAGCTCCTCCCACTGTATTACTCAGTGATAAATACACCATGTTTCTTCTTCGCTTGGAAACGGTACACTCTGCAATGGCAGCTGCATTGGCATCATTTATGATAGTAATGGGATATTGTGTGTATTGGGAAAATCCATCTAAGGACATTTTCGGTAAATTCAATGCTCTTGAATTCTCAATTGTGTTTTCTTCTCCATTTACAATAGCTGGTACAGAAATCCCTATTCCCAATAGCTTTTCACGAACTTCTGCATCTGAATCGATATATTCTCTTAACAGCTCCGCTACTTCCTTATAGTACTGCTCATTGTTTTGGAATGGTTTTCGAATTCTAATGTGGTTTAATGCTACTTCCGAAAGATCAGTCAATACAACACTAACGTGATTTTTCGTAACATCTAACCCTATGGCATACTTTTTATTCTTAATCGTTGCAATTGCCTTCGCTTTTCTTCCCCCTGTCGATTTCAACTCTCCCACATCTTGAATAAAACCTTCTTTACGCAGCTCTTTTATGATTTGAAGCACTGTTGGACTGCTCATATCTAAGGCAGATGCAATTTCAGGCATAGAACACTTGTCTGTACTATTCAAAAAACGAAACACCCTATTTCTATTTAACCTTTTTACATCCATACTGCTCATTCCATACTTCATATCACACACTCTTTTCTTCATCTTGTTAAGCTTTTAACTTTATTAAACTCTTTAACAAAGTCAAAACATATGCAAATGTTATCATCACAAACCATTTTTGTCAATACTTTTGTTTGATGTATACAAAAAAAAGAAGATGTTATTATGATTTTTACATATTTCCATCCTCTTTTGTACATATCAACTATAAATCCTTCACACTTTTACTCTACAGTCACTACTTTTGCCAAGTTTCTTGGTTTATCAACATCTAGTCCTCTATCCGCTGATGTATAATACGCTAAAAACTGTAGTGCCACTGATGCTGGCATTATCATAAACTCATCTTCTATACTTGGAAGCGCATAACACGTAGCAAAATCTGATTCTTCTATTCCATTGCCTATGAATGCCTCTTTTACAAACCCTATTACTGAAGCACCTCTTGATTGCACCTCTTTAATATTCAACATCTCTTTTAACATTAGCTTTTCTTGTGTAACCAATGCGATAATTGGAGTCGTCTCTGTAACAAGAGCAATGGTTCCATGTTTTAACTCTCCCGATGCATAAGCTTCAGAGTGCACGTATGCAATCTCTTTTAATTTTAATGATGCTTCTAGTAATGCTGAGTAGTCTAATCCTCTCCCTATCATAAATGCGTCTTTTGCTTCTATAATAGATTTACTCACTTTACGTATTTTTTGCTTATCTTCGAGTACTTTTGATATCACAGCTGGTACTTTTTTTATCTGATCCACAAAGTTTTTAGCTTCCTCTTCCGTCATTTCTCCTCGCACCACAGCCATTTTGCACACAAGCAGATAGAACATAGCAACTTGTGTCGTATATGCTTTTGTACTTGCCACTGCAATCTCTGGTCCCGCCTGTGTATAAAGAACATAATCTGTTGCACGAGCAATTGAAGTCTCTCTAACATTTACAATCGATAATGTTTTTGCACCTTTTGATTTTGCGTGTTTTATCGCCTCTAGTGTATCAATCGTCTCTCCCGATTGCGACACTGCTACTACCAGTGTCCCTTCTTCTACTACTGGATCTGTATAGATGAACTCCGAAGCCACTTCTACCTCTACTCTTACATTCGCCTTTGCTTGCATCAATGCTTTTGCAACCAGTCCTGCATGCATTGCTGTTCCGCATGCAATAATACAGATGCGCTTACACTCCTTAAACAACTCATCAGGTATTCCGTCTACACCAAAATCTACTTTTCCATCGACAATTCTGTTTTCAATCGTTCTTTGGATTGCATCTGGCTGCTCCATTATCTCTTTTTCCATGTAAAAGGCATATCCACATTTTCCATCTTGCGTAGTATCCCAATCAATTTCTAAATACTCAATATCCATGATTTGATCTGCACTGTCATACACAGTTATCGTATCCTTTGTCAACTCTGTAATACACATCTCCGGTGCAACAAAGTACTGCTTCGTATGTGGGCTTATTGCCACAATATCAGAAGCCAACAGATTACCATTTTCAGAGCATCCAACAATAATTGGACTTACATGGCGAATTGCAAAGATTGTCCCTGGTCTATCTGCAAACATGACTACTAGAGCAAAAGTTCCTTTTAACTTAGCAACCGCTTTTCTAATAGCCTTCTTTGGATCTCCATCGTAATATCTTTCGATACAAGCAGCAACCACTTCACTATCTGTCTCTGAAATCATATCAAAGTCATAACGTTCGATTAGTTCCTTATAGTTTTCTACAATTCCGTTGTGTACAAGTGTCACCTTACCTCTACTGTGAGGATGTGCATTGATATCAGTTACGCCTCCATGAGTAGCCCATCTCGTATGACCGATTCCGCAAGTTCCATTTATATCGTCCTCCTTGCAAATCTCCATCAAATCTGACACTCTACCTGTACACTTTTTAATCTCTGCATGTTGCTTTCCTGCAATCGCAATCCCTGCACTATCATATCCTCTGTACTCTAAAAGTTCTAACGACTCTAATAACAAATCCTTTACATTACTATTTCCTGTATATCCTATAATTCCACACATATATGTTTACCTTCTTTCATATTTTAATTTTTTCTCAATCTTCTTTCATTTCACTTTGTTTTGCAGTTACCTGCATATTTGTTTCCATGTATCGCGCAAGAAGTAGCACGAAAGAGCATCCGCCGAATCTTCGATCACTCTTTTCCTCGTCGTCCCACCTATACCTAGTGGGCTCATGGCGCTTTTGTATTATTCTTTATTTTTCTCTTATATATGTGTAATTTTACACATATATGTGTGTATAGGATTTATAGCTATCTATTATTCAATTTTCAATGTACCGATACAGTATACTATTTCATTTCTTTTTTGTAAAGTCTTTTTTATCCGTAATAGTCTAATAGCAGTAGTTCTACAACTTCTCCATAACTAACCACGCCTTCTGTTTGCCCATTCGCCTTTAAGTAATTATCATTAATTTCTGTAAACACTTGTGACACTGGCTGGTCGTCATATTTCTCCCAATATTCAAATTTTTCCGTTCTATCTGCCACCTGTTCCTCGTTCAAATACGAGAGGGCTTCTTGGTAATATTCGGGATTCACTCTACTAAGTGTACCTAGACAATTACCGATAGCTGCCATATATGCGCTATATTTTGTGTATTCATCTTCACCTTCTCTTCCTGCTAAAAAAGCGATAAAATTTGCTTCGTCTTCTTTCATAAACCCTCTCTGATGGGCTTGTTCATGTAACATCGTGTAAGGAATCGTATAGTGTGGGACTGCTACATTTACATTAGCCTCCATAGTAAATGGATTAAATATCCCTGTAATTTCTGTGTAAGACATTGCCTCTGATATGAGATACAGCGGTTTTGGCTTACTGTAATTCCCATTCAAAACTGGATATAGTTGACTTAAATCTTCAAAAGAATCTCTTGCACTAGAAGATAATTCTTGATAAGTCTGCTCCATATCCTCCTCTGTTATATTCACCCTTAATGCCCCCGCAATCTCTATGTAATCAATTGTCATACTCAGCAGTTCTTCTTCCGTATATTCCCGTTCCTCCTTATTCAGATAATAAGAAAAATCCATTCTATAATAATTCAATCCACAAGATATTACGAATATAAAATATAGACATGATGCGATTGCCACTAATGAAAAGACATCATTCACCACAGGAATCCAACTTGTTTCTGTTATCGACTTTCGTATACTGTAGATTACTCTTCCAATTATACCTGCTGCTAGAGCCAACAGCACCACTTCTCCTACCGAAAATGGTACAAACGAAAAGAGAACACTTACAATCTGAGAATACCATTTATAAAAAAACGTAGAGAAAATTTGTTCTGTGTACCACTGGCTTCTAGATGCCAAAAATGTTAGCACTACACCTAATACTGCAAAAACACCAAATAATAGCCTTTTATATTTCAACCTCATATCAATTTCTCCCGTTTAGCCCAAATAGCTCCATATTCTTAATTTTTCCGCTTTTTTCGACAAATCTATTATATCAGTTATTGACATCTGCTACAATATACTGCTATAATTTTCAAGGTTTATAGTAAAATTAAGGAGAAAATTTATGTCTAATCAATCATCACCACAGACTCAAGTATCCGTTTCCGTAGGAAACCCTTCCGCTATCGGTCTATTTGGTCTTGCAATCGTAACACTTGTAGCTTCTTCGCAAAAGCTCGGAATTACAGAGGGAACTTCTTTGGTAATCCCTTGGGCTATTTTCCTAGGAGCTGCTGCACAAATCTATGCTGGCGCACTTGATTTTAAATTAAAGAACGTCTTTGGAGGAACTGCATTTTGTGCATATGGTTTCTTTTGGCTAGGCGTTGCTAGTACTTGGCTAATCCAAAACGGAGTATTTGGAAAAACCATGCAAGAATCTGCAGATGTACATCAACTAGGTTTTGCTTTTATCGGCTATTTTATATTTACATTCATTATGACTATCGGTGCTGTAGAAGTGAACAAAACTTTATTAATCATCTTTATCCTCATTGATTTCTTATTCATTGGTTTATCATTGAGTACATTGGGAATACAAGAGCATTTCTTCCACAATGTGGCAGCAATCGCTGAGCTTTTAATTGCCCTTGTATCATTCTACGCCTGTGCTGCAAATGTTTTAAATGCAACATTCCAAAGAGAATTCTTACCTCTTGGAAAGCCACTTGGTATCTTTAAAAAGTAATACATAATAAAAGAACACATCCTTTTCTTAATCTTTAGGGTTGTGTTCTTTTTTATTCTTTTTCGTTCTTTTTTTTGATAGTCTCTTTATTTTTCTTTGTACACGCAATATCATCACTTCTAAACTTCTCCACAATACCCTAATCACCACTACTCCTGTTGCTATTCCACACACAAAATACCAGCGTATGGTCCCATCGCACACGATTTGAATCTGTGTAAGCATAAAGAATGTGGTGATAATCCAGTATAAGTAGTCTTCTATTGTCACTATTATTTTTTTGTGTTTCATTAACATTCGCATAGTTTTTAATATACAATAGACTCCACTTATGATAACCCCTAGCCAAACTGCTATAAATAGGATATATAGCTCTTCTGATATCGTCATCATATCATTTAAATAATTTCGTGAGCAAGTTTTGTTCTTGTTTTGGTACTTGCTGCTTGGACTCTGAATATGCAATACTGTTGATACTTCCAGATACGTCTACCTCGCCTTTTTCAAGCGTCAGGCGATTCACATGTAAATCCACCCCTTTGATCATCAGCATTCCTTGTTCTGTCTCTAGTAGTATTTCAGAAAGATCAAACGCCAATACATCTAACACTCCTGTAACTGTACTAGACTTTCGATTATTTATGATAAGTTTATGCGGTTTCATTAATTGTCTTTCTTCCATATTCCCACTCCCTCCTAAATTTTTGTTATAATTTATACACTATATGCTGAGTGGGACGAGACTATACCTAGATATATCGATACAATTCTTTTGCATCCTCTTTCTTCGTTGTATCTTTAATATCTAACACTTCTACTTTTACACTTTTCGTTCCAAATTGTATTTCAATAACATCACTTGCCTTCACTGTCGTAGATGCCTTTGCAACTTTATCATTAATAAGCACCCTGCCTGCATCACAGGCTTCATTAGCTACCGTACGCCTTTTAATCAACCTAGATACTTTTAAAAATTTATCTAATCTCATTTCAATACCTCTCTTCTCTCAATCTTTCATATGCAAAAGGGTAAAGGCTAGACGCCTTTACCCTCAATATACAACATCTCTGTTGCAATTATTCTTCTCTTTGATTATGCGTTTACAGCATCTTTTAAAGCTTTACCAGCTTTGAACTTAGGTGCTACACTTGCTTCAATCTTCATTGTCTCGCCAGTTTGTGGATTTCTTCCCTCTCTAGCTGCTCTCTTGCTTGTTTCAAATGTTCCGAATCCAACTAATTGAATCTTCTCACCTTTTTTCAACTCATCTGTAACTACGTCTACAAATGCTTTTAATGCCTTCTCAGCATCTTTCTTTGACAATTCTGAAGCTTCAGCTACTGCTGCTACTAATTCTGTTTTGTTCATGGATATAATTCCTCCTCTTTCTAAGTTTGAATCCATTTATCTTCACTGTAATTTTTGAGCCAACTTACTATCTCTTTAGATAACTCGCTCCTATTAATGTTATACAGCTTTGTCCGCTTTTTGTCAAGCAAAATTAAGCGAAAACCCTTATTATTCAATGGTTTCTACCATTTTTAATATTTCTTCTCCAAATTTCCCCGAAATTGTACTAGCATCTTCCATCGAAGTACCTTTCACCCCATAATAGAACTTAATTTTCGGCTCTGTTCCTGAAGGTCTTACACAACACCAAGCGTTATCTTCTAAGTCATAATATAATACATCTGAAGATGGCAATCCTGTGGATGTCACTTCTTTTGTCTCTAGATTAAGAACAGTGTCCGCTTTATAATCTCTTGCTTCTAATACCTTTAGTCCTGCTACGCTTTGTGGTGGATTTGTTCGAAAACTTCCTAAAATCCTTTGGATTTTTTGAAGACCTTCAATACCATCCAATGTAATTGCCTTAATATCATCACGATAGTATCCGTATTTCTCATACATATCAAGCATTACATCCCAAAGGGTCTTCCCTTGCATCTTATAAAATGCTGCCGCTTCACAAAGCGCCATAGTTGCAACAATCGCATCTTTATCTCTAGCATGGGTTCCAATTAGGCAACCATAGCTTTCCTCAAATCCAAATAAGTAGTTTCCTTTACCGGTTGTTTCAAATCCAAGAATCTTTTGCCCTATGTATTTAAATCCAGTCAACACTTCAATAAGACCTACATCATATCCCTTTGCAATTGCATCTGCCATATTTGAAGTAACAATTGTCTTAATCAAGTATCCCTCTTCTGGTAACCCTTTTGTCGCTTTCGTTTGTCCTATTTCATAATCCGCCAATAGACACCCTGACATGTTTCCTGTTAATTCATAGTACTCACCTGTTGCACTGTCTTTTACATATACACCAAGTCTATCTGCATCTGGGTCTGTTGCGAGGACTAAATCTGCATCTACTTCTCTAGCTAACTTTAACCCTAATTCAAAAGCTTCTTTTGCTTCTGGGTTTGGATAAGACACCGTTGAGAAATTCCCGTCTGGCAATTCTTGTTCTTTTACTACATATACATTTTCAAATCCCAACTCTTTTAACACTCTGCGAACTGGAATATTCCCAGTCCCATGAAGTGGCGTAAACACGATTTTCAAATCTTTTCCTACTGCATCAATTGCATCTTGATGTAACACTAACTTTTTCAACTCAGCAATATAAGCATCATCGATATCTTGTCCAATCACTTGATATAAACCTTGTGCCTTTGCATCCTCTATGCTCATAGTCTTTAAAGTTGTATAGTCTGTCAAACTTGCAACTTGATCCATAATCCCTTTATCGTGTGGTGGCGTAATCTGTGCACCATCTTCCCAATATACTTTATATCCGTTGTACTCTGGCGGATTGTGGCTTGCTGTAATATTAATACCAGCAATACAATTTAATTCTCTTACTGCATAAGATAGTTCCGGTGTTGGTCTTAAAGACTCAAATACGTATGATTTGATTCCATTTGCTGCTAAACAAAGTGCTGCTTCATCTGCGAATTCTGGGGACATATTTCTTGAATCATAAGCGATTGCAACTCCTCTTTCAGCCGCTCCATAAGCAATAATATGATTAGCTAATCCTTGTGTCGCTTTACGCACAGTGTAGATATTCATTCTATTTGTTCCAGCTCCAATTACACCTCGAAGCCCTGCAGTTCCAAATTCTAGATTCTTATAAAATCTCTCTTTAATTTCTTGGTCGTCGTTCTTAATAGCTAATAATTCATCTTTTGTCTCTTGATCAAAATAATCGTTTTCAATCCATTCGTTATAGCTTTGTAAATATTCCATATCTTCCCTCCTAGACATTTAATAACAAACTCATTAACAAGCCCATTATACACTAGTTCAGAAGTTTTGCAAAGAAAATATCTCTTGTATAAATTTTTTCTTTTTTTCCATCTGCAACGTAGCTGCTTTTAATTTTTCCACTGATTTTTCTGAAACCCACGCCTTATTACTATTATAGTAATAGTTCGTAATTTTCCAAAATTTTTCTGGATATAGCAACCGCAAACCGATGTATGACAATTCTACATCTGTTAACTTTCGAACACTTTGGTATGCTTCCACCATTTTCCTTCCTAAATCGTGATTCCAGTCTTTCTTTTCCATTACTTTCCTCATAAAATAATAGAAGTCTGTACCCGGAATATTCACTTGAAACCGTTCAAAATTCGTAATGGTAATCATCCCATCTCTAATGATTATGTTATGATGATTATAATCTCCATGTATCATTTTTCCTTTATGTAGCGCATCTTGGTACAGCTGCGCATACATACTATCACTTAACCATGCTACAACTTCTTGCGCAATATCATATACTTGTTGAAATTCTTTTAAATAAATTGTTTCAAACACACCTTTTGTAACTTTTTTCCTTATAAACTGCCGTACCTTCTTTAATTCTCGATTTCGCCGTTGTAATTCATCAAGAAAATAGCACCCTGCAAAGTCATCCCACCTAGTATCATATTCCAGATTCACTTGCATATCAAGCACTTGCTTTGCCACAACATCTAATTCATTGTGTAATTTGGCAAGCATCTTGGTTGCTTCTAAAACTTCCCGCTCTTTATTGACATCGCACTCTTTTCCATACACCCACTTCTTTAATATAAATTTCTGCGACTCCCCTTCTATTGCACTCACGTAACAGCCTTCCTTATTGGGCAAAATTTCATCCACATATAGATGACCACTTTCTTCCAACTGTTTACATATAAATTGTACGTAGGATATTTTTTTATCAGAAGAAGATAATTCTTTCAACAAAAATGTTCCTTGTTTTGTCTCACAAGAAAAACCACCCCTGACTTTTCGCACTGTATCTACCTCTACACAATACTGCTCTAATATCTTCTTTTCGATGTCTCTCATCTTTTCCCCCTCTTTCATCCCACTAAAAAGATTTTATCCACTCTTTTCTAATGCTCTTTCTAATGTATGAATCGGTAATAAGAAACATTCTTCCCTTTTTTAGCTTTCCATTGTTTCTACTATTTCTAATAGCGTTTTTTTATTATTTTTCTCTGGTGACTCCAATACAATTAACAATAAGCGTTGCAACAACACACCCATTTCTCTGCCTGGTTTCATCCCATACTCAATCAAGTCTTTCCCTGATATTTGTAACTCACTAATATTCGTACACTCACCTTTTTGCTTCACCAGTTGTACATTCTTTTCTATCTGATCTATTCTTTCAATCTCACAACTATCTTTATTCAGTATTCCAATTGCTCTTTGTAACACCAAATGTTTTTGTATTAGCTCTCCCATCCGAAACATCGCTTTACGTACTGAATAACCATCAGAATCTATCCTATACTCTTTATACTCTAATAATTTGCACACCCCATTTATCGTATCGTTATCAAACTTTAATCTCTTCAAAATATACTTTGCTTCCGTAGAAGTCGCTTCGTAAAGCAGTGTTGTTATTCGCAAAACTTTATCCTTTGGCACCACTTTCAGTAGCGTTAACAATCGTTCACCTAGTCCGCTTTCCATCCACGCATCCCACGAAGCAAGTACGATTTTTGACACTCCAAGCTCATATGCTATCGCTATATAATCCGGGTTGTCCGATAACAACAACTTTACGAGTTCCACTTGAATTCTCTCTGCACTGATTTTCTCTAATGATACTGCTAATTCCTGAATAGCATTCCTAGTCTCTTGCTCTATTTCAAAACTAAGTTGTGCCGAGAACCTAATTGCCCTTAGGATTCGAAGCGCATCTTCGCCAAACCGTTCTTTTGCATTCCCTACACAGCGAATACGTTTTTTTTCCAGGTCTCGAACTCCGTCAAAAATATCCACCAATCCATCTTTATCATTGTACGCCATCGCATTAATCGTAAAGTCTCTCCTTAGAAGATCTTTCTCCAAGGTTCTCGTGAACTCTACATGTGTCGGACGTCTGGAATCCTCATATTTTCCATCTATGCGGTAGGTGGTAACTTCATACCCTCTCCCTTTGATTAACACTGTAACTGTTCCATGTTCAATACCTGTATCAACCGTTTTTCGAAACAATGCTTTTACTTCTTCTGGCATAGCCGATGTTGTAATATCCCAATCTTCTGGCTCACGCCCTAGCATGGAGTCTCTCACACAACCGCCTACGCAATAGGCTTCATATCCATTCACTTGCAATTTTTCAATAATTTCATTTACTTCTTTTGGTATCTGCATATATCCTCCAAAAAGGCGAGGAGATTTTAATCTCCCCGCCTTCATTTGCATTTATTCTAGTACGATTTACCCCAATAAGCCATATTCGTCGCTGGCTTACCGCAATAGATACATTTATCAGAAATCATCTCTTCATCTTCGATTAGACATCTTGTAGATGCACCACCTGTTAGATATTTCACTTCACCCTCGCACTCTGGGTCTCCACACCAACAAGCTTTTACAAACCCTCTATCTTTTTTGAACTTCTCTACCATCTCATCCATCGTTGTTGCAGTATAGATATGGCTATCCAAAAACTCTTTTGCTTTGTTATACATATCTACATGTATCTGTTCTAAGATTTCTCTCAGTTTTGTAGTAATCTCATCTAGAGAAACCACGATTTTCTCTCTAGTATCCCTTCTTACTACAACCACTTGATTCTTTTCAATATCCTTTGGTCCAATCTCTATACGTGTAGGAATTCCAAGCATCTCTTGCTCTGAGAATTTCCATCCTGGACTCTTGTCTGAATCATCAATCTTCACACGATATCCAGCTTGCTTTAACTCTTCTAAAAGAGCATCTGCTCTATCAAGTACGCCTTCTTTGTGTTGTGCAATCGGAATCACTCTACACTCAATTGGTGCAACTCTTGGTGGCATAACAATTCCGCTATCATCACCATGAACCATAATGATTGCTCCGATACTTCTTGTTGACCATCCCCAAGACGTCTCGTACACGTTTTGCAATTTATTATTCTTGTCTAAATATTTAATTCCAAAAGCTTCTGGGAATCCACTTCCAAAAAAGTGACTTGTAGCTGATTGTAACGCTTTTCCATCATGCATAAGAGCTTCGATTGTATACGTATCCTGTGCTCCTGCGAACTTTTCATTCTCTGCTTTTCTTCCCGATACAAAAGGAATTGCTAGAACATCTCTATAACAGTCTTGATATACTTTTAGCATTTTTAAAGTGAATTCTTCTGCCTCTTCATATGTTGCATGAATGGTATGTCCTTCTTGCCATAAAAATTCTCTCGAGCGAAGGAATGGTCTTGTTGTCTTCTCCCAACGAAGCACTGAATTCCACTGATTCCAAAGTTTTGGAAGATCTCTATGCGATTGTACCGTTCTTGCCCACAACTCGCAGAATAATGTCTCTGACGTAGGTCTAAAACAAAGTCTTTCTTGCAATCTTTCCATACCACCATGAGAAATCCATGCCACTTCTGGAGCAAATCCATCTACGTGATCCGCTTCTTTTTCCAAGAGACTTTCAGGTATCAATGCTGGAAGATATACGTTTTCCACCCCATGTTCTTTGAACATACGATCTAAGTTCTCACTAATCTTCTCCCAAATAGCATATCCATTTGGTAAGTAGTTCAAACATCCTTTTACGCATGAATAGTCACATAACTCTGCTTCACGCACAACATCTGTATACCACTGTGCAAAATCTTCATCTCTCGAAGTAATCGAATTTACAAATTTCTTATCATTTCCCATAACAATTCTCCTTATTCTTCTCATAAAATTAAAAACGCCGAATATCTCACATCCCAAAAGGGACCGAAACATTCGGCGGTACCACCCTAATTAACTGCTATCACAGTTCGCTTTTACACCGTTAACGCCGGCTTACGCTGTATTTTCATACAAAAGCTCCGAGGTAGGTTCTATATATCTTTCATAGAAATCTCACACCATTCGATTTCCTCTCTGCGAATCAAGCTAAATATACTATTCCTCATCTATGCTCTTTTTTATTAGAAGCTGTTTTGATTTTTATTTATTCTACGTCAATTCTTCTTCTTTGTCAAGTGTTCTATCTCATTAAAATATATACAAAGAATGCTACATAGATGAGTAGATATACTCCACCTTCCACTTTTGTGATTTTGTTTTTCGATTTTGCAGTAATAAATACTACTAAATTAATTACAATTAATATAATTGTATCATATATCGAAGAAATCGAAACTGTAATCGGTGAAATCACAGCTGATGTACCTAAGATAAATAAAAGGTTAAACAAGTTAGACCCTACCACATTTCCAATCGCTAAGTCATTCTCTCCTTTTTTTGCTGCAACAAATGATGTCACTAACTCTGGCAATGATGTGCCCAGTGCTACTATTGTTAATCCGATGAAACTTTCTGTCATTCCAAAGTTTCTGCCGATTTGAGACGCTGACTCTACAACTAAATCTCCTCCGATTACAATACCTGTACATCCCATAACAATATAGATTCCACTACGAATTGGCGATAGTATTTTATAATCTTCATCTTCTTGAAAATCACTCCTAGACTTTAAGGCTCCCCTTACTGTACTTACCATAAACCATATAAATAGAACTAAAAGTACAATTGCACCAATACGCCCTAGCGTGAACTCCCCTTCACCTGCCAACACTCCTGATATATTGCTAACTGCCAATGCTACAAGCAACACTCCTGTTGCCATAATCGAGAACGGAAACTCTTTCTTCATAACAGATACTGGTGCTACAATCGGTTGTACCAATGCACAGGCACCTAATACTACTACTAAGTTAAAAATATTGGAGCCTAATACATTCCCTACTGCTAAATCATTCGCATTATTAACCGATGCGGTCAAACTTACGGATAACTCTGGCATACTCGTACCAAATGCAACCACTGTCAATCCAATAACAATCGTTGGAATTTTCAATAGTTTTGCGACACTTGAACTTCCTTCCACAAAAAAATCTGCTCCTTTGATTAACAACACAAAACCGAGCAATAACCATACATATTCCATTTTCTTTCCCTAACCTTTCTTAAATGAGTATAGTATAAGACAAAAAAACTTTCATCACAAACACACCACTAATAATAGCAGTATGTATGTAACAAAAGTCTCGCTAATTGACAACATGAACCGGATTATGTTTAAATAATCGTGATGACGACTCATATCACACTGAAATTCAATGGAAGCTACTCCCCTTTATTCTATACTATAAAATTATTTTTTCTAACCTATATAAGTGTAGTAGCTTATACAACAGTTGTCAAGTAAATGTTCATAAATGAAGGAGATTTCTATGAAGCCATCTATCCCAATAAAAATACTTTTTGAAGATTCTGATATCCTCGTGTGTATCAAGCCTGCTGGAATAGCCACCCAAACAAAATCACACACGCAACGAGATGTTGTGGATTATCTAAAGCAACATCTCTACACATCGTCGCAATTACAAAGCGAGCCTTACTTGGCTATCATTCATCGACTCGACCAACCTGTAAGCGGACTCCTTGTCTTTGCAAAAACACCTCGTGCAGCCAAAGGTCTCAATCAACAACTGACTTCAAAAGGATTTGGAAAACACTACAAAGCCCTCGTAAAACGCTCTGATAATAAAAGTGAACCCACACTTATCCACCACTTAAAGAAAGATGGTCGTACCAATACCTCTTCCGTTTGTAGCACTACCGACAAAGATGGAAAAATCGCTAAATTGCACTATCAACTATTAGAAATTTTTCCCGAATCTGATTACGCACTTTTTTCCTCCTCACTTATCTCTCATTGTGAAGGATATCAACTTGCAACCATTACGCTAGACACAGGACGTCATCATCAGATTCGTGTACAAATGGCTCATATAGGCCGCCCTATTCTAGGTGATGGTAAGTACGGTGAATCTCTACTAGGCAATACCTCTAGAGCGATTGCCCTATGTGCATATAAATTAGAATTCCATCATCCAATTAGCAAAAAATCTCTCTGCTTTGAATTACCAATTCTCTAATATATGACAATAAAGAAGACGCCCTCTTTGAGTTCGTCTTCTTTATCCAACATAGCAATTTCAATTTTTATTCTTCTTCGAGAAGCTCACCATATTTTTCTAATACGATTGTTTGTATTCGGTCTCTAGTTGAAGAATTTATTGGATGTGCAATATCTCTATACTCTCCATCAAGCGCCTTCTTACTAGGCATTGCTATAAATAGACCCTTTTCTCCTTCAATTACTTTAATATCATGAACTACAAATTCATCATCGATAGTAATTGAAACCACTGCCTTTAACTTGCCTTCTTTTGTTACTTTTCTCACTCTTACGTCTGTAATTTGCATAGCCATTTACCCCTTTCTAAGTCACATGTCTACTTACATTACATCGCATACCTCTCAGTGTTTTCGTACACAACTTTTACTCCTGTGTCTCCAACAAAGCGAGAGTTGGCGCGAATTGTATTCCTACTTTCTACAATACAATTTTCTATGTATGTATTATCGCCTATGTAGACATCATTCAGTATTATAGAGTTTTTAATCACACAGTTATTTCCAATGAAAGTCCTCTTAAAAATAGCCGAACTCTCTACGGTTCCATTAATAATACATCCGCTTCCGACCAAACTATTCTTCACAACAGCTCCTGGATTGTATTTCGCTGGTGGCATATCACTCACCCTCGAAAATACGTGAGGTTCTTGCTTGAAGAAGTAATCTCGTACATCAGCCTTTAGGAAATCCATATTCGTTCTATGATAAGCATCTACCGTTGCTATGTTGCTCCAATAATCTTTCATTTTGTATCCGTACATCTTCTTCAATCCCTTGTAACGAATCAAAATATCGTTTACAAAATCAAATCTTTCTTCTTCTGCACACTTCTCAATTAAACCGATTAGTTGTCTACGACGAATTACATATACCCCTGTTGATACAGTGCCATATTTTGCAACCATTGGCTTTTCTTCAAATTCTTCAATTCTAGAATCCTCATTCATTTTGATTGTTCCAAATCTACAAATATCATCTTCATTTGGATTCAAATCTTTACACACCACTGTAATATCTGCTTTCTTTTGGATGTGATAATCAAGAACTTTATTATAGTCTAACTTGTACACAGTATCTGCTGAAGTAATAATTACGTATGGCTCATGGCAGCGCTTTAGAAAATCAAGGTTTTGATAAATCGCATCTGCAGTCCCTCTATACCAATATCCATTATCTGCAGTAATTGTAGGCGTAAACACGAACAGACCACCTTGCTTTCTTCCAAAGTTCCACCATTTGGAAGAGTTCAAATGCTCATTTAATGTTCTTGCATTGTACTGTGTAAGAACAGCTACTTTTTGCACATTTGAATTTGTCATGTTACTAAGTGAAAAATCGATACTTCTATAACTACCGGCGATCGGCATGGCTGCTATAGCTCTCCTTTTCGTTAAATCTCGCATCTTGTTGCTAGTTCCACCCGCTAAAATGAGTCCGATTGCTTTCATTATTTGTCACCTACCTTTATCAAAGTCTCACCGCTTTGTAGCACTCCGTCAGGATAATCTTCTTCCGTTGTGCAACCTGCAATGGCTGTATTTTTTCCAATTTGTACATCTGATGGTACGATACTCTTCTCTCCGACCGTCACTAACCCAAATGTATAAATCTCTGGTTTTAACGCATTTTGTGTCATCTCGCCTATTCCCATAGTCACATTATCTCCTATTATAGCGTCATCAGCGATAATCCCTTTATCAATAACACAATTGCTACCAATCTCAACATTTTGCATAATAATAGAGTCTCTTATAATTGTTCCTTCCCCTATTACCACGCCCGGACTAATAATACTATTGTGTACTTCTCCATAAATCTGTGCTCCATTTCCAATAATACTTCTTGTAATCAAAGACTGCTCCGAAATATATTGTGGTGGAAGTGTGGTGCTATTTGTGTAAATTTTCCAAAACTCTTCGTAAAGGTTGAATTCTGGAACAATGTCTATCAACTCCATATTAGCTTCCCAATATGACTTCAATGTTCCTACATCTTTCCAATACCCATTATACTCATAAGCAAACAACCTTTGATCTTTTTCATGACAATATGGAATAATATGCTTTCCAAAGTCACAGCTTTGAACTTCTGATAAATTCACCAAAGCTTCTTTCAACGCTTTCCAACTAAATATGTAAATCCCCATGGAAGCTAGATTACTTCTAGGATTCTCTGGCTTTTCTTCAAAGTCGTTAATCCTGCCTTCTTTATCTGTAATAACTATACCAAATCGCTTTGCCTCTTCCATTGGAACGGGCATTGCAGCTATTGTAACATCTGCATTATTTTCTTTGTGGTAATCTAACATTACCTCATAATCCATCTTATAGATGTGATCTCCTGAAAGAATCAATACATATTCTGGGTCAAACATCTCCATATATCCAAGATTTTGATAAATCGCATTTGCAGTCCCTGTATACCATTCACTGTTCCCACTTTTTTCATAAGGCGGTAAAATTGTAACCCCACCAAAGTTTTTATCCAAATCCCATGGTATCCCTATTCCTATATGCGTATTAAGAGCCAACGGTTGATACTGTGTCAAAACTCCAACTGTATCAATACCTGAGTTAACACAATTGCTCAATGGGAAATCAATAATTCGGTATTTTCCACCAAATGCAACTGCTGGTTTTGCAACATTTGATGTCAAAACCCCTAGTCTACTACCTTGTCCACCTGCTAACAGCATGGCTATCATCTCTTTTTTCATCTTGCATTCACCCCTTTAGTCACGTATTTACCACATTATAACATATTTTTATGGTATTTTGTCTGTTTTTATTGTTTTTTTTGTGTTTTTCTTATTATTCCTTTACCTTTCCCTTAAATTGTTAGTCAAATAATAAATTTGCGATTTAGTGCATACATATAGTATAATATAATTGTATTCGTACTGTGACTAAAATATGTCACTAAAAATTTGAAATAGGATGTGTAACTAAAATGTACAAAATTGATTTTAAAAAACCGATGCATGTTCACTTTATTGGAATTGGTGGCATAAGCATGAGCGGCCTTGCCGAAATATTACTAAACGAGAACTTTACAATCTCTGGATCTGACACAAAGGAAACTCCACTCACAAAACGACTCGTGGAAAAAGGGGCAACTATTTACTATGAACAAGTACCAACTAATATCACTACTGATATTTCTCTCGTAGTTTATACTGCTGCTATCAAAAAGGAAAATCCCGAACTTATGGAAGCAGTTGCTAATAAAATACCTACACTTACTAGATCTGGACTTTTAGGTCAATTAATGACCAATTACAATACCCCGATTGCGGTGTCTGGAACTCATGGAAAAACTACTACAACGTCTATGATTTCACACGTATTATTAGCTGGTGAATTAGACCCGACCATCTCCGTAGGTGGTATCCTAAATGCAATTAACGGGAATATCCGCGTTGGAAATTCTGAGACTTTCATCACCGAAGCTTGTGAATATACCAATAGCTTTTTAGATTTTCACCCTTTTATCAGCATTGTGCTGAATGTAGAAGAGGATCACCTTGACTTTTTTAAGGATATCGAAGATATACGCAACTCCTTCCATCAATTTGGAAAATTATTACCAGTAGACGGTAGTCTCATTATCAATGGCGAAATCGATTGTTGTGATGCAATAACAGAAAACTTAGAGTGTAATATCATAACCTATGGTTTTTCAAAAGATTTTCAATACTGTGCAACCAATATCACTTTTAACGAATCAGGTCACGTTGCCTTTGACTTCTATAAAGATGGTAATTTCGTCTCTTCCATTCAACTAAGTGTTACTGGTGAACACAATGCTTCCAACGCATTATCTGCAATTGCAACTGGTGAATTATTAGGATTATCACTTGATACAATCAAAGAAGGATTACTGGCTTTTGAAGGTACAAAAAGAAGATTTGAATACAAAGGGACCAAAGAGGACGTAATCATTATTGATGATTATGCTCATCATCCAACTGAAATTATAGCCACGTTAAATGCCGCTAAACATTATCCTCACCGAGATATTTGGTGCGTCTTTCAGCCACACACTTACACGAGAACCAAAGCATTCTTCAATGAGTTTGCCGAGGCGCTTTCTTTGGCTGACCACTTGATTTTAGCTGATATTTATGCTGCTCGTGAAACCGATACTTTAGGAGTCTCTTCCGAATTGTTAGCGCAAAAAGCAAAAGACTTGGGTGCGGATGCACATTACCTAGGAGATTTTCAATCTATTGAAGATTTTTTAAGACTCAACTGTAAAGCAGGAGATTTGTTGATAACTATGGGGGCCGGAGATGTTGTAAATATAGGGGAATCGCTTCTCGAAGGGTAGTTACACACATTTTTATCCACAAAAAAACCTGTCCTATCCACGAAAAACTTCTTTCTGTCAAGGTCAGATAGTGCTATAATATGCCTTACCGAAACAGGAAGGTTGAGTCTACAACCTCTTGTCTCTAAATAGAAAAGGATGGGATTTTTATGAAACCTTTACGAATCAGGACGCGCAATCAAAGTAATACAACTGTCATTGAGAACGAATTTATCGATCAATATATGGCACGAGCAAACGGAGAGTTTGTGAAAGTATATCTATATTTATTGCGCCATTTAAACAACCCGAAAAACAACCCAACCCTCACAAGTATAGCGGATGATTTGGAAAATACGGAAAATGATATATTAAGAGCACTAAAATACTGGGAAAAAGAAGGACTTCTCGCTCTAGAATATGATGATGAAGAGAAAATTTGCGGACTTGATATCGCAACTCTTTCTCTCGCCAATGTAGGTAAAGCACAGCATACACAACTACCTAAGAAAATAGCAAAACCCACAGTGGTTCCAATCATACCAAAAGAAGTTCCTTGTGTCTCTGTATCTAACAGCTCGCGAAAAGATTTCAAACAACTTCTTTTTATCGCAGAGCAATATTTAGGTAAAACTTTATCAAAAACAGATGTAGACACCATAGCATATTTTTATGACACCTTGCATTTTTCTACTGAACTAATCGATTACCTTATCGAATATTGTGTAGAAAATGGGCATAAAAGCATTCATTACATACAATCTGTCGCACTTGCGTGGTCGGATAACAACGTTAAGTCTATAGCAGATGCCAAAACGCATTGTTCTTCTTACAATAAGGATTATTATACTGTTCTAAAAGAATTCGGCATCACCGGAAGGGGACCTGTTACCTCTGAAAAACAGATTATTGATAAATGGATGAACACTTATGGGTTTTCTATCGAGTTGGTATGTCATGCTTGCAGACGTACCATGTCCACTATTCATCAACCAAGTTTTGAATATACGGACTCTATTCTTGGTAAGTGGCGACAACAAAACGTTCGCTACATTTCAGATATCGAGCGCCTCGATAACGAATACCAACAACAAAAAAAGAAAACTGTGAAACCTACGACTGATAAGGCTACAAAAAAATCAGCTAGTAATTTTGAACCTCGCTCATACGATATGGCATCTTTGGAAAAAAGACTGCTACAAAATAAGTAGATATAGGAGATAAGCTGTGGCACTTACAAATCCACAATATGACAGTATCATGAGAACTTATGAAGATAAACGACTGGCTCATTATACTGTTTCACAAGAACATTACAGAGAGATCTATCAAGTAATTCCAGAAATCAAGCAATTAGAAGAGCGAATAGCCTCTCTCTCGTTAGAAAAAGCAAGACAGATGCTTTCGTCTGAAGATGAAACGCTTTTATCTGATTTAAAAAACGATATATACCAATTATCCAAGCAAAAGAAAATGCTTTTGACAAAACATGGATATGCAGACAATTATCTCGATATTCAATGCGACTGTCTTTTGTGTAAAGATACTGGCTATATCGCTAATGAAAAATGTCAATGTTTTAAAAACGCAATCATAGATTTACTTTATACACAATCGAATCTAAAGGAAATTTTACAAATTGAAAATTTTTCACATTTCGATTTATCCTACTACTCTGATCATTACATGAACGAGCTTACAGGCAAATCTTCTTTAGAAACTATGCGAGAAGCACTTGACATCTGTCAAAATTTCGTTGATAATTTTGACACAGACAAAAAAAATTTATTTTTATATGGAGATACTGGAATTGGGAAGACATTTTTATCCCATTGTATCGCTAAAGAACTGATGGATCAATCCCATTCAGTTATTTATTTTTCTGCATTTGATTTATTCGACACCTTGGCTAAAAGCCGTTTTGGAAAAGATGAAAATGCACAAGACTTGAATGCTTATATACTCGAATGCGACTTATTAATCATTGATGATTTAGGAACAGAGCTTGTTAATTCCTTTGTAGTGTCACAATTTTTCTTGTGCATCAATGAACGTCTGTTACGAAACAAGTCAACCATCATATCGACAAATCTTGCACTAGATTCATTAGTCGATATCTACTCAGAGCGTATTTTTTCACGAATCACAAGTAAGTATACTATGTTGAATTTAATCGGTGAAGATGTACGTATAAAGAAGAAATTAATTAATTTGGAGGTACAATAATGTTACATCGCAATGAGCGCACTTTAGACAACATCCCTGTTGGCTCACTTGGTATTATCCCTGTTACAGGATGCGAACCTTTAGGAAACAAGGTCAATGATTTTTTAGTAACTTGGAGAAAGGAAAGCACTATTTCTCAGAAAAATCTTCCAGCCTATGCTGGATACGAAAAGGATTCTTTCATCATCGATGCAAAAGTTCCACGTTTTGGTTCCGGAGAAGCAAAAGGAATTTTAAATGAATCCGTACGAGGTCGTGACTTATACCTCTTAGTAGATGTATGCAACTACAGCTTGACCTACTCTCTATCAGGATACACAAATAGAATGTCTCCTGATGACCATTTCCAAAATCTAAAACGTATCATAGCTGCTGTAGGCGGAAAGGCTCGTAGAATCAATGTCATCATGCCATTTCTTTATGAGAGCAGACAACACAAAAGAAGTTCTAGAGAATCTCTTGATTGTGCATTAGCACTACAGGAATTGGTTCGTATGGGTGTGGATAACATTATTACATTTGACGCTCATGACCCACGTGTTCAAAATGCGATTCCATTAAACGGTTTCGAAACAGTTTCTCCAACTTACCAATTTATTAAAGGTTTACTAAAATCTTATGACGATTTAAAAATTGACAGTGAACACATGATGGCGATTAGCCCTGATGAAGGCGCAACTAGCAGAGCTGTCTATATGGCAAACGTTCTTGGATTAGATATGGGCATGTTTTACAAAAGAAGAGATTATGCTACCATCGTAAATGGTCGTAACCCTATCGTTGCTCACGAGTTCCTCGGCTCATCAGTAGAAGGAAAAGACGTAATCATTATTGATGATATGATTTCTTCTGGAGATAGTATCCTTGATGTAGCAAAACAGTTAAAAGAGCGAAAAGCTAATCGTATTTTTGCCGCAGCTACTTTCGGTCTATTCACCAATGGACTCGAAAAATTTGACCAAGCTTATGAAGAAGGAATTCTAGACAAAGTACTCACTACTAATTTAATTTATCAGACACCTGAATTGCTTGAAAAGCCATATTACGTAAACTGCGATATGAGCAAATACGTAGCATTGATTATTGATACAATTAACCACGATGCATCACTGAGTGAGATGCTTACTCCAGTGGAGCGAATCAATAATGTTGTAAAAAAATATAAGAATGGTGAACCAATTCACTAAACAATACCTTTAACATTCAAAGAAGAGAGCAAATCCGCAGATCGGACTTGCTCTCTTTTCTCATTTTATTTTTATTCCTTCACATTCTAATCATTGAATAGGATATTCCTAATTCCTCTAATAGCTTCTCTTCCCGTTCTTGACAAGAAAGGATAATCACCTGTCTCTCACTTACTTCTAACCATTGAAACAAGCGTTTCAAGCGCTTATTATCGTAATGCCCAAAAGCATCGTCTAAGATAATTGGTAGTTTTTCTTCTTGCATCACATCTGCTACTGCAATTCTTAACGAAAAGTAAACTTGCTCCACCGTCCCTCTACTAAGTTGATTCAAAGAAACCCTACGGTCTCCCATTTTTACCGTCACTTGCAAGTTTTCGTCTATAAACAATCGAGAATAGCTACCACTTGTTAAAAATGTAATCGTTTCTGATGCTATTGTATTCAATCTATCACCGAATTCTTTTTGAATCGCAGCAGCTGATTCTATCACTTTTTCTATCGCTAATTGTATGGATGCTGTATCTCTTACATACTCAAAATCTATCTCCGTCGGCAAGCAAACCTCTGTTAACCATTCCTGTAAATTATCTACTACCACTCTCTTTTCTTGAAGTTGTACCTTCGTTCTTTCTATTTCCCAGCTCTGCTTTTGCACTTCTTTATATTGTCTAGCATATAATCTATGTTTTTCCCATTCTTTTCTTCCCACAAATATTGCAATACCTAACCAAGTCGTTACCACCAAGTAATTCAATGGTCTCTTCAAAAATATTCCACTTAGAACTGCCGCTATCCCAATCCCTACAGCCAATAGGATTCTACTTGTCTTTGTTAATCTTTTAGATTCTTCTTCAAAACACTCCTCATTTAACTCATCACACTTTCGTTCCAACTTCTCCATTTCATTTTCTACAAATTCTCTCTGCGCTTCTATCTTTTGTATTTTTACTTCTTTTTCTTCTTTATATTCTTGAAATTCCATATCAGATTTCTTCTTTTTCTTCTTCAAATCTTCTACAATTTCACGTATTACAACTTCATCATTTCCTGTATCATAATAACTCGCAGCATAATTTTTCAACTGTTCCTTCAATTGATCAGATGTCTCTACTTTTCCTTGTCCTATACATACTGTATTCTCAAAGTTTAATGCATCAACGCCCCCTAGCAATGATTCTAAATCCCCATTATCCGCATTTAACGACTCTCCATCGTCTTCACAATACAGTTCAGAATTTCTTACATTTTTTTGAAAACTTCTTCGCACCACAAATGTCTTTCCACCTGTATGAAACCGTAAGCTACCACCAAAGTGACTATAATCTCCCCAAGGTTCATACCTTGTAAATTCATCCCCTCTCGCAGCTCGACCTCTTTTTCTTTCAATATCAAAAAGCATAGCTTTCATAAACGTATACAGTGTTGTCTTTCCTGATTCATTCTCCCCATATATTACATTAATACCAGGTGATAGTCTGATTGTCTTCTTACTCAGCCTCCCAAACCGTTCCACCTTTAACTCTATTACTCTCATTCATACCCCCTTTTTATGCGCATAATGGAGTCAACTCCCTCAAGCATAGCTTTATACTCAACGCTATCACTCTCGACCATTCCAAAACGCTTAATGAACTCACTAACTAAAATGCCTTCTTTCCCACTTCTTAATTCATCTATATCATAATGTTTTCTTGTATTATCAATGATTTTCACAATATTTCCACAATCGTCTAAATAGTCTAAATTAATTGCTAGGGACGAAGTTTTTATACCTTCTAACACAACAATATACATGTGTTCTGCGCCTAATTGCTCTCGTAGGCATGACAATTCTTCCTTTACTTTCCCCATTGTCTCCCAACCAGTTACATCTATTGTTATTTTTTTGTATTCCCGCTTTGCTAATCCCACAAATCGAATTCTTACGCCCATCTCATCGAGTTCCCCTTTGATATAACCGCGCTTTCCTATATCCCCGATATCTGTAGGCTCTAAAGACCCTGCGTATGCCATATGATTTGACACCAGTTCTTGTGGTTGGTGTATATGTCCTAGTGCAATATAATCAAATTCTTCACTACCCACTTCGTTCTTTCGAAACGGAATATGCTTTTCATCACCACCATGCATAAGCAATATATTATTTTTTGACACACCAATAGACGGAACCTTTTTCAACTCATTTTCCGTCCTTTCTGCACTATGATAACTGCACCCAAATACACTAGTATTTAATGCATCTATTTCGACTGATTGTATTTGTTCAGACAAAATCGGATATACATTCGAACTCCAGTTAAACTTCTTGTAAAAGGAATTCTCTTTTATATAATCATGATTCCCTACAATAAATACAACCTTTGTAACCGATAGTTTCGAAAATAAAAAGTCAACTTCCTTCAACTCTCTCAACAACGGCTGTCTGTGAAACAAATCTCCCGCTATCAGTAGGAGATCTATTTTTTCTTCTTCACAGATGCCTATCACCTTGCTAAATGTATCCCAAATCTCTTGTTCTCTATACCTTGAATAAGCCCTCCCACCATCTGGTGATGCGCCTAGATGTACGTCCGCTATGTGTATAAACCGCATCTTCTTTCCCTTCTGTGCCTATCGTTTCTTAAGGTGATTACCCTCACCTTCTTTTGCTTTTGGGAGCCTTACAATAAAGCTAGTCTTTTCATCATTGCTCCTTGCAAATATCTCCCCACCATGTAATTTGACAATTTCCTTCGATATCGCTAAACCAAGACCCGCACCACCTGTTGCACTAGATCTGGCATCATCTAACCGATGAAACTTTTCGAATATCAACAATAGTTGTCCTTCTGGAATCTTATTGCCCTTATTCGAAAAAATAATCTCAACAAAGCCCTCTCTCTCTTTTCCTATGATTTCTATATCTGTACGTTCATAACAATACGCAATCGCGTTTCTCAAAATATTATCAAACACTCTTGCCAACTTATCCGAATCCGCTTCCACCATAAGCTCATCATCTACATCTACTGTAATGGACAACTGCTTATCTGCCAGTAAACTATAGACTTCATCCGCAATCTGCTCAATCATGATTGATAAGTCTAGTGTTTCTTTATTTAGCATAATATCTTCTACGTTCAACCTTGTAATTTCAAAAAACTCATCAATTAGTTTCCTTAATCGAAGTGCCTTATCTAATGATATCTTGGTAAACTTGTCCCGATCTGTCTTGCTAATCTCTTCTTCTGAGTTTAATATACTTAAGTACGCCACAATCGAAGTGAGTGGCGTCTTTAAATCATGTGCTAAAAACACTACAAGCTCTTTTCTTCTATGCTCACTTTCCACCGCTTCGATTTCTTTTTTACGCAGCTCCGTCTTAATCTGATTCAATTTATCTTCCATTGGCTTCATCTCATCAACTAGTTTTATCGGTTCTATAGAATCACGCATAATATTCTGCACCCCGATTTCCACTTGATTCATATATCTTGTCAATCGCGACAAAGCTAAATAAAAGAATAGGTTAAATAAAAATACATAACCCGCTATAGCAAACCATATACTATTATTTTCAATCAGGCGAAGATATATATCTCTCGCCTCTTGATTATTTATACCAAACGCCATAATAATATCAACAAAAAATGCTTGAAAACTATCGCCATACATCCGAGTCACGTACCAATTCAAAAGCAGTTCACCTAGTAGGATTGTCAGTATCGTTATTATTATGGTTTGAACCAAAATACTTATTTTAAGCTTTCTATAATTACTCTTCAACTTTATAACCTACTCCCCATACGGTCTTTATAAAGTCTGATTTTCCTGTTGTTCCACCCATTTTTTCTCTCAAATGCCTAATATGTACCATGACAGTGTTGTTGCTATTCTTATAATACTTCTCGCCCCACACACTTTCAAACAGCATCTCAGAACTCATAACTTTTCCTCTATTTTCACATAGCAACCAAAGAATTTCAAATTCGATTGGTGTCAGTACTAAGTCTTGCTCATTAAACACACATTCATGAGAAGCTTTGTTCAATACTAAACCACCAAAATCTATGACATCTTCACTCTCTCTCATGCCATCATTGTATTGTTTTGAACGTCGAATCTGAGCTTTTACCCTTGCTACGAGTTCTAAAGGATTGAATGGTTTTGCAATGTAGTCATCAGCCCCCATTGTCAACCCATTAATCTTATCCATGTAATCTACTTTTGCAGTCAGCATAATTACAGGAAATGTGTACTTGTTCCGTATTGTCTTCAAAAGACTAAATCCATCAACATCTGGTAACATTACATCTAGAATGAGTAAATCAATCTTCTGCGATTCTATCGCATTTAGTGCCTCCTTTCCATTGTAGCATTTCACTACATTATATTCATGATTTTTTAAGTAAAGTTCCAATACATCAGCAATCTCAATTTCATCATCAACTATCAGTATATTCATACATCCACCTTACCCTTTCGCACAAAGTGCAAAGAGGGACAGATGTTTCCATCTGCCCCCTAGTTATTATAGTTCACAATTTCCGACTGTTCTTGGGAATGGCACAACATCTCTAATATTAGACATCCCCGTTAGGTACATCACCGCGCGCTCAAATCCCAAACCAAATCCTGCATGACGCGTTGTTCCATACTTACGAAGGTCTAGATAAAACTCGTAATCAGCTTCCTCTAACTCCATCTCCTCCATTCGCTTCACTAACTTGTCGTAATCATCCTCTCTTTGGCTTCCTCCAATAATCTCTCCAACTCCTGGAACTAAACAGTCCATTGCAGCTACTGTCTTTCCATCATCGTTTAGTTTCATGTAAAAAGCTTTGATATCCTTTGGATAATCAGTTACAAATACTGGTCTCTTATAAATTTCTTCAGTCAAAAATCTTTCATGCTCCGTCTGTAAGTCCACACCCCACGATACTTTGTATTCAAATTTCTCATTATGCTTCTCTAGTAATTTTATCGCTTCCGTATAGGTAATATGACCAAACTGAGAGTTTACAACTCCCTCTAATCGCTCTTTCAATCCTTTATCCACAAAGCTATTGAAAAAAGCTATCTCTTCTGATGCTTCCTCTAGAACATAATTTATAATATATTTTAGCATACTTTCTGCTAAAATCATATCATCTTTTAAATCTGCAAATGCAATCTCTGGCTCAATCATCCAAAACTCCGCAGCATGACGTGTCGTATTCGAGTTTTCTGCTCGAAATGTCGGTCCAAAGGTATACACATTTTTGAACGCTTGTGCAAACGTCTCTGCATTTAATTGTCCACTTACTGTAAGGTTTGTCTCTTTTCCAAAGAAATCCTTCTCGTAATCCACTTTTCCTGTATCTGTCTTCGCTACTTGATCCAGGTCTAGAGTTGTCACTCGAAACATCTCTCCTGCTCCTTCACAGTCACTTCCTGTAATAATTGGTGTATGCACATATACAAATCCTCGCTCTTGAAAAAACTTATGAATTGCATACGCTACCAATGATCGTACTCGAAATACCGCTTGGAAAGTATTCGTTCTACTGCGCAAATGTGTCACTGTTCTCAAATAGTCTAATCCATGTCGTTTTTTTTGTAATGGATATTCTGGTGCAGACTTTCCTTCTACTTCCACACTTTCTGCTTGAATCTCAAATGGCTGTTTTGCTTGTGGTGTTGCAACCAATGTGCCTGTCACAATCAAAGCCGCCCCTACATTTTGTTTGGATATCTCTTGGAAATTCTCCATAGTATCGTGATACACTACTTGTACAGGTTCAAAGAAGGTACCATCATTGACAACGATAAACCCAAATGTCTTTGAATCTCGAACACTTCTCACCCAACCTCCGATGCTGATCTTTTGATCCATATATTTTTCAGAGTTGCGAAACAACTCTCTCACTGTAACCAATTCCATATTAAAACTCCTCTTTATCTGTTCTGTACCTTTAGTATACTGCTTTTTCTTACACAAAGCAACCTTTGATGCCTTGTTTATTTCTCTGTTTCGTCAAAATTCAACACTTCTAATTCAGGGATTACAAACTTTCCATTTTTTCTAACGAGTACGTCATCAAAATACATCTCACCACCGCCGTAATCTTCTCTCTGTATCATAACTAAATCCCAATGAATATTAGATACATTGCCATTTGGTGCTTCATCATAACAATTACCTGGCGTAAAGTGAATAGAACCTTTTATCTTTTCATCAAACAAGGTATCTTTCATGGGATGCAAGATATATGGGTTAACGCCAATTGCAAACTCTCCAATGTATCTAGCTCCATCGTCTGTGTCTAATATTTCATTTAATCTTTTCGTTTCGTTCGCAGTAGCTTCCACAATCTTACCATTTTCAAATACAAATCGGATATTTTCAAATGTTACCCCTTCGTATACCGATGGCGTATTGTAGGTCAACACTCCATTTACAGAGTCTTTAATCGGCGCTGTGAATATTTCACCATCTGGTATATTCATATTTCCTGCACAAGGAATTGCCGGAATACCTTTTATAGAAAATGTTAGATCTGTTCCTTCTCCTGTAATTCGTACTTTATCTGTTCGATTCAAATATTCTACTAAAGGCACCATTGCTTCACCCATTTTTTTATAGTCAAATGTACACACATCAAAATAAAAGTCCTCAAAAGCAACTGTACTCATATTTGATAATTGTGCCATTGCTGCATTTGGATACCTAAGCACTACCCAGCGCGTATGTTTTACCCTTACATCATGGTGAACAGGTGTAGAATATAAACGGTTATACATCTGCATTTTTTCAGCCGGCACATCAGATAATTCTGACACATTATCCGTACCTCTCACGCCGATATAGCAATCCATCTGTTTCATCTCTGCCGCATCTATCTCTGCCATAATTTTTAACTGCTCCTCTGTAGCACTTATCAGCAACTCCCTTTGCACTTTTGATGACATAAAATGGGCAAAAGGAATTCCACCTTGTTCATATACCTCTCTTATCAACTGAATCGCTAATTCTTCAGTTGCCGATCCGATATACTGTATATACACTTTTTCTCCCTTTTTTACCCCGCATGAATGCTGTACTAAATTTTTTGCTAGTTTCTTAATTCTCTCGTCCATAATTTCCTCCTATTTATAAATTTCCTTCGCCTACTAATCGAACTACTCGATTTGTCAGTTCACTTGCATCAACACTGCCACTTCGCCCACTTTGATCTAGGTAACTTACTTTGTCACTACTGTTGTATCCCACTAGTAATACCCACTGCCCATCTGATAGATATGCTCCTACTGGTCTTTCTTGGTTTATAATATAGAACATCTCTTCTACCGTAGCCCCAGAATACTCAATTAATGCATCGTTACCTAACTCTTTTAACAAATCTATAATCGGTGTACCTGCAGCAATTCGTTGTTGCAATTCATCTTCATTAGATAAACTATAACTCAAATTTCTATTGCCACTTTGCCAGATATAGACCTGGTTTTCGTTTATAACACTTCCTTTACTTTCATCAGCCAATACTACAGCTTCCCCTGCATTATCGAAACTACCAATAATCTCTCCATATGCATATACATAGTATTTTGATTTTTCGCTAGCTAGTTCCTTCTCTTCAAACGAAATCTGTAATGCATCTTCATTTAAAATCACCATTGGAGACCGATGCTCTACACTAACATCTTTCTCTATTCCATCTGCTATTATTCTATATTGTTTCTGCTTAGCCTCAGTTATATACGATTCCACGTCTACTTCATCTTCGTCTTCAGTACTACTTGTCAAAAACTCTTGTTCTACAAATACATAGGATCCGTTTTGTTCTACTGCCATATCCATGACCACGCGATTCTCTTCTAATATAACCGATGTAATCCATTGACCTTCTCGCTCATACACCGTAAGTGATTCATCTTTTTCGTTGCCTATCACCAGTCGTTGAAACACAACCGCATCACTCTCCGATTGATCAATCTCTTTTGCGAACCCATACACAAAGTCTTCACCAATAAACCCTAGAGGGTGAATTGTCTCTCCATCTTTCGCCTCCACTCTCACTTCTTTTCCTGTCGTGAAGTTTTGATACACCAACTCTTTTTCCATCCCTGACTTTTCGTTCGCATATATAATTTCTTCCCCGTTTTCAGAAATTTTATACTGAAAGCTATCGGTATCATTTGATAACTTTTCTTGTGTTCCTTCTTGTATATTTACTTCGTACAACGCTTCTTGAGCCAAGACATATAACAGCTCCTCCTTTGCATTATAATAGAATCCGTTTCGCAATTCTTCCTCCATAGTTGCAAAAGAATGTGTTTCTTCAATAAACACTTTTTCCTCAAGAATACTTTCCTCAACGTCATAATAGTAAATCACTGTACCTACTGACCCTTCGTGTTCTCCTCTGTTCATATATCCATAAAGTGAAAATGCGATATTTCCATTATTATCTACCGATAAAATCCGAATATCATGACTATCGTTTTTATTTCGAATGTCATTAGTCACTCCTTGATCAAATCCAAAAATCGAATGTAGCACTTCGTCTTCTACATCATAACTAAAAAGCTGTCTTTCATTAACAAAGGCTATCGTTTTCTCATCTTTGCTTTTCATAACCTCCACATCCCCAGAGGAAATCCCTAAGTCAATTCCTTGTTCTGTAATCATGAAGTTTTCTGCTTCTTTTACCTCTGCTATCACCCTATCGTACTGCAATAAATATATTGTATCCTTATCCTTTTCGTAACGCACCTTAAAAAACTCTTCTACGTCGTAAAACTCCATCAACTCTGGGTCTTCTTGTGAAGCGCACATTACCTGATACTTCAGTTCAATCGCAGTAAATACGCTATTACTTTCCTTAACACTCCAATGAACTTCACCATTTAGCACTGGTTTTAGTTCTCCCCACATCACTTGTTCCAAACTAGAATGAATGGTCACGTGTTGTAGCGTTGAGTTCTCCCCCTCCCCATTGGATTCTAAACTTTCCTCAATTGCAGCACCATTTTTTGCTAAAGCAGACTCATAAAAAGTCTGTACAAATTGAAAGAGATTACTACTATCACTTTCCTCCAACTTCATAACCCTCGTATAGTAATGCAACAATTTTTCCGAATCTAATTGAACTGTGATATGCAAAACTTGCTCGATTCCCGGTGCAACACTACTGCCTAACTCAAGCACCAGTGCTTCATTTTCTTTATACTCCAACTCCCCTTCTGAAATAACGCTTGCTCCATCCAACGTTTGAATCTCATATGCTATCGACATGATATCTTCATTATATGGTTCTACATACAAGACTGCTTCTCCTGCATCATTTAGTGGTAACATTGTATCACGCACAGAAGGCACATCCATTTCTTGTTTATATCCAAACAAAGTATTCACACGCCTACCATAAAGCTCGAACGATAGAGTTGGCTGATGGGGATTTCCTGTATCAGCAATTACATTTATATTATTTCGGTTCAACATCACCCCAAAGGCCACTAAAGCAACAATAAAAACACTGATTACAATTCCTATCCTTGCAAGTCTTTTTTTCATCTCTGTTTATCCCCTTCTTCTCACTTCAATAAATGTCCTAACAAAGGATCTGTATTCAATAGTGTATTGATTTTTTCTATTTCTAATCTAGATCTATGGTTCTTTTTCCCTTTGTAAGCACGTATCAATATATTCTTTGGCGTATGTTCCATATCTATAAACTCTAACACTTGTACCTCATATCCCATTTCTTCTAGGTACTGCGCTCTTAACCCATCTGTCACAAGAGATGCAATTCGCTCTTTAATCAGTCCATATTTCAATATTCCATTCAACTCCTCACAGTTGATTTGCCCGTTTAACTCGTGCTGACAACAAGGAACCGCTAAGATAATCCCAGTCTCCCACTTCACAGCCTTTGCTAGTGCCATATCTGTAGCAGTGTCACATGCATGCAGCGTTACAACCATATCTAGATTTCCTTGACTTTCATAATCACCGATATTCCCCACCTCAAAAGATAGTTTTTCATAACCGTATTCTTTGGCTAAGCGATTACATTTTTGAATCACATCTTCTTTTAAATCCAAACCGATAATTCTCACATCGTACTGCTTTAATTGATGTAAGTAATAATACATCGCAAATGATAGATATGATTTCCCACACCCAAAATCTACAATCTTAATCTCCCGATCCTTCGCTAACTTAGGCAAACTATCTTCTACAAACTCCAAATATCGATTAATCTGCCTGTATTTATCATATTTGCTTTTTATAATTTTTCCATCTCTAGTCATGACACCTAACTCTTCGAGAAATGGCACATAAATCCCTTCTTCCAGAATATATGTCTTTTTTCTATTATGGGTAGTTATGACTTGCTTTACTTCATTTTTATTCTTACTTTTCTTAACAGTCACCTTCCCTTTTTTACTGATTAGTACTGCATAATTATATGTGATTGTCTCTATCTGCAATTGTCGAAAAGTAGACATCGCTTCCTGAATATATTCCAAAGCCTCTTGCTCACTAAAATTTTTCTGAAATGCTTGTGTCATCGTAAAAGACTCACACTGAAAACGCAGTTCACCTTTTAGTAATATAGGGCGCACTTTCATTTTTATTATTTTATTATCTGGATTCGCTTTACTTGGATTGCTCAATATCATGCGAATCAAATCTATGTTCAATGTATTTTTTAATACGTCTATTATCTCGTTCATACAACCTCTTTACTTACTCTTCATTTATCAGAAAGGACAGGATTTCTTTTTATACAAGAAAACCCTATCCTCTCTAACGCTTATCTAATTCACTTCAAATTCTTATCTTTCATCCATTGGAACATACGCTCTATGCTCCGCCAATGGTTTGAATGCTGGTCTTATAATCTTATCCACATTCTTCAACTCTTCTAATCTATGAGCACTCCATCCTACGATACGAGCAGCTGCAAATATTGGTGTATATAACTCCTCTGGTAACCCAAGCATGTGATATACTAAACCACTATAAAAGTCTACGTTCGCATTGACCCCTTTATATATGTGTCGCTTCTCACCGATAACCGCTGGTGCCATATGCTCTACCATCTCATATAGGTTGTATTCTTCTTGGTATCCTTTTTCTGTTGCAAGTTTCTTAACAAACTCTTTGAACACTTCTGCTCTAGGATCTGATACTGAATACACCGCATGACCCATACCATAGATTAATCCTTTTTTATCAAAGACCTTTTTATCTAGCAAGTCTTCTAAATATTGTTTTACCTCAGCCTCATCTGTCCAATCTTTCACAGCCTCTTTCATATCTGCAAACATCTGCGTTACTTTGATATTTGCGCCTCCATGCTTTGGTCCCTTTAAAGATGCCATTGCTGCTGCCATCGTTGCATAGGTATCTGTTCCCGATGATGTAACAACATGAGTTGTAAATGTAGAGTTGTTACCACCGCCATGGTCCATATGTAACACAAGTGCCATATCAAGAATCTTCGCTTCTAAATCTGTATACTTTCTATCTTCTCTCAACATCATCAAAATATTCTCAGCTGTTGATAAATGATCTAGCGGAGAGTAAATCCACAAATCTCTTCCAGTCTCATAATGATATGCATGATATCCATACACCATAAGTCGTGGGAATTGTGCAATAAGATTCAAGCATTGTCTCATTACATTTGGTATAGAAGTATCTTCTGCTTTTTCATCTGCAGAATACAAAGATAAAATCGAACGGCTCAGACTGTTCATTACATCTTTACTTGGCTGCTTCATGATGATATCTCGAACAAAATTTGGTGGCAGTACCCTTCTCTCGTTAATAATCTGTTTAAACTCTTCTACCTCTTCACCTTTTGGTAATTCCCCAAATAACAACAAGTATGTAACTTCTTCAAAGCCAAATCTATCGTCTTTTAAGAATCCATTCACCAAATCTTTAACATTATACCCTCTATAATATAAATTACCTGCACAAGGTACTTCTTCTCCATCTACAATCTTCTTCGCAGACACATCCGATACATTTGTAAGACCAGCTAAAACACCTTTTCCATTTAAATCTCTTAGCCCTCTCTTAACTTCATATTTCTTATACAGTTCTTTATCAATCGCATTCTTCTCATCACACTTTTTTGCAAGTTCTTCTAACTTAGGCGTCATTTCTGAAAGTACACGATCTCTACCGTTTTGTTGTGTTCCCATAATGCTCTCCTTCCTTATTTTTCTAACTATAACATTTTTAATTATACCAATTTTATAGAGTTTTTGCAAGTCTCGCTGTAATTATTTCTATTTTATCGTAGCATTTCTGTAAATACATCTGATAATTCCGCAAACTCTTCTAGGGTCAGTGCTTCCCCTCTAATTGTCGCACTTTTGCCTATTTTTTCTATTCCTCTTGCAATTTCCTCTTTATTCAAGGCAAGAATATTCGCATTTGCCAACCCATTTACCAAAGTTTTTCTCCTCTGATTAAAGGATGCTCGTATCAATTGAAACATCAAGGATTCATCTAAAACTGACACTGGTTTTTCTTCATGCGCAGTCAGACGAATGACTGCTGAACCTACTTTTGGCCTTGGCATAAAACAATTCGGCGGAACATTTGCTACAATATATGGATCTGCATAATACTGAACAGCTAATGATAATGCCCCGTAGTCCTTCGTTCCTGGTCCAACTTGCATTCGGTCTGCCACTTCCTTTTGCACCATAACCGTAATGCTCTCAATCGGTACCTTATTTTCAAAAAGCCCCATAATAATCGGTGTCGTAATGTAATAAGGTAGATTTGCAACCACTTTAATGGGTTTTCCATCATTTTGCTCTACTGCAAGTTTCTGAATATCTACTTTCAAAACATCTTCATTGATGATCTCCACATTATCATATTCTGATAGCGTATCTTCTAGAATCGGAATCAATGCTTTATCAATCTCTACCGCAACAACTTTTCTTGCTGCACATGCCAAATACTGAGTCATCGTTCCAATTCCAGGTCCTATTTCTAAGACAAAATCATCTTTCGTTATCTCTGCCGATGCGATGATTTTATCCAAAACATGTGTATCAATCAAAAAGTTTTGCCCAAACTTTTTTTGAAATGCAAAATTATACTTTTGTAGCACCGCTATCGTATACTGCGGATTTCCTAGAGTCGGTTTTTTCATATCTTAAACAATTCCTTTCCGTTCTCTCTCGTCCTATCTAGCACCTCTTCATAAGAAATGCCTTTTATCTCTGCAATCTCTCTTGCTACATATCTTAGATTTCCTGAATTATTTCGTTTCCCTCGCTTTGGAACAGGTGCTAAGTAAGGAGCATCTGTCTCTAATAAAATCGCTGTCACAGGGATTGATTCTACCACTTCTTTTAACTTACTAGCATTTTTAAAAGTGACCACACCTCCAATACCTATGTAAAATCCCATCTTTACATACTCTAAGGCAAGTTCCTTCGAATAAGAAAAACAGTGTATCACACCTCTTAGCCCCTGTGCATATTCTTTCATAATCTCTAAAGTATCTTGTGCTGCATCACGACTATGAATAATAATTGGCATCTCATACTTTCTTGCAAGCTCTAGTTGCTTAATGAACCATTCTTTTTGGATTTCTTTTTCTTCTTTATTCCAATAATAATCCAATCCAATTTCACCCACTGCAACTACCTTTTCTTCTCTGAGATGATTCTCAATCCACTGAATTTTCTCCGCATTCAATTCTCCTACTTCATCTGGATGCACTCCTAATGCTGCATATACAAAGGGATACTCCCTGCTTAACAAAAGCGAATCCTTGCAACCACGTAAATTCGCAGCCACATTCACCACTGTTTCTACCCCTTTTTCTTGAATCTTTCGCATCACTTTCTCTCTATCACCCGAAAATTGCTCATCGTCGTAATGTGCATGACTTTCAAATATCATAAAATCTCCGCTCCTGCCGGCATTGTTTTTTCTGGTGACATCACAGCCAAGTTGCCTTCTGCATCTTCTGCACACAATATCATTCCTTCTGAGACAACACCTGCTAACTTAGCCGGCTTTAAGTTAACCAATACCATTACTTTTTTGCCAACCATCTCTTCTGGCTTATAATACGCTTTGATACCAGATACAATCTGCTTCACTTCACTTCCAATTTTCACCTGTGAACATAACAGTTTCTTAGATTTCTTCACTTCTTCACAAGCGATAATCTCACCCACTTGAAATTGCATCTTCATGAAATCCTCATAACTAATCTCTGGTTTTTTCTCTATATCAATCACTGCTTCGTCAAATTCTGCCTCTTCTTCCACTGGTGGATGAAGCTCTTCTACTTTCTTTAATACTTCTTCAATATCTAATCGTGCAAATAGAATCTCTGGCTTATCTGTCACCACTCCATCTTTCATCTGTGCAAATATTTTTTCTGCTGTTTCAGGCATAAATGATGATAGTAAATCTGCACCTTTTGTAATGCCATCAATGAGATTCCACAATACCGTTTCTAACCTATCTTTCTTCTCTTCATCTTTCGCCAACGCCCATGGCATAGTCTCATCGATGTATTTGTTACAACGCTTGAACAGGTTGAAAATCTCCGTCATCGCATCTGCCACTCTCAGACCTTCCATCTTCGATGCAACCGCCTCTGGCGTCTTAGCTATCATGCCTTTCAAGTCTCTATCTACATCCACTTGCTCTAGCGAAACATTCTTATCTGTCACTGTTCCACCAAAATACTTATTAGTCATAGATACAGTTCTATTCACAAGGTTCCCAAGTGTATTTGCTAAATCCGAGTTCATACGCTCTACCATTAATTCCCAAGTAATCACTCCATCATTATCAAACGGCATCTCATGCAATACAAAATAACGCACTGCATCTACACCAAAGAAATCTACTAATTCATCTGCATAAAGTACATTTCCTTTTGACTTGCTCATCTTACCATCACCTTGCATCAACCATGGATGTCCAAAGATTTGTTTTGGCAACGGAATGTCTAGAGCCATCAAGAATACCGGCCAATAAATTGTGTGGAAGCGAACGATATCCTTTCCGATTAGGTGTAAATCCGCTGGCCAATTCTTTTGAAATAACTCTGAACTATCCCCATCACAATCATACCCAATTCCACTGATATAATTTGTCAATGCATCTAACCACACATACACAACATGCTTCTCATCAAAGTCCACTGGGATTCCCCATTTGAAAGATGTTCTTGATACGCATAAATCTTGCAATCCTGGTAACAAGAAATTGTTCATCATCTCATTTTTTCTAGATACTGGTTGAATGAACTCTGGATTTGCATTAATATGTGCAATCAAACGATCTGCATACTTGCTCATCTTAAAAAAGTATGCGTCTTCTTTTGCTGGTTCTACTTCTCTACCACAGTCAGGACACTTCCCACCCTCTGCTTGTGATTCCGTAAAAAACGACTCACAAGGAGTGCAATAAAGCCCTTCATAATGCCCTTTGTAAATATCTCCTTGCTCATATAACTTTTTAAAAATCTTTTGTACTTGTATCTTATGCTCTAAATCTGTAGTACGAATAAACTTGTCGTAAGATGTATTCATAAGATCCCAGATTCCTCTTACCACACCAGCCACATCATCTACAAATGCCTGCGGTGATACACCTGCTTCTTCTGCCTTTAATTCGATTTTTTGTCCATGTTCATCTGTTCCTGTCATAAAGAACACGTCGTACCCTTGACTTCTTTTATATCTTGCAATCGCATCCGCCAAGATTATCTCATACGTATTCCCGATATGGGGCTTTCCTGAAGTGTACGTGATGGCAGTTGTTATATAATATTTTTCTTTACTCATAATTTTCCTCCTCGCATTTTGCTTATCCTTCATAATACCATTTCCTATATACTGCCGTCAAATGTATATTTCTTAGTTTTTCCTCATAGATTGGTTAATAATTATCACTTTGGAGTGCCTATGTCTAACCTTTCTTTACACAAAAAAATTTTACCAATTCTCCTATGTACTATTTTGTTATTTGGCTGTGCTTCTCCTAACGCACAGACAAATTCTGACTTCGAAGCATTTACCACCACTCTTTTTATCAACGAGATTGCTACTAATACTTTGAGTCTCCAATACACATTAGAGTCTCCAGAGTTCTACGGTATTGCAAATGCACCAATCACACTTGGGGAATTCCAGACCACTTGTGACCAAGCACTTTTGCAAGCCGAAAATTATCTAGCTGCACTCTCCCTATTTTCATACCAGGATCTCACAAAAGAAAATCAACTCACCTATGATGTTCTCTTTCGTTCTCTTGACAATACCATTCAACTATCTGATTATCCACTTTATGATGAACCACTCTCTCCATACACCGGCATCCATACACAGCTTCCTATACTTCTCTCTGAATTTTCCTTAAGAGACTCACACGATGTGGAACTTTATTTAGATCTTTTAGAAACTGTACCTGCCTACTTTAATTCCCTGATCGATTATCAAAAAGAAAAAGTAGCAAATGGTCTTTTTATGAGCGACCACCAACTGGAAACCGTCATCTCCGACTGTAATGCATACCTAACTGTAACTGATGATTATCTCAACACTTCTTTTTTTGACCGTATAAGTGTAATTTCATCCATTGATGCAACACAAAAAACTACTTATATTTCGCAAAATGATGCCTTGGTTAAAGATGTAGTTTTACCTGCCTATCAAAACCTAATCACTGAATTAAGCAAACTAAAAGGATCAGGAACAAATTCACATGGTCTTTTTTATCATCCCCAAGGAGTGCAGTATTATGAACTTCTTGCAAGTATTTCGACTGGATCCACCAGAACGATTCCAGAAATACAACAGCTGATACAATCACAAATTGCAAATGACTTTACTGCTATTCAAGACCTCCTGTTAGATTCATCTTTTAATTTGCAAGACTTCGACGCTGTGCCTCCACTATCTCCAGAAGAAATCCTAAAAGATTTGCAATCACATACTGAAATTAGCTTCCCCACTTATCCTTCTGTTCACACAACGATAAAATCTGTCCCTACCGAAATGGAACCTTACCTAAGTCCTGCATTTTATCTCTTGCCAACCATCGATAATACAACCACAAATATCATCTATATCAATAACCAACACTTAGGTGATCCAATTTCACTTTATTCAACTTTGGCTCATGAATCCTATCCTGGACACCTATATCAAACCACTTATTTCGACTCTACTGACCCAGATCCACTTCGCCAATCCTTATCCTTTGGCGGATACGTAGAAGGCTGGGCTACATATAGTGAAATGTGTTCCTTTTATTTTTCAGATTTTTCACCAGAATTAAATACTTTTATTCAAAAGAATAATTCTCTTACCTTAGGATTATTCGCATATGCAGATATCGGAATTCATTATGAGGGATGGCAATTAGATGATATGACAGCGTTTCTTTCGCACTATGGGATTACAGATGAATCCTCTATTAGTCGCACATATAATTTAATTATTGCAACACCTTCCAATTATTTGAAATATTACTTAGGTTATATCGAAATATTAGAATTAAAAAAGAAATGCATAGATGCGTGGGGTGATGAGTTTACACAAGAAAAATTTCACAAAGCTGTATTAGATATCGGCCCCACTCCTTTTGATTTATTAGAAGAGTACGTATTAGGTTAGAAGGGAAGGCCTTTGCCCCGTTAGCGAACGGGGCAAACACCATTTTCACAACCTTCATTTCCTATATCAAACTGAATCTCTTCTTTTTCATATTTGGAAATCAGTGATGGAACAAATTGATTCATCTGGATGCATCGCTTTTCATATTCCTTCTCCGATATCTCTTCATACGGTAAAAGATCATAAAAGCTATCATCATAAGACAAGAAGGATAATGCCACTGTATCATCCCAGTTCTCATACACCCAACTTTCCACCTCTTTCCACTCATTTTCTCGCACATGTACTGTTATGGAACAGTTATGATCCACATAGTGCGTCATGAACATCTTATAAATTTCTAATTGTTCGATTGCACTTACATCCTTTTTCACCTTTCCTTTTGGTGCCTTTACTGGAAATTCTACCACTTTTGTTGTAGCATCTTCCATTGTCTGTCCCACTTCTGGGAATACCGGATACCCAAGTTCTTCGCAAACTTTTACCAACGGATCATTAGCTGAAATTCGTATTCTTCGGATATAATAAGGTGCATGATTGAAATGTACTCCACTAGATACTACTGGCAGTAGCGACAATGTTCCTTCTGGCTTTACCGTTGTCACTAGAAGTGGTTTCTCCATTCCTAATTCCTTTGCATATTCATTGGCTGCATCTACAGCTGCTTTTCTAAGTTCTTTTAATAACTGAATCTGCTTCTCTTGTGGCATCTGTGCATGGTTAACCAAATCTTGCCACCCTGTCAATGAGCATCCTAACAACTTATCTCTTTGTTGTGTCTGATTCCAATATGCATTTTCCAATTCTGTACAAGTCATACGATATGCGGCCCTTGCTGAAAGTCTCTGAGCTTCTAGTAAAGACTTTTTATCAATCGCACCATCTTCTCTTACAAATGCCATGCAATTAATTGTTGTCAAATTACACAGTCCTTTCGAATCTAATAATATCTCAGCACATGGATTCACCCCATTAAAGTTAGGTCTTCTCTTAGCTCCTGCAATCTCGTTAACCCAACCTGGCTCTCCGGAATACCTCATCTGTTCTAAATGCCAATGTAACTGTGCTCTAGTTGGCTTTTCTCTGTAATAAATAGAATTATTGGACATCTGTCTGTGTGCCAAATCTTGATCAATCACCCATTTTTCATCTACTTTTTTATACAACTCACTTTTTGCTCGTACACACTCTTTGTCGTCTTGATCAATAAGTGCAATCTCTGCAGTTCTTCTAACACCACCTACAACTACATTCTCTCCGATTATATTCGCAATATCCAAGCAATCTATCGGCTTTAACTTCACTTTATCCAAAGTAGTTCTATGCCCTGCCCGCTTGATAATTCTATGGACTTTCTTAAACATATTTTTCAGTGAATCGTGACCGGAAGCTGTTCCGCCAAACGTCTTTAATTTCTCACCCTTTGGTCGTACATTATCGTAGTTCACAATTACGGTTGTTATCTTTCGATACTCTGTGCTATATAATACCTTCATAAAAAAATCTAGAGATTGTACCCAGCCCTCTTTACTATCACCCACTGTAATTTTCACTGTGTCATTATCTGTAAACTCAAGAGAGGTAGAATCTTGCCTTAATGTTTTCTCACAAGGAGTGTAAGCCTCGTGTATAATCTTCACCTCTGTTCTAATCTTTGGAAGTTTTTCGACATCGGATTTCAAAACTCTAATTCCTACACCTGCCCCTACCATCAAAAGATAAAACACATCTCTAAATGCATCAAAGGTATCTATTACTTGAAACGCACAATTATAATTCGACATCGGATAATGCTTCGAAACATCTGTGCTCCCCACCCAAAATGTTCTTCCTGACAAGAATTGCTTTAAACTAAAGATATTGTCATAAAGCTTCTGTGCCTCTTCTTTTGCGGTAGGAACTAGACTACAATTATATTCTACAGCTCGCCTCACTGTCTCCCACCAATATTCTCTTCGCCCCTCTTCTTGTATCCACCTAGAATACGTTCTATAGTACACAAAACTGCCCAAAGGATTCATAGGAGTAGCCACATGTTTGTACTTACTTACAAACTCTTCTGAAATCACACGACCATCCACACTCTTTCTCGTATCTCTCGTCTTCTCTCTTTCATGTCTATAAATAATAAATCTCTTTGCTGCATCTTTTCTTGGGCTAGCCATCAGTGCATCCTCCACCATATCTTGTAGTGTCTCTACATCAATGATTTTTTCTAATTCTTCAACTGCCACTTCTACCTCTTTCGCAATTTGACCGCTCAGCTTTGTATCTTGACCAAGCATCGTATCTCGCATTGCATTTTCTATGGCTAATTTTATCTTATCTGCTTGAAAATCAACTATTTTCCCGTTCCGTTTCATCACCTTCACCGCAATACCTCCATACAATATATTGTTTTCGCTTCCATGTATTTATCATTATATTGTATCTCTCCGCATTTTTCAAGATGTATTTTAACAATTCACTTGTCCATTCACTTTTCTTAGAGTAAAATAGATAGTATATAACAGCGACACCTACTTGCAGGAGGAATCCATCCATGAAATTTTTAGAATATCACGAAAAAATAAAGCGTGGGACATCTGACTTCCCACTAGAATTTTATCATATTTCACCATCCCACCCTCGCTATAATATGGCTTATCATTGGCATATGGAATGTGAATTAATTCGAATCATCAAAGGTTCTCTATCACTGATGATTGATAATCAACATATAATAGCTACAGAAGGGGATATCATATATATCCACGATGGTGCGTTGCATGGCGGTGATCCTAAAAATTGTATCTATGAATGTATTGTATTTGATATGTCCTACCTCTTTGGTGACGTAAAACCCGCTCATGGTAAAATCCAAAAATTTCGCAATAATGCTTTGTTGATACAAAATTATTTTCCAGATGCACACCCTCGCATTCACGAGATTATTTATTCACTTTTTGACTGCGTCAGAATGAAAGCTGCTGGATTTGAATTAACTGCACTTGGCCATCTCTATCGCTTTTACGGTTATGTGATAGAACACAATTATTATTCCAAAGCAGCTAGTATCGCAGATAAAAATAGCACGCGTGTTTTGCAATTAAAGAACGCCTTAACACTGATAGAGACACAATACCAAACCAATATCTCTTTAACTGAACTTGCAATGGCTGCCAATATGAATGCAAAGTATTTTTGTAGGTTCTTCCAGGAGATGACTGGACGTACCCCCATCGATTACTTGAATCACTACCGCATCGAAATCGCTTGCTTTCAACTTGCCACCTCTAGTGATTCAATTACGGATATTGCCTTTAATTGTGGATTTAATGATTTGAGTTATTTTATTAAGACATTTAAGAAGTATAAAGGAATTACACCAAAGAAGTTTTTAAGTTCGCCACTGTAATCGTTTCACTTTCGAAAGGAGTTTCTTATGGAACAAATGCTCTTAGCTTTTGCACTAACAATGATTGCTGGTCTTTGCACTGGAATTGGTGGCATAATCGCATTTTTCACCAAAGCTAGTAATAAAAATTTCTTATCTGCCAGTCTTGGTTTTTCAGCTGGCGTTATGATTTATGTATCTATGATAGAGATATTTGGAAAAGCTCAGGATTCCCTAGTGAGCCAACTCGGTGAACGCTCTGGCAGTTGGGTCACTGTGCTTGCTTTCTTTGGTGGTATGGGCTTAATCGCAATCATTGACAAACTCATTCCCACTCACGCTAACCCTCATGAAATGAAAACTATGGAAAATACAGATGATTCTGTTGATTTAAAAATAAAATTAAATCGCCTCGGCGTTTTCACCGCACTTGCTATCGCCATCCATAACTTTCCTGAAGGACTTGCAACTTTCATTTCCGTATTACAAGAACCGCAGATTGCTGTCCCTATCGTAGTAGCAATTGCAATTCATAATATTCCAGAAGGTATCGCTGTTGCTGTTCCTATCTATCATGCAACAGGATCAAAAAAGCGAGCATTTTTATTCTCTTTCTTATCCGGACTGTCCGAACCGATTGGTGCACTTGTAGGGTATCTTATTCTATTACCTATTATGAATGATTTGGTTTTTGGGATTCTTTTCGCTGGAGTAGCTGGAATTATGGTATTCATCTCGCTAGATGAACTATTACCTGCTGCAAGAGAATACGGAGAACATCACTTATCCATGTTTGGATTGGTAGCTGGAATGATGGTGATGGCTGTTAGTTTGTTGTTGTTTTTATAAAACTATATAAATGCGCAAAAAAATAATCGCCCCAAGCGATTATTTTTTTACCATACAAGTTTTTCCAAAGAAAGCAACCCCATATACAAGAATATCCGTATATCCTCTCGCCTGCATTCCTTCTACATACTTCTTTTCTTCAATTTGTTGCAATGCTTCCACAGCCTTTTCTTCTAGCTTTGAATACTCCTTCGTAATTTTAAACTCGAATATAATTGCTTTTCCTTCTGGCGTTGCATAAGTGATTAATAAGTCTGGTCTTCCTAGCCCACATTCAACGTTTGATTTAACAAAATAGTATTCCATTCCTTTATACAAACCACCGATAAATCCATGATAATACGCTTCGTTATACTCATAATAGCTGATTGTCTCCATCAGTGTTTGGTTTATCGCTTCTTCCATACCCTGTAAGTCTCCAGATAATGTCGCTTCATAGAGTTTCGTCATATCTTTTTTCTCTACTTGTTCCTTTACCCATTCCATAATCTGTCGTCGATATACCGATTTCACTTCTAGATTTGGAATTTCCAATGTAAGAACCACTTGTTCCTCATCTATTCTTTGCTTCACTTTTTTTAGATAGCCTGTAAAATACAAAAAATTCCACAAGTTATTATTATCCTTATAAATATCCGCAAATGTAATGTCCTCATGGATTGGCTTCTCAATGCTTTCTCCTTGTACAAGTCTTTCTAGTTCTGCTTTTGTTTCCCAATCTGCTCTTTCAATTAAATCTTTGATAATGCTATTAGAACTTGTATTAGACCAATACGGTTGTGGAAGATATTCGTCATCTTCTAGTGCAGTTGACACATATTTGATCACACTCCATGGATTGTATACCTGCTCATTTCCAAATAAATATCCATTGTACCATTCCCTTATCGTTTCCATATGAGATTCTTTGCCGAAGTATTGTAACATCTCTTCCACTTCCTTTGGTGTGAATCCAAAAAACTCCCCATATCCTGGTGTCTGTATGGAGATAATATTCAAGTTGTTAAGCCCTGTAAATATACTCTCTTTCGTAATTCTAAGGCATCCTGTTAAGACTGCAAACGCTAAAGAGTCATTGGTTTTAAGTGCAACCGATAGTATCCCTCGAATAAATGAAATCATCTCTTCATAGAAACCTTTGTAATACGCGTTTTCTAATGGCACATCATACTCATCAATTAGAATAATCGCCTTTTGTCCATATACTTTTTCTAGACAACGACAAAGTAATTCTATCGAATCAATATAATAGCCCTTGTTGCTGTTCCCACTCAGAATTCGCTTGAAAGCATTTTGTTCTTCCTTGGACAATATCCCGCTCTCTAGAATACTTGCGTGTCGCAAGAACTCTTTTTCAATATTTCTCTTTAACAAAAAATAAGAAGTCTCAAAATCTTCTTGCTTTCCTTCTTTAAAGTTCAACATAATTACAGGATACTTGCTTTTATGCTGTGCGTACTCTTCTCCTGCAGTAGCGATGTACAGACCTTCAAAGAGGTCTGAGTTATCTTTTTCATTCTTCTCAAAGAAGTACTTTAGCATACTTAGGTTCAAGCTTTTCCCAAACCTTCTCGGTCTTGTAAACAAAGTCACCTTTGATGTACTGTCCAATATTTTTTTTATGAATTTTGTTTTATCTACGTAATAACATTCTTTCAAAATCATCTCTTCAAAGTTATCTATTCCGATACCAATTCGTTTGCGTTTCATGCGCTCTCCTTACTTTTCAATTGCATCTCATTTTATATCCTTCAGTGTACACTTTTCCTGTATGCATTTCAAGATTTTTATCACATTTCACATAACCAAAAGACGAACTTCATCAACTGTGTAAGGATAAATGAATACATAATGCGAAATTTGTTGGCTTTGGCAGACCCCAATTATTTTTCACGAGTATTTACTGCGGCCTATGGCTTTTCACCGAAACACTTCAGAAAGCATTATCAAAACAAAACAGGTTCACAAAAATATTCAGAATAATTTTGTGAACCTGTTTTGTTTTTTTAACAATCTCCTTTTTTTACTACACAAGTTTTTTCAAAGAAAGCAACCCCATATACAAGAATATCCGTATATCCTCTCGCCTGCATTCCTTCTACATACTTCTTTTCTTCAATTTGTTGCAATGCTTCCACAGCCTTTTCTTCTAGCTTTGAATACTCCTTCGTAATTTTAAACTCGAATATAATTGCTTTTCCTTCTGGCGTTGCATAAGTGATTAATAAGTCTGGTCTTCCTAGCCCACATTCAACGTTTGATTTAACAAAATAGTATTCCATTCCTTTATACAAACCACCGATAAATCCATGATAATACGCTTCGTTATACTCATAATAGCTGATTGTCTCCATCAGTGTTTGGTTTATCGCTTCTTCCATACCCTGTAAGTCTCCAGATAATGTCGCTTCATAGAGTTTCGTCATATCTTTTTTCTCTACTTGTTCCTTTACCCATTCCATAATCTGTCGTCGATATACCGATTTCACTTCTAGATTTGGAATTTCCAATGTAAGAACCACTTGTTCCTCATCTATTCTTTGCTTCACTTTTTTTAGATAGCCTGTAAAATACAAAAAATTCCACAAGTTATTATTATCCTTATAAATATCCGCAAATGTAATGTCCTCATGGATTGGCTTCTCAATGCTTTCTCCTTGTACAAGTCTTTCTAGTTCTGCTTTTGTTTCCCAATCTGCTCTTTCAATTAAATCTTTGATAATGCTATTAGAACTTGTATTAGACCAATACGGTTGTGGAAGATATTCGTCATCTTCTAGTGCAGTTGACACATATTTGATCACACTCCATGGATTGTATACCTGCTCATTTCCAAATAAATATCCATTGTACCATTCCCTTATCGTTTCCATATGAGATTCTTTGCCGAAGTATTGTAACATCTCTTCCACTTCCTTTGGTGTGAATCCAAAAAACTCCCCATATCCTGGTGTCTGTATGGAGATAATATTCAAGTTGTTAAGCCCTGTAAATATACTCTCTTTCGTAATTCTAAGGCATCCTGTTAAGACTGCAAACGCTAAAGAGTCATTGGTTTTAAGTGCAACCGATAGTATCCCTCGAATAAATGAAATCATCTCTTCATAGAAACCTTTGTAATACGCGTTTTCTAATGGCACATCATACTCATCAATTAGAATAATCGCCTTTTCTCTATAGACTTTTTCTAGACAACGACAGAGAAATGCCACAGATTCTCTGTAATCATCTAATCCACCTGTTTTCTTTACAATCTTTTGAAAACACTCTACTTCATATTCTGCTAACAATCCGCTTCCCAAAATCTTTTCATGCCTACGATATTCATATGCAATATTACGCTTCAATGAATCGTAAGAACTTTCAAATGTATCTTGCTTTCCTTCTTTAAAATTCAACATAATCACAGGGTATTTCCCTTGGTGCCTTGCATATTCTTCTCCTGCAGTAGCGATACACAGACCTTCAAAGAGATCCGTACTATCTTTTTCACTCTTCTCAAAGTAGTACTTTAACATACTTAAGTTCAAACTTTTCCCAAATCTTCTAGGTCTAGTAAATAGAGTTACTTTTGACCGTACATCTAGAATTTTTTTTATTAATGCTGTTTTATCTACATAGTAATAATTTTCTTCAATAATCTCTTCAAAGTTATCTATTCCGATACCAATTCGTTTGCGTTTCATGCGGTCTCCTTACTTCTCAATTGTGTTTCGTCTTTATCCCCTTCAGTGTACACGTTTCTTATATCTATTTCAAGATTTCAATTCAAAATAGTCACTTAGAATTCTTTATAGTCAAATATAAAACTTGAACTGTGCTATTATCCTTTGTTATAATGTTTTCGTGAAGTTCCAAAAATAACCTTCACAACTATACCCCAAGCGAGGAGACTCTTCATGAAAATTGTTTGGTCATTACCAATGGTTATACTACCACTTTTTATTTATTCTTTGCTTTTTCTAAACCATGAGACAGCATTGTATCATTTTTTAAATTCCTTTTCCCTTCAGATTTTACTAATATTAGCAGCACTCAATATTCTCGCACTGTTTATGCTACGAAAAATTGAAGAGTATGGATATCATCTTTTGAAACTTGCGCTTTTTTGTAAACTAGTGCTTATTCCACTGTATTTGATTCTATTCCTACTTGGTGTTGGTGGTATAATCGGTATGGTTGCATTTCCTTTTTCATTCGTTATCACATTTGCAGTTATCGTAATCGATATAATATTATTAGTATTACCATCTCTTTACTCTACTGTAGGCATTATTAGTTTTTACCGAAAACATGGTTTGAAATCAGGCGGATTCCTTGCAGTTACTCAATGGATTTATGTCATCGATATTTTCGCCCTTTTAATCCTCTTTTTCCTCATGCGGAATAAACTAAAACTCTCGACACAGCAAAATATGCGTCAAGAAAAAGAATAAGTTGCAAATCCATCGTATTTTCATAAAAAATAACGCCTCTCATTTCACTAATGAAATGCGGCGTCATTTTCTTATCATTTACCTCAAAATCCAATTCTACATTATAGCTCCAACAACAGAAATCACAAATCCAATTCCTGTAAGGATGTACCCTGATTTTTTAGGATCATCCTTTTTCACTATACTAGCAACTGTTCTGGATAATGCCATAATATCTACTCCAATAAAAACTAAAATCATATCTATTCCCATAGCACTCTCTCTTTGCTTTGGACTCAAACACAGAAGCTACCGTATGACATTACATAATACGATAGCTTTCTATTTTATTTTACTGTATTTATTCTTGCTACTGCTCTCTCTAGTGCTGCTTCTGCTCTTGCAACATCTAATGTACTCTCTCTTTTTGATAATCGTTCTTCTGCACGTTTTTTCGCTTCTTTTGCTCTTTCCACATCAATTTCATCTGGCCACTGAGCATCTTCTGCTAGTACAGTGATTTTTTGCTTTTGTATCTCTACAAACCCACCAAGAATTGCACATTTTTTTATATCGCCTGCATTATGAATCTTCATAACGCAAGGCTCTAGTATAGTAGTAAGAGGGATGTGATTTTTGTATACTCCCATCTCTCCTTCTACACTTGTAAATTCTAGAAAGTCTGATTCTCCTTCATGAAATAACTCATCTGGAGAGATTATTTGTAATTTAAACGTATCTGCCATAGGACTCCCTCCTACTTCATACGAGCGACAACGTCGTCAATATTTCCTGCATTTAAGAAATGTCCTTCTGGAATATGATCGTGCTTTCCTTCTAGAATCTCTCTAAATCCTTGAATCGTCTCAGTAAGTGGTACATAACGTCCACTGATACCTGTAAATTGCTCTGCTACGTGGAATGGTTGAGATAAGAATCTCTGTACCTTTCTCGCTCTAGCTACCAATAACTTATCATCTTCTGACAACTCGTCCATACCCAGGATAGCAATGATATCTTGAAGTTCTTTGTATCTTTGTAGTATCTGCTGTACATCACGAGCAACTTCATAGTGTGCTTGTCCTACTACGTGAGGATCTAGCATTCTCGATGAAGAATCTAATGGGTCTACCGCAGGGTAAATTCCAAGTTCTGTGATTGCACGAGACAATACTGTCTTTGCATCTAAGTGAGCAAATGTTGTCGCTGGTGCTGGGTCAGTCAAGTCATCGGCAGGTACATATACTGCTTGTACCGATGTGATTGAACCGTTCTTTGTAGATGTAATTCTCTCTTGAAGTGTTCCCATCTCTGTCTGAAGTGTTGGCTGGTAACCAACGGCTGAAGGCATACGCCCTAGTAGTGCCGAAACCTCAGAACCAGCTTGTGTAAATCTAAAGATGTTATCAATGAATAACAGAACGTCTTTTCCCGATTGATCTCTGAAATATTCTGCCATTGTAAGTCCTGTAAGACCTACACGCATACGCGCTCCAGGCGGTTCATTCATCTGTCCAAATACCATGGCTGTCTTATCGATAACTCCAGATTCTTTCATTTCATAGTAAAGGTCATTTCCTTCACGAGTTCTCTCTCCAACCCCTGTAAATACTGAATATCCACCATGCTCTGTGGCGATATTTGTAATAAGCTCTTGGATTAATACTGTCTTTCCTACTCCAGCTCCACCAAATAGACCGATTTTTCCACCTTTTTGATATGGGCAAAGTAAGTCAACTACTTTGATTCCAGTCTCAAGAATCTCTGATTCTGTTGACTGTTCTTCAAAAGCAGGTGCTTTTCTATGAATTGGAAGGTAATCTACGTCTGTTGGTGCTGCAATTTCATCAATTGGCTCACCAAGTACGTTGAAGATACGTCCCAATGTCTTTTCTCCTACTGGTACTGAAATCGGCGCTCCTGTTGCAACCGCTTCCATCCCTCTTACAAGTCCGTCTGTTGGACCCATGGCGATACATTTTACTGTATCATCACCCAAATGCTGCGCAACTTCTACAACTAACTTTTCACCATTAGCTCTAGTGATGTCAATCGCATCATTAATCTCTGGAAGTTCGCCTTGGGCAAATTTGATATCCAAAACGGCACCAATAATTTGGGTGATTTTCCCTATATTTTTATCTGCCATTGTTTCCTCCTACTTTTTTACCCTAGTTAAGCGCTTCCGCACCAGCTATAATCTCTGTAAGCTCTTGCGTAATTGCACTTTGACGGGCTCTATTATATTTCAATTCTAAACCACTAATCATTTCTTCTGCATTGTTTGTCGCATTATCCATCGCTTGCATCCTTGCACCGTTTTCACTTGCAACCGCCTCTACAAAAGCACCATATAAAAGACTGGTTATATACTTTGGTATCAACAACTCAATCGCCTCTTCTTCATTTGGTTCGAAGTTCATAAGAGCATCATCCTTCTCTTCTTCTACTTCTCCCTCTGCTTCCATAGGCTCTGCTGGTAACAACTTTAACATAGTCGGAATATGACTCACTGTATTTTTAAACACAGTGTATGCGAGATAAATCTCATCTATCTCACCATTTCCAAAATCTTCCAATAGCTGCTTTCCAATCATCTGGGCGTCTTGATATCTTGGCTCATCGATTACATCTGGATAACTCTGTGTAACTTCATAACCTTTTGATCTAAGACTGTCTCCACCTTTATTTCCTAGCGCATATACACGCACGTCTTCTTTTTTCCACTCTCCACCTGTAACCAATTTAATGATATTAGAGTTGTAACCGCCTGCCAGACCTCTATTAGAAGTCACCACAACGATTCCCACTTTTTTCACTTCTCTCTTTTGCACGTATGGATGGTTGATGTTTCCTGCTTTTGAGAGTACTGAATTTACAGTTTGGAACATGGAGTTAAAATAGGCTTTTGAATTTTCTGCACGATTTCTCGCCTTTTGCAATTTTACAGTCGAAACGAGTTTCATGGCTTTTGTAATCTGTTGTGTACTAGATATACTATTACGACGTCTTTTTATATCTCTCATTGTCGCCATGATATAAGTCCTCCTTTATTATGCAAAATCAGCTTTGCATTCCTCAATCGCCTTGATGAGCGCTTGCTCAGTTGTATCAGAAATCACCTTCTCAGCTTTAATCGCCTCTGGAATTTCTGGATATTTTGTCTTTACGAAGTCAAAGAGTTCTTGCTCAAAGCGAAGTACATCTTCCACTGCGATATCTAGTAAGAACTTACGTGTAGCCGCGTAAATAATCATTACTTGGTATTCTACTGGCATCGGTTGGTATTGTGGCTGCTTTAACATCTCACGAATACGCTCTCCTTGTGCTAGACGCTCTGATGTATCTGCATCTAACTCTGAACCAAACTGTGCAAATGCCGCCAACTCACGATATTGCGCTAAATCGATACGAATTGGACCTGCAATAGACTTCATCGCCTTAATCTGTGCCGAACCTCCAACACGAGATACTGAGATACCAGGGTTAATCGCTGGTCTAAGACCTGCGTTAAACGCCTCTGTCTCAAGGAAAATCTGTCCATCTGTAATAGAGATTACGTTTGTAGGAATATATGCCGATACGTCTCCTGCTTGTGTTTCAATGATTGGAAGAGCTGTTAGTGACCCGCCGCCTAAAGCGTCAGATAATCTCGCTGCTCTCTCTAATAATCTCGAGTGCAAGTAGAATACATCTCCTGGGTATGCCTCACGACCAGGCGGACGACGAAGCAATAAGGATAATGTACGATAAGCCGTAGCATGTTTTGTCAAATCATCATAGATGATTAGAACATCTTCGCCATTTTCCATCCACTCTTCACCAATCGCACATCCTGAATAAGGTACGATATATTGAAGTGGTGCCAACTCACTTGCTGTCGATGCAACTACTGTTGTATAATCCATTGCACCATACTCTTCTAATGTTTGAACAATATTTGCAACTGTAGATGCCTTTTGTCCAATCGCTACATAGATACATTTAACATCTTGCCCTTTTTGGTTGATGATTGTATCAATTGCGATAGCTGTCTTACCAGTCTGTCTATCTCCAATGATAAGCTCACGTTGCCCTCTACCGATTGGAACCATAGAGTCAATCGCTTTGATTCCTGTCTGTAGTGGAGTATCTACTGATTTTCTAGCAATAACTCCTGATGCAACTCTTTCAATTTGTCTAAATTTATCTGTTTCAATAGGACCTTTCCCATCTATCGGTTGTCCTAACGCATTTACAACACGCCCTAGCATGCAATCGCCTACTGGAACCTCAACAACGCGTCCTGTTGTCTTTACAGTATCGCCTTCGTTGATGTTTTTATGATCCCCTAGAAGAACCGAACCTACGTTGTCTTCCTCTAAGTTAAGAACCATTCCATATACTTCTCCTGGGAACTCTAAAAGTTCACCTTGCATTGCATTTTCTAGTCCGTGGATACGCGCAATCCCGTCGGCCACTTGAATAACTGTTCCTACTTCCGAAACTTCCATCTCGGCCGCATATCTTTTAATCTGTTCCTTTATCACAGAACTGATTTCTTCTGGTCTTAAATTCATGGAGCGAACCCACCTTCTTTCATTTTTATCATCTTATACTGCAATCTGAATATTTTTCAATTCTTTGCTCAACTGATATAGCTTTGTCTTGATACTTGTATCAACTACTCTATCCTTAATACGAATAATCATTCCACCAATTAATGAGCTATCTTGAATATAGTTCATCTCAAACTCTTTGTAATCAGTAAGTTCTAGTAGCCTCTTTTCTACTGCTATTTTTTGAGTCTCACTCAACTCTACTGCAGAAGTTACAAACACCACTCCTATACCCTGCTCTTCTTTTACAACTTCAATAAAATACGCAAATACTTTTTCCAGTTCAGTCCCATGCCCTTTTTCAATTAAAAGCTTCATTAAGCCTATAATCTCTTTTTCCACACTCTCCGAAAAAATATTTTTAATGATGTCTACTTTTTCACTCTTTGCTATTTTCGGTTGATCCATCAGTGTCATAATCTCTTTGTTTTCATTTAGCACTTTTACTATCTCTGTAACCTGCGTATAGAAAACATCTAGACGATTGCTCTCTTTCCCAACTTCAAATAGTGCATCTCCATATGTTTTTGAAACTAACTTTGCCATGTGCTTTCACCCATTTCTTTCAAAGTCTCTTCAATCAAACTATCTTGCACCTTAACATCAATCGCTGCCGAAACCACCTTGCTAGCCATCAATGACGATATGGCAATTAAGTCTTGCTTTACTTCATCCACTGCACGCTTCTTCTCTAACTCAATCTCTCCACGTGCGCGATCTATGATTCGTGCTGCCTCTTCTTTCGCTTCTGCTATGATTTTAGATTCATTTTTTTGCGCTTTCTTTCTAGCATCACCTAAAATCATTTCAACTTCTTTATCAATATTTCTTAGTTTTTCTTCGTACTCTTCTTTGAATACTGCTGCCTCGTTGTTCTTTTGCTTCGCCTCTTCTTGCTCCGCAACTACTCGCTCTCTTCTCTTTTCCAGCAAATTTCTCACTGGTTCGAATAAGAAGTAAGAAAGAAAAACAAAAAGCACCAACATCGACACGCCTAACACAGCTGCATCAAATAGAAACTGACCATCTAAGTTAAATAAACGTTCCAAAGCTCAGCCTCCTTTCCGTTTTCTTATTATTTCAAGCCATTCAAAGTTCTTATAACATTCCGATTAGTGGGTTTGCGAATAATAAGATAATCGCTACCGCAAGACCGTATAAACCTGTTGTCTCTGCTACCGCTTGTCCTAAAAGCATAGTAGATGAAATCTCTGATCTAGCTCCTGGGTTTCTTCCTACTGCTGCTGCCGCATGTCCTGCTGCATGTCCTTGTCCGATACCAGCTCCGATTCCTGAGATCATTGCTAATCCCGCTCCAACTGCTGACATTGCTAACACTAAACCTTCGTTTGTAATTCCTTCCATGATAAAATCCTCCTAATTTCTTTTAATTTGCTTCAATTTTGTTATTTGTAAATACCATTGTTAACATACAGAATACGTATGCTTGGATACATCCCGAAAAAATATCGAAATATACGTGTAAGATTCCTGGCCACCCCCAGGCTATCTTTGATAACAAGCTGTAAATCAGTGTCATCATAACCGTTCCTGATAATATGTTACCGAATAAACGTAACGATAACGATAGTGGAACGGCTAACTCCCCAATCAAGTTGATTGGAGCAAATACCGGTATCGGTTGGAACAACTCTTTAACAGCACCCATTTTATTGTGCTTCACATTGTTGTACTGAATGATGAAAAATGTAATAATACCTAGTCCAAATGTCACACCATAATCAGCAGTTGGTGGTCGTAACCCCAAAAGCCCTGATAAGTTCGATATTAAAATAAACACAAATAGTGTAAGAATGTAATTTCGAAATGGCTTTGCATTTTTCCCCATACTGCTGACAACCATACTATCTAGTGCCTCAACCATATACTCTGCAATGTTTTGTAGTACTCCTGGCTTGCCTTCGTCATCTTTTAACTTTGATTTTACCACTAACGCAAACACAACTAATATGAGCATCACTATCAACAAGCTAACATGTGTCGTCGTGAGCCACAAGTCTTGACCAAAAAGATTAAACTTTAGCAGCCCATGGACCATAAAATCGACTTCACTCTCAGCTGCTGCTAGGATACCAACTCCATTGTTCATATGCTTTCCTCCTTTTCCCAGATTTTACCTATTTCTCAAAATGAAATAGTGCACTACTTCTGATTCTTTTTTTCTTTCCATCTGTGCAAATACGGATGTACATGTGCTGATACTTTTAGTCCCATTACTCCTGCAAGCATCGTAAGAATATTCCCAACTTGAAAATAGGCAACTGCAAAAAGAATAATTGCCACTACTGTCATACGAATCGAATATGCCTTGCGAATGCTCTTTTGTGCATGCTCAGCTCCAAATTCAAGACTATCCTCAATTGAGTACTTCATGTGAATGATGATTCCCATGCTAACCGCACTTCCAATCCAAAGTCCTATCGTATTGAACAGCAAATCTCCTTGAATAATAAAAAGTACACATTGAAAGAGAATGGTATATCCTATAATTCCCAACAATAATTCTCCTAGCATTCCAGTAAACAACTTATTCCTCATCGTCTTTTTTTCCCTCCAAGGATTTGATTGTTGCTTTTGCGAGAACTAACGCATTCCTTCCACCTGCAAGTATCCCTAGTATCAGCATAGGGATAAATATTGGAATCTCAAATTTCTCTTCTAGGTAATTACCTAAAAACACACACAAAAAAATAGGGGTAAGTATCGACAGTCCTAATTGTGTAATTAACGATAATGTACGAAACACACTACTCTTATAGTTCATCTCTTTACCTCTCCTACTCCTCATGTTACAACTTTCATTATAGCACTAATTACATATTTGTCTATATTTCGTCAGAAATTTAAGCAAAAAATAACGTCACATTTACTCTCCCTTAAATGTAACGTTACTCTCATTCTCTATTTCGCCTCAAAGACATACACTTGCGAGGTGAAATCCCCTTTATCTGTTCCTGATGTATATTTTCCTTGGAATAAATCACTTTGAATCAATCCAGTGAATTCCGTTTCTAGAATCATTCCTACATTCATCAATTCATCACCAAAATATGTTTTACCATTGCACTCGTATTCAAAGTCCTCTTCTAGCCCCACCAAGTTTATCTTCTTTAAGGATGGATTTGGTACCGCTAGTATCTTATAATAACCCACTATGGCAGTCTTCTTATCCTTTGATACCACCATCCAACTATAATAATTCCCTTTTTGCAAACGATAAAAATCCCCTAATTGAATGACTTCTCTATATTTCTTAAAGAAACGAATCTGTTCTTTGATATTTGCGGCCTCTACATTTCTGATTTCATTTACATTCAACTCATATCCAAATGTACCAAAGTAAGCTACATCCGCTCTTGTGTCTAAACTTGTCTTTCTGATTACTTGATGATTTGGTACTGCTGCAACGTGACTTCCTATTGAAGAAATCGGATACACCATCGATGTACCGTATTGAATGTGCAATCTTTCGATTGCATCTGTATCATCACTCGCCCAAGCTTGCGGCGCATAATATAGCATTCCTGCATCGAATCTAGCACCTCCTGATGCACAAGATTCGAATAAAATCTCTGGGAATCTTTCGATTAATTTCTCATAAAGTGCATACACCCCTAGGATATAGCGATGGAAAAATTCCTTTTGCCTATCTGGCTCTAACCTTAAGCTATAACTTTCTGTGATATTTCTGTTCATATCCCATTTAATATAAGAGATATTCGCCTTATCAATTGTTTCACACATCTTCTCAAAGATATAATCCACCACTTCTGGTCTGCTAAAATCTAAGACAAATTGATTTCTTCCATATGACATCTTCCGATTTGGCGTCTTAATTACATACTCTGGGTGAGTCTTAT
>CAYJGW010000008.1:0-61119 GCA_964369425.1 uncultured Lachnospiraceae bacterium
ATGCACTGCATTTACACTTGCACTACCCTCAAAAGAATGTTACAATATTATGCATGTGGATACATAGAATTATTCTTCAAGGAGGCTCAATGTGAGTACAGGACTTATTGTAACAATTGTAATATTAGTAATCTTAATCGGAGTTGCAGTTGCATTATATTTTTTCGGTAAACGAACACAGACTAGACAAGCTGAGAACGAGAAGCAGATGGCTTCTATGGCACAGACAACTTCCATGTTAATTATCGACAAGAAAAAAATGCGTTTAAAAGATGCGAACCTTCCACCAATCGTCTTAGAGCAGACACCTTTTTACTTAAAGTTCTCTAAGATACCGGTTGTAAAAGCTAAGGTAGGACCAAAAATGATGACACTGATGTGTGATCCAAAGGTGTATGAGATTATGCCAATAAAAAAAGAGGTAAAAGCCGTTGTAAGTGGTATTTATATCACTGGCGTGAAGGGGCTTCGTGCTAATAAAGAAGCTGCTGCACCAGTAAAAAAGAAATGGTATAACCGATTTAAAAAATAACCCAAAAAAAGAACGAGCAATGAGAGATTTCTCATTGCTCGTTTTTTTTTCTATTCCCTATTTTACTTCCTATGGCTGCTGCCACAAAACACCATACCAATAATTTAACTGGAAAAATCAGAAGTAATAACATTGCCACTGCAAGTGGTTTTTTCATAGAAACACCTAGCATACTTGCTGTAGTAATCGCTGCTGCTACCACCATGTGATCAAAGTCGCCGCTCATCATCCCTGCAAGCCCAAATCCTGCTGCTACTCCTGCAAAAATTAACGGAAAAAAATGCCCTCCTTTTAATCCACTACTGATGCAAATGTTTGTAATCAATATTTTTACTATTGCGATACCAATCCATGCAATAGGAGCATATATGCCATATAGTTCTCCTAATTCCGCAATGGACTCTTCACCTGAAAACATCACAAGCGGTAAAAATGTTCCTGTTATTCCAAGACAAATCCCACCAACCATCTCACTGAGTCCTACTGGAATTCTATTTGCGATATCCTGTGTTATTTTATGAGTAGTTTGATAAAATAGCCCTAGTAATCCTCCCAAAATAATATATGGAATAATCATTGCATAATCAAATAATACAAGTTCCCCGTCAATCTCAAGACTGGGTAATCCAGCGCTACCGCCAAACAGATTGGACAATAATATAAATGCCCCCATTCCTGCTGCAATGCACACACCATAGCTTACGACTTTTGCACTCTTAGGCAGTGCAATCTGCTGATCATCTATTGACTCATTCACCTCAAAGATTCCAAACAGAGGAGAATGAAAAATCACCCCTAATGTAACTGCAGTTCCAAGCTCTGTCAGTTCCTCTGTATGCTTCTTTGCATACTTTACATTATCTCCAACCCAGTAGCATAGACCAATGATAATTCCTGTCATTCCTGCCTCTGGCCCTATACTCGCTCCTAAAAGTAGGGGTAACAAGGCTGCAATTGCCATCATGAGCATATTTTTGTATTCATAATGACCTTCTTTCTTCACTTTAGCAAGTACGGTATTCATATCCTCTGGAAAGTCACCTATTCTTCTTCTAAACAACCCGATTAATAAGCCGCCTACTGTGCAGACTATCAATGTATAAAATGGAGTTTCTAGTTGCTCTGGTCCCCATTCCCAAAGGTACTGCACCCCTACATGGAAGGCTTTCAAGAACATCCACACCAAGACACCTGTAGTTGCCCCAAGTAAAATGCATAGCATATAAAAATTTGCTTGATTCTTCGTCTTTATCCCCATCGTAATCTTTCTCCCTTTTCGCTAAATTCCTTGGGACTTATCTTTGATATTAATCTTAATTTCGCATTCCGCGTGAACCTCTTTGTTTACAGATAGGTTATACCGTACAAACGCAAAGATTCTGGCATCTTCTTCCTTTATTTTAATTTCATGAGTTGTGATCCCCATTTCAATTTCTCCAAATTGTGTGTTATATATAAATTCATTGCATTTTCCGATTTCAAACTTCATATGAGAATTAACCAATCCCTTTTTGACTAATTCAATCCCATCTTCTCTTAGCATGATTTTATTTTTCGTAACACCGCGCATACCTTCTTGCACTTCTTCATAAAAGATATAATGCACTCCATCTTTGAAGAAATATGTAGCAGGGCTAATGATTTCAATAGCTTCATTCTCCTCCCTCGCTTCCTCAACAATTTCTATCTGCATCCCGCTTATAGATATCAGTACATCTTTTGTCATTCCTAATACTCCTCAATATTAATCTGCTTCGTTGTCTCTACATCATATTTCAATATGGAATTGGCAAATTGTTTAAACTTATCCGCTGCATCACTTACGTAGAATGAATACTCTGCTACTGCACTATCACTTTTTTCTAGATTTTGCTCTTCTAGTAGCTTCTTTAAATCCATCGCAGTCTCATATGCTGGATTCACCAAATGAATCTCATCCCCCATATATTCAATAATTCTAGACCTTAGCAATGGATAGTGGGTACATCCTAGAATCATAGCATCGATATTCGATGTCTTCATATCTTTCAAGTAATAATCTATCACATCTTCTGCAATTTTATGTTTTGCAAATCCCTCTTCTACAATCGGAACAAACAGTGGACACGCTTTTCCCACGACAGTAACTTCACAATCCATTCCAGTGATTACTTGTGTATAAATTTCGCTATTAATCGTGGCTTCTGTAGCAACCACTCCTATTTTCTTAGTACTTGTCACTTCTGCTGCTGCCCTTGCTCCTGGTACAACCACTCCTATAATCGGAATATCGCTTTCTTTACTTACCTCTTCTAATGCAAGTGCACTGGCTGTATTACAGGCAATTACTATTGCTTTTACATTCTTCGTCTTTAAAAAGCGAATAATTTGCCTTGCGTATCGAATAATTGTCTCTTTCGATTTATTTCCATATGGTACACGTGCAGTATCTCCAAAATACACAATATTTTCATTTGGCAACTGGCGCATCAATTCACGAACAACCGTCAATCCACCTACTCCTGAATCAAATACCCCTATCGAAGCATCTCTCATACCTTCTGTCTTCACAATCCGTTCTCCTTACCTAGTTCTTTCCCCATTCTACTACTTTTTGCCTAAAATTTCAACAAGAGGAATTGGCAAGCCAACCCCTCTTGTAAATTTTATATCTCTTCTGCTACTTTTTTGTAAATTGGTGGTAATTCTTTTTTCATCGTTAACGCTTCGTTAATATCAAAATCAACATACTCACCATTAAGGTATCCTACTACTCTATTTGACTTTCCTTCTAAAAGTAGATCAACTGCTTTTGATCCCATAATAGATGCATACACTCTATCCTTACATGTCGGACTTCCTCCACGTTGCATGTGTCCTAGAATTGTAGCTCTTGTTTCCATTCCTGTTGCTTCTTCGATTCTTCTAGCCATGTTAATCGAATCGCCAATTCCTTCTGCATTGATTATAATATAATGTTGCTTTCCAAACTCTCTACTCTCAATGATATCTTGAATAATCGCTTTTTCATCATATCCATGTTCTTCTGGTAATAAGATTTTTTCTGCTCCGTTGGCAATTCCACACCATAATGCAATATATCCCGCATCTCTTCCCATAACCTCTATAACCGAGCAACGCTCATGAGAAGTCGATGTATCACGTACCTTATCAATTGCTTCCATTGCAGTATTGATAGCTGTATCAAAACCAATTGTATACTCTGTACAGGAAATATCTAAATCAATCGTTCCTGGAACCCCTATTGTATTGATTCCCAAGTTAGCAAGTTTTTGTGCTCCTGCAAAGGAACCATCGCCTCCGATTACTACCAATCCATGAATACCATACTTTTTACAGATCGCTGCTGCCTTTTGTTGACCTTCTTCTGTTCTCATTTCAGCACATCGAGCAGTCTGTAGAATCGTACCTCCACGTTGAATCGTATCTGACACATCATGAGCAGATAAATCAATGATTTCTTCATTCAATAGCCCTTGATACCCTCTTTTGATCCCTCTCACTCTTATGCCTCTTGCTACAGCTGTACGCACTACCGCACGAATTGCCGCATTCATACCTGGGGCATCTCCTCCGCTTGTTAGTACACCGATTGTTCTGATTTTATTTGCCATTTTGTTTCCTCCATCATTTATATCTGTAGTAAATTACGTTTACCCTCTCACTTCACTAGATTGTGAAATTTTCCTCATACATTTATTATTGTATAGCATTTAAAAAACTTTTTCAATTGCTTTTTCTAATACTTTTATCCTATCTTTTCCATAGTAGTTCGTCAATTTGCTGTATACTTCCTCTTCAATATCAATTCCTTTACTCAGTGGAAGTTTTTTCATCGCCTTTTCTTTTTCGCAGTAGATAATCACTTGATCTTTCCCTCTGCTTTGCTGCAACATAGCAAACAGTGTTTTCTCATCCGCTTGATAGGATTCAAGATCATCAAACTTCAACCATACTTCCTTCATTACCTGATCAAATGGCGCTACTTTCTCACAAATCATCTTACTCGGCTTATCATCTTCTTCTACTACCCGTCCTTTGATATAGACTTTTGCATCCTCTATTAGTAACCCCTTATTTGCTTCAAAATCTCTTGGAAAAACAATCACTTCTACAGTCCCTACCAAATCTTCGATTGTAAGAAATGCCATAGCTTGATTCGTTCTCGTATATTTGATTGTCTTTTCAACAATCATTCCACCGATGATTTCTTTTGTGCCATCCACAACCTTTGAACGATTCGTATCTTCTAGTAGCTGAAAATCCAATGCTTTTGCTGAAATAGTTCTTAGCCATTTCTCTTCATATTTTTCCAAAGGATGTCCACTAATATACACACCTAGTACTTCTTTTTCAAAGGATAATGCTACTTCTTTATCGTATTCCCCCACTTCTGGCATTTGAATTTCAAACTCTTTTTTTTGCTCTTCTTCCACAATATCAAACAAAGAAAGTTGACCAGATACCGAATATTTTTTTTCTTGATTCACACTATCAATAATCTGTATATAGATTACCATCAATTGCTTTCTCGTAGCACCTAAGCTGTCTAATGCTCCTGCCTTTATGAAGTTTTCTATCACTCTTTTATTGGCCTCTTTGCTGGAAAGTCGCTCTATAAAATCTTTGATATTTTTGTAAATCCCATTTTTATTTCGCTCTTCTACAATCCCCTCTACAATTGGGCGACCGATACTTTTAATCGCCACCAATCCATATCGAATCTTTCCCTCTTCAACGGTAAAGCTTCCTGCGCCACTGTTAACATCTGGAGGTAAAATCTGTATTCCCATCCTACGACATGCATAAATATATTCTGCTACTTTTGCTGTATTATCAATTACCGATGTCATAAGTGCAGCCATGAATTCTACTGGATAGTAGTGCTTTAGATATGCTGTTTGATATGCAACTACTGCATAAGCTGCTGCATGGGATTTATTGAATGCATACTTTGCAAAATCAATCATATCATCAAATATTTGATTTGCTATTTTTTCATCGATTCCTTTTTTCACACAGCCTAGAACTCCCAGTTCTTCATTTCCATAGACAAAGTACTGACGCTCTTGTTCCATTACATCTGCTTTTTTCTTAGACATGGCACGACGAAGCAAATCACTTCTACCAAGTGTATATCCCGCCAAATCTCGTACGATTTGCATTACTTGTTCTTGGTAGACAATACATCCGTATGTGGGTGATAGGATTGGTTCTAGTTCTTCACAAGCATAGGTAATAGATTCTGCATCATTTTTCCCTTTGATATACTTAGGTATAAATTCCATAGGTCCTGGTCTATATAGAGAAATTCCTGCAACGATATCCTCTAAACTTTGTGGTTTTAACTCCTTCATAAAGCTTTTCATTCCAGCACTTTCCAACTGAAATATTCCATCCGTCACACCAGTTCCAATGGAGTCTAACACAGCCTTATCGTTGTAATCAATCCCATTCATATCAATGTCTTTTCCGATCAGTCTCACTGCATTTTGTATCACTGTCAGCGTACGAAGTCCTAAAAAGTCCATCTTTAGAAGCCCCAATTCCTCTAGTGTAGTCATCGTAAACTGTGTAGTAATCGACCCATCCGACGCTCTAGATACCGGAACGTATTCATCGATAGATTTTTGACTGATTACTACCCCCGCTGCATGCATAGAAGAGTGTCGAGGCAACCCCTCTAATCTCTTAGCCATATCGATTAGCTCTTTCACCTGATAATCTTCTTCGTAGAGTTCTCGTAGTTCTTTATTATCTTTCAATGCCTTTTCTATCGTAATATTTAATTCTGTAGGAATCATTTTTGCAATAGTGTCTACATAGCCATACGGCAAGTCCATTACTCTTCCCACATCTCGAATTACCCCTCTAGCTGCTAATGTTCCAAACGTAATAATCTGCACTACTCGATCGAGACCATACTTTTCCACCACATAATCAATCACTTCTTGTCTGCGCTCATAGCAAAAATCAATATCAATATCGGGCATGGATATACGATCTGGATTAAGAAATCTCTCGAAAAGAAGTTGGTATTTGATTGGATCTATATCTGTAATGGCTAAGCAATAAGATACCATACTTCCTGCTGCGGAACCACGCCCTGGTCCCACTATAATATCGTTTTGTTTTGCATAATTGATAAAATCCCATACAATAAGAAAGTAATCTACATACCCCATATTCTCAATAACATCTAATTCAAACTCTAATCGTTCTACTTGTTCTTTCCAGCCTTCTTGATACCGTTCTTTCAATCCATTCATGCAGAGTAATCTTAGATATGATTCAGCACTCTCACCTTCTGGCACATCATACTTTGGAAGCTTTGTTACTCCAAACTCAATTTCTACGTCACACCTATCTGCAATTTTTTGTGTATTTTCAATTGCATCTATCGCATAAGGGAATAACTCCTTCATCTGCTCTTCAGACTTTACATAGAACTGACCGCCTTCATAGCGCATTCTGTTCTCATCACTCAATTTCTTTCCAGTCTGAATACACAAAAGAATGTCATGTGGTTTTACATCATCCGCATACGTATAATGAATATCATTCGTGACAACTAGCTCTATCCCTGTCTCTTTCGACATCCGAAAGAGTTGCTGATTTACCATCTCTTGCTCACTCATGCCATGATCTTGTAATTCCAAGAAAAAATTATCGTTACCAAATATCTCTTGATATTCTGTTGCGATTTTCTTTCCTTCTTCGTAGAGCCCTCGCATAATATGTCTTGGGATTTCACCACCTAGACATGCACTTAATGCAATAATACCCTCATGGTATTCTTTTAGAATCTCTTTATCTACACGTGGTTTATAATAATATCCATCCACATAACCTTTGGATACAATTTTCATCAAATTCTGATAACCGACATTGTTCTCAGCCAATAAAATCAAGTGATAATATCGATCCTCTCCACCTGTTAACTCACGATCAAATCTAGAATTGGGAGCTACGTACACTTCACAACCAATAATCGGCTTAATTCCTTGCTTTTTTGCCTCTTTGTAAAAATCAATCACCCCAAACATACAACCATGATCTGTTATAGCTGCGCTGTTCATGCCAAATTCTTTTACTCTCGCAATGTATTCCTTGATTTTATTCGATCCATCTAACAGGCTGTACTCTGTATGAACATGAAGATGTGTAAAACTCATAACTCCATTCCCTTTCTCCTTATCGTAAAAAGAATAGGGCTCCTCAACAATCGAGAAACCCTAACACCATCCACTTACTTATACGAACTTGATTAGCCGTTAATCATAAAATTAACTAACCTGTCAATATCCTCTTTCTCGTGTGCGATAATTTCCAATTCTGGAATCTCTCCATTCGAGAAAATATTCGCCATAGATACGTATTGTGATAACTTAGATTTAAGATTTAGTCTATCCCCTTCTCCTGTTACTAATTCAACACGTCCTACACAACTATCTACTATCTGAAAAAACTTTTCAACATCTGTAATATTTTGTACCTTCATCTCTACTTACCTCCTAATTTTTTCTCTATAACTAAATTATACTCTATTTTTTCTTTAATGCAATATTTTTTTCATTTATTTCTATTTGTCTAGCTTTCAGCAGTCTACCTACTGCTCGCTTGAATGCATTCTTACTCATATTCAACTCAGTTTTAATCAACTCCGGATCTGCCTTATCCGTAAATGGTAATACACCACCATTTTCATTCATTCGATCAAGAATAATCTTGGCATCCTTATCCATCTGAAACTCCACGCGCTCTTTTAGACTTAAGTCTAATTTACCATCTTCCTTCACAGCGCTCACTCTTGCTTCAATCCTGTCACCAATCTGCAATGTTCCAAAAATTTGATTCGGGGCAATTCTTGCTGAATAACAGTTGTCAACTGCAACAAAATATCCAAACTGGTCACTGTATTCATAGATAATTCCCTCTACCTTATCATCCTTTTCATATGGTGAGTCTTTTTTCAATATTTCGTACACCTTCATAGTAGCACATAGTCTTTTACTCTTATCCACATATAAGGTTACCAGACACTCGTCTCCTACTTCTACTTGCTTTGTTTGCTCCTTGTATGGCAAAAACAAATCTTTTTCTAATCCCCAGTCTAAAAATGCACCAAACTTATTGACATCCGCTACTGTAAGAAGAGCCAGTTCATCCATAGATAATTTCGGCTCATTAGTCGTTGCAATCAGTCGGTCTTGTGAATCTTTATATAGGAATACCTCTAACGAATCCCCTACCTCTGTATCTTCTGGCACTTGTTTTTTAGGAAGCAGCACCTTTATCTCTTCACTTCCAAGGTACACTCCAAAATCAACTACCTTTACTACCATTAACATTTGTTTTTTTCCTAATTGCATACTTTTTTCTCCTATTTTCGAATCTAAAAGAAGAACCACTCTATCTCAATTCGTTCTTCTGTTATCAACTCGTACTCTTCTTCTGTAAGAACCGTCTGTAATTGTTCTTTTCCCTCGTCACTTACCACGCCATAAGTTGCATCTACAAAGCAAAGGTTTGGATACAGACAACACCACCAATTTTCACCTTCTGCTTTTCCTATTTCCACGCGTAATGCTTCATATTTCCCTTCTGGAAATGATACATCTCCATATACCTTTTTAGGAAAATGCGTATCTTCTAATTCCGCTACTACTACTTGATCCATACCAAATTCGCGCAGTACTTCCCGACTCACATCCTCTATCTGTGTTAAATTGTTTTCCACCCAGACCTTCGTTTCCATGACACTGCTCTTCGGTGATAGATGTTCTTTCATATACTCAATTACCGCTTCTTTGACTTCTAACTTCACTTCTTGATCATTTTCTGTATTGCTATTTGCTATCACATGAAATCTCAACACCTCTGTAGCGAGACTTTCCTGTGTGCTAAGTAGCACTTGCCTCTCATGCGCTTCTATATGAGAAATCACTAACACTGTTAGAAGAAAACCCATTAGCAAGGATAAACCGATTTGTTTCACTTCACTTTTACCATTCATATCTATGTACCTCCTATTACCGGAAGTATCCCCATAATACAAATGGTTATACACTACTTATCTAAATTACTCAAAATCACTTCCATCACTGATTCCATTTGATTATCTATATGTTGGCAACTCACTCTTGAAGCTTCTGCGCCGTCGCCTGCCTCGATATATGCAATCAACTCATTGTGTTCTTGAATAATCTTTGGCCATACATTCTCACGCTTTAAGTACTCTACCCTGTATCGATACATCTGCTCTCGCAAATTATTCAAAAGCTGAATCAGCCTCATATTGTCCGTTGCCTCATATATTAAATCATGAAAATATACATCTGCTTCTGCTATTTTCGTAACATCTTTTTTTCTAAGAACTAATTCAAATTGTTTACCTGCTATTTTTAATTCCTCAATTTTTTCTGCTGTAATTTTATCACACGCTAATTGTACTGCTAGTACCTCTAGGGCCTCTCTTACTTCAAGTACATCGCGTAAGCTTTTTTCAGTAATCTCTGCTACTTCGGCACCTCTTCTTGGAATCATCAACACAAGGCCTTCTAGTTCTAATTTGCGTATTGCCTCACGAATCGGAGTTCTACTAACCCCTAGCTTATTCGCTAACTGTATCTCCATGAGTCTTTCTCCAGGTTTTAACTCTCCTCGCAAAATAGCCTGCCTAAGGGTGTTGAATACAACATCTCTTAAGGGTAGGTACTCATCCATATTCACCTTAAAATTCATTTCCATCTCTCCTCCTCCTTATGTTGTGTACATTTGTAATAAAACTCTGCTTTGCAAGCCCTGCCTCTTTGAGTTCATGCATTGCAGACTTCGCCTGTCTTCGCTCTGTAAAAATCCCAAATACAGTCGGACCACTTCCGCTCATCATTGCCTTCTTTGCACCAAATTTAGTCATCACCTCTTTGATTTCACCTATAATCGGATAATCTTCTTGTGTAACCAGTTCCAAGACATTTCCCATATGGGCTGTAATCGTATCTAAGTCTCCTACTTCAATTCCAGCTAACAGTTGTTCAATATTAGGATGTTCCACAATCTCCTTACTATCCAACTTATCATATACAGTCTTTGTAGATACACTAATTCCTGGTTTTGCAATCAGAATGTAACATTTTGGAAATGCTTTTAACGGAGTTAACTTTTCACCAATCCCCTCAGCTAATACAGTCCCCCTCATAATACAATACGGTACATCTGCTCCAAGCTTTACGCCTCGCTCCATCAACTCTTTTGTACTTAACTTCAAGTGAAACAAGCGATTCATTCCATATAACACTGCTGCTGCGTTAGCGCTGCCTCCTGCAAGCCCTGCTGCAACCGGAATGCGTTTTTTTATCTGAATCTCTACGCCTTCTTCAATTTGAAATTCATCCATCAAAAGTTTTGCTGCTTTATACGCAATATTGTTCTCATTAGTGGGCAAGTAATATAAGTTTGTCGCTAAAGAAATTCCTTTTTCTTTTACCCTTGTAAGTGTGACATCATCATACAAATAAATTGTCTGCATAATCATTCGAACATCGTGGTATCCGTTTTCTCTTCTTCCTAGTACATCTAGCCCGATATTAATCTTAGCCAATGCATTTAATTTTACGTATTCCATATCTACCCCTTTTGTATCTTGTATACATTATTCTTATAGTATACTCATATTCTCCTTAAAAATCAACAACCTTGTTCCCGGTTTCACCTCTTTTTCAGACAAATCATTAATTTCCATGATACTCTTTTGAGTAGTATGATATTTTTTAGCTAAATTCCACAAGTCATCTTCTTCTTTGTAGATGTAACCGATAATCCCCGCCTGATCTTCCATCTCTTGCTTTGAATAAGACTCTATTTCCATCTTTTCAATCACATGAATTGTTTCTGGTTTTTTGATAATACTTTGGAATGCAATGACAGCCTTTACTTCTATCTCTTTATTCCCTGTCATGACAACGCTTAATTGCTCTAAGTTATTATGCATATCAAAATGTAAGTCATCTGTAGTCTTGCATTCTACAATATGCGAGAATGGAACCATTCCTTTCCATGAACCATAAGGCTTTTCTTCATTGCTTCTCACATAAAGAAAGCTTAAGTTCAAAATTCCATCCACTGCAATTCCATCCTCTACAATATCTATCGATTCTATCTGGATTGCCCCTGTGCTATGACACACTTGCAGAATTTCTTCTGACAATTCAGGTACATTCATGTTTTCCGCTATTTTGCATTTTGATTGACTTTGCAACAACAAGGACTCCATTGTAAAGTCTTTATTTTTCAACACACATTTTTTATCCAATGCATAGGCATCCTCTATAAGCTCAATTTCTTCCTCCCCCATAATCTCTATATCCATCTTGAGGGTCGCTTCCACTCCAAGCAAACGCATCTCTCCATCTTCATCCATCTGTGGTTCTAAAGATAACCCTTCTATCTGAGTTCGAATGTTGTGATACTTTTCTTCATCCACTCCATAACAATCTACTCTACCTCTAAAGCTCACAGTTTGATTCACCCAATCCTCTTTCCATTCATCTGAGACATAAATACAAAAGACTTGAATTTCTCCTGCGAATAGTAACTCGTCTTCTCCTGCCTTAAAATCTAGTTTATAACTCTCTATCGCAAAATACAATACGTTACCTATATTCTCTTTCGTTCCTGGAATCTTAAATTGCTCCTTAATTCTATAAGCATCTTTTTGTGTTGACATCGTCTGTAACACTGTCATGGTTTTCATTTTTTTATGCAATGATTCTTCTGCATCTCCCAAAATATCCACCGTTAACTCCTCCTCCACTGTCCCCATCTTCTCCACTGCAAGTTCTATCATGATTTTTAGTCCTATTTTTCTCGAATGGATCAATGTAGGATGAAACTCAAGTGTACTTGTATCTACACTATAGCGATTGTAATCCTTTCCTTCCACAAAGATCATCTCCTCAAAGGGGATTTCCCCTTCAAGACAAGACAACTTATTATCCATACTATCGGTCATATATAAGAGAAAGTAACGAGCAACTCCACTAACTTTTATGTACTCTTCCACTAGTTGAACCTCTTTGATTGATGTACAAAGTTCCCCTTTCACAATATAGACAACATCCTCCTTTGTATCTGATACATTTACGTCTTCATTCACTTGGAATTGATGCAGTATTTTTCTTGGTTTTTCATTTAAATACATTTGTTTTGTTATAACTTCCATCGATACCCCTCCTAATTATACACAATCGGCTTATCCACACTCTCTGTTTTCAAAACGATATAAGGATAAGTTTTTGCTTGAATTACATCCTCTTTTTTGTTCGGCCCTATCAAATTCGTGTCTATATCTACCGTATTTTCTGTTTCATAAAACTCTTCTACTGCTACACTATATCCACTAGTAGCCTGTTCTCCATAACCAACAATCACATACGTATACCCCTTATCCGAAAAAGATAGTTTCATATGATTCATTTTATGTTCTTCAATTAACTGTATGACTTCTTCTGGTATCTCCTCTTGTTTCATAACTGTATAATCCATATCTCTAATTTTTTCTCTTTTTGTAGTAACAACATTACAGGCCATGCAATTGACCATAATGCAAACAGATAGTAAAACAATACAGAATTTTCGCAAGCAATAAACACCTTTTAATAATTCTCTGTAATATCTTATTAAACTAGCTATACTTTCATACCATCTTATGTTAAAATACTTTTGGTTTATTTAGTTTATTACGAAAGAGGTTTTCAAATGATAAGATATTTAGGTGTGTGTATCACACTCGTTTTGTATTTAATTCTAACAATCCCTGTATTTTTTGCTTTTTGGATTGTAGGACAATTTAATCGTCACAAAAGAGACATGCTCTCTCTTCGAGCTGTTCAGTTTGGATTTAAAATGATGCTTGCCATCACAGGTGTAGAGGTGACTGTAATCGGGGAAGAAAATATCCCTGACGTACCATCTTTATTCGTTGCAAATCATCGAAGTTTCTTCGACATCTTGCTTACCTACTCTCGCTGTAAGAACCTTACCGGATATGTCGCAAAAAAAGAAATGGAAAAAATTCCACTGTTAAGTGCGCGTATGAAATATGTAAATTGCTTGTTTTTAGATAGACATTCTCAAAAAGCTGGAATGCAGATGATTCTAGATGCTATTAATCATATAAAAAATGGGATTTCAATTTTTATCTTTCCAGAAGGCACCCGAAATGAAACAGATGAACTCTCACTGATGCACTTTAAAGAGGGTTCTTTCCGAATTGCAACTAAGACGAATTGTCCCATTGTTCCCGTTGCTCTTTCAAACACCTCTGCAATCTTTGAAGATCAATTTCCTAGAATCAAAAAAAGGGCTGTAATTATTGAGTACTGTACTCCGATTTATCCTAGTGAATTAACGATTGACGAAAAGAAAAAACTCGGTGTAACTTGCCAATCTATTATCTTAGAAAAATTACAAAAAAATCACCTGTCATCTTAAATGACAGGTGTTTTTTTATTCTGATGCAACTGCTGCTTCCTCTTCTTCTGGCATTCCAAGTTCAATACCTTCTTTTGACATAATTGAATTAATTTCATCATTGATTCCATTTACAGTTCCAGAAGTTGCATATGATAATTTCGGATATAATTTTTCGTGTAAGATTTCAACGCTTTGTTTCAAATCGTTCGCCACTACTACACTACCTGTACCACTAATATTAGTCTCTACCACATTTTCCGGAAATCCAAACGTATCGACAATCTTATAGTCTGCCGCATCTGTAGCTAGTACCAGTAAATCTGCCAAAGAAAAACTTGTAGATACCTGTGGGAACACTACTTGAATAATATCATTAATCGTTTTGAGATTGGTTGACACTGCTTTATTCAAAGTCTGTTCAATCACCAATCTTTGACGCTCTGTTCTTCGATAATCCCCTCCTGCTGTAGATCTAATTCTTGCATAAGTTACCGCTTGTGCTCCATCTAACACCTGTGTCCCTGCTTCTGTGATTAGATTTGGTTCAACGCCTGCAACTGTCGCTGTCTCTACAATGTATTCATTCATCGGATCAATCTCTTCTGGTTCAACAGGAAGTTCTATTCCTCCTAGTAAATCAATTGTATCGACTAAAGCTTTAAAATCAACCGTTACATAATTTTCAATATCTAGGTCCAAATTTCGATTTAATTCATTAATCCCCTCTTGCGGTCCGCCTACAAAATATGCGTTATTCGCTTTTTTGAAACTATCATCTTCTTGTTTCAAAAATGTATCTCTATATACAGATGCCAATCTTATCTCTTGCGTCTCATTGTCTATACTGGCCACAATGATTGTATCAGTATGCGCTCCTTGCTCTAGGACTCCATCTCTTGAATCTCCACCATATAGAACAATTGTCATATAACCTTCTTTTTGGGCACCTTGATTCACCACTAAATCAGCAGCATCAATCTCCACTGTTTGAAATTGCTCATATGTTCGCAACACATAAGCATACCCCACTAATAAGGCTAGCACAAAAAACTCTGCTAGGACTACGGTAAGTCGTCTCCTTCTCCTCGCCTTTTTACGCCTAATCGCTTCTTGACGCTCTCTTGAGTACCTCTTGTTTTTCCTCGCCATATTCTCTCCTATATCACTCTATTGAGCCTTGAATCCAAATCCTCTTCTTTAACGACAAACGCACATATCTCTATGTGCGCTTGCTTTTATAAAGTGTACTTTTTATCAGTTAAATGTAATCTCTGGGTTTTTATATTGAATAGATGGATCTTGCGTTGTTTCTACACCTTCTTCACCGGTCACTTCATCCTCATCCTTATTGGATACATTATTCTGACTAAATGTATCGTACATCTGATTCGAATTTCCAATTCCACCTGTGTATGATCTTGTTAAAGAACTAATCTTAGAACTGTAACTTTGAACCGATGAGGATGGTTCATAATCCACTGTTCCAAATAAAAACTCATGCAAAGTTTCTACGTTAGACGTCAATGTTGCTGGAACTACAATCGAGCCAAGACCTGGTATATTCGCATCTTGTACCATTTCTGGAAAACCAGTCGTCTCACCTAGACTAAAATCTAAATACAACGCTGCATACATTGCCATCTCAGCCTCAGTAAAGTTTGTAGAAATCCTTGGTAGTGCTAGATTCATCAACTCATTAATCGTTGACAAATTACATTCAAGAACTTTTGAAAACAACTGTTCTATTACATATCTTTGACGGTCTGTTCTCTTAAAATCGCCACCTGCCGTCATTCTGATTCTGGAATACGTAGTCGCCTGTACACCATTTACGTGTTGCAGACCTGCATGTTCAATGTATACTGGTTCTTTTCCAGCAACCTGTGCAGTCTCCAATATATAATCATTGATTGCATCCACTTCACTTTCAGCGATTTCTAGTTCAATTCCGCCAATTGCATCAATTAAGTCTACCAAAATGGAAAAGTCTACAGATATATATTTATCAATATTCAAGTCTAAATTTGCATTCAGCATGTTAATTGCTTGTGTTGGTCCACCATACATATAAGCTGCATTCGCTTTTTCGTAGGCACCATTCGTCAAATTAAGCATCGTATCTCTATAGACAGATACTAATTTAACCTCTTTCGTCTCATAATTCAAACTTGCAATAATAATCGTATCTGAAAGAGTGTTCTGCTCTAACTGCCCTTCTCTTGAATCCACTCCAAAGATGGCCACATTCATATAACCACTCGTAAACTCAAGGTCAGATACTTGTTCATTTATCAACAAATCTTCTTTCTTAATCTCCGTTGTCTCTACCTTATCAAGCAAGCTAGCTGCATAGACCCCTCCAACTACAAGGGATGATAACAACAATAGCACAATGGTAATAAGAATTACTTTCAGTACTCTGAATCTTTTCTTTTTTCTACCTCTTTTTTTTGCTCTAACTTTTCTTCGGTCCACTTAAATACCTCTTAATTTTTTATTTGTTATTCTGCAATCACTCGTTAGTATATAAAATTCATGTAATATGATACACCATACAAAACTTATTTTCAAGTTTTTCATTTGTTTTTATATTAATATATCATTAATTTTATAAAACTTTGTTAATATTTCCTCTTGTATTGACAACGTATATTCTTAATACTATACTTGTCATTATAGTGCAAAAAATGATACATATGGAGGATATATTGCAAATGTACGATTATCTTATTGTCGGTTCTGGCTTTTTTGGTTCAATTTTTGCGTGCGAAGCCAAAAAGCGCGGTAAAAAATGTTTAGTCATCGACAAACGTCGCCATATTGGCGGTAATTGCTATACAGAAAAGATAGAGGGAATTCAAGTTCATAAGTATGGTGCCCATATTTTTCACACTTCAAAAAAAGAAATTTGGGATTACCTCAATCAATTTATCTCTTTTAACAATTTTATCAATGCACCAATCGCAAAATACAACGACGAAACTTATAACCTGCCTTTTAATATGAATACTTTTAGTAAACTCTGGGGGATCAGTACCCCTCAGGAAGCAAAAGATATCATCGAAAGACAGCGTAGCGTATTGAATGGGAAAGAACCTTCTAATCTTGAAGAACAAGCTATTTCACTAGTAGGTACAGATATCTACGAAAAGTTGATAAAAGGTTATACCCAAAAGCAATGGGGCATGCATTGCCGTAAACTACCTGCCTTTATCATCAAGCGGTTGCCTGTTCGATTCACCTATGATAATAATTATTTCAAGGATCGCTACCAAGGGATTCCTGAAGGTGGATATACTCAAATTTTCGAACAGCTTCTAGAAGGAATTGAAGTGAAATTAAATTATGATTACTTCGATCATCTGGATGACTTAAATGGCACTTATAAAAAACTAGTTTATACTGGACCTATCGATCAACTATTCGATTACCAATATGGTCCACTTCTTTTTAGAGGTCTTCGGTTTGACAATGAACTCTTAGAGGAAGAAAATCATCAAGGAAATGCTGTAGTCAACTACACCGATGCAGATACACCATATACTCGAATAATTGAGCATAAGCATTTCGAGTTCGGTACCCAGCCAAAGACCGTAATTACGAAAGAATACCCTATAGATTGGCGTGTAGGAGCTGAACCTTACTATACAGTAAACGACGCAGAAAATACAGAATTATATCAGAGGTATCGACATCTTGCCTCTGAACAAGAGCATATGATACTAGGTGGACGACTTGCTGAATACAAATACTATGATATGGATCAAGTAATTGAATCAGCATTAAACACAGTAAAGGAAGAATTTGCAGATGCAAAACAATGTACATAGACGATTTGATACATTTATCGTATTTATGATTTTAAGTTGCCCTTTTATTGATTTAATTACATCTCTTAGCATCAATTGGTTTCAGGTTTCACTCCCAATAACCAATTTACTTCGTGGGGTTTTAGTTATTACAGTTGTATGGTATATGTTTTTACACACTACCACTACCCGAAAACGGTTTTTTATTTTTTACATAATCGCACTAGCTATCTTTGGTTGCCTTTATATGCTTCAATTCTCCCATCTAGGAATAGGGCTTTTGTTTGACGAAGCAAAATGGCTAATTAAGTTTTTTAATTATCCGATTTTACTATTTTGTTTTTATTGTATTTTCGAAGACCGTAATTGCCCTATTAAAAGTAAGCATCTGATTATCAGCTTATTATTTTATATGCTGCTCATCACGTTGCCTACTGTATTTCAGGTGAACTTTAATGGCTATACACAAGGAAAGATAGGTAGTGTGGGTTTCTTTAATTCCGTCAACGAAATTGGAGCGATTCTTTCTATCTTATATCCAATCCTATTATTACAAGTGCATCGCTTAAAAAAGCCACTGCTAATAGCTACTACAATCGCAGGATCGGGTCTCGTCTTTTTCCTACTCGGTAGTAAGACTCCAATCATCATCTACGTAGCTGTAAATGCTTGTTATGTTTTGTTTTTTATGAAGCGACTTTATCAATCTGGACAAAAACGGAAATTTATACTGCTTAGCACTTCTATTTTAGTTTTTATCGTAGGTTCAGGCATTTACGTAACACAAACCAATTTTTATTACAACATGGTACTTCACCTTGAGTTTTTAAACATCAGTTCTCTACAAGATCTGATAAGTTTTAATGGTATTAACCGATTTGTATTTAGCGATAGGCTCACACTTGCAGCTAATGAATTCCAATTATATTCTAGTGCAGACACAACTCAACAATTACTTGGACTTGGCTCATTCGTAGAATCGACTACAGGATATGTAGAGAGAAAGACGATTGAAATGGATTTAATTGACTTGTTTGTCAAGTTTGGAATTGTCGGTTTTACTCTTTATCTTATTCCACTGGGCCTACTTTTTACTGATATCATGAATAAATTCAAAACCGTTCACAGAGTGGATTTAGAATTGCTTATGTTTATCTGTACTGTGGCTGCTGCTTTTTCCATTGCCTTTTTAAGTGGTCACGTTTTGTCCGCTCCTTCCGTATCACTTTTAATCATAGCGATACAGAGTTTACTTTTAGAAAAAGTGCAAAAAAGTAAAGAGATTGATTTTACAAAACCTATATTAAATACATAACGATTTGACAAAATTGCTTGACACCTATTCTTTATCGTGTTAAAGTGTTAAAAACAAATATTGCAAACCGTTGATGCGGAGATAAAAATAAGAAAAGAACTTCCAGAGAGTCGGGAAAGGTGCGAGCCCGATAGCCACTGCTTATTAAATGGACCGTTGAGGGCACAGTCAAAGGATTCGTCCAAGTACTCTGTGACGTAAGGCTTACGTCAGTAGCCAGAAGTATGTATGTACTTCGTAAAGTGTATAGGGCATCCTATAAATCAAGGTGGTACCGCGGGTATTGAATCACTCGTCCTTGACAGAAGTTTTTCTGTCGAGGACTTTTTTTATACTCCTCGCAGAGTATTATAAATTTAGGAGGTTATCATTATGAATTGTTACCCTAACTTACAAGAGGTAAAACAAATATTAAACACTGACAACTATCAAACCATTCCCCTCACAAGGAGAATCCCTTTACAAAAAAGTGTCTCCCAGCTATATCGGACACTAAAAAACATTAGCCGCAACGTCTTTGTATTAGAATCCTGTGAAGATGCCAAGAACTTCGGTAGATACAGCTTTTTAGGCTTTGACCCAACTTTAGAACTAGTATGCAAAGATGGATGTGTCAAGATTTCTTCAGGTACTGTCAGTACATTTGAATCTACTCATCCACATACTTTCATTCGCAAAATCATCACTGAAAATCGTAGTCCTAAATTAGAAGGATTGCCTTCTTTTACCGGTGGGCTAGTAGGGTATTTTTCTTATGATTTCATCAAATATAGTGTTTCGAAATTAAACCTAGATGCAAGCGATGAGGAGGGGTTTAACGACGTTGACCTAATGCTATTTACTAAAATAATCGCCATCGACAACCAAACTGGTGAAGCAATCCTAATTGTCAACATCAAAACAGACGATATCGACACCAACTACAACAAAGGATTGCTAGAACTTGATTCTTTGGAACGATTAATCACAACTGGAAACTTGGCAAAAGTGCAGGAAGGAAAGCTACTTTCTCCGCTTATGTCAACCTTTGACAAGGAACAATTTTGCCAGATGGTAGAGACTGCTAAAAAACATATTTTTGAAGGAGATATTTTCCAAGTGGTACTCTCCAACCGCCTCTCTGCAAAATATGAAGGTAGCCTATTTCCAGTGTATGAGCGCCTGAAGGATACTAACCCCTCCCCATATCTCTTTTATTTTTCTAGTAACGACGTAGAAATTGCTGGAGCCTCTCCTGAGACTCTCGTAAAACTTACGGATGGCAGATTATTGACTTATCCTTTGGCTGGAACAAAACCACGTGGTAAAACTGATACCGAAGACCTTCTTTTAGAGCAGGAACTACTATCTGATGAAAAAGAATGTGCTGAACACAATATGTTAGTGGACCTAGGGCGTAACGATATTGGGAAAGTCAGTGAATTTGGTTCCGTGCATGTAGATGAATATATGAAAATCCTTCGCTTTTCTCATGTAATGCATATCGGTTCTACAGTGAGTGGGCAGATTGCAGGTGACAACGATGCTTTAGATGCTATTGATGCGGTACTTCCTGCTGGCACACTTTCTGGTGCACCAAAAATTCGTGCATGTCAGATTATCAATCAATTAGAAAATGTAAAACGAGGAATCTACGGCGGTGCCGTTGGATACATTGATTTCACAGGGAATATGGATACTTGTATAGCTATTCGCCTAGCGTTCAAGAAAAACGGGAAAATTTTTGTTCGTTCCGGAGCTGGTATTGTCGCTGATTCCAATCCAGAAAGTGAATATCAAGAATGTATTAACAAAGCGAAATCGGTCGTATCAGTATTGGAGGATTCACTATGATTTTAATAATAGATAATTATGATAGCTTTTCTTACAACCTTTATCAAATAATTGGGGAGCTACACCCAGACATCAAAGTGATTAAAAACGATGAACTAACGGTACTAGAAATTGAAACTCTAGCCCCTTCCCATATCATTCTTTCTCCAGGACCTGGAAAACCAGATGATTCCGGAGTTTGCAAATCAGTGATTCGGGAACTTTCTCCTACGATTCCTATTCTGGGAGTATGCCTTGGTCACCAAGCAATTTTTGAGACTTTTGGAGGAACGGTATCCTATGCCAAACATTTAATGCATGGAAAATCTTCTACTATTGAAGTCAGTGGTGGTAAAATTTTTAAAGACTTACCTAACTCCCTTACTGTTGCTAGGTATCACTCACTCATTGCAAAAAGCGCTACCCTTCCTGATTGCTTACAGATTACTGCTTCTTCTAAAGAAGGGGAAATCATGGCAATTGAACACAAAGAGTACCCACTACATGGGGTTCAGTTCCACCCTGAATCTATTTTGACACCAGACGGCAAAACTATGATCCAAAACTTTCTAAAGGAGGGTAAATAAATGATATTAGAAGCTATTCAACAACTAGCTAACAAAGAGAATTTAACTGAATCCACCGCTCTTTCTGTAATGGATGAAATTATGAGCGGAAAGGTAAGCCCGACTCAAATTGGATCTTACCTAACTGCAATGGCAATAAAAGGTGAAACAATTGAAGAAATCACCGCTTCTGCAAAGGGGATGCGTATGCATGCCACCAAATTGCTAAATGATCTAGATGTCTTAGAGATTGTCGGTACTGGTGGTGATAAATCCAACTCGTTCAATATCTCTACTACCTCTGCCATTGTGCTTGCTGCTGCAGGCATTCCTGTCGCTAAGCATGGAAACCGAGCTGCTTCTAGCAAGTGTGGTGCTGCCGATGTATTAGAATCCTTAGGGGTGAAGATTGACGTTTCTCCTGATAAAAGCCTCCAATTACTTAACACCATAGGCATCTGCTTTTTATTTGCACCTCTCTATCACAGTGCTATGAAGCATGTGGCTCCTGTTCGAAAGGAATTAGGAATTCGGACCATTTTCAACATACTAGGCCCTCTTTCCAATCCCCTTGGTGCGAGTATGCAGTTGATGGGCGTGTATGATGAAGACCTTGTTGAGCCACTTGCTGAGGTTTTGACCAATCTAGGTGTAAAGCGCGCAATGGTGGTCTTTGGAACAGATGGTCTTGATGAAATTTCTATGTGCGCACCTACTAAAGTTTGTGAAATCAAAGATGGTTGGTTCAAAAGCTATACATTAAACCCAGAGGATTACGGTTTCAAGCTCTGTGAAAAATCAGATCTTGTAGGTGGAACTCCCGCCGAAAATGCCGAGATTACCCGTTCCATACTCCGAGGGGAAAAAGGACCAAAAAGAGACGCAGTCATCATAAATTGTGCTGCTGCTCTTTCCATCGCAAAAGACTCTCTTTCTTTGAAAGATGCAATCCAAGAAATCACCGAAATCATCGATAGCAAAAAAGCACTCACGAAACTAAATCAATTTATCGAGTGTTCGAATCAATAAAAATGGAGGATTATAGCTATGATATTAGAAGAAATTGCCTCATACACAAAAGTAAGAGTAGAAAGAGATAAGAAAAGTATTCCTTTATCCGAAATGAAAAAAACTGCACTTGAAATGCCAAAAGGTAATTTTCGTTTTGCCTCACAGTTGCGAGCTCAATTCCCTGGTCTTATCTGCGAAGTTAAAAAAGCATCTCCTTCCAAAGGTGTTATCTCCCCTGACTTCCCTTATCTAGAGATTGCTAAAGAATATCAAGCAAGTGGCGCAACCTGCATCTCAGTCCTAACTGAACCAAAATGGTTTTTAGGAAGTGATGAGATTTTTTCCCAAATACGAGAAGCGGTAACGCTTCCTATGATTCGAAAAGATTTTACGATAGACGAATATCAAATTTATCAAGCCAAAGTGCTTGGAGCCGACTGTGTGTTGCTAATCTGTGCGCTACTTGATACGGAAACCATCCGTAATTATCTAGAAATATGTAACACTTTGGGTATGAGTGCACTCGTAGAAGCTCATGATGCCAAAGAAGTGGAGTCTGCTATTAATGCTGGTGCACAAATCATCGGTGTCAATAACCGCAACTTAAAAGACTTCACCGTAAATTTTCAAAACGCCACAGACTTGGTTTCCCATATTCCTGATGATATTCTCTATGTTGCAGAAAGCGGTGTATCGACTGTAGAAGATGGTATCAGTCTTATCAATGCTGGCTCTGACGCTCTTTTAATCGGTGAAGCCTTGATGAAATCCGAGGATAAAGGACTCTTTATCCAACGTATAAAGGAGCATCCTTATGACAGAAGTTAAAATATGCGGACTGTATCGAGACTGTGATATCGATTATGTCAATCAAGTGAAACCAGATTATGCTGGCTTCGTGCTAGACTTTCCAAAAAGTCACCGCAGCATTACTCTTTTACAAGCAAAGGAACTGCTAAAATCATTAGATTCCTCCATCAAAACCGTCTGCGTACTGGTGGATAAACCACTAGATTACGCCATAACATGTGGACAGATTTTTGATATTATCCAATTACATGGCAACGAAGATAATCACTATATCCAAGCACTCCGTAAAAACCTTACAGACACTGCAATTTGGCAAGCTTTTAAGATTAAAAAAACAGAAGATTTAAACTGCGCTCGCATAAGTCATGCTGACCAGATTCTCTTAGACAATGGATATGGTACGGGTAAATCTTTTGATTGGTCCCACTTAGGTGGGTTTGACTTGCCTTTTATACTCGCCGGCGGCTTACAGCAATCCAACATTATTGATGCCATTCACACCTATCAGCCAATTTGTCTAGATATAAGTAGCGGTGTCGAAACAAATCAACAAAAAGATTTCAATAAAATAAACACAGTGGTATCTACGATACGTAGCTATCATAAAAAGGAGGACTCCATGAGCAATACAAAATTTGGAATTCACGGTGGACAGTACATCCCTGAGACACTGATGAATGCGGTATTAGAACTAGAAACTGCTTATAACCACTATAAAAACGACCCAAAATTCATAGAAGAACTTTCCACCCTATTTCGCGAATATACCGGTCGCCCTTCAGGTCTTTACTATGCCAAGAAGATGACAAAGGATCTAGGCGGTGCAAAAATTTACCTCAAACGAGAAGACCTAAATCATACAGGTTCTCATAAAGTCAATAATGTACTCGGTCAAGTGTTACTTGCCCACAAAATGGGAAAGACACGAGTAATTGCTGAGACAGGAGCAGGTCAGCATGGCGTTGCGACTGCAACTGCCGCTGCTCTCTTTGGTATGGAATGCGAAATTTTCATGGGCAAAGAGGACACTGAACGTCAAGCACTTAACGTATATAAAATGAAGTTGCTAGGTGCAACTGTTCACGAAGTAACAGCTGGTACTGCTACGTTAAAAGATGCAGTCTCTGAAACTATGCGGGAGTGGACAAAACGAATTCATGATACCCACTATGTACTAGGATCTGTTATGGGTCCACATCCATTTCCAACTATCGTCCGAGATTTTCAGGCTGTAATTTCTAAAGAAATAAAGGAACAATGTTTAGAAAAAGAAGGGAAACTTCCAGATGTGGTACTAGCTTGTGTAGGTGGTGGTTCAAATGCTATCGGCGCATTTTATCATTTTATTGAAGATGAAACCGTTTCACTAATCGGTTGTGAAGCAGCTGGAAAGGGCATCGATACCCTAGATACTGCGGCTACTATCTCCGTTGGAAAACTCGGTATCTTCCATGGAATGAAAAGCTATTTCTGCCAAGATGAATACGGACAAATCGCACCTGTTTATTCCATCTCTGCTGGTCTGGATTATCCTGGTATCGGTCCAGAACACGCACATTTATATGATACAAAACGTGCAGAATATGTCCCTATCACAGATGAAGAAGCTGTGGATGCCTTTGAATATTTATCTCGTACAGAAGGTATTATTCCTGCTATTGAAAGTTCACACGCAATAGCGCATGCAGTAAAAATTGCTCCCTTGATGAAAAGCGATGAAGTCATTGTCATCAACTTATCCGGGCGAGGAGATAAAGACTGTGCAGCAATTGCACGTTACAGAGGAGAGGAGATTTCAGAATGAGTAAAATCACAGAAGCATTTCATAGCAAAAAAGCCTTCATTCCCTTCATCACTTGTGGGGATCCCAATTTAGAAACTACGGAACAACTGATCTACGCCCTAGAACGTTCAGGGGCAAGTATTATTGAATTAGGTATTCCATTTTCTGACCCTACTGCTGAGGGAGATGTTATTCAAGGTGCTAATCTACGTGCATTATCAAATAAAATCACCACAGATGATATATTCTGCATGGTAGAAAATTTAACCGTTAAAGTTCCACTTGTATTTATGACTTATGCTAACATCGTTTTTTCATATGGTATGGAACGATTTGCGAAAAGATGCAAGGAAATCGGTATGAGCGGTATCATCCTACCAGATGTACCATTTGAAGAAAAAGAAGAATTTTGCACTGTATTTGAAAATGAAGGAATTGATTTCATTTCTTTAATTGCTCCAACTTCACTAGACAGAATACAGATGATTGCAAAGGAAGCTAGTGGCTTCGTCTACTGCGTATCATCTCTTGGTGTAACTGGAATGAGACAGACAATCACTTCAAACATTGATGAGATGGTTGATTCTGTTCGTCAAGTAACTACCACTCCTGTAGCAATCGGTTTTGGGATTTCAACGCCGCAACAAGCACGAGAGATGGCTCTAAAATCTGACGGTTCCATTGTCGGATCCGCCATCGTAAAGATTGTCGCAGAACATGGTGTTGACTGTGTACCAGTAGTAGAATCATTTTGTTCTTCTATGGTAGATGCAATCTCTCAGTAAAGCAATACCCCTGTTAGAGGATATTACTCTCTAACGGGGGTATTTTTTCGTTCTTTATTTCTACTTCGCTTAAACTTATACATGGCTTCATCTATTTCTTCCATGATTTCCTCACATGATAGTTCATTTGAATGATCCAACTCTTTAATTCCATAACTAATTGATGTTTCATAAGGTTTTTCATATTCAGCCTTTAATTCAATGATATTTTCGAAGCACTTTTGTACTTTATTATGTATATTCATAGGTTCTTGTTCATTTCCAACTACTAGAAATTCATCTCCTCCAATACGAGAAACCGTGTCTCGTCTAAAGATTTCCTGAATCTGTTCTGACACACTCTTGATATACCAGTCACCTTCTTCATGCCCTAAACTGTCATTTACTTCCTTTAAGCCGTCTATATCTAGATATACTGCATATCCATATGCTTTTCGTTGAATCAACTCTTTCAACTTATTAATTCCTATACTTCTTACAAAAAAACCTGTAAAAAAGTCCGTAATAGCCTCTGCCTCTAATGCAGTAATCGTCACATTCTCTGATTTAATCTCTTCTGATGTATTTTTGTAAGTTATAGATGCTTTTTTCAACCTAGCATATAAAAATAAAATAACCATCACTATTACAAAACTTACTAAGGCAACTCCTCCTGTTCGTATCAGATAGATGCCATGCATCTCTATGTTATCCACTTCCATATACAGCATCGGTATGGAGCAAAATATTCCTATGCATATGGCTGCTAACAATGTACATGCCAGATTTATCACTTCTCTATCTTGAAATACATAGATTACTACTTTAGAAATCATAATCCTACTACTCACTAGTATATATGGAAATAGGATGCCAAATACTAGCATGCTAATTGATAGCCGTAAATCTTCTCGACTCAAAATTTCATTTACTGATAGCTGTAAATCCATAGAAAAAATTCCAATTATCAAAATCCTCATTCCAAAATAATTGATTACAAAGCACAGGAGCGAAGAAATACTAGTCTTCATATTCTGTTTATAAACTACGATAAGTTCTATACCTAATACCACAAAATATAATAGCATCAATAGCTGTTCATACCCAAATGAAGTGAGATAAACAGGAATATATATTAAAAAACTATTAATCGCTGTCAGTAAACACAGCGTACTTTTTTTTGCAATTGGTATTCCATATATGCGGGCAGCATAATAGAATACACCAAGCATATATAACACATAAAACATGGATGTTACTACTAACAACATCTTATTTACCACCTTCTTTATAAAATGTCTCTTTATCGACCTTCATAAGATTCTCTACAATTTCAAGAACCTCTGTCCTTGATTGTCTCACCCTATTTTTCGCAAAATGTTCATAACCTAAATTGGCATATACAACATACTTCTCTTTTGCACTTTGCTCTTCAATCGTTTTTTGTATTCTCTTCACCACAAAATCTAGCTCTTTTCTTGTGATATCCACAAGCACAATCAAAAATTCATCTCCGCCCATTCTTGCTGAAAAGTCATCCTCGCGAATCGCCATTTTAATAATATTCGCCACCTTAACAATATACCGATCTCCTGCCTTATGCCCATATGTATCATTCACATTTTTTAGTGCGGCTAAATCTGCATATACCAAACCAAACTCCACATTCTTATCTTCACACAATTCATCAATTTTATGATCCATAAATCGACGATTATATAATTTCGTTAAATCATCTCTATATAGTTTAAACTCCGCTGCGCTTTTTTTCTTCATAACTTTTTCGTGAACAACCTTTATCTCATCTGCTTTTCGCTTATAGTGCTGTAAGCTTGTTATATGCGTATTAAAGAAAAAGATACAGAAAAACAATACTAAAATAACGGTAATAGAAACCAAAGTAGACCATGTATATCCCACATACACATCAATCTTAAACATAATCCATGTATCTAAATACACAAATACCAAAAGAAAAGTTGAAACTACCGACATAATCTCTGAGTAGACTTTAGTTACTGATACTTGTATCAATTTACTTCTTGGTATCGTTCTATCAATTATGAATAACATGAAGAATAAAATAAAATGTGCAATCGTTACTGTTTGAAAAAATACAGTATCATTATAAAACACTTCTCGTACTGTCAATTCTAAGAATCTTGCCATCAACATTAACACTGCAAGATGTACTGCTACAATGTTGAGCAAAAAACTAGAAACAGCAAACCACACTTGTCGAAAACTGGCTGTACTCGCCAATATTTTAAATTCAACAAAATATAGCAGATAGCTCAAAATATATAGCAAATAGTAGGATTCACTACTAAAATATGCAAATACAAAAGCACTCGCGTTCACGATTGGAAATATCATTAGTAAACTCTTACTCTTCTTTGCGTATTTCAAAATATTCACAACAAAATGTAATGTAAATGAACTATGAAACGCATAAGATAAGAATCCTAATGCAATCCAAAAATCATTCATTACAATTCCTCCTCAACTACTGTTGATACTTCTACTAAAATCACTATACCTTACACATCCTCAGTTGTCAATTTTTGTGAGCATTTTATACTCTTTTTTAGAATTATTTTAAAATATAAAAATACGCAACCCCTTATTTTACAAGGAACTGCGTATTTTCGGTGTTTATTCTTTGACGGAGAAGGAGGGATTTGAACCCTCGCGCCGCTATTAACGACCTACTCCCTTTCCAGGGGAGCCCCTTCGGCCAGCTTGGGTACTTCTCCATTTTAAATTGAGTAGGCATAATCCTGCCTACTCAAGATAGTATACCCATATGAATCATGAATGTCAATGATTATTTTAACCGTTCTGTAGTACTCTTGATAAAAATGTTTTCGTTCTATCTTCTTTCGGATTTGAGAATATTTCACTTGGTTTTCCTTCTTCTATAACATAGCCCTCTGCCATAAAAATAACTCTATCTGATACATCTTTTGCAAATCCCATTTCATGGGTTACTACTATCATCGTCATTCCTTCTTTCGCTAGCGATTTCATCACATCTAAGACATCTCCAACTAATTCTGGATCCAGTGCTGACGTAGGTTCATCAAACAGTAAGGCTCTAGGTTTCATAGCCAATGCTCGTGCAATTGCCACACGTTGTTGCTGCCCTCCTGATAGTGTTTTAGGATATGCATCTGCTTTCTCTGATAACCCTACCTTTTTCAACAATTCCATTGCATACGCACTCGCCTCTTGCTTATTCATCTTTTTAGTTAGCGTCGGAGCAAGCATTACATTCTCTATTACTGTTTTCAAGGGAAATAAGTTAAACCGCTGAAACACCATCCCAACTTCTTCACGAAACCGACGGACATCATAACTTCTATCCAATGTATCTGCTCCATCATAATGAATCAAGCCCTGTGTAGGTTCTTCCAACTGATTAATACAACGTAAAAACGTGCTTTTACCTGACCCTGAAGGTCCTATGATGCAGACAACTTCCCCTTCATTCACCTTTAAATTAATATCTTTTAGAACCTCCAGTTCACCGAATTTTTTTGATAAATGTTTTACTCGTATCATAATATTCTCCTCTCTCCCCTCGATATCGCATATCTAATTACTCATTTTCTTTTCTATCTGCTTTTGAATGATAATAAGAATCGATAAGAATATTAGGTAAAATAGTGCCAAAACAGTATATGTTGGTACATAGCTAAAAGTAATTGATACGTAATTCATGGCTTGATGTGTCATTTCATTTACCACAATCACTGATAGTAATGCTGTGTCTTTAACTGAAATAATAAATTGATTGAACAAGGCTGGCATAGCTGCCTTAAATGCTGGTGGAATGATGATATGTACCATCGTTTGCATATTTGACATTCCAAGTGATGCTGCCGCCTCTTTTTGCCCACTATCAATCCCATCTAGCGCTCCACGCACAATCTCTGATATAAACGCTCCTGAGTTTAAGGCTATTACTAAAATTCCTACAGCTATGGACGGCCAGTCTTGACCTAGCAATTTTGGAATTACATAGTATGCATAGATTGCCTGAACCATTAACGGTGTAGCTCTAATAATCCATATGTACGTTCCTGCCACTGTTTTTACAATTTTATTTTCAACTTGTAATGCGTAACCACATACGCTTCCTATCATTGTTCCAAATGCAATTCCCACAACTGATATCAGTACTGTTATTTTTAGTCCTTCCAAAAGCATGGGTACTAATACTTCCAAAAATGTTAAGTCCATATCTCATCTTCCAATCTTACTTTTTTGTAAATCTCGTATTATTCACACCATTTAGTATATAATTCATCAAGAGTTCCATCCTCTGCTAACATTGCAAGTGCGGCATCAATTTCTTCTAGATATTCACAATCTTTTGCAACTGCTATCGCATATGGTGCCTGACCTTGATTGAACTCTTCCCCTACCACTTCAAGCTTTGTATCTTCCGTTGATTTTATATAAAATGCTGCCCCTGGTCCATCTTGAATTACAGCATCTACTTTACCTTGCTCTAAAGATTCATATGCAGAAGGTATCGTATCGTGAACCTCTAAAGTTGCATCTGTTAAATTCTTTGTTGCATACATGTGAGAAGCTGTTCCCTTTTCAACTGCAACTGTTTTTCCGCTCAAGTCCTCTACACCTGTAATTCCTTTGTCATCATCTGCATTTATCATCACTGCCTGCCCTGAATCACAGTAAGTTTCTGTAAAATTCATTACTTCTTTTCTCTCATCTGTTGCACACAACGCAGCTGCTCCTACATCTAATTTTCCTTCGGCTAGCGAGGCACCGAGTGCGGCATAATCCATGGCTTGTAATTCATCCTCAATTTCAAATCCTAAAATTACTTGCAATTCGTTTAACAAATCTACATCGTATCCTATCAATGTTGTACCGTCCTCATCATAGTATGAAAATGGACCAAACAGACCTGAAGTTCCTACCTTTAACGTTACTCCCTCTAAAGAACCTTCGATAGAATCACTACCCTCAGATGATGACTCTTCTTGTACTTCTTGTTTATCTTGATCTGATTCAGCTTGTGCTGAAGAGCACCCCATAATCACGCTACCTACCATCATTGTACACATCATTGTTGCTAAGAATTTTTTCTTCATACTTTCTCTCCCATCTCTACTCTTTTTTCGCAAGATAAATAATTAAAAAAAGAGGCACTACATAATAATTATGTAATGCCCCTTCGCATTTGTCTTACGACTTATGCATCATTTTAAACGTGTTTTCCAAAATCGTCAATATTGAAATCAACCAAAATTATTTGTTTTTTTATTAATTTTCTGTCTTTTTTGTAGAATTTATCTTTTTAGTAGATAATTTCGCATTTCCCTAGTATTTTCTTTTTTACTAATATGCCTACACCTATCATTCCTGCTTTATTCCCCAACTTTGCAAATGTGACCTTTGTTGATTTCTTCATCTGCTCTGGAAAATTGTTTTTTATTTCTTGTTCAATCAAAGGTAAAAGATACTCTTTTTGTTCCATCACCCCACCACCTAACACGACAAGTTCTACATTTAGAATGGACTGAATGATTACGATTCCTCTGACTAGTTCTTCACACATCCTTCGAATCTCTTCAATGCATATCACATCTCCTGATTTTGCCAATGTAAAGATTTCTCTTCCTGATAATACTAGTTCTTTTCGGTTATTCACCCGCTTTGCTAGCGCTGCTGCAGAGGCGTTTTCTTCAAACGTAACGTCGCCTACTTTAATATATCCAACTTCCCCTGCTGCATAACCATTCCCGACCCATAACTTTCCACCAAGAATAATGCCCGAACCAATTCCTGTTCCTACTGTTAGGCACACCATACTATTTTGCATTTGTCTTGATCCTTGATAATATTCCCCTATACTAGCACAATTCACATCATTTTCAACAACACAAGGGATTTTATACCGATTCTCTATATATGATTTTAGATTACATCCTATATAATCTGGAATATTATCATTAGCATATAGAATTTCACCCGTCTTACTATTTACAACCCCTGCTGTTGAAATCCCTACCCCTGTTATCTGATACGCTTTCATACATTCTATCAAAATATCTTCTACTTTTTTTTGAATACCTAACCCTTTTACAACTTTGGCATCACTTGGTATTTCACGCACAAATTCTAGCTTAACGGTTTCACCCACCTTTGGTGCAACTGCGTACTTTATAGCTGTACCGCCTATATCAATACATAGAATCATAGTTTTACCCTTTCAACCGTTCAATAAACTGTCTTGAACTTTTTGCAGTAAATAAACTATTTACCCGTTCTTCTTCCATCAATACCTCTGCTAATTCACCAAGCACGTCTAAATGGCAATCTGGTGTAGTTGCAGCTAATGTGATAATCAATTGTACTGGATCATTTTCCTTACTTCCAAACTCCACACCTTTTGGAACAGTGGAAAAACTCAATGCTTTGAAATTCACCCCGCACTCTGGTCTTGCATGTGCGAGAGCTATACCTTTGGTAATCACAAAATATGGACCATTCTTGATTACTGACTCTATAATTGCATCCACATATTTTTGTTCAATCGCTTTCGCCCTCAAAAGTGGAGCTGCTGATTGTTGAATCGCATCTTTCCAGTTCGAGCATTCCAAACCGATTTGAACATCCTCTTCTTTTATTTTGTCTAACACTGTTTCCTCCTAAAACTTATTTGCTATTTCTTTAATTTCAACTTCTTCTAACGAATTCACTTTCAAATACACCTCTTCAAATGTATCGTGTTCTGTAATCTCATTTGGTACTAATATTGTTCTCATCAATGCTCTATGTGCTGCAATCACCCCATTTTTTGAATCTTCAATTACGATACATTCTTCTGACTTACACCCCATTTTATCCGCTGCACAGATAAATAAATCTGGTGCTGGTTTAATGTTTTCCACAAGTTCTGCTGTAACTAGGTAATCAAAGTATTTCATAAGCCCTAATCTCTCTAGATGAAATTTGGGTTTTTTTAAAGTTGCTGAGGTTGCAAGTGCAACCTGTAACCCCAGCTCTCTTGACTCTTCTAAAAGACGTTTCACTCCTGTTTTTATTGGTAATTCTGCACTTTTTGATAGGAATAGCATCCCTGCTTCTTCTTCAAATTGCAAGCGATTAATCTCTATCTTTTCCTCTTTCATACGATTAAAAAACACATCTGAGCTAGCTCCTACACAGATCAAAAACTCTTCTACACTCAAATTATATTGCACATTCTCTCGAAACCATTCTTTGTAGATTTCAAACCATACCTTCTCTGTGTCTATAATCACCCCGTCAAAATCTACAATGATTCCCCTAAGCATCTATACACCTTTTGCTTTCTTTAAAGACTCTACTAAAGTTTCGTATTCTGGTGCGTTGATAAAATCTGTAATTCCAATACAATACGCTTCTGGTTGTGCTGCTTTTGCTCTGTCAAGTAACATATCTTGTGTGACTACAACCTCACACTCTGTCGGTAAATCCTCAATGCGTTTATGGAATACTTTTACATCCGTAATACCTGCCTTATTAATCTTCTTCTGTAATACCGTCGCCCCCATCGCAGATGAACCTAGACCTGCATCACATGCATATGCGATTCGTGTAACTGCTGAAAAATCAAACTCTTCAAGAGATTCAAATACATCAGAGATTCTACTTTTCTTACCTTTTAGAGATTCCATCTGCTTCGCTGCATCTTTTAATTTTTCTGTATTATTATCTGCTTTTTTCACAAATGGTGCTGCCACTACAAAAGATACTACTGTTGCCGCAACCACTGCTATCAAAATTTTCACATGATCACCAGGTGCCGACATAATCATAATAGAAATAATACTTCCAGGTGAAGCAACTCCTACGAGTCCTACATCCATCAATACGAATAAAAAGTTTCCTACAAGTCCACCAGCGATTAGAGGTAGTACTAAAATTGGATTCATCAACACGAACGGAAAATAAATTTCATGAATTCCTCCAAGAAAATGAATGATACCAGCTCCATATGCCGATGATTTTGAACTTCCTTTTCCAAAAATCATATATGCTAAAAGAATTCCCATTCCAGGACCTGGATTGGATTCTAATAAGAACATTACAGATTTTCCTACATCCGCTAATTGTGTCGTCCCTATCGGTGTGAATATCCCTTGACCAATGGCATTGTTTAAGAACAATACTTTTGCTGGCTCTACAAAAATGGCGGTTAGTGGAAGTAATCCATTTGTAACTAGTATATCTACTCCGCTTGCTAACAAGTTGGTCAATCCCGCTACCACTGGTGCAATTCCTATATACGAAATAAATGCTAATATCGCCCCTAAAATACCTATAGAATAGTTATTCGTCAACAGTTCGAAGCCTGCTGGAACTTTCCCTTCTATCATCTCATCAAACTTCTTTAATATCCAAGCTGATAATGGCCCAATGATCATAGCACCTATAAACATTACAACTTCTGATCCTAGTATAACTCCCATCACTGCAATTGATGCAATTACCCCACCTCTGTAGTCGTGAACCATCTTCCCACCTGCAAATGCGATGAGAATTGGTAATAGGTATGTAAGCATCGGTACTATAAATTCTCTCATTGTTGTATTATCAATTGCAATCCCTACTGCCGTTAATAATCCCCAGGCTACAAACGCTCCAAGGTTTGGTATCACCATTCCACTTAATTTACTACCAAATTGTTGAATTTTTACTCTCGTTGACATTCCTTTACCTCCTTACCATTCTTAATTCACACCTACAGTTCCACTTCTTTTCCTTCTGTTATAGAACGTTCAATCGCATCTACTACTCTCAGAGATTCTAATGCTTCCTCTGGAGTAATAATGGATTTTGTTCCATTGATTACATTTCCGATAAAAGCCATAATCTCTTCTGACAAATCGCCAGATGATACACCATTTGCCTTATACCAATGTCTTGAATCTGGATATTGTACTCTATCGTTTGTCACAAATTTCACGCCATTATCGCAAGAATCCACGTACACTACGCCTTTGGTTCCGACCAACTCAACTTTATCATCTATGATAGTAGGCGAATTTTCCGGCAATACCCAACAAGCTTCCATACATGCAATTGCTCCATTTTCATAGGTGACAATTGCATAAATTACATCGTCCATATCGTATTCTTTGAGAAGCACACTTCTCGATTTTGCGAATACTTTTACTGGCTTACATCCCATATACCAGTTGATATAATCAATATCATGAATCATAACGTGCATGCTCAAATCTGATACTCCTATATATCTTTTTGGTCCTATAATTGGACTATTTCTTCTGCAATACACATGAATAATATCTCCCAATTCTCCTGCATCTAGCGCTTGTTTAATCATACTAAAACGTGGATCATATCTTAACAAAAATCCCACTGTAAACACTTTGTCATAATCTTTTGTTATCTCGTACATCGCAATCCCATCAGACAATTCTTTCGCTAAAGGCTTTTCAAGTAAAATATGCTTCTTATTCGCAACTGCGATTTCTACTGCTTCTCTATGCATATTATCGGGTAACACTATACTAACTGCTTCAATCGTTCCATCTTCTAATAACTCTGCATAATTTTTATACACGTCACAGCCATATATCTCTTCTGCTTCTTTTCTTTTTTCATCATTATACTCGCAAATGGCTTTTAGGTTCACACCTGGCAACTTATGATAAATCTCTGCATGAACCTGACCCATCTGCCCAAAACCAATTACACCTACATTAAGTACTTTACTCATAATATCCTCCCATTCAATTATTATTGTCTTTTTGTTGCTTTTACTTTACGGTTGTACTATAGTTAACATAAGAATATGTTAAGGAGCTTTTTTGCATGAACGAATTGAGTTTTCAAACTAGACTACAACTACAAAATCACCGTCTTAGCACCGGAGACATCCAAATCAAGAATTACGTTCTTGCTAATAAAGAAGATGTCGTTACGATGTCTAGTTTATGTCTATCTAAAGAAATCGGAATTTCAAACTCTACGCTTACTCGCTTTTGTCAGAAATTGGGATATCGTAATTTTATCGAATTTCAGACACTGCTAGCCTCTGAATTGCATCCAGTTTCACAGACCTCATCACTGCCTGATAAACTCGCTTCCTACTATAGTACTACACTATGTTCTGCTAATGAATTAATTACTACTAATCACTTAAATCTGTTCATAGATTCGATTAATGCTGCTGATAAGATTTTTGTATTAGGGCTTGGTAGTTCTGCTTTAACCGCTAATGAATGTAGCATTCGCCTTGCTCAGATGGGCTATTCCTCTACTGCAATGACTGATAGCATCCTTATGCAAGCTCAATCTACCCATTTTTCTTCCAAAGATTTAATCATCGTCGTTTCAAACTCTGGGGAAACAAAAGCCGTAAACAACGCTTGTAAAATAGCAAAATCTGTCAATGTACCCATTTGTACATTGACGCAAAACTGTAATTCTAGCCTAGCACAATTATCCACTGTTGTTTTACTTGCAGGGGACATTAATTGTGTAAGTGATCCTCAGTTCGTCAATTCTCAAATGCCACTGATGTACCTAATTGACCTTATCACCTATCAACTTCTCAATGACCCTCTACGCAGGGAAATGCGTGATAAAACACTGCAAATTTTACTGGCTAATTAATTGCCTCTACAAATTTTTTAGTAATGAGCTGTGGTCTTGTTATAGCTCCTCCTACCACTACGGCATGTGCTCCTAGTTCTAAACATCTCTTTGCTTTGCTTGGAAGATCGATATTCCCCTCTGCTATAACTGGTATTGAGACTTTTTCAATGATATTTCTCAATATCTCAAAATCATTTTTCTCAATTTTATCCAGCTTACTTTCTGCTGTGTACCCTACTAATGTAGTAGAAACACAATCGAATCCTAATTTTTCTGCATTGATAGCCTCGTCCAATGTTGCAATATCTGCCATCAACAATTTCTTGCAACCACTTTTTTTAATCTTTTCCATCAACTCCAACAGCGATTCATTGCCATGCCTTACCCTACTTGTCGCATCGATTGCAATCATTGCTGCCTTTGAATCTGCTAACTCTTCAATCTCTGTCATTGTTGGTGTAATATATATGTCTGAATCTTCATATACTCTTTTTACAATTCCAATGATTGGCAAGCTTGTATTATTTGCTATCTCCTCGATATCTTGGGCAGTGTTTGCTCGAATCCCTGCTGCTCCGCCTTCATTTGCTGCTCTTGCCATTCTTCCCATAATAAAAGAACTATGTAATGGTTCTTCTTCAAGTGCTTGGCAAGATACAATTAAACCTCCTTTTACTAAATTTAACAATTTCTTTCTCCTTTCTTAATATTTGTTTATACAATTATTATAAGTAAAGAAATGTTTTTCGTCAAGCATTTTATACATGAAAACATTTTCATTTTTATCAAAAAAAATTCCTTGCTCATCCATAAGACAAACAAAGAATTTTTTCTCTTTACTCAATTTACAACTTCTAAATAGCTACTTACACAATATAGAACTTGCCCTTGATACTCCACTTTTGACCAGCCCTCATTCGCTATACCGATCCTCGTTGCAACGTCTCCTTTTTTCAATTCTACCACTACCTTTGATGGTTGCTCTACACTTGGCATATCCCTTAAATTTGTTACATTCTTTGCAGTTACTTGTTCATTAACAGAAGCGAACACCGTTTTAAACTGGCTTCCTTCTTGCTGTGTTGAATAGGCTGTATCTGTAGTAACATAATTAGATATCACATATCCCACTCCTCCATTAAACGCAATCCTAGACCAGCCGTTGGTTCCAATTCCAGTCCGCACAACAATCTCTCCGTTGTGTAACACCCCTATAATATTACTGTCGTTTCCCTGTTCCATAGAACTTCGAACATTCACTTCTTCTTTTGCAGTAATCTGCTCATTCACCTCTTGCATGTTAGTTCCCACCTCAAGGTTTGGTTGCACTACAGGTGCTGTTCCTGGAGCTTTTGGTTCCGCAATCTGACTATATCCTACATAGGAAATATTTTTATCTACTGCACCATCTATACCTGCGACAGTTCCAATATCCGTATACTGCCAAAACTGATAATCCCCCAGGTAGTCAGACTTGTTGTGATCTGTATCTGGATTGATATTTTCCTTATATTGCGCCATCCATATACGATACTTAGAACTTAACATTCCTGTAGCCCATAACCCACTGTCTTCTAACTCATACTTCGATGCGTAGAACATCCCAATATACCCTTGTTTCTCCATTTCCGCTAAAAATACATCTGCCAAGTGGCTTCTTTCGCTAACACCTAGGGTGAATTGGCGACTACTTTCCTCAGTAAATAACTCACAGTTATATACCACTGGATATGTAATTGGATACCCTGCTATTATATTCGCTACAAAAACCGCTTCTTCCAGAGCTTCCGCCTCTGATACTGCTGCCGAGAAAAAATATGCCCCCACTGGTATTCCATGTTTTGTGGCTTCTTGAAGATTATATCTAGCTGTTGCATCTTCTTCTATCTCCCCACTGACTACATTTCTATTTCCAATTCGAACAAATGCAAACTCTACATCTTCCATTGCTACTTGGGCCCAGTCTATCACCCCTTGGTGCTGGGACACATCAATGCCATGTCCAACAACAATTATCTCTGTATCTACTTTTTTTCTATTTAATTCATACATTTCGCTTCCACTTATATCTAGCAATGCTTCTTCTACAGCTGATGACTCATAACATTCATAAAGGCTTGGTCTTCCTTGATAGTCAACTTCCACCCATCCTTCATCCAATAGACCTACAGTATCTACTTCAACTAGTGTTAATACTTCTACCACTTCTGCATCCAAAAAAAAGGTGAAATTAGCAGTCTCTGTTGCATCTAGTTCTCCTATCTCTGCTTCTCCAATAACAATTGCTGCATTGGCACTATCCACAAACTTTTCAATCTCTAATGGATCTTCTATAAGCTTTTGCCTTTCCACTTCTGGATGATTCGCATCCTTAATATCAACCTCTATAAATTTTACATCTTCAGGATTTAATTCCTCTCCTAAAATCGTGACAACTGCTTGACTTTCACTCTGCTTATGTGGTCTATTGAAAAAATAAATACAGGTACCTATTATGATGCTAATAAATATTATTCCCAATGCTATCCAGGTTATTTTTTTACTCTTTGTCATTTCGGCCTCCTTTAATTACAATAACTATTTTGAGACCATTATATCATCTTTTTCAATCAATTGGAAAAATTTAATGCTCACCTCCTCATCAATTATGTCGCCTGTTACCGTATACCAACACTCTTCAAACTTCACATCGACTGTGAGCATTTCCGTTCCTAATGCTATAATCATATCAAATTCTACATCTTCTCTTTCGCACTGAAGATATTCGCAGATTAACTGGCGAAACTTCTCTTCTAATGCCCTTCTCTCTTCTGTTACTTCTTTCCCATCCACTAGTACTTCTACGGATTCATTATTCGATCTTTCTATAAAAGACCTAGATTCCTTTGATTCTTTACCTTCCTGCACATCTTGGCACCCACATAACACTGTTAGTAAAAACACTAAAACTACTCCTAATTTCATCGAAATCACTCCCATCAATTCATCCTACTTTATCCTACTTTTCTATATTATACCAAAAGGTAGGATACAATACTACTAAGTAATATTAGGAGGTAAGTATGATTACACAAAAACCATTAAAATCTAAAGTGAGCATTACTCTAGATGACGATATCATCATAGAAATCAGAAACTTAGCCGACAATGATGACCGTAATTTTAGCCAATATATCAACCGCGTTCTAAGGAGTCATGTCTCTGAGCAAAAAAAGCTTAAGAAAGTCTAATCTTTCTTAAGCTTTTTAGTTTCCTAAGATTCCTTATACCTCTATATATAAGACAATCTATTTAGTAATTCCATGCTATATTCACTGTTTTTTCATAAATTTTCTCGCTCTATTCTCCTACCAGTCCATCTCCGTCTCCATCTGACATATATGGATACAACCAATGTTTCGAATTAATCGGCATTGTATAACCCGCCGCTTCTGCTTCTGCAATCGTTACAATTCCATTTCCATTCGTATCTACTGTTGTGACATCTACTTTACTTTCCGCGTCTTCTACCACTGCTTCTATCTCTTCTTTATAGGCTTCATCCGGGTTAACATTTGCAAACTCATCTATGATCTTATTTCCTTTTAAATCATATTCAAATCTATAGCTATTTGGAATCTGTGTACTTTCATCTGGATACAAAATCCTTGCAACAAAATTGGTACATCCGCCTGCTACTCGAATACTCTCTTCCATATACGCCTGATCTCCATGGCGGTTCAATGTTGATTCTTGCGGCGTAATGTTATACGCATTTGCAACACCACCAAGTGAATCTGCTATCACATGCCCTTGATCTAAATCCTCCTCTTCAGTTCCTGGAACATCAGCTTCGTCATCGTAATATCTTCCATCACTATTAACCGCCTCTACTTCATCATCTTGTAATACAATATTCTCTGCTATCACATATACCAATTGCCCATATTCATTTGTCAGCGCCCAGTATTCTCTAGCACCAAATCCAACATCTACGGCAACATTACTTTCTCTGCTACCACTTCTATCTCCACCATCAACCTCGATAATCTGATATTGTTTTCCTTCATACTCCAAGACTCCATCCTGAACACTATATCCATTTAACTCTCCTGATACTTCACTTAACTCACTAGACTTATCTTCATTATCGCTTACATCTTGCACCACCTCTACAGATGTAGCTACCATTTCTGGATTCTGCATACACCCTACCAAAAAACAGGAAAGCATTATAATTCCTACTATTGCACTATACTTACTCATATGATACCTCGTCACTTCTTTTCATTCTAATAAATGCAATACTATAGAATTTGTGCTGTTCTGTCAAGATTAAGGTGACTAACAAGCATCCTTTTCCCTACCATTTTCATGTTTTTCTCATTTAGTGGGCATATTTTCTTTGACTTTTCCTACTATATTCACTTTTCCTACTATATTTAACTTCTCTTTATTTTGGTAGGTAACTGACACCTACCAAAATGATAGATTCTGTTCTTTAGTAGGAAGGTACCACCTATATAATACCTACCAAAATCAGAATTTTTGCAAATGGTAGGAAAATGTAAAAAAATTTTCCCTACCAAATCATGGTATTATTGAAAATAGTTGGAAACACAAGAATTTTTCCACCTACTAAAACCAATGAAATATAAAAATGGTAGGGAATAAATATTATAATTTCGCTGCACAATTTTAATCAAAACAACAGGAGGGAGTAATACTCGAATTGAGTATTACTCCCTCTCTATATTTATGAACTTTTCTTTTTATGCATGATTCGTATAATCATCGTTCCTGATATACAAAATAGGCATATCAATAATAAAACATACTTGATAGATAAGTCGTCTCCTGTATCTAGCGGCGTATTCGTATTATCCACTCCTGGTTTAGCTGTTGGATCTGCTGGATTACTCGGATCTGTAGGTGGATCTATCACTGCCTCTTTTGTAACCGTTACACTTCCTGTAGTTGTCACGCCATTTACTGTGGCTGTAATATCACATATACCTTCCGCTATTCCCGTCACTATACCTGCTGAATTAATTGTGGCAATTCCTTCATCTGCTGATTGGTACTGAATCGTCTTTCCAATGATTGCATCATTTGGCACAACTGTCAGTGCTACTGCTTTTGTTTTACCTATCTGTACTTTCGTATCCGAAAGCGTTGCACTTTCCACATTCTCTACTCGTGCTGCTCTTGTAAGCCCTGGATTAAAGCTGCTATATTCGGTATAAACGTCTGTTGCTAAATAAGTGTTCTTAGCTAAGTTGGACTCGTCCGTTACAATACCTATTAGCTTTGCTGCATCTGCTGCCGTCCTTGTAAATGTGGATTCTGGAATATCAGTTGTAATAAAACTTACTACCTTTTGTTCTCCCGCCCTTAATGCTGGAATCTCTGTGTGTCCATACATCGTAAGTGCCACTTCTCCATCATTTGTCGTATCTTTATCCATCGCTCTGGCTATTGCTACCGAATTCTCTTCCATCAATTGTAAATAACGACCACTGCTATAGTCTTCATTTCCAATATTTTTGATAGTTGCAATCACTTCATAATTTGCTGATGGATTTGTTTCACTAATTACGTTTACTGGCATAATGTCTAAAGATTCTATTGCAAGAACTTCCTCTTTCCTAAGTGCTTTACTTCCACTAGCATACACGCCACTGCTCGATTCAACTTGCATCGACAGGTTCACTTGTGATGGATCCATTCCTTCTGGTAATACATAATCCATTTCTACTACCTTTGTATCACCGGCTACCCAAGTTGGATAACTCAATGTATCGATTACCTCACCATTTAATAGCAAGCTTACCTTGACGTCGTTGTCTGTTTCTATTCCAATATTTGTGAAAGTTCCTGTTACTTTTACAGTCTCTCCTGTAGTTGGTGTAACATCCGACACATCTACAATTGGTTGTCCATTACTCTCGCCTATACTGATTGCTTCAAATTCTGGCTTTGGATCAAATGTTCCTATAACTAGTTTATTATTCTCAGAAAACGCTTGACCATCTTTGTATTGCATATCATAAGTATTGTAAATTGCTACTAAATTTCCGTTTTTATCGATAGCCAAATCAAATTTTTCTTTAAACATTCCTGTTTCACCGCCATTTACTCCGCCTTCTGTCAGGTAAGTCTTTTCACCCCAGTGACCTGATAACCGATATGCTGGTGTTTCCAAATCTTCTGTCTTATATTCGCCGGTGGTTTCATCGGTATATTGAATCTCTCCATCCTTAATTACCGGCTTTTTAGTAATTTCTACTACTTCATCAATTTTAAATGATCTTGTCCACAACTGCTGCTGACCACCTTCCACCGTCGTCCACACTGCATAGAGCACTTCTCCATTACTAATAACTTGGAAATCATCATTTATTGTGTAATCGTATTCCGTCGTAATCGTAGACGGTTTTTTATACGAATCAAGAACTTGTAGTCCACCTTGCTCATCTTTGTATATACCTTCGTTATACATTGTATTCATGTTTTGATAGCCGTATTTTCCATTATATTTGTAGAATAATAATAGATTTTTTACGGTTTTTCCATTTACCTCTGATTCAACTTGTGTAAATTTAGGATTTGCAATAACATCTTCATCCGATGATAGCTCCAGTGCCTTTGATGCCACAAATTCTCCATCTTCATCATAGCCAAATTTTTGAACATATAAAGAGTTCTTGGTATCAAATGCATCTACATCCATTTGTGTTGTATCAACATCACCTGCATCAATATATTCTTGTATGCTTTCTAATGTAAATCCACCACTATTCTTCGTTGCAACAAATGAAATAATGTTTTCTTTTCCTATACTTTCCACATCATAATAACTTACTTTCTCTTCTCCTGAAACATGTGCTAAAGCCTGTCCGTCTGACCAACGCATATCTGTATTTTGTATTCTTGTTTCTAGTACAGATGGTAACTTTTGCAATGACTCAATACTATCGGTTCCTTTTAAGTTTGTCGCTATCACTTTTTCATAAAATAGTTGTACAAAATCTCCTTCTTCATTGTATACCGCTTTTGGATTGTGGTAGAAAGATTTTGTGGTTCCTGTATTATCTGGTCCAATAAAGCTGTAGTTATGGAACGTCTTTGATACCGTATTGTAATAGACACTTGCTATACCTACGGATTGTGTAAAGTGAGTATTAGAAACGGTTGCATCGTATTTTAACCCTGCTTTCGTCCATGTAAATAAGATATCATCTCCACATGCGGTTACACTCATATCTGAGTCAATCTTTCCTTTTGCATCTTCTAAGACAGCCTTGTATGCTTTAGCCTCTTCAAGAACTTCATCACTTATCATCGGATCCGCTTCACTACTTGCAATGCTCTCTTCAATATCCTTAAGAAGTTTATCTATTACAAACCCTTTTTCCGTACAAACACCATTTTCAAACATCCAATAGTACACACTATCATTTGTCGTCTCACCCTCGGTACGCCCAATAACCGCAGTGGCCAAATAAGTATCTTCATCTATCTGGGTCAATGTAGGCTTAACAGAGTTTTCAAATGTCCCAAGTTCTGTCTCCGTATCAACTGTATGTATTGTATTATCTGTTAATTCATTCGGTGTAGATGCACTTCCCGCTCGAATGTTCATGTCGTCTAATGTAACATTTTTTAACAGATTCTCACTTAATTCGGATTGCATAGTTGCTGCGTGCTTTGTGCTATCATATACCTCAAATCCAATAATGGTATCCGACCAGGCGTATTTGAACATCAAAAACTCCAACTTTATTCCACCCTTAAGGTCAATTTTTATAAGTCCCTCTTCAAAGTCATAGAATTCAAACTCTACTTTTGTGTCTATATTTCCTGATGCTGATACTAAAGAGTCAAACCCTACTCCTAATCCAAATCCAACATCTGCCGTAATTTCTCCAACTCCCTCGCCTGTGCTTACGTCTATGTCTGCTACATTTTGGGAGGTTAAGTATTCCTGCTCTTTTTCTGCTGTGATTTCCATATATACACCTAGAAATCCCTCAAATGTAACAAATACAAAACATGGTACTCCGTAAACTGTAAATGGGTAACTACCTCTTACACCCAGACCAAATCCTGCCATATATGTATTAGATACAAATGTCCATATTCCATTATCATTTACATAAAAATCTGCCTGATATGCAATTGTCATAGTATAGGTAATCTTAAATGCTGTTTTAAGCTTTAATGCATCTTTGAATCCTACCGCATCTTTCGTTCCTTTTTGTTCGTGATACTTTTGATAGTTCCCTAAGTAACTGCCCATTTTATCCGCTTTGGTTTTCGGAGTAACATCTTTAAAGGATTTATCCTCTGCTAACTGGTCAGATGTCTGTCCAATTGTGAGACCTATAGTCATGCTTCGAACTGTTCTTCCTAATTCATCTTCTTTTATCTCAGTTCCTAAGATTGGTGTAAAACCAGCAATGGATATCATTGGCGAAAACGGTCCAATTGCTGGAGTAGGGATTGATACTCCTGGAGGTGCTCCCATATCTGGCGCATATGCAACACTTTCATTTGCATTGCTTCGATAGAATGTATATCCCGTATTAAATTTTCCGTAGGAAGTTTCCTGTATACTCTCCCCTTCACTGTCTCTTTCCACATGTAACAATTCAACATGAATGCTATTGTTTACATTCATAATATCCCCTAGTTGATCTGCAAATTCTGAAATCACATCAAGATTTCCTTGTTCATCTTTCGTTAAAATATCATCTCTTGGTGCCTGAATTGTTCCATTTTCATCTTCTATCGTCCAGCGGACTGTATTGACTGGTTTTTGCTCACTTTGCTTTGTTAAATCTAATAGTAATTCAAATCGAATACCTTCTCCTCTGATTAATTCCATGGTAGCTGGCATTTTTTCATTGCTACCATTGTAAGCTACTATCGACTTTGGCTTTGCTCCTACTGGATTATAGTCAACTTTTACATCTAGATTAATCGCATTATCTGTTTTCGTTGCTAGATAGTCCGCCATCTTCATATCTACTAGGTGGTATTGATTATTATAAAAAACTAATGTCCTTAACACTTCATCTGCAGATGTTTCTAGCATAGCTGGCGTTTTTTGTTCTGCTGAAACATCTTCTAATAGAACAAATTTGCCATCGTATTCTGACAATGCCACATGTGACCCTATCGTTAGGCTTGCATATTTTGCAACAGTATATTCCTTTGTGTCTTCTGTTGGTGGACTTAGAATAGTCCCCTTTTGCATCGAAATAGTCCCCGCAACATTTACAGATTCCCTCGTGCTTTCCTCTACTTTTTCAAAGGAAAGTGTCACTCGATTATCATTCAACTCATACCCATCTTGAATCAGATAAAAAAACGTCTCCCCGTGAAATGTCTTAACCTCTCTTGTATAAGCACTTGTATAGTTCCATACTGCTCGATATCCTTCTTTTGGCTTTGCATAGAAAGAAATCACCTCGCCTGTTTCCATTTCTTTATAGATAACATCTTGTTCACCTGACTCACCTTCAATGGTATCTCCTTCAACAATTAAAGCGTCTCCTTCTTTACGTGTATAGTCCCCATCTTTGCCTGTAAACTCCCCTTCAGTTGGATTTGTAACATATAGGTATGACTCTGCATCTTCACGTACTGCTTCTGGTTTTATGTTCACATAATTCTCATCTAGCAACATTTCTATCGTATCTTGTCCACTTTTCTTCTCATCAATTGCCTGCTCTATGCCTGCTTGAGTAGACGCTTTTCTATAATTGAGTGCCAGTGTCCATACTCCATCTATTTCCGTTGATTCCTTTTTCCACTGGAATACAATCTCATCCCCTACTTTATATTCACCATTTGCTCGATTCGTCTGGGTCCATGTCACTGTTCCAATTACAGTGTTATTGTAATAGCAAGTCATACTTTTATTGTCTGCATTCATTTCAAATCTCTGAACATTGCCATTACCTAAATCTACCGTAACAGGATCTATTGTAAGATTTGCAGTTGATACATCGTAGACTGGCTTTATAATACACTTACCGTTCTTATCAAAATAATCTGCATAAGTTCTTAATTTCGCTCCATCCATTTTGATATAAGGATTGCCGTATACATCGGAATCAAATGCTACTAATTCCGAAGTATTTTGCTTATTCGATGGATCTAAAAATACATATCCTTGCAACTTAGCTGTTTTTAAGCCTGCCGATGGTTCCATTAGCGCAATCGTATTATCCATATAAAAATCAACTACTTTTTTCCCGATTGTTGTTCCTGCTTCTCCTTTAGGGTCTACAAGTGTTATTCCTTCTTTCGGTTTTTGCGTTATTGGAGCCCCATTTTCATAAATAGTTATTGGATCTGGATCGTTAATCTCCATAGTGTAATTCTTCTTATGCAATGTTAAATTATAATCTATATTCTCTGTAGGGTTTGCCCTTGACATTCCATCGTATAAGTTTACTGCTGCATGTCCCCATGTACCTCCACGGTAAACTAATAGATATAAATATTTTTCTCCTCCCACAAGAGACTGTGTTAACTGGGGGCTTGTCACAGTAATCTGGCTACTTGCAACATTCCCCAATGCATGCCAACTTCCTCGAACAGCACCATTGTCATCCAGTGTTTCGATAAAATCAAACTCCTCCGTATTGGAGTTAAAAAGCGCATTGTCTCCTATGTAGACAGCAACTTTATCGCCCGCTACTGATCCGCCTAAAGGATCAATAGAAAATGACAGATAATCGATTCCTGTAAAATCTATTTTTTCCTTTGACCTAACCGCTAGAGCATCTCCTCCATCATTTATTAAAGCAGAATCGCTTTTCATATATAATTCTAGCGTATTCTCATCTCCATGATAGGTATAATATGACTTTTCACGGTGATTGTTGCTCACCGTATCCTCTGTGAACTCCCGTAAATTCACAAAGTATTTCGATCCATCTTCGGATTCTCTTAAAAGGTTTGATGAAGTACTAGAAACAAGTTCTGGTGTTCCACTTTGTACAACATTTTTCTTCGTAACATACTGTGCCGCCTCTTCACTAGATAATATATTATCACCGATTCCAAACAACTCATCAATTGTAACATCTCCTCCTGTAAGGGTTGGTGCTTCTGATGTTTCTACCTCTAGCAAATCTGATATGGTGTATAGCGACTGCTCTATGCTTTGCTCCATTCCCCGAATGCTTTCTGCTGGTACCTCTTCCGTAATAGAAACTGTTGCTTCTGAACGAATTATGTCTATATTCTCTGCATTGGGTACATCAATTCTCACTTTAAAATCTGTTTTATCTTCTGCTCCATCTAATATTTCAATAGGAATTTTTTGCTCAACCATTCCAGCCGTAAAATCGTACTCTTGTTGTAATCCCCGATAATCTTCTCCCCGTATAGCAGTTCCATCATCTGTAATAAAATTATAGGTGAAAAATGTATCTAGATTCCCACTTCTTTGTACAATAACATAAGCTTCATCACTATTTGGATTCACCTTTGTATCTGTAACTTCTAAAGTTACTTTAGGCTTCTCCCTCTCTTCTGTAATGGAAAAAGCAACTGAACTCTGCTCCCCTACATTCGCTCCCACAGGGTGGCTCAAGTTTAATGTAAAATGCAAATCATCAGTTACTTCTTTTTTTTGATATGTCTGAATATAAATAGTTTTTGATGCTTCTCCATCAGCAAACTCTAATGTGGTAACACTAGATTGCGGAATTAACTCTACACTTGTATTAATGGCATCAATAGTCATCGCTCTTGTTTCTTCTGAATCCTCAATTGAATTCGTAGCATACACAACCTCTGACACTGAAATTCTCGGAATAAAGCTATACTGTCCAAATTCATAATATGGCTTTGCTTCCCCTATTACTGCAGCTGCTTCTGCTGTATCTTCCAAGAAAATCTCATAATCACGTCCATAATGAGCATTCAAATCAAGCGTACTCATTTGAATACTTGCTGTGCCACTTGTTCCTCCTTGGCGAAATACTTCCAACTCATAAAATTGTTCCATGCCCAGTTGACCATTCGTCAGCGGAAACATAAATGCTCCAGTTGGATACTCTTGAAGACTCACATCATCTGATTTCAAATATGTCGCTTCTGCTTCAGCCTTTGTGTAAATTCTTGTAACTTCCTTTGGCTTTGGTTCTGTTGCAAATCCACTAATAGATGGAACTAACATTGCAATACATAACACTATAGCCATCATCGATTTCTTTTTTTTCAGAAAAAACATCTTCTTCATACCTTTCTCCTCTTCTGTTTTCCAACACCTAACCTTTGTGATTCACCCTTAATTCTATCACTATTTTATTTTTTTTCACTATTATTTTTCTTATTTTTATATTTTTCAAATACTAGTATTCCTCTCCCTAATCATGGAGATTGAATTCCTATATATTAAAAATATGTTCCTATTTGTTCAAAATAATTCTCCGTTATTTCCTCTGTTTGGCCATTGAAGTACACGTAAGTATCATCGGTTAACTCTAATTCAATATAAAGTGGAACTTTAACCATGACTTCTAACCTTGCCTCCCCTTTCTCTTTCACTCGAAATTTTCCCGATTTCACTCGCTCTGTTGCACTTCCTTTTCTTTTATAAGTAGATGGAATTTCTGTAATCAACTGAACTGACTCAATCTCTTCTTTCTCTATCTGCAACGTATCATCAATTCCATCAATTATGATGATGTCATCTTGTAATGTCATTGTAGGTACAGCGAAATCTATTGGTATCGCAACTACTATACTCCAAATAATCACTGCTATTGTAACTCCTCCTATTCCAAGCATTACAATCTTCCCAGCTGTACGTCCTAAGTTAATAGTGAGACTGCTTCCTACCTTTGCTGGAACCAATAGCCTCTTGTCATGGGGATTACAATACATAAACCTGGTCCAGTATTCTTCATCATCCACATACAGCCTTTCTTCATTTGGGTTCAGGCGTTTTTCCCGTTCTTCTTTCGCCTCCCCCCATCCCTCTGTTTTTTTCAACTCTTTTAACTGATTTGCATAACGATTGAGATTGACCGTGTATACATAAATCATTGCAAATATATAAATATAAAACCAAAGCATAGTTAACGAAAAATATTCACGTATCGGGTATCCTACTATCTGTAATAATAAAAATATCCATAATATCTTTTTTCTGCTTTTCTCATATCTTTCTATAATCGCTTTTACTCTCTCGTCCTTAAAATGTATCCGCGGTATCTTTACCGTTAATATATTGTTCTCTCCTGCACTCATACTTTCTCTCATAGTGATGTGCAGAATCAGAAGCGTAAACATATTTGTAACAAGAAAAATCCAAAATAACATCTTTTCCCTCCTATTATTTTGCAGTTGAACGTTCAAGTCGTTCCACTTGTAACCCTATTATCATGTTCTTACAAACTTCTAATAAATCCTCATTGGAATATCCCTTCAACTTTGCCTCTATTAGCAATAACTTCAGCTCATCCTCTATTTTTTCTTCAAAATACTTCTCTTCTAATCCATCCTTCGTGCTTACGATTTTAGCACCATTTCTCCGATCCGTTTCAATAAATCCTTCTTGTTTCAAAATCATAGCTTCGCCCTCCTTTGTATTATATATCGTAATACAAACAACACATAATGGCAACACTTATCAATTTATACTTCCTTAATTCTTCTTTCATCAATCCTTTACTTTTTGCACTTACTTTGAACACATTTCTACCCTATAATACAACTATAGCGAAGAGGTAATCAAAAATACTCTACCAACTTCGCTTTAAATATAAATTTTCTTTTTCATCCTTTTCCTTCAGAAGCCTAGTAAGGCTTCTGATTTTTTAACTATCCATATACTTTTTTGCCCAGCGAATTTCTTAAACATTATCACTCTTCCATCAAAACTTTCTCCATCAAATTCTCCATGGTACAACTTAGAGCCACTGCTAATTTTCTCAACGTCTCACCACTTGCCTTATTGATCTGTTTTTGTCTCTGTTCGTATTGCTGTATGGTACGCAGTGGCACCTGTGATAGTTCTGATAGCTTTTGCTAACTCTATCTCTTCAGTACAATAAAATCCTAATCCATAATCATTATACTTTTTCCCATATCCCAATGCAGGCGTCCCAATCACCTTTTTCGAACCATGATAAATTACCTTTTTCATTTCTTTCACCTCTTAAACAAACATACTCCCAAAGGAGTATGTTTGTCAATAGCTTTTATATTAGCATTTGAACAAGACCGTGGTAGTAACCGCTTCACTGTCTCCTGCGTTTGTTTTTCAAGAATTTCAGTTAGTGGACATGATGATGAGAAAACAACATTGAACAATTATAACCTCACATTGGATACAGATAAGTTAATTGCAGACAAAATGGTTTTTGCACTAGACAACAAATAATAATTTTAATAGTCGATTTTGATAGTAATCAAGACTCAAAAAAAGTAATCACGATTTCAGATGTTCTGTAAACAAGAAAAAAGCCGCATCCCCTTTATTTATAAGGGTTTGCGACTTTTCTCGAACAAAAAAAATAGCGGAGAGGGTGGGATTCGAACCCACGTGCCCTCGCGGACAAACGGTTTTCAAGACCGCCTCGTTATGACCACTTCGATACCTCTCCAAACATATTTTGTTGTTGTCACTGCATCAGCGACAATTAGTATCTTACTATAGTATAAACCATTTGTCAACAGTTATTTATGTTTTTTTCTATCTTTTTTTATTTACTACAAAAAGGTGTGTATTCTACATCAAATCCAAAGGTTTTTGGTCCAAAGCAAGCAAGACCTGCCTCACTTTTCCATATCTCTGGTGCTGGTAAAGCTATTACGGTTAATTCCATTCCCACTTTTGCGTCTGGGTTAGTCACTGGCATTCCAGTTTCATCAAAAATACAGATTAAATCTGGACAAGTCACATCATACTTATCATTTCTATATGAGATTAAATTCTCATTTTTAAACCAAATACGATAGGTCTCTCCTTCATAAGAATCCAACCCTTTTAAATGCATTTCACCTATATTAAATCCATCTATTTTTTCTCAAGGCATCTCGGTCAAAACACCATTAAACAATACTTTACCTTCTGCCTTATCTGCAATCACCTCTGCTGCATTTTCTCCTGCTTCTCTCGCTTTTCTCAGCATTTCTCCTATATTCAAGGCATAGCTAAGAGCTCCTACAATTACAGATTCTCTATAAATCTTTCCTGTAGTCGGATGATCAACTACTCCGACTAAGTCATTACTCACTACAGCCAAAGCACGAACTAACTCTTCTGCTCGCATATCATCTGCCACATCTGATAGAATCATTACATCACCAAACTCTGTTGCGACTGCCATTGGCGTAATTGGCACATTTTTTATGTTATATGTTGTATGCTGAAGTTCTGGAACGGAACGCCCTGTTGGATCCGCATCTGCTATCGGAATCCCTAATTGACACGCAATATGCAATGCCTCTGCCGTATTTGCACCGCCTAACTCTGTAGACGATACCGCAAAAAATTTATGTCCCATATATTCTTCTAGTTTACGGAATGCAAGGATTGCAGACGCTTCTTCTATTTTAGGAAATCTTTTGTATTTATCATCTAGGACTACCCCTTCTTCTGGTATTGGGGCACCACAACCATAGGGAGTTGCAATATACGCATCATCGGGAATTTCATTCACCTCAACCACTTTTAACTCACGGTTTAGCGCAAAGTCTTCTTCCATTAAATCAAGACCTTCTTTTAGACCTCCGCCACCACCAGTTCCAAGCACTGTGCATCCATACAATAAATCAATAATATTCTGTTTTGTATATGTTTTCATCCAACTCTCCTTAACCTCTTAATACAGTCTCTTCTAATTCTGTTGCTATCTTATCTGCTGCTACTCCATTTCCTCTAGATGGAGATGGCATAAATCTTTCTAATAGCAAGTACACGACCATACCTATGATAATTCCCATATATTCTATGTATAAATAGTACGCAATTCCTGCTCCTAGTAACCAGGCGATGACTCCTGCCCAGTTGAACCCTTTTACAGCATGCCAATTTTCGGGTTTCCCTTTTCCAATAATGAAATAATCTGCAAGCATAATTCCACCAATTGGTGTTGCTACACATGCTAATATGCTAAGTACACTTTCTATATGGTACAAAATTCCTGTTGCGCCCAAGATTGTACCAATCAATCCAACTACCAGCGTAACTTCTCTTCTTCTATTATCTGGAAGTTTAAAAATCATGATTGTGTCCAATCCGCCAGTGTAGGCATTTGTTGCATTTGTAGTCCATGTAGATAGAATCATTGATGCTACACCTAGAATCGGAATCCCTACTTCGATTAAAACTAAACTAATATCATAATTATTCGCAATCTTCGTCATGATAATTCCAAGTATCAATGTGATTACACCCATTGGAAATACTCCCCATATGGTTGACTTCCATACGTCTATCCTCGTCTTTTGATAGCGAGTAAAATCACAGGGTGCAATTGCACCTACTGCATAAAAATTAAAGGATAAACCAACACCCGCCATAAAACTCATTGCATACTCTGGATCTGTAGAGGTACTCATTCCCGACCACCCAAATTGTGTAACAACAAGATAAGTACCAAGCATCATGATAATCATTAAAAGGGGAATTGCAATCTTATCTAGCTTTTCAATTGCCTTCATCCCAAATACTGCTGTTGTTAGCATAATAATTCCCCTTTGTTATTTATATTTCTCTTCAAACTCTGCTATTGAAAGCGGCTTTGAGTAATAGTAGCCTTGTCCAATTTTACACCCTAACTCACAAAGTGTATCATGTTGTTCTTTAGATTCTACACCTTCTGCTACCGATGCAACATTTTCTAGACCTTCACAGAGCGTAATCGCTACTCGAGCCAATGTTTTTGATTTTTTATCTTTGTGAATCCCATTGATAATTGTCATGTCAATTTTAATTTCATCAAAGTCAGACACCACAAGTGAGTTTAAATTAGAGTAACCACTTCCAAAATCATCCAGAGATACCAAGAATCCAGCATCAGAGAAATTTTTGATAATTTTCGCCAAAACATCTTCTCCAATTCCATTTATCGTTTCTGTTATTTCAATCATAATTCTAGAATGCTCTATACCATAGCTATCACATATTTTCGAAAATCTTTCTACTATTCCATTTTTCGAAACTGTCATTCTTGAACAATTGACAGATACCGTAGGTGGAATATGATTTCCTTTATCTTTCCATATTTTTAACGTTTTGCAAACTGTTTCCAATACAAATTCATCAATTTGGGAAATAATTCCTTCTTTCTCATAAAAAGGTAGGAAGAACATAGGGGATTGAAGTGTATCATTTGCCCCTAGACGCCTAACTAGTGCTTCTGCTCCCGCAATTTCGCCTGACATAATGTTTATTTGTGGTTGCATATGCACAACGTATTTTCCGCTGGATATTTCCATCTCTAAATTTTCAAGTAGAATACGCCCATAAGTTTCACCCTCGTCTAAATCACTCAAAGTGTTCTCTGAGTGTTTAAAGTTCTTATTCCACGTATAGCCTATCGTTGTATCAAAATCCGCTTCTTTAGCTAGCTTTTCTTTTAATAAGATAACGTTTTTTTCAAAGGTTTGCTCTAAGACATTTTCAGCAATCACTACAAATTCAACTCCACCAACTCTGAAAACCTTATCGTTAAAGATTGAATATAAAATCTCTGACAGTTTCACCAATGTACTATCACCAAACATTACCCCTTTCGCATCATTTATGGTACTCAGACCTATAATATCAACGTATAGAACCCCTAAACTATCGATATTTTCATTAATCCCTTTCAATGCAAGGTTGTAGCTATGTCTATTTTTAATTCCTGTCAATGTATCATAATAACTAAGTTTATTAAGCTTTGCAACTAATTCTGTTTCATCAAGGAATGTTGCGATAAATTTTGCAACTGTTTTTATTATAGATATTTTTCCAACGTTCTTCCGAGAATTATCAACCCCTACAAATCCTGTTACCTCTTTCCCCTCTACTCTGATTGCCCCTATAGTTATATCCGTAAGTTCTTGAAGCTTCATAAGTTCGTATTCAAAAGTGCTTTCATCCGAATCTTTAATATTAAGACAAAACGCTTCTTGTTCCTCGCATCTATCAAGAAAACACCCAATGTCCTCTACCAGTAAATTTTGAAGTTCGTCTTTGTATGCTTGGCAATCTTGTTTACAAAATTCATACGTATTGCTTATAAATTTTCCACATTCAGATAATTCAAAGATATAACTTCTTTCAGCATCATAATAGTTTGCCACTGCCTCTAGCAAGGAATATATCGAAAGATTTGGCTCATTTCCTGAGTGTAACATTCCCACGCAATTTGTTAGGAAGTGTTCATCTGCAAGCTTGTCTGTCAGCTCTTTTTCGAGTTCCACCAGTTTTGATACATCTGTTGCAATTTCAAGTCTCGCCATTTTTCCATTAAAATAGGTGAGTTTATCTTTTAATAAAAAAGTCGTATCTAGATTAGGATTATAAAATGACCATTCATAGTAATTCTCTTCACAAAGCAAGTGATTTGTACAAAAGTCGCAAGGCTCATCTTTTCCCTGTAAAACCTTGTAACATAACCTACCTTTCAAATCTTCATCTGAAATGATTCCTGTCGCACGTTTTCCTCGAGCATTTAGATATAATAATTCATAAGTATCAAGATCACTTACATAAACAATACTATCTGAATTATCTAAAATCTCTGCTGAGTTTCTGTTACTGATTGCAAGCTCATTTATTTCATCACGTAGGTGTGTACCTTGCAGGATTATCGAAAGTAACTTTCCTATATACTGTAAACTATTAATCTCTCGCTCTGTCCATATCCTAGTTTTTGTACAATCATCAAGACCTATAAAGAAAGTCATTTGACCTTCTCGTCTTACTTGTGCATGGACAAATGATAAAATACCTTGATCATCCATTATTTCAAAAGTTCTATCATGCTCTAATGTTTCTCGAAGGTCATTTGAGTAAATAATGTTGTTATGTGCTTTATCAAGAAAATCGGCAAAGATTTCATATGGAAGATCTTGCAAATTATCCATCTCACTTCCAATTCCTTCTTTGCAATATTCAAATGTATTACTTAATGTAAGTCCATTATCTAAAGATTCGAAGATATAACTTCTGTCAGCATTATATTTTTGGCACAAATAACTAAGAGTTAGATTAATTGCATCGTGATCTCCATTTTTTTCATAGAGTATATTAAACACCGCTGAAATAAGGTCATAATCAAAGAAGGAACTCGCTATTCTATTTGCATTTTCAATCTTCGTAGTACTCCTTGTTGTACCAATATTAAAATCGGCTGAGTAAACCATATATCTATTCTTTCCTTGCATCTTAGCATGGTTGAGTGCTTTATCTGCATTTTGATACAACTCTTCGTAAGTTACTCCATCACGAGGGGAAAGCGCAATCCCCACACTCCCTGAAATCGAATAATCTTTATATTCTCCCGAATATGTCTTTCTGTACACTTCGAGTATCTTTTCTGCTTTTTGTGTTATAATTTCCATCTCTGTCAGATTCTCGACAAAAATAATGAATTCATCTCCACCAATTCTTGCAACAATATCAATATCTCTAAAGGCATCTTTTAACCCAGCTGATATATCTCTTAAAACTTCATCACCAAAATAGTGCCCCAAATTATCATTTATCGCTTTAAAATTATCAATATCAATAATAAAAAGAGCATGCTTACCAGTCGTATCTGAAGTAAGTTTTTCCGATATAATATTTTCAGCACTTATCTTATTATAACAATCGGTAAGTAAATCTTTTTGTGAACGTTCCTCAATAATTCGTTGATCGTGGATATCAATGCCTTTTCCAAGCAAAAATACCGGAGTTCCTGAACTGTTTACGATAAGCTTACAAGTAATCCGATGATATCGATAATTATTTTCACTAGCTAAAATTCTTATATCACAAGACTTCACTTCTCCCTCTTTGATATTATTAATCATTTCTGCATAAATCTTAATATCGTCCTCGTGAAGAAATTCCATATCCACAACTTTGTTTTCTGTAATAGTATCATTATCACTTGACTCATCAAACCACAATTGCCCGTAATATTGAAAGCTTCCCGTTCTTAAATCCACTGAGAAAAATCCTTCATCTGATAATTCGGACATCTCATTCATCAATGCACTTTTTGGAAGTTTGTCTCCAAAATAATAATCATATGTGTTTTCTGTTTTTCCATAAGAAAACTCTTTGCGCAAATCTTTAATGTAACCTGCTAAATATTCTTCACCCAAAGAGCTTTTCAGTTTTATCAATGTAATTTCACAAGGAAATGTGCTTCCACTTGGAGTAATATGCATCCAATGAAACACATGCATCATTAATAATTATTACACCAACTTAGAAAAATTATAAGTCAACAATTCAAACTCTAGAATTGGATTCTATATACAAAAAACCTCTCAGAAGTCTTTACTCTTCTGAGAGGTTTTTTTGTATATACACTTGTCTATCTATACATTTTTCTTTCTTATAATTACTACACCCGACATTCCTATGACTGCTAATATCATTACTAGCAAATATCCATGAACAGATGTTGCATCACTCGTATCAGGTGTTGTACCTTCTTTTACGGCTGGTGCTGCTGGTTCTTGAATTGTAAATGTAGTTTTTGCACTTCCTAGTTCTGTCACTATCTCCAATTCATGTGTGCCTACACTCAATGTGTTTGTGTAATTCCCACTTAAAGTTACGATAATGCTACCTTCTTCTACCGTTAAATCTGTTGAATCCACTGCTTTTCCATCTACTCTTGTCTCTATATAGGCACCGAAATATCCATTTGATTTAACTGTAATTTTATCACCTTTATTAATCGCCTGATTTTGACCTTCTACAATTGCTTCTTCTATGATGTTGAATGCTACAGTTGCACTTCCACTATAATTTCCTTTTAAAGTCACTGTAACACTGCCGCCTGTAGACACATCTACATTTGACCCAAAAGTCAAGTCATAGTCAGTTCCATACATTAATGGGGTTGCTCCATCTGTCACCTCTACCCATGGTGTAATCTGGCTACCTGTGTAGTACTGGTCTTCAATTGTTGCTACCGTCGGTGTGATTGCTTTTGCTGCGATTTCAAAATCAGCTGTCACTGACTTTTCTAGTACTTGCCCGTTTGCTGCCGATGTTGCCTTAACTGTATATAGTCCCACATTTTTTGGCTTCTCCGCTGAGTATGTAGTGTCCGCTTGACCTTGTGCTTTATACATGTAAGTGATATCCCCACCATTTTGAGTTTCGCTACCGTAACTTATAACTGGTTCAACTTCTGTTCCATATGTAATATCACTTTGCGTTACTGATTCTAGGTGATTGATTGAATCTACATTTATCATAGACAATGCCTGTTCATATATTCCATGCCCTGCCGCATTTGGATGAAAATCTAAGTTGATAGTCGGAATAATCGTCGCATTAGTCACTGATCCTGGAGTTGTATTCTTATTCTCAAACTCGCTATAAACATCTACTACTGTACAATTTGTAAGTCCACTTAAATTTCCATTAAGATCCTTCACTCCTGCATCGAAAAAAGCCCCAACATCAACTCCCATTCCAGGAAATAGTTCGATAGCAATCCCTTTGTATGGGTTATATTGATTCGTTACATATATTTCTGCCGTATTATTTTTACTTTGAATGTAAGTTATCATCTCTTGCACGTTTGTTGCCACTGCAGCACTTGCATCCTCAAAAGCCAGTTCTGTTGCTCCTGAGTACCCACCGCCAACAACAGTTAGTACAGCAGTTAACGTAGCATTATACTTAGCAGGGTCTGCTGCAGAACCTGCTGCTAATATTCTTGGTACATCTGTCGCATCTATATCAACAGGTGCACTTGCATTATAGGTCGTTGCAACAAGTTGGTAAAATGTTGCCATTAAGTCATTACCACCAATAGTAAGAGTGATAAAATCAGCATCTATAATGTCTGCATCATAATGCTCCATCCCCATCGCTGTTTTCATTTCTACAGAAGTTAACCCTGAAAACCCTTTATTTGTGGCTGCTATTCCTTCCCTTCCATCAATAATGGAAACAAAACTCGTTGTACTTGCAACTCCTGCTGGGATACTATCCCCGAGTGCAACGTATTTCGCCTCTTCTGCTGCCTCTGCCACATAGGAAGGTAAAGTCAGTCCTACCACCATACTCAGGGCTAGTAACCCTGTTAAAATTTTATTCTTTAAATTTCTCTTTTTCATAAGTCCTCCTCATTTTTTGTTTTACTTTTACTGTATACATTATAGGAAACTTCACTTCTTAATACAAGAAAAAAAGAGAAACCTTTCACAAACGAAAGTTCCTATTTTTCCCTTTAGTATGTTGCATCTAAAACACTTGCATTTGGGTCAATATAACTTCCATCAATGGCATTTATGAGTATTTTTTCAGGAAATTTTTTAATCATTTCGCCTTCTTCTTCAATTTCACTCGTCACTGTAAACACCCATGCAGGTGTAAGATATGCTTTCTCTGGCTCATCTAATGCAGAAATATATGCATATCGTAATTCTACATGAGATAGTTCGTAGTGATAATGAAGATTATCTGTTTGACTTTGGGATGAAGATCCTACAACAGCGTATTCCAACACCTTTAATAATCGCTTTTGTATCTCTACAAAATCCAAGAGCTTCGTATTTTCTACTATCACTTTATCTATTTCTGCCATATTCTGCCATCTGAAACTTTGTACTCCACGCTCTGTCACAACAATCTGTATTTTCTCTTGCCCAAATGGCGGCTTATAGGACTCTTCTGGAATCTCATGAGATTCTCCGTTGTACCAAAAAGCTGGAATATTTTCTATATCTCTATAATACTCTAAGACGTATCCTTCATAACTTTCTTCTATATTCGCAGCCCAAATATCTGTATTTTTATCATCGTAACATATGGCAGAATACACATCCCCTAACTTCATTCCCGTAATTTCTAATTCATTCAATATATTCTCTGCATTTTGTTCAGCTTTCTCCAAACTGAGCGTTCTTTTCTCTAGATTTAATTCAATCAAATCTAATGTACTATTTGCGGACTGTACCCACTGATCATTTGGAAATTGTTGCTCCATAGATGCAAGCACAATCCTATCTGATTGTAAATTTAATGCACTATATGTCATCCCTTTTTCATAATAAAAATTGCTAGTAGTTCCCGCTGCTTGATTATCTTGTATTCCATGAATCTCTGAATCAAATCCATCATCTACAATTCCAGTAAATCGATTTTGCTCCGTTCTTACTATAATATCTTCCCCTTCTCCAATTAACATATACTGATGCTCTGATATTTCAGAGTAATCAAAAATTAGATTTGCCTCTTCCTCTCCGCCTTCGTCCATCACTGACTCTTTTAACACCTCTAAATTACTTATATACTCTGCATTTTTATATTTTGAATAAGGAGAACCATATTCTCCCACTTCATCTTCGATTAGTGTAATCCAATTTTCTAACTCATCCTCTGTTGAACCTTTATCTTTTAAAATAAGATTCTCTCCTGCAAAATATCTAGCTAATTTCTTTAGTTCTTGCTCACTCATTACGTGTCTTTTCATTTGAACAATCGGTGTATTTCCAATATTATCAACATCTACTTGGGCATCTGCTTCTAGCGTTAACTTCCCTTCGAGCAAACTATATGACTCCTCCCATCTGTCAGAAATATTTAGATTTTTATACTCGCCTTTCACTAGTTTTTCACTTTCTGTTTCCATTAGTGAAGTCTTTGATTTGTTAATTACAATATCTTCATCAGGAGTTTCTACACACCCTGAAATGCTTAAGCTCATGACAGCAAATAATAGTATCATTTTTTTCATTCTCATAGCATTCACCTCACCCAAAAATATTTTAATACCTTCTTGAAAAGAAAATAACTTATATTTTTTCTAATCTTCCTTTATCCATCTCGCAGATTGTGTCACAAATCGATTCTATTTCCACGATATTATGATCTACTAAAATTATTGTTTTCCCCTTTTTTCGTAACTCTAATAACAATTCACAGATATCTTTTGCACCTTGTTTATCCAATCCGCTAAAGGGTTCATCCAATATTAAAATATTGGGATTTTCCATAATCGCCTGTGCAATACCTAGCCGCTCTCTCATCCCCAGCGAATATTGCCCCACTGGTTTCTTGGAATTCGGATCTAATCCGACCCGCTGTATTGCTTCTCGTATCACTTCATCCCCTATTTTATTTTGCAAAGATGCTAATTTCTTTAAATTCCGAAACCCACTCATATGTGGTAAAAACCCAGGATTTTCAATAATCATTCCCAACGATTCTGGAAAATCTATCTCTGTTCCAATCTTCTTTCCTTCTACAAATATATTGCCGCTATCAGGCTGTAGAAATCCACAAATGCATTTAAATAGCACTGTTTTTCCTGATCCGTTAAAGCCTATAATTCCATGAATTTTCCCTGCTTCAAACTCATGAGAAATTGCTTTTAATATGCTTTCATTCTTAAATGATTTTGTTAGTTT
>CAYJGW010000009.1:0-60229 GCA_964369425.1 uncultured Lachnospiraceae bacterium
CTTTCTCATATCAATTTTTATCGATATGTATTTTTTAAAAAATAGCCTTTCGGCCTCACATCAATTTTTTTTGATATATTAATAATATACGCAAAACTTTGAGTTTTGTCAATTCTTTTTTAGGACTTTTTTTAATGACTTTTTCCTTAACGCATTGACCTCTGATATTATCAGTGATATGATTAATAATATGATTAAAGAAAGGTACTGTGAAGCATGGATAAAAAAATATACCAAAATTTCCTTCAAATTTTACAGAGTGAACTAGTTCCAGCCCTTGGCTGCACTGAACCGATAGCAATTGCTTTTGCTGCTGCAAAAGCCCACGAAGTTTTGGGGGACTTTCCCGAAAAGGTAGAAATGATCTGCAGTGGTAACATTATTAAGAACGTAAAAGGGGTAACGGTTCCAAATTCCGGTGGTCTCACCGGTATTGACGTTGCTGCCACTCTCGGTGTGGTTGGTGGTCATGCAGAAAAAGAACTAGAAGTTCTTTCTGAAGTTACTGAAACTGATATTAAAAAGACAAAGCACTTAGTTGCTCAGGGCTTTTGTACCTGTCGCCTTCAAGAGGGAGTTGAGAATCTATTTATCTCTGCTACTGTAAAAAAAGGGGTACATAGCGCAAGTGTCACTATCGTAAATAGACACACCATGATTACTAAAATCGAAAAAGATGGAGAAATATTGTTTAATCATCAATGGAATGAAGATTCCCCTAATCACGTGGACAAATCCCAGTTATCAGTCTCTTCTATCGTTGAATTCGCAAATCTAGTAACTCTAGAGGATATCGAAGAAACTCTTGTTAAACAAATAGAACTAAACACTACAATTTCTCTAGAAGGTCTAAATACAGCCTATGGAGCACAAGTAGGAAGAACACTTATGGATAGCTACGGCACAGACGTAAAAACCAGAGCGAAGGCTTATGCTGCTGCTGGTTCCGATGCTAGAATGGGAGGCTGTGCATTTCCTGTCATCATTAATTCCGGTAGTGGAAACCAGGGAATAACCGTATCTCTTCCTGTAATTGAATACGCAAAAGAAATAAATGCTTCGAAAGAACAATTATACAAAGCTCTAGTTATTAGCAATTTAATCTCGATACACCAAAAAAAATACATCGGTAATCTCTCAGCTTACTGTGGTGCGGTTAGTGCTGCCTGCGGTGCTGGTGCAGCCATAACTTACTTATATGGTGGTACCTTAGAACAGATTGGTCTTACAATCATCAATACGATTGGGAATGTTGGTGGAATTGTTTGTGACGGTGCAAAATCTTCCTGCGCCGCAAAAATAGCCTCTTCTGTTGATGCTGCAATTCTAGGACACCATATGGCCATGAGAAATCATAGTTTTAAGCCAGGGGAGGGATTGGTTAAAGACGATATTGAAAGCACCATAAGAAGTATCTGTTACATCGGTCGAAATGGTATGAAGTATACAGATATTGAGATTCTTAATGTTATGATAGAAAAAACAGATGTAGAGATGGCCCTCGGCCAATCCTCTACATCCCTTTAAAATCATCCAAATCTAATTTTAAATGATAGAGTGCTCCTTCAACATTTTTGTTTTTGATGCACTCTATTATTTCATTATGGTTTTTCATATCGGAAGGATTATAATATCCATTCCATTTATCCCAATAGAACTGACCATAAGCACGCTTTAGTACATCCATAGACTTTGTCAGCTCTTTCGTAGCATACTCATTATTTGCAAATTCACTCAATTTCAAATGAAATTTCGTATTGTACTCCCAGTGAAGCCACATATCTCGTACAGACTCATTGCACAACTTATCTAATGACTTTAACTCATCTATGTTCTCTTCTGTAATATCACCCATTTTCTCTCTAAGTATACTTCCTTCAAGCCAAAATCTGTATTCAAGTATCTGCTTAACCTCTTTACTTGTCAGACGAATCACTTCATAACCATATCGCGGTATATTCTTTAGAATTTCATCATTGCATAGTGCAATCAATGCCTCTCTTACAGGCGATTTACTCACATGAAAACGCTCAATCAATTCTTGTTCATGTAAAATCTGATTCGCTTTGTATTCACCCTTTACTATACTTTGTAACACCTCTTCGTATACCATTGACTTTAAATTCATTTTATTATTCTTCATATTTAATACACCTTATCGTTATATTGTACATATTCTTGATACATATAATTTTCATAATGATCTATCAAATCTATTTCTGCAGTCATAGGGCTTGGTGCGAGTATAATTTCCCCTGTTGATTCTAATACTGTTCCTTCCGGAAGCACTAAGTTTTTATAGGAATTTACTTTTTCAGATTCTTTAGAATCTTCATAGTTATTCATTCGAATATACGATGTCACAACGCTTTCATCTATATTAGAATACCCTGGCACATTTATATGTACGCTAGTACCATACTCTCCAATCATTGTAAGGTCATAAATACCAGGTAGCAAATCTTCTCCCACCGTAAGTTGTCTTTTTTCTGTTAACTTATATGTTTCTGTTTCTACATTTACAATACCCGTCATTGTACTCTTATTCGCATTACTACTTTTTAGTGTCACATCTAGTACGTCCTCTATTCTTACAACTGCACCATTACATAAAATCACATCCTCTATTCGACTTGTTTCATACTCATAATAAAACTGAGAATAAGAAATCCGATTTATCGTATCACTGATTTCTAATTCACCATAGCCTTCTGTTTCCAATTGATATTTCCCTTCTGGAATATGCACTCCTACAATATATGTTCCTTGTGCAAGTACTTCATCAACTGTATCACTCCCATATGTTGGCTCTTGTGTAAAATGAAACTGAAATGAATTCATCGCCAATTCCTCTTCACCTAGCTCCATTTCATTACTGTAATCCCCAAAACCTCCCATTATCTGATAGGCAAATACCCCAACACCAAGTATCAATATAAACGCTAGCACTGCTATGATTATAACAACCACTACTGCTGTGTTCTTCTTTTTTACATCATGCATGGGGGCTTGATATATTGTTTGCTTCTGCGCTACCTGTTGAACAATCACATTCTTTTGTCCACAAAAACAACAAACTCCATTCTTTACTTCTCCCCCACATATCGAACATTTTTCTTCCATGACCGTCTCCTTTTCTGTTACCCATTATAGCAACATCTCCTCTTCTTTACAAATAAATTTGGGTAAAAAAATGAATTGGAAAAATCCAATTCATTTTTTTACTCATTTTAATCATCATCACCATCATCGTCATAGTCATCATCATCGTCGTAATCGTCGTAATCATCATCGTCATCATCGTAGTCAATTTGAGGCTGAGGTGCTGGTTGTGGTGCTGGCTGTGGTACAACTTCTGGTGTTGGTTCCACTACCTCTTCTACTCCATCATCATCGCTCTCACGTTCTTCTACCTCATAGAATATGACTTCTCCCGTTTTGGCATCTATTTCAAACTCACTTTCTACTCCATTGATAACGGCTTCAATTTCATATACCATTCTACCATCTTCACTATCTAATTCTACTTCACTTTGAGGCACTGCATCACTACCTACTCCTACATGATTGAGCGCTAAATTTAACGCTGCCTCTGTTCCAATATATGCCGAACTATTTGGTGTCCCTATAGAATCTACACCTTCTCCAAAATTTTTATTTCCTTCAACTGTCAGTAAATTTAATTCATGTATAGATAGTGGCAATAAATCCTCAAGGCTCTTTGTACTGTCGCTTGCCAATATTCCATTAATCAAATTCGCTTTTCCTACCGAGATTCCATTTTCTTGTGCAAACTTTTCTAACTCTTGGTTAGGGTTTATTTCTTGATATAAAACAGATGTCTCTAATGCACTTTGTGTAAATAGACTATTCACTCGATCCATCAACTGCGTCTCAACAGCTGGATCTATATTTTCTCCTTCCACTGTTAAAAGAACGGTATTTGCCTCAGCAGTCATATACCCATTTTGCACCATAGCTCCTACCAATGCATTCATTCCCACATCTAGGTTAGTTCCTACTAATTCCATTGAATTCAATACAATAAGTGCATCTTCATTTAATGCATCAATTGCAATAATTTCTTCATTTTTTGATACCGAAACCGAAAAACTTGGATTCACATCCAATCCTAGTACATAATAAGGTTGATTCACATAATTATTGTACCCGATTCCGCCTGCTACCAACAGCAACACCGCTGCTGCGCTTGTGATAATCGTTTTCGTCCACTTTCTTGCCTTTTTGCTAACAACTCCTACATAATTTTTATGTTCCATATTTTGTAAATTTTCCATATAAATGACCCTCTCATCTTTTTCTTCACATTTTTGAAGGATGGCCTTATAGTCATCGCCTGGCGGTCTTGTTGCTTCAATTGCTTCTCGTAATTTATCCTGCAATTTTTCATTATTCATAATAACCAACCTCCTGTAATATACTTTTTAATTTTTTTATAGTTCGTCGATACTTCGACAATACTGTCGATAACTTCAAATTCATAACTTCAGCTATTTCACGATGCTTGAGTCCACTCACTGCATGTAAAATCAAAATCTGTCTACTCTCATCTTCTAGTTGATGCAACACAATGTCTAGAATCATCTTGTTTTCAATCTGTAAAGTAAACTCTTCTCCTCCCATTGACTCCACTTTATCTTCCATTTCAATAGGTTCTGTCTTTTTTTGATCACGAATTTTCATAAGTGCTAAGTTTCTAGCAATTCTCAGTATCCATGCCATAGGTTTTCCTTGACATGAATAATTGGGTGCATATGTATAAATCTGCACAAATGTATCTTGTAAAACATCTTGTGCATCTTGAGGATTTTTAAGAATCGAGTATGCAAAACCGTAGACTGCTTTATTCGTACTCTCGTAAAGCACCTGCATTGCATTCATATCACCTTTTCCTAGTTCGACAATTAGTTCTTCTGATATATTTACTCTATAGCCCTGCGCAAGGCTCTCTTCTATCATTGACGTCGTTAAAATAAACATGTTTTCCTCCTCTTCACTCTATTAATGCACGACATTACGTTTTTATTGCAAGAAATAAAAATTTATTTTTCCATTCAGAAAAACAGACAACCACATCCTTAGATGCGGTCGCCTGCCAAAATTTTATGTGTACCATTATAATAAGCCAAACACTTAATAAAGTCAACCTTTTTTTACTGCTTTATTCTGCACTTTATTCTACACTGCTGATGAAGGAGGAAAGAGACTGTCCCTCTGATATCCGAACTCTTGGCAATCGATAAGGATCATTTCCTGGATAGACTCTTCCTGCTTCTGTTGTCACTGCACATAAAAATCCTGCATTTTGAGTTGCTTGCACACTCGTATCATTATAATCACCGAAAGGATATGCCAATGCCTCTCCATTTCCTGCGATTTCAATAGATGTTTTTAAATCAGCTACTGCTGCATCTTCAGGCATTGCAGTAAATATTCCACCACGACCTATATTCCCACCTGGTTTATGCATATCGTGGGTATGGGATTGATAGGAAACATAAGGACTCGCATAAGTTTCGACCTTATTAGGTCCATCATAGCTTGTAATAATAAATGAGGTAATTGGTACGCCAACTTCCTCTGCAATTGGTATTGCCATATCTAAAAAGCTTTGCGCAGCATCATCAAAAGTCAAAACCACACTTTTTTCTGGCAACAACACTTCTCCATCAATGTATTGACGTACCTCCTCCCACGTTGGAAAATAATACTCATTATCCACTAGATATTGAAATTGTTCTCGCAACGCACTCGCTTCAATAAAATTACTATCTACACCTGCTGGTGGGTTATTTTTATCATACACAAAATGGTACATACAAATCGCTAATCCATTCACCTTGTGTCTCTCCGCAGTTGCTGTATTTTGAACTTTCCTTATATCAGTCTCACGTTCTGACTTCACTACTTGTTGCTCAATTACTAACTCCTGTACAACCGTTTCCTTTTGATTCCCTTCTGCAACTTTTTCTACTTGAGGCTCTTCCGCCTTTGAAAACAGTCGAAAAGAGCCATAGGTCACCCCTAATAGCATTAATAGAAATGCACAGAAAAATACTATATTATGTATAAGTTTACTACCTTTTTTATATGCATTTCGTTTTCTATTTCGTCTATTTTTTCGTTTCTTTCGATGCATCTAAACTCCTTTATCCAATTAACCCATTTAACTTTTGTACTTGTTGATGAATTTCATTTGTAGATTCTGTCGTTTCTTCTGCTGTAGATGTATTCTTACTTATCACCTCTGAAATGCTGTTTAAACTCTGCTCCACCTGAGATATAAATAAGGATTGCTCGTCCGATGATATATTAATTTTATCAATGATTAGATTAATCGCCTCAATACTCTCAATTATCTTTTCCATCGATTCTGCAGTGTTTTGTACAATCATCTTCCCTGTATTTACCGCTTGAATCGTATTGCTAATCATCGTATCCGTATTTTTAACAGCTTCGCTGCTCAATGATGCTAAACTTCTTACTTCTCCTGCAACAACTGCAAATCCTTTCCCTGCACTTCCAGCCCTTGCAGCTTCAACAGCTGCATTGAGAGCTAAAATATTAGTTTGAAATGCAATATTTTCTATAGATTTAATAATGTTATTAATCTCATTTGCTGTATTTGATATATCATCCATCGCCCGAGTCATCTTCTTCATCTGCTGACGTCCGTCTGAAAGCTGTGTATTAGACGTATCTGATAATTCTTTTGCTCTTTTTGCATCATCTACATTTTTCCGACTCACCACTGCTACTTCTGACACTGTTGTCACGATATCAGCAACAGCTACTGATTGACGCGTTGACCCATTACTCAACTCATTTACCACCAAAAGCATATTATCTGCATTAATAGCCAAGTTCGATGAAATGCCTTTAATCTCATCTACCATCCTCGATTGCTGTGACTTTTGTAATTCTACTTCACGAATCTGTACCTCTAATTTCTTCAACATCAATTCATTCTCATTATTTTTTAGATTTTCCACTTCTATCTTCACTGTCACCATTTTTACAAATATAACAGTTGAAACACATGCTACAACCATAAAAACCCAACCTTTTATCAAAAATGAAAAATCATATCCTGGTATAAAGTAAGAATTAAAAACAGTAAACACCAGTGCTAGACTAGAAAAAATGATTGAACTTAATAAAGATACACTATAGTTAAAATATAAACCAGTCAGCACACTCCCTGCTGCCAATGCGCTATAAATATGAGGTGTACCCACAGAAAAAAAAGCTGGTATTGTAATTGTCAACATCTCAGATAAAACCAATGTATAAATCTTTGTATTTCGGCTGACCCTTTCCTTCATTCCAACTGCTATAAAAAATGCTATGCATCCAATCACAGCCATCGTGAGTCCTGCTCCTATTTCTCCCTCTACTAGGTATAGTAATGGCATAGTGGCATAAAAAAACAATGCAATCATAATATTAATTCTAAAAATCGATTCTGGGCTAAACTTATCTTTTGTGGTATTCATTCTAAGGTCTCCTTGTTACACTTTTGGGATTTATCCATTATCATCTAGCCAACTACACATATTCTATCTTTGCATAATTCCGTTTCTCTAAATAGTAGTATATCTCATTTTAAATTTGAATTCAATTGAAATATCTTCAAAATACAACAATGGAGGCAGTGTCTCCACTACCTCCATCTCATATTATTCTAAAATTGTCCCTTTTCTAAACGGTTCTGCTTGTGGCAATCCTTTCATAAATAGGTAATATGCAATCCCAGTTGGAATTAAACTTACATACCAAGATACATTCACAAAGATGAGGGATATAACTGCCCCTATTACAACTGCTAGAATAGCAGCTAAGTTTACACCTTTTATATGACTTTCTTTATTATACAATATATTTAAGTCTAATTTCTGTCTTCTTAATATGTAATAATCCACTACCATAATCGCAAATATTGGTCCTAAGAAAGCTGAATAAATCTGTGTGAACAGTGCAAGCCCACTTGCTGATTCAGCTGTAACTAATAGCCATGGGCAAGTACATACTGAAAGAATACCTACTAATACCACTGATTTTTTATAATCTAACTTGAAAGTATCCATCAATACATATATCGGTGGCAGTACATTATTTAGTACATTGGTTGTCACCTGCGCAAAGGCTATAAATAATAACGTCACAATCGTCAAGAATTGATTATCCAATGTTGTTGAGAATACAGATACTGGGTCACTGTTTCCTGTAGCTGCAGTTACCATAAGTCCAATCAATCCCATAAATAATGTTGCAGGTAAGATAGCCACTGCGTAGATTACACCTGTTCTCTTTGGACCTACATTCTCTTTTAATTCACGAGAATAGTCTGATCCATTGATAATCATTGTAGAATAAATCCCTAAAAATGCTGTCGTTCCAGCCCAAAATGGCAATCCCCATGTTCCTTCTATATTTGTAATATTAGATGTGATGTCTGCGCCGTACTTAGTCACAACCACGTAGAACATATATGCTAGTGTCGCAAGAATAAAGATACAACTAATGTTTTCTAACCATTTGATACCTTGGAATCCATTGATTGCAAGTGCGATCTGTAATATCGTAAATAAAGCGAATACTATTGGTAAATTACTAATGCCAAATAACTGATCTAGACAACTATTAATTGCACCCGCACCTACCCAACTTTGAAAACCAAACCATACAATAGCCGGAATCGCTCTCAATAAACCTGGTATTTTTACCCCTTTGATTCCAAAACTACTTCTAAGCTGAATCGTGTATGGTATTCCATATTTATGACCACAGTTTCCTATCAACACCAAAGCAACCGCTATAACGAGGCAACCAATTACCATTGCCAAAATTGCTTGAGTTAAGTTCAATACTCCGATTAGACTTGCTCCCATGGAAAAAGTTCCAATAGATACACAACCACCTAAAAATGCTGCTGTATAAGATAAGCCACCCATAATTCGCTCTTTAGTCGGTAATAATTCAACAGGTACATTTCCTTCATGTACTTTATCTACAATTTTATTCTCATTCAAGTTCATCTCTTCCCCTCCAGTTAACTATTTTATTTTCTTTACAAGTGTTCCATATCCTTTTTTCTCTTTTAGTTCACTATTTTCCGCAATCACTTCTCCACGCACCATTGTAAGCACAGGCAATCCGGTTCCCTTCATTCCAACAAAGGCTGAAATTTTATTTAAGTAAAATAAGGATTCTGATGTAATCTCCCAACTTATCTCTGGATCAAAAACTACAATATCTGCATCAAACCCGATTTGGATTGCACCTTTCTTTCCATAAATATCAAATGTTTTTGCTGGTCCTTCGCTCAATGCTTTCGCTAAAAGAGTTGGAGAATATCCTCTTTTCACCACACCTTCACTATAAACTACTTGCATAATACTTTGAAGACCACTCATACCTCCCCAAGCACCGAATACACCATGTGTCTCCTCACTCTTTTCGCTTGCTTCACATGGGGAATGATCTGATCCCACACAAGCCAAAACACCACGATCTACATAGTCCCACATTAATTCTACTGCTTCTTGAGTTCGAAGAGGTGGCGCACATTTACAAATGCTTCCTTTTTCAATTACATCGTCTTCTGTCATACACAGATAATGTGTACATGTCTCTGCTGTAACATCAACACCTTCCATCTGCGCTAATTCAATCTCTTCTACTACATCAGGGTGACTCACGTGACAGATATGTACTTTACAACCGGTGTCTCTTGCCAAATCAATAATTGCTTTTGTAGCGATTAACTCCGCAACTACAGGTCTTGTATCAAGAAAATCTCGCCACGATTCTCTACCTTCTTTCTTTGCACGAGCTTCTTCCCACTTTATAATTGAATAGTCCTCGCAGTGAAATCCTGCTCGTCCACCAAACTCTTTGATAATCATCATTGCTTCTCTTGCTTGTCCATATGACAGTGAAACATAATCTGGCGAAACTGGACCTATAAAGGATTTAAATGCAACACATCCCTTTTCATCCAATTCTTTTAATGCATCGAAATTATAATCTACAAGTCCCCCCCAATAACAGTAATCAACATATGCATTTTCACTCACTGTTGCTTCTTTCTTATCAAATATCTTGCCATCTGTAAGTGCAGGTTCATTTTGTAACGGCATATCAACAATTGTCGTACAACCTCCAATTGCTGCTGCTGCAGTTCCATGTTCATAGTCTTCTCTCCAAGTGAAGCCTGGATCATTTAAATGTGCATGGCTATCAATCACGCCTGGAAATATATACTTCCCTTTACAATCAATCACATCATCTACATTTGGCTCTATGCCCCACTCTAATAATTGTGAAATCTTCTCTCCCGAGATAACTACATTTGCTTTCATTACTTCCTTACTTTGAACTACTAGTCCATTTTTCAATAAAATTTGTCGCATTACTACCTCCTCTTTTGATTTCATATTGTATTTTCATAAAAATGCAAAAAGAGCAGAAATAGCTATTTCAAACGCCATTGTCTGCTCCTTTCACATTTTATGTGTGTAATTTATTCTACCGCTTTTCTTTATAAAAGTCAACCCATTTTTAACTTTTTCCCTGATTTACTGTAACAATTCAGCCTTGCGGCTGAATACAAGTGATTCTGCGATATGCTTGCATAGCAGCAGATGAACCTTGTAATACAGCCATAAGGCGCTTTGCCGTAATCGAGGATATAGCTACGTAGTAGCGTAATAGGTCGTGTAACGACCTATCCGAGATGTTAGGCTGAATTGTTACGATTTACTTACCTAGTTTTTTCAAAAATTTATAGTGTTTTTCCACTGTAAGTCCTTGAATAACTGTAGTAAACATTACAATCGAAAACACTGAAACAATCATAATATGGAAATTCTCAGTTTCTAATAGTTCTACTACTTCTATCATAAGTGCTAGGCTCAATCCACCTTTTAATCCTGCCCATGTCAATAAAGACGAAAAAGATGATTTCGACATCTTTTCTGGTATTTTTTTCAAACACAAAGAAACGAAAAACACGCCAACATACCTTGCAATTACACAGGATACCACAGCAACGAGCATAATAAGAATATTCTCTTTCGTATACAAAAATATATTAACAAAGAATACGCCAATTCCTATATATAGTATTGCATTTAATAAACTATCAACCACTTCCCAAAAATCGTAATACAACGTAAATGTTCCTGGCTTTTTTTTATCTGCTTTATTTGTAAAGGTCGCAAAATAGATTCCACACACCACTGCTGCAATGGCACTCGAAAAACCTAGGTTTTGACTTAACACATAGGATGATGTGAGCGTAAATATACTAATAAATATTTGTAAAATTTTATCCTCTGTTCGTTTGAAGAAATAGAACATAAGAAAGCAAATCACTACCGCTAGGATAATAGCACCAAAAATCTCTTTTCCTAATACAAAGAAAAAGCTGCCGTAATCTATCGAACCAGATGTACTTGAAAGGGCACTTGAAATCGCTACAAACAATGCAATTCCAACACCATCATTGAACAGGGATTCTCCTTCGATTATCAAAATCAATTCTTCGGATAATCCAACCTTCTTTAATATACTAGTAGCTGCAATAGGATCTGTTGGCGATACGATTGCACCTAGCAACAAGCATTCGATCAACGAAAACTGGTGTCCCCCTATGATTCCTAGAATGAAATAAAACACTAAGCCAAAGAGAACCGTTGCAAGCGTGGTGGTAAGCAGGGCTAACAATGCTATCGGTTTGGAATACTTCTTTAACTTCCCTAGGGTAATATTACAAGATCCTGCAAACAACATAAAGCATAGTACACCTTTTACCAGAAAATCACTTAGATATTCAATCGGAAATCCTATATGGGCGTAATCTTTATACACCACATAAGTAATCAATATGTAGATTCCCCCTATGACAAAGGAAGATAGCAGCAAAGCAATTTCATTTGGAAGTTTTAATGTTTTTTCATTAATATAGGAAACAAATACCAATACACAAGTTATCGCGACAAACACAGTTAGAATCGTCATTTTTTCTCATCCTCTTTTCTCTTTTCTTCTATATTTACTATAATAACACATTTCCCATATACAAAAAAACCATAATAGACTATAAATTCATATAATCCATTATGGTTTCATTATTTAACTCATGACCTATTCTTATTCATCTTGAAGCGCATCGTAACCTTCTTCTCCAGTTCTTACTTTCACAACGTTTTCAACGTCATATACGAAGATTTTACCATCACCTACATTACCTGTGTAAAGCACTTCTTTCACTGTCTCTACCACTACTTCTACCGGAATCTTACAGATAACAATCTCTACTTTTACTTTTGGCAACAATGTTGTCTCTACCGCTACACCACGATAAAATTCTTTACCACCTTTTTGCATACCACATCCAAGCACTTGAGTTACTGTCATTCCTGTCACACCAAGATCATCCAATGCTGTCTTTAACGTTTCAAATTGACTTTGCTTAATTACAATGGATAATTTTGTCATCTTTGCACCGTCACGTTCAATTGCTGTTGGTTCTGATATAACAGGCTGGGTTGCCAATGGTGCTGGTTTCATCTCTACCACCTGCGGTGCCACACCACCTTTTGGATGTGGATACACATGCATAAAGTCTGCGTAACTACTTGTCAATCCATGCTCTTCAATATCTAGTCCTGCTTGCTCTTCTTCTTTTGATACACGTAACCCTACCGTATTTTTAATAGCTACAAATACAATTGTCATTGTAACTGCTACCCATACGATAACTGCTCCGACTCCGATGAATTGCACTACTAGTAATTCTGTACCACCACCGTATAAAAGTCCTGCATCTGTAGCAAGTACACCTACTAAAATTGTTCCAAGCGCTCCACACATTCCATGTACGCCAACTGCCCCTACTGGATCATCTATCTTTAATTTCTTTTCCACAAACTCAATACCAAATACTACTGCAAATGCTGAAACCAAACCGATTACTGCTGCCCCTACTGGCGATACAATATTACAACCTGCTGTGATACCAACTAATCCACCCAATGCTCCATTGAGCGTCATTGATACGTCTGGCTTTTTATACTTCACCCAAGTGATACCCATTACTGCTGCCGCTGCTGTAGCTGCTGAAATATTTGTGGTAACCATAATATCTGCCGCTGCTTTGATTGTATCATCCCCAGTCATTGAAACGGTAGAACCACCGTTAAATCCAAACCAACAGAACCATAAAATAAATACTCCAAGCGCCCCTAATGTTAAGCTGTGTCCAGGAATCGCTTTCACTTTTCCTGATTTTGAATATTTACCGATACGAGGTCCTAAGATTTTTGCTCCGATAAGTGCTGCCACACCACCTACCATATGTACTGCTGTAGATCCTGCAAAATCACGGAATCCCATCTCTGCTAACCAGCCTCCACCCCAGATCCAGTGACCGGATATCGGATAAACCACTGCACTCAATATCACACTATAGATACAGTATGAAGAGAATTTTGTTCTCTCAGCCATTGCTCCTGAAACAATGGTTGCTGCAGTTGCACAAAACACTGTCTGAAATATTACCACTGCTGATGAAGGAATGGTAGTGCTATAATCCCCTTGTATAAAGAAATCAAACCCACCGATAAAAGCTCCATCCCCTCCAAACATCAATCCAAATCCAATTGCCCAAAATACTAAAGTACCTAATGAAAAATCCATTAAGTTTTTCATAATGATATTACCTGCATTTTTAGCTCTCGTAAAGCCAGTCTCCACCATCGCAAATCCTGCTTGCATAAAGAATACTAAAACCGCTCCTAATAACGTCCACATTGTGTCTAATCCTGAAAACATAAATAAATCCTCCTCCAAATAAAATAAGCGCCTTTTCTTTAAACCAACTTTGATTCAAAGAAAACACGCCTTTGTGTTTAAAAAACAAAAAAGACACTGCGAACAAAATGTTCACAGCGCCTTTGCTGTTTCTTTATATCGCTAGTATATGCTGTCTACTTCAATCTGTCAACAACTTTTCCTCTTTCTGTTAAATAGTCATAATTTTTTATTTATTTTAGAATTTTTTTTGTAAATTTTACAAATAAATTCATGATACTTAATTTGTAATTTTCTCCAGATTTTGGTAGAATAGTCCTTGTACAAAAGAGGAAAGAGGTATGATATGAACATTGACGTAAATCAAATTTTAACTTTAGAAGCTACTATGGGAGAACCAAATGAATTAAGCCCGCTAAGAGAACAGCTAAAACCCTTTAACGAACTGATGATGCAACACCGCTGTGCTTTGCGAGAAATTGAAACAAAGCTAAATGTATTAAACGATGAATTTTCTACAGTGTACGAGCGTAATCCTATCCAGACGATTAAGACGAGAATCAAGCATCCTTTTAGTATCATTCAGAAATTACGATCAAGAGGTATCGTCCCTAGCATTCCTAATATGGAGTCTGAATTAAATGATATTGCAGGCATACGTGTTGTTTGCTGTTTTACTGAAGATATTTATAAACTCGCCAACATGTTAGCGGAACAAGATGATATCCATCTAATAGAAGAAAAAGATTATATCAAGAATCCAAAAGGAAACGGTTATAGAAGCTTACATCTGATTTTAACTGTGCCAATCTTCCTTTCAAACGAGACAAAATCTATGAAGGTCGAGGTGCAATTCCGCACCATTGCCATGGACTTTTGGGCTAGTTTGGATCATCAACTCAAATACAAGAAGAACTTGGATAATCCTGAGATAATCGCCGATGAACTAAAAGCTTGTGCTGATATCATCGCCGAAACTGATAACCGAATGCAAGAGATTCGCAATATGCTCGAAAGAACACTGTAGAATCTAGAAATGGAGGTATTGTTATGTGGCTAAACGAGAGCACCTTTTACCAAATCTATCCCTTAGGTTTTTGCAACATCCCTTGCAAAAGCAAAGAAAATCCTATTTTACACGTAAAGGATTGGATTGCTCATTTAAACAATCTTGGCGTCGATTGTGTGTTATTTAATCCCCTGTTTGAATCCGATTCACATGGGTATGACACAAAAGATTTCAAGTTAGTAGACCAAAGATTAGGCTCTAATGAAGACTTTCAAGATGTGTGTACTGCACTGAAGAAAGCAGACATCCGAGTTGTCCTAGACGGCGTGTTCAATCATGTTGGTCGTGGATTTTGGGCATTTCAAGATGTAATTCAACATAGAGAACAATCTCCTTATACCCAATGGTTCCACATTAATTTTGATGGAAATTCGGATTATGATGATGGTTTTTGGTACGAAGGTTGGGAAGGGCATTTTGAATTAGTAAAACTAAACTTACATAACCCTGAAGTTGTAGACCACTTACTAGATGCCGTCACTTTTTGGATAAACTATTTTGACATCGATGGGCTTCGCCTAGATGTTGCATATTCCTTAGACTTTGAATTCATGAAAAGGTTGCGTATGCATTGCACATCATTAAAACCAGATTTCGCCTTAATCGGAGAAGTTCTACATGGTGATTATAACCGCATAGTCAATGATGAAATGTTACAAAGTTGTACGAATTATGAATGCTATAAAGGACTTTACTCTAGCATGAACGATAAAAACTTATTCGAAATTTCACATTCGTTGAATCGACAATTCGGAAAGGAAGATTGGTGTATATATCGCGGAAAGCAACTGATGTGTTTCGTTGACAATCATGACGTTTCAAGAATCTATAGTATTTTAACTGACAAAAATACGTTACCATTGGTCTACACCATACTGTTTACTATGCCTGGCATTCCATGTATCTACTATGGTAGTGAGTGGGGAGTTCCTGGTGAAAAACGTCCACAAGACGATTGGAACTTAAGACCTTATTTCGAACACCCTGTAACCAATGAGTTAACTACCCATATCACTTCATTGATTCATGCACGCAAATCCTGTACTCCTTTGAATTACGGGGATTATCAAAATATCTGCGTAATGAACCAACAACTATTATTCAAAAGAAGTACTCAAGGAGTGGATGCCTTCATTGCAATTAATATATCGAATTCAGAGTACACCTTTCATCACAGTGATTTAAACCAGAAATTTACAGATCTTTTATCACAAAAGGTTTTAACGCTAAATGGCACACTTACACTTTCGCCATATAGCAGCTTGATTTTAGCAACAAAAAAAGAAAATGCATAGAGTACTTGCTCTATGCATTTTCTTTTTCTAAATATTTTTTTGCATATTCTTCTGCTGGCATTGGCTTTTCATAGAAATAGCCTTGTGCCACTTCACAGCCTATCTGATTTAAAAATTCTACCTGTTCCTCTGTTTCGACACCTTCAGCTACTGTAGTCATATTTAAGTCTCGCACCATTTTCACTACATTTTCTACCACTCGATTTCCTCGATCTACATTCTTGCTCTTTTCAAGGAAGCTTTTATCAATTTTCACTACATCCATCTCAAAGTCTTTTAAGAAGCCAAGAGATGAGTATCCTGAGCCAAAGTCATCCATAGAAAAATGAAATCCTCTACCACGCAAATTTTCAGAAATACTTTGTAGTTCTGCTTCATGATCTAATATTGTAGTCTCTGTCAACTCTAATTCAATATATTTTCTTGGAATTTGATAGGAATCCACAATCTCCTCTATTTGATTCACAAAATCTGTACTCAATAGATGCATCCTTGAAAAATTAACCGAAATCGGATAACACTCTAAACCTTCTCGAATCCATGTTTGTAACAACTTACAAACACTAATCAACATATATAAATCCAATTCAACAATAAAACCATTTTCTTCAAAATGGGGAATGAATTCATTAGGGTAAATAACTGTTCCATCGTCTTCTATCCAACGAACCAATGCTTCTGCACCAATATTCTTTCCGTCCGAAAGCCTAAACTTAGGTTGGAGATACACCTTGAATTCATTATTTTTCAATGCATCATCCATTTTATTAGTGATGATTGTCCTTTTCAACATTCGATTTTTGAAGTCTTCATCATAATCTGCAATTGTAATATCTGCATTGTTTTTAGCGTAATTATGTGCAATTGTAACTTTATTAACAATACTGTTTACATCTACTTCATTTTCTTCTATGTAATACCGCCCATATCGAAAGTCTATCCTATGACTTCCTATAACTGATACTTTCTCTCTAAAAATCCCCTCGTATTTGAAACGTGTATTCTCTAAGCTCGAAAAGAATTCACAAGGACCTAGTAGTAAGAATTCATCTGTCCCAACTCTACCTTGAGTAAATTTAGCAATCCCCGCCTCTTCACCTACATCTGCAATTGCCTTAATAATCTGGTTCCCTTGCTCATATCCAAATATTTCATTGATTACTTTAAAATTAATAATATCTAATTTCACTATTGCAAATCGTTCCTTTGGATAATCCATCAACATTTTCAGCATATCCATCTTAAATTTTTTAAGATTTGGAATACCTGTAAGTTCATCGTAATACAGTGCTCTTTCAACATTTTTTCGGTTTTTTTCTCGAAGATACAAAATCCCACCTAGAAATAGTATGCAAACCAATACTGTGATACCACTAAAAATCGTAGTGCTAGTCACAATATCTGAAACACTGGCATCAATGATATCATAGGGAATAACCAATATCAACACCCAGCCATTCATCTGTAATGGTCTATATTCTGCGATACGTTCATGTTCATTAATTTCATACTCCAAATCGCCTTCTTCACCTGATAAAAGGCTTTTTGTGGCTGTTTCTGTAGTATGATTATCTTGGAATTTAGCTGTTTCTAATACGGTAATCACATTTTCTTGTGCAATGGCATACTCATTAGCCACTTGTCCTATTATATCACCTTGATTATTAACCGTAAGAATATACTCATCTCCATCAAACATGGACGTTAACAGCTCACTGAGATACTCTTCCCTTCGCTCTGCTAGTAAAATTCCATCCACTTCTCCATCTACAATAACTGGAGTCGCTATAATGACAGCATTTACAGATGAGTTCACTAGTGAAGGTACTGGTTCTGTAATAATACTTTCCCCAGCCATTACTTGTGAAAATTGCGAAAAACCAGAGATATCAATCCGCTCGCCTTCTGAAGTGATACCCACACCTTGCTCATCTACAAGTATAAGATTCTCATATCCACCTGACTCTTTCACACTAGTCATATATTTCGTCGCTATACTGATATCATCTGGGTAAGCAACCACACTACTTGCAATTCCTTTTAAAAATTGCACCTCATCAGTCAACTCTTGGTCATAAGACTCTTGTTGTTGATTTGCCAAATCATTGAAAATATCTTCTGTTATCTTTGCAATTTGTCGATTCACCGTATTGTTATACCAAAAAATTGCTCCTATAATCGTTATAAGTAATAGTAAAAAGACAGCACCTATGCTAATACCATTTCTTTTGCGAGACATTGCTTCCTCCGTTCCATGTAAGTATCGCACCTACTGTTATGACGGTGTCTAGCTTACATTACAACTTTTCTAAAGTTTTTCTTCCCTCTCTTTAGTACAATTCCATCACCTTCAAATTGCTTCTTTTCTAGACGAAATGCGATATTTACTATCTTTTCTCCATCTACAGAAACTCCACCTTGTTGTACCGCTCTTCTAGCTTCGGATTTTGATGGCACCAATCCACTTACCATCAATAGTGAAAGAATATCAATACTTCCCTCTTCTAACTGTGACTCTTCCAATTCTGTTGTAGGCATATTTTGTGCTGCACCAGAACTAAATAGCGCTTTTGCGCTTTCTTCTGCTTTCTTAGCCTCTTCTTCTCCATGAATCATCTGAGTCAATTCAAATGCTAAAATCTCTTTTGCTCTATTTAATTCGCTACCTTCCCAGCTATCCATTACATCGATTTCTTCTAGTGGAAGGAATGTCAACATACGGATACATTTTAATACATCTGCATCTGCGACATTTCTCCAATATTGATAGAACTCAAATGGTGAAGTTTTATTTGGGTCTAACCATACTGCTCCTGATTGTGTCTTACCCATTTTCTTTCCTTCTGAATTCAGAAGTAAGGTAATAGTCATAGCACTTGCATCTTCTCCAAGCTTTCTACGAATCAACTCTGTTCCACCTAACATATTACTCCACTGATCATCTCCTCCAAACTGAAGATTACAACCGTATTTCTGATACAATACATAAAAGTCATAACTTTGCATAATCATATAGTTGAATTCTAAGAAACTGAGTCCCTTCTCCATACGTTGCTTATAGCATTCGGCCGAAAGCATACGATTTACACTAAAATGTGAACCAACTTCTCTTAACAAATCAATGTAATTCAACTCCATTAACCACTCTGCATTATTTACCATCAGAGCTTTTCCTTCTGAGAAGTCAATAAACTTGCTCATCTGCTCTTTGAAACAATCACAGTTGTGTTGAATAAGCTCTGGTGTCATCATCTGACGCATATCGCTTCTTCCCGAAGGATCTCCTATCATTCCAGTTCCACCGCCGATAAGAGCGATTGGTTTATTTCCAACTAATTGCAAACGCTTCATCAGGCATAGTGCCATAAAATGTCCTACGTGTAAACTATCTGCTGTTGGGTCAAACCCTATATAAAAAGTCGCCTTTCCTTCATTGATTAGATTAGAAATCAACTCTTCATCTGTTACTTGTGCAATTAAACCTCTTGCCTTTAATTCATCATACAATTTCATCTTTTACTTTATTCCTCTCTATTTCTATGCAAGCTAGTTGCAAGTCATTCCTATTTTCATACTACTTCATCGAATATTCTTTGTCAAGAATATGACTGTTATAAAGCATAAAAACATTTCATCAATTTTGTCAAGTATTCTACATCATCACTACCTGCTGTTTCATACGGTGAATGCATCCCTAATTGCGCCACACCAATGTCCGCTGCCCTTATTGGAAGATGTGTCGTTGCGATATTACCCAAGGTACTTCCACCTGGAATATCCGAGTGATTAAAAAATGCCTGATATGGTATCTCATTTTTCTTACACAACAGTTTAACAAACGCCCCCGTTCTCGCATCTGTTGTATATTTTTGATTACCCGAATACTTAATCAATACTCCCCCGTTTAAATATGGTCGATTCGTTTTATCGTGCTTTTCAGGATAATTTGGATGTATTGCGTGCCCATTATCTGCCGATAGCATAAAGCTCTCTTCCAGCATACTCTGATACTCCGTCTCTGTCTGATTTTGCCCTATTGCTTTTAATATGTCACTTAAATACGATGAAGCCGCACCTTGCTTTGTCATGCTTCCAGTCTCTTCATTATCTAGAATTGCCAACACATTGATATATTCTTTTGGAGTCTCCTCTAGAAACGCTTTTGTAGACGTAAATACATTTTGTAAGTCATCTAACTTTGGAGCTGAGATAAATTCTTCATTCGCCCCCCACTGGCTACCTGCCATGCGGTTATACAAAAATAGGTCATAATCTAAAATTTCATCTTCTGCTATCCCTATTTCTCTTGCAACTGTGGCGAGAAATCCTTCTTTATTACTTGCACCTGCCCAAAGTGGAATCATATCTTTTGCTACATGTAGTTCTTTCCCTTTATTCACTTCTCGATTAAGATGTATTGCAGGATTTAAAATACTGACACAGTCCTTACCAAAATCAAAGTTTTCCTCTTTTATTTCACCATCTTTTTCATACACTACTCGTCCAGCAATGGATAACGGTCTATCAAACCAAGGTGCCATAATTGTCCCTCCATACATCTCTACATTGAGAGAAGTGTACTTCCCTTCAAAATCAATATCTGGATTCCATTTCAACTTAAAAGTAGGCGCATCGCTATGGCTTGCGATGACATGAAATCCTTTTGGAGTTTTCTCCGGCATCTGGATTGCAACCAATGTAGATTGATTCATTGTTACATAATATTTTCCACATCCATCCACTGGGATATCAGTTATCTTACTCACTTTTTGAAATTCGTTTTTTATTAATCTTTGTTCCACATTCTCAATCACATGGAATGCACTTGGACTTTTCTCTATAAAACCAAATAAATCTCTTATCTTTCTATTTTCCACTTTCTATTCTCCTCTATTCATACTCTATTCTACACAGGAACAGCCCTTGAGGCGGTGCTGTCGGACCTGCTAATTTCCTATCTTGGCTATCTATAATTGCTTTTACATCAGTCGCCTGTTTAAACCCTCTTCCTACTTCGACCAGTGTTCCTACAATAATTCGTACCATATTATACAGAAATCCATTTCCTCTTACTCGAATTGTGATATCTTGATTCCGTATATATATTTCAATTTTTTCAACAGTTCTCACCGTATCTATCACATCAGAGTTACTACTGCAAAAACTTGCAAAATCATGGGTTCCTTCCATATACTTAGAAGCTTCTATCATGGATTTCACATCCAATGGATAAGAAACGAAGTAATGAGTTTTTCTCTTTGTCGGAATCGCTATTTCACTGTTGCAAATCTGATACTCATAGGTTTTCATCGTTTTTGCATATCGTGGATGAAAATCTGCCTCTACTTCTCTTGACTCTACAATTGCAATATCCTCTGGAAGTTCTCGATTGATTACATATTTCATTCGCTCTGGTGGAATCGTAGAATCCGTATCAAAAACAGCTACATTTCCAAATGCGTGAACCCCACTGTCCGTACGACTTGCCCCAACCACTGTAATGCATTCATTAAATACTTTAGAAAGGGTATGATTTAATACCTCTTCAATTGTAATTCCATTTGGCTGTACCTGCCAGCCACAGTAATCTGTACCCTCATAAGCTACCGTTAACTTTATTCGCTTCATCCTTTTTGTGCTCCTATACCCAAGCTTTAATTAAGCTTGTCACATCTAATACTTTCGCACTAATCACAATCGCCATATAGAGCAATACCATACCATACGTAGCGTAATCTCTTTTTTTATACGATAAAGGCTTCATTTTTGTGCGACCAGCTCCTCCCCGATAACACCTTGCCTCCATTGCAAGTGCCAAATCATTAGCCCTTCGAAATGCCGAGATAAAAAGTGGCACTAAAATCGGAATCATATTCTTTGCTCTTCTTAAAATGTTACCACTTTCAAAGTCTGCTCCTCTTGCTAGTTGTGCCTTCATAATCTTATCAGTCTCTTCTAATAGAATCGGTATAAATCGAAGTGCTATAGCCATCATCATCGCAATTTCATGCACTGGCATCTTTACCACTTTTAATGGATTTAATAAACTTTCAATTCCATCTGTCAAAAGATTTGGCGTTGTCGTCAACGTAACAATATTGGATCCCATAATCAACAGAATCAATCTGCTCGCCATCATCGCTGCTGATTGAATCCCTTCATCTGTTATGGTAACAATCCAAAACTCAAAAAGCACCTCTCCTGTTCGCGTAAAGAACAAGTTAAACGAAACTGTAAATAATAAAATAATAAGCAATGGTCTAAGGCCTTTGACAATAAACCCTAGAGGCACCTTTGATAGTTTTATTACACTCAGTAATAAAACAAGTATCACTCCATAACCAATAATCGATTCTACCAAAAATAAAGAAATCATATAGAGTAATGTTACAACTATCTTTGTTCTTGGGTCTAATCTATGGACAATGCTGTCTTCTTGATAATATTGTCCAATCGTTATATCTCTAATCATCGCTCTTCTCCAAACACTTCCATATTTCTGCTACCGCCTCTTCCACTGTTCCAACTGACGCATCTACCTTTAGACCTTTTTCACGCAATTGATGCATCACGTATGTAACTTGGGGAGCTGCAAGACCTACTTCTTCTAATTCCTTATAATGAGAAAACACCTCTTTTGGTTGCCCTTGATACATCACTTCTCCATTGTTCATAACCAACAACCGATCGACGTACTTTGCGATATCCTCCATACTGTGAGACACTAAGATAATTGTCATATTTCCATTTCTATGGAGAGTAGCAATTTGATCCAATATCTCATCTCGTCCTTTGGGATCCAACCCTGCTGTTGGCTCATCTAAAATCAACACTTTCGGTTCCATTGCTAAAACGCCTGCAATTGCTACTCTTCTCTTTTGTCCCCCAGAAAGGTCAAAAGGGGATTGATCATATTGATCCTTTGGAAACCCTACTAATTCCAATGCGGCTTTAGCCTTTACTTCTGCCTCTTCTTTAGAAAGCCCTAAATTTTTAGGGCCAAAACATACATCACTTAGCACATCTACTTCAAACAACTGGTGTTCTGGATATTGAAATACAAGCCCAATGTTACGTCTTAATTCCTTCATACTATATCTTTCTTCATATATAGATTGTCCATTATAATACACCGTCCCACTTGTTGCTTTCATTAGTCCGTTTAAATGTTGAATCAGAGTGGATTTTCCTGAACCGGTATGACCGATAACACCTAAAAACTCTCCTTGTGGAATCTCTAGAGACACATCCCTTAAGGCATGCTTTTCATACGACGTGCCTTGACTGTAGATATAATTCACATTTTCTAATTTAATTGACATAATTCTTCTACTAACTCCTCTACTTTTAGCACTCCATCAGGTAGTGGTACACCTTTCTTCTTCAACTGGTGCGCTAACAATGTTACCTGTGGCACATCTAACCTATATTCTTCGAGTTGCTCTACCTGACTAAACACTTCTTTTGGAGTTCCCTGTAATACAATTCTTCCCTTATGCATCACAATTACTTTATCCGCATCTACTACTTCTTCCATATAGTGAGTAATTAGAATTACAGTTATCCCCTCTTCTTCCTTTAACCGCTTAATCGCTTGAATTACTTCTTTTCTACCAATTGGATCTAGCATTGCAGTTGGTTCATCTAAGACAATACATTTTGGTCGCATAGCAATTACACCTGCAATTGCTACTCTCTGTTTTTGCCCACCTGATAATTTATTTGGAGAATGCTTTCTATAAGAAAGCATCCCTACGGATTTCAAGCTCTCTTCTACCCTAGTCCAAATTTTTTCTGTAGGTACGCCTAAATTCTCTGGTCCAAACCCTACATCTTCTTCTACAACCGTTCCAATAATCTGGTTATCTGGATTTTGAAACACCATTCCTGCACTTTGTCTGATTTTCCATAAGGACTCCATATCTTTGGTATCATGACCATCAATCCACATAGTTCCTTCATCTGGAAGCAAAATCGCATTCATATGTTTAGCCAGCGTGGATTTCCCTGATCCGTTATGACCTAAGATTGCCACAAACTCTCCTTGTTTTACATCTAAATTCACAGTATCAATCGCAAGGTGTTTTCCTACTTCATTGCCTTCTTCATCTCTTTTTGTATAATGAAAGATTAAATCTTTCGTCTGAACAATTCCCATTATTGATTCCTCTTTTTCAATTTGACTATCCTTCATTTTACTCTATCTGAGAAATCTTTGCAAGAATTAGCTTTACGAACCTCCTCTTATTATGTACAATGGTATTGTTATAATAATTATAAAAAAGGAAGGAAATATTAATATGTCATATCCAATTGTTACACTTGAAATGGAAAGCGGAGCAATCATCAAAGCAGAGCTTTACTCTGACTATGCTCCAAATACAGTTAAAAACTTTATCTCACTTGCAAAGAAAGGATACTACGATGGACTTATTTTCCACAGAGTCATTAGAGGTTTTATGATTCAAGGTGGTTGTCCACAAGGAAGTGGTATGGGTGGTCCAGGATATTCTATCAAAGGAGAATTTATCCAAAACGGTTTCCAAAACAATTTATCCCACGAGCCTGGAGTTCTTTCTATGGCACGTTCTATGATGCCTGACTCTGCTGGATCTCAATTTTTTATTATGCACGAAAAGTCGCCACACCTTGATGGTGCTTATGCAGCATTTGGAAAAGTAATCGAAGGTATGGATATTGTGAATGCAATTGCTGAGTCTCCTACAGATCACAGCGACAGACCATTAGAAGATCAAAAAATCAAATCTATGACTGTAGACACTTTTGGTGAGTCTTTTGACGAACCAGAAACATTATAATAATACCTTGAATAAAACTCCTCTCTTTGGCCATCCTTATAGTAACCAAAGAAAGGAGTTTTTTTATATGGAATCATCAATAAGATATTCACATTCAAAAGATACTGCCATACAACGTTTAAATACAATGAAGAAAAAGGATGAAAGTTCTCATAAAAGTGTGAACTACGATAAACTCACCAATGACTTTGCATATGACAATAACAAGATACGAGATATCTATCACAATAATCTCAGTAGCAAAGGAGACTAATCAAAGTACGCGGATTTTATACTTTTCAAGCCAATAATTCACTTGAATCATATATGCTAGAAGTTGTGGTCCTGCCATAAGCTGACCGTAAAATGGTCTTCCATATTCTGTCTTAGCACTCATGAATCGCTCTACCTTTTTCATATCAATAAATTGAAGGATTGGTGCATTTGTATCATCTAGAATTTCCCTCATTCTTCCTTTTATCAACTGCTCATATTCTGGGTCATAGGTTTTTGGATATGGGCTTTTGGCTCTATATAAAACTTCATTTGGTAGATAGGCTTCACCCGCTTTTCTCAACAATCCTTTGGATAATTTGCCATAAAACTTCATTTCCCATGGTACGTTAAATACATATTCTATTAAGCGGTGATCCGCAAAGGGAACCCTCGCCTCTAATCCTACACTCATGCTAGTTCGATCCATTCGATCTAATAGGGTTTGCATAAACCATTTCATATTCAGATATGCTAGTTCTCTCCTTCTTTTCTCCTCTCCTACCTCCCCTTCTAATATAGGGGTTTGCTTTACAGTTTTTTCATAAGCTCCTCGTGCATAACTTTCAAGCTCCAGTTCTGAAACCAGTTCTTCTTTTAATAGAACCGTTCGAAGTGTGAAGTCTCTCGCCCAGGGAAATGTATCCGATTCGAAGCAGTCTTTTTTATAAAACCAAGGGTAACCACCAAATATCTCATCAGCACACTCCCCTGTCAATGTCACCTTATTTGTTTTAGCTACTAAACCACAAAAATAAAGAAGTGATGATTCTACATCTGCCATACAAGGAAGATCCCTTCCATCCACAGCTTTTTCCAATCCATAAAACAACGCTTCCTTATCGCATTCCAAATACCTGTGATTTGTCCCTGCATACTCCACCATCTTATCTACAAATGGTCTATCTTGTGATGGTTGAAAAGAATTTGCCTTAAAATTTTTTTCATTGCCTGCAAAGTCAAATGAGAATGTATCTAGCACCTTTCCCTCTTTTTTTAACTCTTCACTACATATTGCAGTTACTAAACTACTATCGATACCACCCGATAAAAATGTACAAAGAGGTACATCGGATAACATTTGCTTTTTAATGGAATCAGTGAGTAAATATCTGGTTTTCTCAACTGTCTCTTCAAAAGTGTCTGTATGAACTGCACTTTTTAACTTCCAGTAATTCACTAACCGCAATCCCTCTTTTGAATATTGGTAATAGTAACCCGGTAATACTTCTTCCACCCCTTTAAATACGCCTTTTCCATATGTCTTTGCTGGTCCAAGCCCAAAAACTTCTGATATGCCCTCCTTATCTAACACTGCTTCTATTTCGGGAAATTGAAAGATGCCTTTGATCTCTGATGAAAAAACAATGGTGTTTTGTTTCATGGTATAAAAAAGTGGCTTGATTCCGACCCGGTCTCTAACCAAGGTCAACACCTCGTCTCTATGACTCCATATTGCAAATGCAAAAATCCCATTTAGTTTTTGAATAAAAGCTACACCTTCTTCGATAAACCCTTGTAGTACTACTTCTGTATCCGATGTTGTCTGAAAGAGGTAGCCTTTTTTTATCAACTCCTTCTTTAAAGATAGCATGTTATATATTTCTCCGTTAAAAACTATGGTATAATCTCCTCTTCCTCCTCTTCTAGTCATCGGTTGTGTCCCCGTCTTCAAATCGATAATCGCTAATCTTACCTGTGCTAATCCACAATGCTCTAGTAAGTTTTCGCCTTCTCCATCAGGACCTCTATGCTTTTGTATATTATTCATTCTACCTAAAATGTGGTTCCACTTATCTTTCTTTGATAGAAAATTGATTCTATGATTTGAAAATCCTGCTATTCCACACATGCATTACCTCTTTTTCACTATTTTATGATAGGCTGTAGCTGTTTATGCTCCAGAGCATATTCTATCGTTGCAATCAATAAATTCGAATGTGCTACCAATGAGTTTGGTTTTTTCTCAGGATTATCTTGCCCAAAAGGCACGAAATATACCTGCTTTGCATTCAATAGCAATCCTATGTTTTTCATATTCATTCCTAGTCCATCATTTGTTGAAATTGAGATTACAAGAGGTTTTCCATTTCTCAAATGAGCCTTTGCTCCCATTAATACAGGTGTATCTGTGATTCCGTTTGCCAATTTAGCTACCGTATTTCCCGTACAAGGGAAGATGACTAGAATATCCAAATACCCTTTTGGTCCTATTGGCTCTGCCTCACTAATAGTACGAATTGGCTCTTTCCCTATGATTTCTATAATTTGCCGCTCAAACTCTTTTGGTTTCCCAAACCTACTTTCTATACATTGAACGTTATCTGACAATAATACAGTTACATCTGCACCTTCTTTTACCAATGACTCTAATCCTTTCATCACACTATCAAATGTACAAAAAGACCCTGTTAAAGCAATCCCAACTTTTTTACCTTTTAATTCCATACCATACCTCTTACAACTTATTCAAAATAATTTCTGCCATTTTTTCCGCCACAGAATTTGGCGCATATCGACCAGGTATCCCTAACAGATGTATACAGTTCATCTTTTTCCTCTTTGAAAACTCATAATCCACTCCACCTTTTCCTGATGCTACATCAATCACAAGTTGTGAAGCATCCATCCGATTCAAACTATCTTTTTCTATCACTAGTGCAGGAATTGTGTTATATATATTCGAATAGAGACTAATGCTCCCTTTCAACACACTCAAATTCAGTGTTTGATATCCTAACGCTTTTGCATAAGTAAGTTCCTCTTGACTTCTACTGGCTACCGTTACATTTGCTGAGAGTCCTTTTAGTTTATCTGCGATTACCTTTCCACATCTTCCAAATCCCAAAACCAAACACTGACTTTGATGGATGTTACACTCTCTTTGCTTCATCGTTTCGAATATCACTCCCTCTGCTACAGAGATTGCATTAAAGATAGCATAAGTTTCGTCTTCCATAAAATCATGTACCAAACCCTTTTTCTTTGCAATATGAGTTTTTAGTTCCTGTGGTATCACCCCACCATATATGGATTGTTCTTCTCTCACCAAGTGCTTAATCTTTTCGATGGCATCGTTTTCAAACTCTGCATCACTATAAAGCTTCCGATTCCGAAACATGGGAATTCCAAAAATCACACAATCTGAGGACAAGAAAATTTCCTCTAATGATTTCATTTCTCTCAGTAGATATCCTTCCTCTATATCTTCGCACATTTCAAAATAATTAATAAGATACCCTTCTTTTTCTAGTATCCTCATTAACTCTACATTTCGTTTATCTCCACCTACAAATCCAAAACTTCTCTCTTTCACTTTCCCCTCCTCATATTCGTATTCTTCCCTTATGTATTATGTGTATGAACAAATCAAGGTTTGGTGCTAGTCCTTTCATTCTACAAAAAAAGTACCGTCCAAAAATAGGACAATACTTTTTCTTTGCTTTTATTTAGTTACTAAATTCCCCGTAATAAAGAGAAGATTGACCATGTGAAAGTTCTAATTGGGAACCGTCTATCGTAATCTTCACTTGATCACAATCGTATGCATCTAGTAAAGTGTTCACCACACTTCCTAGAATATAGTATTCTCCAGAACTTCCCATGCTAGAAAGTCTACTAGAAAATGCTTGATTAAAGTCTGCCTCTACCGTTTCTTTCCCATCAACAGTTGTCTGATTAATACTATTGATCACTACATCACTAGACAACACATTTTGTTCTGTCAACACGCGATCTATCTCCGACTCATTTATAGCGGAAACCTTTACTTTGGATTCTACGAATGCATCTGCATTCTCATTTGGTGCATATACCGATATCTCCGACTCTGTCACTGCATCTTGTTCTTCTTGTGCTTCGTCTTTCAGAACTTCATCATCTGACTCTTCTTGCTCTTCTTGTGACTCATCCGCGTCTTCCTCTGTGATAACTACTTCCACTTCTTCTTTTTCTTCTGGTTCGTCATTCACTGCTCCTTGTCCACATCCAAAAAGCCCTATCGTTAACACCCCTACACACATCATTAATACTAATCTTTTCATATCATTCACCACTCTCTTTAATAACCTAAGGTTTTCAAGTATCTTGAAACCGCATCTTGCCATGTCGGCAATCTATGGAATCCATTTTCACTCAGTTTATCTTTGTTCATCCTACTATTGTGTGGTCTTTTTGCTTTTGCTGGAAATTTATCACTAGTGGTAGGTTCCACCTTAATCTCCACACCGGCTTGCTTAAAGATCTCTTTCGCAAATTCATACCAAGTGCACAGACCTTCATTTGTTGCATGATATCTTCCATATTTATCTGTTTCAATCATATCCACTAAAAGTACTGCTAAATCAAGTGTAAATGTAGGTGAACCGATTTGGTCATCCACAACACTTAACTCATCCCTTGTCTCTGCTAGCTTTAACATCGTTTTGATGAAATTGTTTCCATTCACTCCAAATACCCATGCAATTCTTACTGTAAAGAATTTTTCAAGGTTTTCTTCGATAGCAAGTTCACCTTCATATTTTGTCTGACCGTATACATTCAACGGATTTCTCTCATCATCTGGATTCCAAGGTGTCTCACCTTGCCCATCAAATACATAGTCTGTACTGATATACATCATCTTAATATCTAGTTCTTTACATGTTTTTGCAATATATTCAGTTCCAAGAGCATTTACCTTTGCACATAGTTCTTGATTATCTTCTGCCGCATCCACTGCTGTATAAGCAGCGCAATGAATCACCGCATCCACTGCTGCTTCTTTTATAACACGATTGACAGACGTTTCATCCGTTATGTCCATCTCTTCAATGTCCACACCCACACAAGTATGATTTCTCTTTTCTAGTTCTACTTGAACGTCATGTCCCAGTTGTCCTTTGACACCAGTTACTAATACCTTCATATTCTTCTCCCTTATAAATCAGATATTCCTGTCCATTTTTGGTCTTTATCAGAAATTGTAAGTTCCATTCCTTCTGGGATTGGCCACTCAATTCCGATTTCTGGGTCATTCCACTTCAATCCACCTTCATCATTTGGTTGATAGAAATCAGAGCATTTATAAGCAAACTCCGCACTATCAGACAGAACTACAAATCCATGTGCAAATCCTTTTGGTACAAAAAATTGCTTTTTGTTTTCAGCAGAAAGTATTACACCATGCCATTTTCCATATGTCTTTGATCCTTTTCTTAAATCCACTGCGACATCAAACACTTCCCCACTTACTACTCTCACCAACTTATCTTGCGGATAATTAATCTGATAATGTAATCCTCTAAGTACACCTTTTACTGACATAGATTGATTGTCTTGTACAAACTCTACATCGATTCCTGCTGCCTTGTAATCGTTGTAATTATAGGTCTCCATAAAATACCCACGCTCATCTCCAAATACAGATGGAGTAATTACTTTCAATCCTTCTATTTCACATGTTTCTACTGTTATTTTTCCCATAATTGCTCACCTAACCTTTATAGTCCTTTTGCTACTTCCATTAAATATTGACCATATTCTGTCTTAATTAATGGCTGTGCTAATTTCACTAGTTGATCTTTATCAATAAATCCTCTTTTGTATGCAATCTCTTCGATGCAAGAAATATACAATCCTTGACGCTTTTGGAATGCTGCCACAAAGTCTGCTGCTTCTAAAAGTGCATCATGGTTTCCTGTATCTAACCACGCAAATCCTCTTCCAAGTGTCTCTACTTGCAATTCTCCCATTTCAAGATATGCATTGTTCACACTTGTGATTTCAATCTCTCCTCTTGCTGATGGCTTTACATTTTTTGCAATTTCCACGACTCTATTATCGTAGAAATATAGACCTGGCACTGCATAATTTGATTTTGGATTCTCCGGCTTTTCTTCAATTGAAATTGCCTTTCCAGATTCATCAAACTCTACAACACCGTACTCTCTTGGGTCTCTTACATAATATCCAAATATAGTTGCGCCTGTCTCTCTAGCAGCAGCTGCTTTTAATACTTTTGAGAAGCTTTGTCCGTAGAAAATATTATCTCCTAAGACAAGTGCTACATTATCGTCTCCAATAAACTCTTCTCCAATGATAAATGCATCCGCAAGCCCTCTTGGACTTTCTTGTATCTTATACTCAAATCGCATTCCTAACTCTTCGCCACTTCCCAATAATTCTTCAAATACTGGCAAATCTCTTGGTGTCGAAATAATTAACACTTCTCTAATCCCTGCTAACATCAAAGTAGAAAGCGGATAATAAATCATCGGCTTATCGTATACTGGCATAATCTGCTTTGAAACTGACTTTGTTAATGGGTATAATCTTGTTCCTGATCCCCCTGCTAAAATAATACCTTTCATAAGTATCTCTCCTTCTCTTACACTACAATTTAGCAGTATCCTAAGATACTGCTATACTGTCTACTTGTACATTTCTGTATAATATTTTTGGTAATCTCCGCTTGTTACATTCTCCATCCACTCTTCGTTCTCAAAGAACCATTTAATTGTTAATTTGATTCCTTCTGCAAACATTGTATCTGGCTCCCAGCCAATCTCTTCTTTGATCTTATCTGGTGCGATTGCATAACGTCTATCGTGACCCTTTCTATCTTCTACATAAGTAATCAAGTCTCTACTTACAAGTTCTCTTCTTGCATCACCTTCTGGCAACATCTCTTGAAGGGTATCTAGGATGATATGAATAATCTCGATGTTTTGCTTTTCATTGTGTCCACCGATGTTGTAAGTCTCAAATAAACGTCCTTTTTCTTGAACCATGTCGATTCCTTTTGCATGATCTTCTACGTATAACCAATCTCTTACGTTCTTTCCATCTCCATAAACTGGTAACGTCTTCCCTTGTAATGCATTGTTGATAATTAATGGTATCAACTTCTCTGGGAATTGATATGGACCATAGTTATTGCTACAGTTTGTAATATTAGCTGGAAACTTATACGTATCCATGTATGATCTCACTAGCATATCTGACGATGCTTTACTTGCTGAGTATGGGCTGTGTGGATCATAAGGAGTCGTCTCATAAAAATACTCTCCCTCTTCTTCTAGCGATCCATACACCTCATCTGTAGATACGTGCAAGAACTTCTTGTCCGCTTTAAACGTCTCATCTTCTTGTTCCCAAGCAGCTTTTGCTGCATTTAACATTACCAAAGTTCCTAATACATTCGTCTTTACAAACACTTCTGGATTTTTAATACTTCTATCCACATGACTTTCTGCTGCAAAATGCACTACTCTATCTATTTCATTCTCATCAAAAATTTTCTGAATTGCTTCTGAATCACAGATGTCTGCTTTTACAAACGTATAGTTTGGATTATTCTCTACCTCTCTTAAGTTTTCAAGGTTTCCTGCATAAGTCAGTTTATCTACATTGATTATTCTAATCGTATCACCATATTTTTTAAACATGTAATGAATGTAGTTAGAGCCAATAAATCCCGCACCACCTGTTACTAAATAAGTTCTCATTTGTTCTCCTCCATTTTTTCATTAGGCACATTATATCATTTTTCCTATGCATTTTCAACCAATTTCTATTTCTTCATCTTTGGCTCAAACACAAGTGAAACCAGATAACCAAAGAGTAGAGCTGCTGCGATTCCTGCTGATGTAGCAGTTAACCCACCTGAAAATATCCCCAGTAACCCTTGCTCATTTACGGCTTCTTTTACGCCTTTCCACAACCCATTTCCAAATCCCAACAAAGGAACACTTGCTCCACCCCCTGCATATTCAATAACCGAGTCATAGACTCCTACAAACCCTAATCCACAGCCTACGCACACCAATAATACCATAATTCTTCCAGGCATTAACTTGGTGCGATCTAACAAGATTTGAACCAATGCACAAATGACTCCTCCAACCCAAAAAGCATTGAAATACTCCATCTACCTTCTCCTCGCTTATTACTCAAAATTCTCAATTACAATCCCATGGGAAATGCCTGGCACGCTTTGTCCTTCATTGTAGCTTACCGTTGACATCAACGCTCCTGTCGGCAAAAATAAGACGCGGTTCCACTCTCCACTTTTTACCTTCGGCAATACGTAGGATGCTAAAGTAACAGCCGCACAACCACATCCGCTTCCTCCTGCATTCGTCTTTTGTGCTTCTTTCTCAAAAATCATTTTCCCACAATCCATATGTTTCCCCCTAATATCACAGTGTTTGTCTTTCATCAAATCGTACAATATACCTGTCCCAACTTCCCCTAAATCTCCAGTAACAATCTGATCGTAATCCTCTACCTTTCTGTCAAAATCAGTAAAATGGCACTGTAAGGTATCTGCCGCTGCTGGTGCCATACACGCTCCCATGTTTTGCGAATCCTTTAATCCCCAATCTATAATCTTTCCAATAGTTACTCCCGTAATCTTTGCCACACCTTTCCCTCTCCCTACTAAAAAGGCACCACTTCCTGTAACGGTCCACTGAGAACTTTTCGGACGTTGATTTGCATACCCTAAGGGAAAGCGAAACTCTTTTTCTGCACTAGCAAAATGACTGGATGTTATGGCCAGTACCTGATTTGCATATCCTCCTGCCACTGTCATCGCACTCAGCGCCAATGCTTCTCCAGATGTAGAACAAGCTCCAAATAGGCCAAATAAAGGGATTTCAAGTTGCTGTGCCGCCCCCATTGTAGTAGCAATTCCTTGCCTTAATAAATCCCCACCAAATAAATAGCGAATATCCTCTGGATTTATTCTAGCTTTCTTCATCACTATTTCGCATGCTATTTTTTGCATCTTACTCTCTGCTTCTTCCCAAGTTTCCTCTAAGAATAAATCATCTTCTCCTATATAATCAAAGCAATTTGCTAAGGGCCCTTCCCCTTCTTTTACACCAACTACCGAAGCTGTGTCCACAATAGTTGGAGCTGATTGAAATCTTATACTTTGCTTTCCTATACTACTTTCCATTTCCCCTCCTACCAATCCATTCCAAGCATTCTACAAATATAATACACAAGCCCTAGAATCCACGAAGTGAACACACCATACAAAATAACAGGACCTGCTATCGTAAATATTTTGCATCCAATCCCAAGAACCTGTCCCTCCTTCTTATATTCAATTGCTGGAGCTGCTACAGAATTCGCAAACCCTGTAATTGGAACAAGTGCACCTGCCCCTCCCCAATTTGCTAGTTTTGAATAAAGGTTAAACCCGGTTAATATCCCACTGATTAAAATCAAAATAATTGCAGTCCACGCTGTGCAATCTTTCTCAGACACCCCTATCATTTCTAATTGATTCATAATGAATTCTCCCAATAGACAGATGATGCCACCTAACAAAAATGCTTTTAGCATATTTTTCCCCACACTATTGGCTGGTGTTTTTTCTTCTACGTACTTTTTATACATCTCTTTTTTTTGATTTTCATTCATATATCACTTCCCAAACCCCTTCCAAAAAATAAAAAGTGCACCCAATCCTTTTCCCATGGCAATACTTAAAATTACATATGGAAGATACCCTTTAATTTTTGCTTTACGTATAAATATCGGAAATATATTAATCACTTCTGCAATCGCCATTGCCCAACATCCCACAAAAATCCCTGCTGCTCCAGCTATCACTACTTGTAAAAAAATAGGTATGATAAACTCTAATCGATAAATCCAAATCAGATTTCCCACAATTCCGCCTAACATCACTGCTAGTTCATACCATGTCGTCTGATTTCCCGTATGGGTGCGATCTGCAAATTTTGATATGATTCCCAGACTAATAATCAAGGAAAATAATCCGACTGATACAATCGCTCCACAACTTACCCCTATTATCACTAACAATCCTTCAATCATCGACTTCTATCTCTGTCTCCTTACGAGAATAATTTTGTATCACGGTGGTCTGTATATCTTCTTCATATTTTCGCATTTCAATCTCCATTGGCGTAGGATCACAAGTTGACTTTTTATTCCCAATCCGATTAAAAAATAGGATAATCCCTAAAACCAGACCAATTGAATAAGATACTTCTAGTATGGTAAACCCATCCGACTCTTTCCCTGTCATCATCTCATAGATATTATCCATAACAATCGTAACGCCTCCATCATTGACAAAGGTCATTACCGAAAATGCAGCGCCACAAAATATGATCACCATCACTATAAATACTGTAAAAATCTGTAAGATTTTCTTTTCTCTTTTCGATACCCCTACTTCTATAATGATATCTGTCGCTCCAATATTTTGTACTTCAATCTCTAGATTCACCTTATGAATCGCTTCAATCACCTTTAAAATCGAAATGACATATCGCTTATTTTTCTTTTCATCACTGTTTAATACGACTATTTCTTTTAATTTTTCAACAATATCTTTTTCCATGCATTCCATTGATATAATATCACTTATCTTCACCTGGTAATTGGGCACTTCAATAAATTGCTCTGCTTTTATATACACTACTTTTCTATTGTCCATCTCATCTTTTTATCCATTCATAAATATTAATGTGCCATTCCCTGGTTGCGCTTGTATTCCCGATTCATAATAATAGTACACTCCCCCTATTATAATGGTTAAAAAAATTATGAAAATTAAGCATACTCGTAACTTATCTCTTGAACTCACACTGTTTCACCACTACCCTTTCTTACTGATATAGGTAGTGTCTCCCAATGTTTCCAGAAATATGCATACTAGCATGCTTAACCTTTAGAATTCCATACGCATCTTACTCAATATCTTCTTTTCCATTCGTGATACCTGAACTTGCGATATCTCAAGCAATTTCCCAACTTCAGTCTGAGTCATATTCGCAAAATATCTCAGATAGATCAATTGCCGATCGCTATGTTCTAACCTTTCTAGTAACTGATGCAAGACCAATTCATCCACTATCTTCTCTTCTTCTCCTTCCCCTTTTTCTACTCGGTCTATCAGAAGTATCTCTTCTCCTTCATGTTGATACACTGGCTTATATAAAGACTCTACCTCATGGGTTGCCTCTAGCGCCTCTACCAACTCTTCTTTCCCAACGCCTAGTTCTTTGGCCAACTCTTCTATTGTCGGCTCTCTCCCTTGCTCTTTTATTGCCTTCTCTCTAATTCCATAAGCTTTAAAGTTTAACTCTTTCAACGTTCTACTCACCTTAATCAATCCATCATCCCGTAAAAACCTTTTGATTTCTCCTGTTATCATAGGTACTGCATAAGTTGAAAACTTCACATCATAGTCTAGATTAAATTTATCAATTGCTTTTAACAACCCTATACTTCCTATCTGATACAAATCCTCTAGCTCTGTCCCCCTGCCGCTATACCTTTTCACAACACACCAAACCAATCCCGTATTTTCCTTCATCACCTGTTCTCTCGCCTCTTTATCCCCTTCGTGTGCCTGTTTTATCAAAGCGATTGTGTGATCCATTCGTCTATTCTTTCACTTTCTTTTCTCACTCTTTTTTTCATTATAACAGTGGTTCCTTTTCCAACTTCCGATTCCACTTCCACAACATCCATAAATGCTTCCATAAATGCAAATCCCATTCCAGCTCGTTCATACTGTGACTTTGTTGTAAATAATGGCTCCATCGCTTTTTTGATATCCTCTATCCCACAGCCTTCATCCACTATCTGCACCGTCAGTTCCTCATTTTTGATTGAACTGCGAATCACAATTTTATGTACCTCACTTTGATATCCATGAATGATCGCATTTGTCACTGCCTCCGATATCGCAGTCTTTACATCGCATACCTCCTCTAATGTCGGATTTAACTGCGCAAAAAATGCACCTACGCTCACTCTTGCAAATCCTTCATTTTCTGCAATACTATCGAAAATCAATTCCATCTCATTGGTTACTTTCATGAACTTCTTCCTCCTCATATAATTGAATTAATTTAGTTACACCAGACATTGCTAATAATTTCTTAATCCGTTTACTAGTATGTACAGCCCAAACCTCTCCTCCCAACATACAAATCAAACGATATCGCCCCATTATCACTCCTATGCCAGAGCTATCCATAAATTGGGTATCTTCAAAATCAAAGATAATATGTTTTATATAATATTTCTCTATAATTTTATCCGCTGTGGATCTGATATCCTCCACATGACAGTGATCAACGTCTTTTGGCAAAAAAATGGTCAGACAATTTTCTTGAATTTGATATCGCATATATCCTCCTCTTTCAAAAAAAAGATGAAGATATGCCATTACTCAACATATCTTCATCTTTTGTATACTTATTCTGTTATCAACCCTAGCTGCTCTTGCGCTTCTTGTGCCACTTCTGATGCAGCTGCTTTTTCTATAATCGTATTGTAGTATTCTTTTGCTTTTTCTGTATTTCCAGTCTCTTTGTACGCATTTGCTAACATAAGCATTCCTTCGTACTGCTCATATTCTTGATTCATTCGCATCAAATACTCTAAATCTTCGATTGCCCCTTCGTAATTCTCACTCTCAAACTTATCCTTCCCTGAATCGTATCGATCTTCTGATACTGGTGGAAAAATATCTGCTGACAGTTCATTATACCGAGCAAGACCTTCTTCTCCTAACTGCCCTACAGATACTTTCAAAAGTGTCTCTGCCATATCTACATTGCTTACGCTATCGGAATCGAATTGCTCTTGTGCTAAATAAAGTGCTTCGTAACTACTTTTTGTATTTACAAGTGCTGTTTCTGCATTTTCCGTAATATCGCTGGCTTCTCTAAATGTATTTAGTTCTGTCTTCAATGCATTAATCTCTGCTTTTTGCGCTTCTAATTGCTCACTGTAATCACGAATTGCATTTGCATTCATCTGTGCTTCTTCTTGTTGTACATTCGGCATCACCAAAAAGAAAATAATAGCCGATCCGATAATCAGACCTATGATAATATTCACGATTGTCCATCCATTACCATGTTCTCTAAAAGAAGTTTCCGTAGGCTGAATGATGCTTTCATTTCCTACCTGATAACTCACATTATCGTCTTGACCCTCTTTTGTTCGTACTTTTTTTATGCCCTTCCCTCTCTTTTCTTCCATTTGATTCATATAATAAAGCGTAATGGGATCTGTCATATCTATCTTGTATGCTCTACGAAGAACCTGCCTTGCTCTTGCATACTGCTTACTTCTGATTAACAACAGCGCCAATAATTGATGTGCTTTTAAATACCCTGGATGCTCTCCTGTAATTTTTTTTAATTGGATTAATGCCAAATCTTCTGCATCCTGCTCACAATATGCCAAGCTTTGATTATATTTTTTGATACTCGTATTCATCTTCTCTAGTTGTGTAGCATTATCTTGTACTTTTCTGATAAAATAATTTGCAATATTATCTCTTGTCTTTAGATTTTTACTAATAATCCACTCTACCAACGCTTCGTTAACTTCGCCTCTGCCATAATAAATCAGCCCGAGTAAATTTCTTGCAGCCACATTTCTACTACAGTATTGTAAACTGCGTCTTAAAGAAGAAATCGCACCTGATAAATCTCGCATATTCGCTCGACTCAATCCATCGTTATACCAATAATTTGATAACTTCACGACTTTTTTCGAATAATTCATAGCTTCCTCCGTAACCTCTGTTACCTTTTTTCTTCCATCATCTGCCTGATGATTTCTGTAATATCTGTTAAGTCTACTTGGTAAACTGCTTGTTCTATCTCTTCTACTTCCAAACTAGGTTTAAATTTCTTTAATTCGTCTTCAAAGTTTAACATAGTTTTCTCCTTTTATCGGTACCGCTCTTGTGCCATCCCCACTAGGTATAAAGACCCCATGCACAGCATCTTTCCATCTTTCTTTTGTCCCTTAGCCATCTGCCATGCAAGATCAAATTCATCCTCTACAATTAGTGGACGTTTCGTGTATCTTTCAAACACCTCTTTTATCTGTTTTGTATCTACTGCTCGCTCATTGTCCACCCTAGTAATTACATAAATTGTGGCAATGTCTTTTTCACAAAGGTATTTTATCATCGCTTCATAGGACTTGTCCTCAACAACAGAAAACAGTATCACATCCCATTTTGTCTGATCTTTCATCACTGCTTCTATTGCATTTAAATTATGTGCTCCATCTAAGTAGATATCTGGCTCCACCTCTTCCATTCGCCCATTCCAATAAGAAGCATAAAGAGCCTCTTTCCATATCTCAATCATTTCATCATCTGGTTCAAATAGCTCAATCAACGCTGTCAGTGCGATACTTGCATTTATCACTTGATAACTTGCACTTGATTTCAATTTCCAAATACCATGTTTATCATACGAATTCTTTAAATAAAATGCAATACCATTTCCATCTATTTCTAGTATTTCGTACGCATCATCTGCTATTTTTCTACTCGTATTTCCATTTTTTTTGCAAATTTCTTCCACAACCTGCTCAACAATCTGCTCTCTACCGTCATAGACCACTCGTGCTCCTGGCTTTATAATTCCTGCCTTTTCCATTGCTATTTGCTGGATAGTATCACCTAAATACTGCGTATGATCTAGTCCAATTGTGGTAATACAATTCAAAACTGGATGTTTTACGATATTTGTCGCATCTAGTCTTCCACCTAATCCTGTTTCGAGTACAACATACTCTACTTTATTCCTTACAAATGAAACCATTGCCATTCCAAATAAAAACTCAAAAAAAGTCGGGTGTGGTAAGGTTTCTTCCGCCATACGCTGTACTGCCGCTTTCACTTTGTGAAAGGATTGCACAAACTCGTCTTCTGATACATCTTTCCCATTAATCTTGATTCGCTCCGTCATTTCTATTAAATGTGGAGATGTAAACAGCCCAGTTGCAATTTTCATACTACACAGTATCGCATTAATGTAGGCACAAGTTGATCCTTTTCCATTTGTTCCTGCAACATGGATTACCTTCACTTGCTCATCTGGGCGACCAAGCAATTCTAAAAATCGCTTGGTGTGCTCTTTTGTATTTTTAGTTGTGAACTTCGGTATATTTTCAATATACTCTTTTGTTGCCTCGTACTTCAATGCTTTACTCCTCCAGTTTTGTCTCCCAAGACGGTCCTAGAATCACTGGTTTTACCAAGACTAATTCCCCTTGTCTATATGCATACGTTGCCGATGTTCGAAAAATCGTATCGCTAGATCCTACTTGGCTTACCGTAATTAAGTCTCCCTCTTCTAACTCTGCCTCAGGCAAATCTATCTTCGTATTGTTTACAAAACTTCTTTTTTGCGATGCTCCATTGATATAGACTTTACTATTCACTGTAAAATTCTCTCCGATTAAGCTGTATCCACCTTCAAAAGTAGGCAGCATTACTCGCAATGTCACATCTAATATCCCCATCTGCATATGAACATCTTTGAGAACTTCTTCCCCTTGATATGCATACTGTTCTCCATATAACAAGTCATATTGAAGAAGCTCTAAATCCTCAAGATAGTTTCGACTCTTTCTTCTTTCACTATGGTAGTTAAACACTGTTCCAGATTGAATTCCAATCTGCTCAAACACCTCTCCCGTAATTTGATACGCAGCAAGGTTTTGATCTTTTTTTTCTAATCCGATGTTATCCCAGATTACATAGTTCGTGTTATACAAATACTTGCTTTTGACATCTTCTGTCTCAATCCCCATAGTTGGCAAATGATCTCCATAGAATACAATTACAGTTGGCTCTCCCTTTGCTTCTACAGCAGCAATAAGATTTGCTACAAATTGATCCATTTTATATACCAAATCTAAATAGTACTCCCATGAATTGGTTTCCCCTTCATCCTCTAGTCCCTCTACCTCAATGATTGGATTTTCTATTAGCTTTTCTGTTGGATAACTTCCATGACCTTCGACTGTAATCCCAAATACATAGTCTCTTTCTGGTGTAGAGTTCATACAATTCATAATGTGTTCTATCATAATATCATCTGTCGCCCAGCCCTGTGAAGTGAATTCGATTACATTCATAAACTCCTCACTTGTGTAGGAATCAAATCCCATATTATTAAACACTGTTCCTCTACTATAGAAATTCCCTCCATTATTGTGAAGTGCATGTGTGCCATACCCTAATGCATCCATCGCGGTGGCCGCGCTCTCTGTCTGGATTTCACTCAAAATTGTCTTATACGGATACTCTCCTGGTCCAAAGTATCGCATACTCATTCCTGTCAGTACTTCAAACTCTGTATTGGCAGTCCCAGCTCCAATGGATGGCGCTTTGAAATAACCTGTCGAATACTCACTTGCAAGCTGTGTAAAATTCGGACAAGGATCTGTTGACATTGTGAACGTCTCCATCTCTTTTGGATCAAAAAATGACTCCAACTGTATAAACAATACGTTTGGCTGATCTTCATTCGTAGTTGTACTAAGTTTCGTCAGTTCCCCATTGTTCGTAATTTCATTCATCGCCTCTTTTGTATACCCATTTGGTTGGGAAATACCTGTATTAAAAATACTAGCAGCAAAACAGTAAGGAAATCCATAATCCTCATAGGCAAAGGCTATATTTCCAAAATAATTAGAAACCACTCTATTTTCTAGTGCAAGATTGGTTACAAAAAAATACGCTGCAACCCAAATACTACACCCTACAATTGCCACTATTCTATTTAACTTCCCTTTATAAATCGGACCTCTTCTCCACATAGAAACCAACCATACCACTGTAGACATTGTCACTAGCAGTATCATGGTAATTTGAAGTGGTGAAGAATAGGATTCTAATAAACTCAACCCATCTCCTAAAACTTTAAAATCTTGGGAATTAAATGGAGTCACTCTTACCGATAGCATATATCCATTTAAGATACCTAGCACCAACCACAACACGCTCAATACAATTCTGACTAATGTCCTTCTCCTAAATAAGTACACAATGGAAAATGTGACAAAAATCATAAAAGCATTGTACAAAAATACAATAGGCGACTCTAGTAAAAAATTCACCCCTTCAATTAGTGAATGTCTTGAAATCACCTCTATTGAAAGGTTCAATAGACATGCCAACAACATATGAAGAAGCAAGGAAAATTGATTCATTTTCCTTGCGTATGGTTCTAAAAATCTTGTTAATTTGCTCTCTGCTTGTGGTGTAACTACATATAGTATCTTTCTTTTTGTCCTATGTGCAATTAATTTTTCTATCCATGACTTCATTTTCTCACCTTTTATGCAGACTTACTGCATTTATAACAATCCTTTCAATCGCTCTTCTACTTGAGCCATCATCTGAGTATATTTTTCAAGCTTTGCTTTTTCCTCATCTATTTTTACTTGAGGTGCTTTACTCACAAATTTCTCATTTGAGAGCATTCCATTTACTCTTTGTAGCTCTTTTTCTAATTTTTCTCTTTCTTTTAACAGTCTTTCCTTCTCTTGCTCTTTATCCACTAAGTCTTCTAATGGCATGTACACAACTGCTTCGTGTATTACCACTGATACTGCATCTTCTGGAATACCTTCTTTTGTCTTTTGAATTACCACATCAGAAAGACCCATCATCTTAATCATAGAATGCTTTAACAACTCAAATCCTGAACATACCTCTGGGTTTTCCGAAACAATATACACATGTACCTTCTTCTTAGGTGGTACATTCATCTCTGCATATACATTACGGATTCCTCTAGACGCTTCTTTCATTCTTTCTACAGTAATCTCTGTCTCCGTAAATGCCCACTCTTTCTTGTACACAGGCCACTCACTAATCATTAGAGATTCTTCTTCTGACATCAATGCTCCGTAGATTTCCTCTGTAACAAATGGCATGAATGGATGCAATAGTTTTAACCCTTGAGATAATACAGTCTTTAGTGTCCAAAGTGCCACATTAGCTGGTGCAATTTCTGTCTCTGCGTTATAAATTCTATATTTTGCAATTTCAATATACCAATCACAGAACTCATCCCATAAGAAATCGTATACTTTTTGCACTGCAATTCCTAATTCAAATTTATCCATATTATCTGTTACTTCTTTTGATAACGTATTCACTTTTGAAAGAATCCACTTATCTGCTGGTCCAAGCTCGCTCATCTTTGGTGCTTCTATCGTCTTGTCTTTCATGTTCATCATAATGAATCGAGATGCATTCCATACTTTATTTGCAAAATTTCTACTTGCCTCTACTCTTTCATTATGGAATCTCATGTCATTTCCTGGTGCATTTCCTGTCACCAACGTCATACGAAGCGCATCCGCTCCATATTGATTAATCACTTCTAGTGGATCAACTCCATTTCCAAGTGATTTACTCATCTTTCTACCTTGTGAGTCCCTTACTAGTCCATGTATAAATACTGTATGGAATGGAGATTCTCCCATATGTGCATATCCTGAGAACACCATACGAATTACCCAGAAGAAAATAATATCATATCCTGTAACTAGGACATCTGTTGGATAGAAATAATCTAATTCCTCAGTATTTTCTGGCCAACCAAGAGTCGAGAATGGCCATAGCGCCGAACTAAACCAAGTATCTAATGTATCTTCATCTTGCGTAAAACTTGTATTTCCACAATGTTTACACTTTGCTGGCTCCGTTCTAGCAATTTCAAACTCACCACAAGATGTACAGTAGTATGCTGGAATTCTATGCCCCCACCAGATTTGCCTAGAAATACACCAATCTCTGATATTTTCTAGCCAATGTAAGTAAATTTTATCAAAACGTTCTGGTACAAATGTCAATTCATTCTTTTTCAAAGCATCGATTGCTGGCTTTGCTAATTCTTCCATCTTCACAAACCACTGTTGCTTAATAAGTGGTTCTACAACCGTACTACATCTATCGTGTGTCCCTACATTATGTGTATGATCTTCTATCTTTACCAATAAACCTAGTGATTCCAAATCTTGTATGATTGCCTTTCTCGCTTCGTAGCGATCCATTCCTTCATACTTTCCACCTTCTTTGTTAATAGTAGCATCATCATTCATTACATTGATTTCTGGTAAATCGTGTCTTTTTCCTACTTCGAAGTCATTTGGGTCATGAGCTGGTGTAATCTTTACCACACCTGTTCCAAACTCTTTATCTACATAAGTATCTGCGACAATTGGAATCTCTCTGTTCACTAAAGGTAACAATACTGTCTTTCCAATTAGGTCTGCATATCTTTCATCTTCTGGATGAACTGCAACAGCTGTATCTCCTAGCATCGTCTCTGGTCTTGTAGTCGCAATCTCGATAAAGAGATCGCTCTCTTTTACTGGATACTTAATGTGCCAGAAATGTCCTGTTTTTTCCTCATGCTCCACTTCTGCATCAGATAGTGATGTCTTACACACAGGGCACCAATTGATGATTCTAGACCCTTTATAAATATACCCATCTTCATATAATTTGATAAATACATCTTCTACTGCTTGCGAGCAACCTTCATCCATCGTAAATCGCTCTCTATCCCAATCACAAGAAATTCCGATTTTCTTTAGCTGATCATTGATCGCATTACCATACTCTTCTTTCCATTCCCAAGTACGAGCAAGAAATCCTTCTCTTCCTAGATCTTTCTTATCGATTCCTTCTTCTTTTAGTTGATTCGTAACCTTTACTTCCGTAGAAATTGCTGCATGGTCTGTCCCTGGAATCCAAAGCGCATTATATCCTTGCATCCTCTTATAGCGAATTAAGATATCCTGTAATGTATTGTCTAAGGCGTGTCCCATATGCAACCTACCTGTAATATTTGGTGGTGGCATCACAATCGTAAAGGGCTTCTTATCTCTATCTACTTCTGCGTGAAAGTACTTATTCTCACACCATTTTGTATACAATTTTTCTTCTATTTTCTTAGGATCGTATTTCGTCTCTAGTTCTCTATCCATTCCTATTCTCCTCACTGCTCTATCGTCATTTGAATATCATAGTTGTGAAACCTTTATTTGTCAAGGTTTCCACTACTAAAATTTTTCTCAATTAATTGGCAATACTCTCTAAAAACTTCTGTATTCCCTAAACCATTCGCTAAAGAATCCCTAACTCCTTCATAGTACCATTTGATCATCTGCTTATCTTTCATTCTGAATCGGTTCCAAAATGGTTCTCCTTCCAGTGGGTATTCTCTGTCAATATCTCTCATATTGGATAATTTATCGCCCAACGCTACCATTTGCACCTCTAAAGATGCCTCTCGCAATTTATTGATTGTATTGCCTTTTCGCTCCAACCAGCTCTTTGATTTATCTTCACTTTCACAAGCTACAATACTGGCTACCTTCTCTCCAAAATTTTTACATAACATTTCCTTTGTCACTTCATCACAGTCTTCGATTGTGTCGTGTAAAATTGCTGCACAGATAACATCTGTATCTTTTGTCAATCGTTCCACAATCTTCCCTACTTCCATAGGGTGAACGATGTAAGGTCTATTTGTTCCTTTTCTCAATTGCCCCTCATGTGCCTTTGTCGCAAATGCGATAGCTTTGTCAATCAATCCTTTGTCCTCCTATTCTTCAATCGCCCCTTCATCCTCATCTTCTACAATCAGACGGTGTTTTTCCCTATTATGAAACAAGTCATAAACACAAGGTACAATAAATAGGGTGAGTACTGTTCCATAGATCAGCCCTCCAATTGTTACTACTGCCATTGGCTGCACCATATCAGATCCCATTCCAACTCCTACTGCCATAGTTGATAATCCTAATATCGTAGTAAGTGCAGTCATAATAATTGGTCGAAGTCTCGTAATTCCAGCTTTTATCAATGCTTCTTTTTGCCCGATTCCTTGCCCGATTAATTGGTTTGTGTAATCAACCAATACGATACCGTTATTTACAATAATTCCTGATAACATAACAAATCCAATCATCGCAATGATACTAATCTCTGCTCCTGTAATCCAAAGTCCTAGTAACCCACCTGTAAATGCAAGAGGCACTGTGAACATAATGATAAACGGTGAACGAAGTGATTGGAACTGTGCAACCATAATCAAATACATAAATACAACTGCAAGTCCAAGCATCTGCATCATATCATACATAGATTCCATAATTGTCTCATCTTCCCCTGCCATTTCAATGCTGTAACCATTTGGCACTTCGTAAGATTCTAGCGCCTCTTCTACTTCTGCTGCTACTAGGCTGATATTATATCCCTCTTCTATGACACCTGTCACTGTCATAATTCTTGACTGTGACTTATGCTGAATCGCCTGTGGACTTACTGCATCCTCAAATGTTGCTATATCTGACAACAGCACTTCTTTGCTTTCCCCTTGTGGGTTCGTAGCAGTAATTGTCACACCTTTGATGTCCTCTCTCGTATAAGTTGCTTGATTCCCATCTACCACATTAATTCCATAGTCTTCGCCATCTGTAGAAAGCTGAGACATAGATGTTGTCGGTGCTAGCTTCGCATTCAGTTCTTGAAATACTTGTGCTACTGTCAAGTTTTCTTTTGCTGCTTTCACCTTATCTACTACGACACGAAGTTCCTCTGTTGAATTTCCCATTCCGTCACTGACCTCTGCTGTTCCTTCTACAGCTGCTACAATCTCTGTGACATCTTTTGCGGTACTTTGTAATGTATCTAAATCATTTCCTTTGATTTCTATAGCAAGACCGGTTCCCCCTAGGGCTCCCATATCCATAGTGCTCATGGTCGCTACAACCTCTCCTGCTACATCCGTTGCCCCTGTCTCAATTAATTCTTTTAACTCTGGATCATCCATTTTGCGATCTGGTGAAAGATTGATATAAAAATCTACTCTATTATCTGCCAAAGCTTGACCTGTAAACATATCTGTCGCCATCATAGCTCCTACACTCTCCACGTCTTCAATACTTGCTAGATGTTCTGCCAACTTATCTGCTTCTACCGCGGTTTCCTCTAGGGTATTTTTCTCATCAGTAGTCAAACTTACAGAAATCTGTGTACTTTCCATCGCTGGTATAAAAGCCAGACCATTTTGATAAGCCAGGAAGAAACTTCCAATTAAGAACACAAGGGACAAGATAAACACCACTGCTTTAAAACGTAATGCTTGCTTTAAGATTCCGGCATAGCCACCTTGTATCTTGTGAAAGAACTTGGACTCTTCTTTTTTCTCTTTTTTGAGTACGACACTGGATAGCATCGGCACTACGGTTAATGCTACCACTAAACTTGCTAATAAGGAATAAGCGATTGTAAGTCCCATATCCACAAATAGTTGCCTTGTGATTCCCTCAGTGAATACAATTGGCAAGAATACGCAGACTGTTGTTAATGTAGATGCCATAATTGCACCTGCTACTTGTTGCGCTCCCATAATAGCTGCTTTCTTTGAAGATAGACCTTCTTCCATTCTCATTCTGTGTATGTTCTCAATTACTACAATCGAGTTGTCCACAAGCATACCAATCCCTAGCGCTAATCCTGATAATGAGATAATATTTAATGTAATGCCACTGAAATACATCATTACAAGTGCTGCAACCACACTAATAGGAATGGAACACGCAATCACAAACGTAGATCGTATACTTCTCAAGAAGATCAATAGTATCAAAATTGCTAAGAGACCACCATACACCATATTGTTCATAACAGAGTTGACAATCATATCAATATAAACACCTTGATCCATCAATGTCACAACATTTGTACCTTCATTCTCTTCTTCAATCACTTCAAATTCATCTAAAAGTGTCTCCGATACATCTCCTGTTGAATATCCTGTCTGCTTTTGCACCTGAATCATAACTGCTGGTGAACCATCTAATCTACCATAGGTTTCGCTTTCATTTGTGGTGTATTCTACGTCTGCAACATCTGATAACAAAATTGGCTCTAACCCTTCGATTCCCAAATCAAAAAGCGGCATAGTTTTCAGTTCTTCTATATCTGCGAATTTATCCCCTACTCTTACTAGGTAATCCACACCTTCTTCGTTCACATAGCCTGCTGGCATGTTGAAATTTTGTGCTGTTAAGAGCTGATTTACCATAGAAGCTGTAATCATCTCATTCACATCTGCACCTTCTTTTGCTGCCTCTTTGCTTTCATCTAATTGTGTCTGCCCTTGTTCTAACTGAGCTTTCGCCGAATTCAAGCCTGCTTTTCCTGCTGCGATTTCAATTGAGGCTGTAATTGCTGCTGCATCTAACGCGGTAGCCCCTTGCTGTAACTGCTCCTTTCCTTCTGCCAGTTGCGCCTTTAATGGATCAAACTGTGCATTGATTGCATTTGTAGTTGCTGCTAACGCTTCTTCCATCGCTTTTTGATACTGTTCGATTAACTGTTGAATATCTATCGCTGCAATCTGTCCTTCTAATGTTTTTAGGTATGCAATGGCACTCTCTATATCAGTAAATCCAGGGTTTTGAATATTAATCGATTCTATCATCCCAATAATCATAGCCATAAATTGTTCATTTACTGCTGTTTCTGCTTGTGCCAATCCTGTTTGGATTGCCACTTCATACCCTGCATTCATCTGTGCTTCTTGCTCTTCAATCATACGAAGCGCCGCAGTCACTTCCGCCTTTTGTGCACTCAATTCTGCTGCTGCCGCATCCAACTCTCCTACTCCTGAATTCAACTCCCTTTGTGCAGAATCTAGTTCTTCTTGGGCTTCAGCAAAGGTTCCATCTAATGCTACTTGCACTTTACTATTTGTAACATTTAATTTTTCTTGGTTGACTGTCACTTCCACTGATTGCTCTACAATTCCCATTGTGGTAATCGAAGCCACCCCTTCTAAGCTCTCTAACTGTGGTAAGATTTCAGTTTCGATATATTCGCTATTTTCAGCAGTGTCATTTCCTTCTACTGCAATTGCTGCTACCATAATTGGCATCATATTGGGATTAATCTTCATAATCATTGGATTGGACACTTCATCTGGCCAATATCCACTAATCATATCTAGACTCTCTCGTATCTCTATGGAAGCTGAGTCCATATTAGTTGTCTCATTGAATTCAAGCATTACCATTGAGGATGAGTCTTGTGATGTGGAAGTAATCTCTGAAATATTACTTACCGTTGCCATAGACTGTTCTATCGGTCTTGTGACCACTGTCTCTACCGTCTCTGGATTTGCCCCATTATATTGAGTGAACACAATAGCATATGGCATATCCATATCTGGTAACAAATCTACAGTCATGCTGGTAAAAGACACCACACCTAATATTGCAATTAATACGACCGCAACTACAACTGTGTACGGTTTTTTTACGCTAAACCTTGAAAACATTTCTTACTCCAATCTTGTTCTATTTTATGATTTTTTGAATTTCTTTGCTCTCTTTTGTTCCTGCTACTTCTAATAACTCAAACAAGATTGCTTCATAAGTTGTCAATATTGCACCTTCTTGTTTTGCACGCTCTATCGCCATTTTAATATTCTCTTTTTTTCTAGATGAAATACAGTCAGTAACCAATACCGGTATATACCCATTTGCTGCCAAATCAATGACCGTTTGTAATACGCAGATATGTGCTTCAATTCCGCATACAATGACATATTTCTTTTCGCTGATTTCTTCTTTTATATCTTCATAAGCACTAAATCGAATCTTTTCTATGATAGTTTTTGTTGCGCAAGCCTCCATGATTGTAGGGATAGTTTCACCTAATCCCCTTGTATACTGTTGTGTCACTACCATTTTAACACCTAGTGTTTCTAAACCGTTTAACAACCTTATTACATTATTTTCTAGGGCTTTTTGCTCTTCCATAACAGGCATTAGCTTTTCCTGAAAATCAACCACTACTGCTGCCGTATGATTTTTATCTATTCTCATAGCAATCCCTCCAACTCAAGTTCTACAGGGCAATGGTCAGATCCTAATATCTCTGTATGAATTTTTGCATCTTTTAGTCGTGTTTCCAAACCTTTTGTTACACAAAAATAATCAATTCTCCATCCTGCATTTTTTGCTCTTGCACTAAATCGATATGACCACCAAGAATATACTTCTTTTAAGTCAGGATAAAAATATCGAAAAGTGTCGATAAAGCCATTTTCAAGCAAGTTAGAAAATTTTTCTCTTTCTTCATCCGTAAATCCTGCATTTTTACGGTTTGTCTTTGGATTTTTCAAATCGATTTCTTTATGTGCTACATTTAAGTCTCCGCAAACTATTACCGGTTTCTTTTCTTCTAATTTTTTCATATACTTCAAAAAATCCGCTTCCCACTTCATGCGATAGCTCAATCTCTTTAACTCTGTCTGTGAATTCGGTGTATATACTGTAATGAAGTAGAAGTCTTCAAATTCTGCCGTTATCACTCTTCCTTCTTGATCATGCTCTTCTATTCCAATTCCATTGTTTACAGAAATCGGTTCTTTTTTCGTAAAAAGCGCTGTCCCTGAATACCCCTTTTTCACTGCATAGTTCCAATACTGGTGATACCCTTCTAGCGTCAGATCAATCTGTCCTTCCTGTAATTTTGTCTCTTGTACACAAAATATATCTGCATCTATCTCGTTAAAAAACTCCATGAAATTTTTACCTACACAAGCCCGTAAACCATTTACATTCCATGATATAAATTTCATCCTCTCAACCTCTTCTTTCTTCTATTCATCATAATAGACTTCTTCTAAGCAAAGTCCTATAGCTGGTGCTGTTTGTCCAGCATTTTCTCTCAACTTCCCTTGTACGATTTGTTCCATATCTGTTATTGCTCTTTCACCACGACCTATTTCTAGCAAAGTTCCAGTCATAATTCGAACCATGTGGTTCAAAAAACCAGATCCATAATAATAAATCATTATTCGACTATTCTGTTCTTTTATCTTAATCTCATAGATGGTTCTTATATGATTCTTATCATCCTTCTTATCACAAAACGCTGTAAAGTCTTTTGTTCCTATCAATCCTTTTGCTGCTTCTTTCATTCGTTCAACATTCAATTGCTTTGGATGATGCAATGCGTATTTCCTCGTAAACACCTGTGGCTTACTTCTTGTATCTATTGTATAGGAATAACACTTTTTCTTTGCTGAGAGCCTACTGTGGAACTTCTTTTTCACAAGTTCCATCTCAACAATTTTAATATCTTCTGGCAGTTTCTCATTCACCCGTTGCTTAAACTCATCGTCTATCTTTTTAGATATTAATACGTTTGCAACCTGTCCTCTCGCATGAACACCCGCATCTGTTCTTCCAGATCCATCAATGCTGATTTTATATCTCACTACCTTACTAATTGCTTCTTCGATTTTATTTTGTATCGTTCTATCATCACTTGCTAACCTCTGCCATCCTTTATAATGACTTCCGTCATATGCGATTACCATTTTGTAATTTCTCATAAAACTCCCTACACTTAGAATAAATACGTTTGTCCAAACGAAAAAACGAGGATAATACTATCACCCTCGCAGTTCTTTTATTTATCAAGCACATTTTTCAGTTCTTCCATAAACGTATTCACATCTTTGAATTCGCGATATACCGAAGCAAACCTCACGTATGCAACTGGATCTAAATCTCGCAGTTTCTCCATCACAATCTCGCCAATGTTCTCACTAGGAACTTCTTTTTCCTCGCTTGCAAAAACTTCTTTTTCTATCTCATCAATCACTTTTTGAATAGACTCTGCCGAAACAGGTCTTTTGTAGCATGCTCTTAGTATCCCTGCTTCAATCTTACTTCTATCAAACACTTGTCTTGTATCATCTTTTTTGATAACAATCATCGGTATCGTCTCAACTTTTTCATAAGTCGTGAATCTTTTATCACACTCATCACACAATCTTCGTCTTCTAATTGTTCTACCTTCATCTGCTGGCCTAGAATCAATCACTCTTGTATCTGCATTATTGCAATATGGACACTTCATGCCTTCACCTACTCTCTACTAATCCCTCATTACTACTTTTTTGTCATTAACAGAAATATTTTACCATATTTATTTTTTTTCTACAATGTATTAATCCTTATGTTTATCGAATTTTTATACTCTTTTATGTACTAGGCTACCAAATCCCCTTGACAAGACAATCTTTTTTTTACTATAATATACTTCACCAGACAAAACTGTCTGTTGTTCACCAGTTATCCAGTGAATATCACTAGGGCTTGTACTGGTTTCGACGGGGGTTTAGAAGGTTGGGAAGCCATCTACGGGGCGGGACCGTATAATAATCCGTAATTAAATATAAACGCAGACGAAAATTTAGCGTACGCTGCCTAGTGGCAGCAGTCGACCTTAAGCCACTCATCGCTTAAGTACTCGGCTTCAACTAGATGAGAAACCTTATTGGCTAAGCTTTGCACCAATAGATGTATTATGAAGCTACTAAAACCAAAAGCCTGTCATTAGGCGGTTGGTAGAGGGAATGTCAATATAATGACTGTGATGGGAGATGCCTAATTGGAAGAGCTTTCGGACGCGGGTTCGATCCCCGCCAGGTCCATACATCAAAAAACAGGGAAACGCCTAATTTATGGCATTTCCCTGTTTTTAATTTGCTTTGAAACTATTATTATTCTCTTTACACATTATTCTAAAGCATGTATACTAAAGTTATGTACCAATTTTAGCACTGTAACGTAGTAACCAAAACCATTTTTTCTACTTTCATTTAATGTTACAATACATATTTTTCAAAATTTTCAAAAGGGAGTTTTTATAATGATGAATAATACTAAATTTAGAAGCCTTTCAACAAGAATTGCAATTTACCTCTCCATCACATTAGTAGTCGTATTCTCAATTTTTTTAGTTTCTTCTACTGCAACCTTACAATCTATGTTTAGTTCAAAAACCACTAATGAATTATTCGCTATTGCTCAATCAAATGCGAAGTCTGCTCAGTCAATTATCGATGGAGCATTATTTTCTAATGCAAATGCAACAGATTATGTAATTTCTCAGTATGACAATTTTTCTAAAGAAAATGATATGACTTTTTCAAGCCAAATTTTTCCAGACTATAACCTTAACTTAACACTTTACAACACTGAAAATTATCTCTTTGAAACTTTTTCTTCAGCTACCAAAAATAATGATGCAGTAGTTGGTATGGGCGTACTTTTTGCACCAGGTGCTTTCGGTAACTTTGAAGATTACGCAATTTTTGTAGTAGAAGATGCAGCCCAACAAGGAAGCTATGACGTTGCTTATACCGCAGATTATTTGGAAGCTGAATATTATTCTGTTCCTATGCAAACAAAAGAAATATATATAACAGATCCATATGTCTCTACTGCAAATGCCGGAAAAATCATTGTTACTGTTTGTACTCCAATTGTGGTTGAAAACGAAAGTGTCGGAGTGATTGTTACTGATATTCTTACTTCTGCATTTACTCAACAAGTCAGCAACAGCCCTGACTTTGAGACCACATTTTCCAGTATATTTACTCAAAGTGGCGCATTTATTAATGATACGTCTACTGATGATTATTTAGGTGAATCACATCTTGACAACGCAGAAACTTCAGAGCAAGCACAAGATTTGCAATCTAAAATATCTTCAAATTCTCCATTTACTGCAGTGGTTGGAGATAACACAAATTTTTATTATCCTTTACAACTGATGGAAACTACTTGGTGGTCTGTAAGTGGAATTTCTACCGCTGAAATGAACTCTAACACCGCAACTATGGCTATAATACTTATCCTTTCGTCACTAGGTTGTATGATAATTATCCTCATTGTATCAATAATTGTTATCAAGCGTTCACTCGCTCCACTTTCACAGCTTAATTCAATGGCAAACAACATTGCAAATGGTAACTTTGATACCCGAACAAGAGTTACTTCAAATGATGAAATCGGAAATCTTCAAACTAGCTTTAATGATATGTCTGATACGCTCGCAAAAATTGTCTGTGAAATTGAAAATTTGTTATTCTCTATGAGTAATGGTAATTTTGATTTAACCGTTTCAGGAAATGATTTATATGTAGGCAGCCTTAACAGTATTAAGACTAGCTTTGAAAAAATCATAGTGCAAATCGGAAATACAATGTACGGTATTAAATCTTCAGCACATCAAATGTCAAATGTTTCTATAACAATGTCATCTGCTGCGTCCACAATTGCTCAAGGTAATGAACAACAAGCAAATTCTGTAGAAGAATTATTAACTTCTATGAACGCAATCTCAGGATTTATTAATACTACTGCTCAAAACGGTACTAATGCTGGTTTAATGGCTAATAAAATTGCTGATGGCATTGATCAAAATAGTCATCAAATGCATGAACTTATGGTAGCTATGAACGAAATTGCAAAAAACTCAAATGAAATCAGCAAGATTATTAAAACTATTGAAGATATCGCGTTCCAAACTAATATTTTAGCTCTAAATGCTGCTGTCGAGGCTGCTAGCGCTGGTACAGCGGGAAAGGGTTTTGCTGTTGTTGCTGATGAAGTTCGTAACCTTGCCAATAAATCTTCTATTGCTGCTAAAGATACTGCAGATTTAATTAGTTCTTCTATATTATCAATTGAAAAGGGTGTTACTCTTGCAAAACAAGCCGAAGAAGGACTTGACCAAACTGTTCTTGAAGTTCAAGATTGTGCAACTTTAATAAGAAATATTGCTGATAGCACCAATAAACAATCTCGTACTATAGAACAAATTAAAGATGGTGTTGCTCAAATTTCTGATGTTACTCAATCTAATGCTATTTTAAGCCATGAAAGTGCATCTACAGGCTCACAACTTTCTAACCAAGCTAGTGGACTTTCCAACCTCGTATCTGTATTTAAGCTTTCCTCGCACAGTCAGCAATCCTTTGTTGCGCAGGATGACATTCACCCTCAGGCTTTATTAAATAAAATGAACGAATGAAATCAATACAAGAAATAATTCATTAGATAGGTAAGAAAAAAGTGGTCAAATGCGACCACTTTTTTCTTACCTATCTTTCTTTAATGTGAATTTATTCACCATTGCTTCCAATCTTTGTGCCTGTACTGATAACTCTTCACTTGCTGCTGCACTTTCTTCTGAAGTTGCAGAATTTTGATTTACCACATGAGAGATTTGCTCAATGCTAGTATTGATATTATTAACCGCTTGGGCTTGTTCATTAGACGAATTGCTGATGCTGTCCATATACACTTTCACTTCACTCGTCTTATCTGTAATCACTCCTATTGCTTCAGCAGTCTCTTTTGCTATCACATTGCCCTCTCTAACAACCTTTAATGTTTCTTCAATTAGATCTGCTGTATCTTTTGCCGACTGAGCCGATTTTTCCGCCAAACCTCTCACTTCATCTGCCACAATGACAAATCCTTTTCCTGCATTCCCAGCTCGTACAGCTTCCACCGCCGCATTTAAAGACAGTAAGTTTGTCTGGAAGGCAATATCGTCAATGCTTTTAATGATTTTTCGAACCTCTTCTGATTTTATATTAATTGACTCCATCGCTTCCATCATCCTAGACATCCGCTCATTCCCTACTTCTAAGGCATTTACTACAGCTTGCGTAGCAATATTGGCCTGCTCTGAGTTTTCTGCAGTTGCTCCAATCTCGTTTGTGATATTATGAATTGACAGTGCCAACTCTTGTATATTTCTTGATTGAGTAGTAGCCCCTTCTGCAAGGGATGTCGCACTTACAGCAACATGCTCACTATCCAAACTCACTTGCTTTGAAACACTGTTAATCTGTCGCAACGTATGAGAAAGACTCGTTACAATTGTCTTTTTCGATTCAGACAAGGAGTGAAAATCTCCCGTATAGTATTCTTCAAAATTGTTGATATCTATATCAAAATTTCCTTTTGCTATCTGAGAAAAACTATAATCTAATTCATTGATAATCGTTGACATATTGTTTAGTATTGTCTTTGTCCCATGAGTTAACATTCCGATCTCTGAAGTGGTACTCTCTCGTTTAAACTCTTGTTTCAATTCTCCTTTTGATATCCCCAATATAACATCTGTACATTGGCAAATCGGTTCAATCACCACTCTCCGCATCATATATTCCGTAATAAGTTGTCCTACCATTAATAAAGCCAAAAGAATAATTAAGACTACTTGCATTAATTTCAATTGTTCCTGTATATCTGACGATTCTTTGCGTGTCCTTGAGTCTAGCATCTCTTTGAATTGATTCTCTAAACTCAATATCTCTTCTTTCGTCTTCGTATATTCTTCTCCAAACACCATATCTATCGCTTCTTCTCTTTGACCCGACTCAATAGTTTCCATCGCTGCTGTCTCTAATGGTACCAATTGATTGGATAAAGCTTGCATTTGAAGTATGATACCCTCTTCTTCCTGTGTAATACCTATGTTTTTCATATTCTCTACACTTATTTCACGATTCTGTAACTCTTCTACCTCTCGAAAATAATTCTCTTTATAAGATATATCTTGTGTCGCCACATATGCCCGTATTTCATCCGTCAAAAAATCCGATGCTGAGATAAACCGATCAGAGTTAATCAATAATTCCGTTCTATTATTACTAATCTCTTCACTTTCCTTGGTAATCCCCCAAATATTAATGGCAGTTGCTATTATCACAAGTATCGCAAGACCTATCCCTAAGTTTTTTATATTTTGTACCGTTCTTATCTTTAGTGCTTTTTTCATCTTACCATCATACCTTTCTGATTCGAAAAAATATTCATACCTCCTATATATCATTTTTCTACTCTCTATTAGTTATTCTTAATTATACTCCTTCAATTCCTAGTATTCTGTAGATGCAATATGGCTGTTTTTTTAACATATTGTGACTTCACTCTTATGTTTTCCTTATATTTAAACAAAAAAGCAGAGATTCTATCGTTTCCTGATAGTCTCTCCGCTTTTTTATATTATTTTCGATAAAAATCCTTGTAGTCGATCTGACTTCGGATGTGCAAAAAATTCTTCGGGTTCATTTTGTTCTACTATGTTACCCTCATCCATAAAGATACATCTAGTGGCTACCTCTTTTGCAAATCCCATCTCATGAGTTACAACAATCATCGTCATTCCATCTCTAGCTAACTTCTTCATAATATCGAGAACTTCACCTACCATCTCTGGATCTAGTGCTGAGGTTGGTTCATCAAATAACATCACATCTGGATTCATCGCTAAAGCTCTAACGATTGCTATTCTTTGCTTTTGTCCTCCCGATAACTTTGATGGATAAGTATTCGCTTTTTCGCTTAAACCTACCATTTCAAGTAATTCCATCGCTTTTGTTTCTGCTTCACCCTTACTCAACCCCATCAATTTTATAGGACCCAATGTGATATTTTCCATTACATTCATATGAGGGAACAAATTAAAATGCTGAAACACCATCCCCATTTTTCTTCTATGTTCATCAATATTTACCTTTTTATCTGTAATATCAACGCCTTCAAAGATTATCTTTCCACTAGTTGGAACCTCTAATAAATTTAACGAGCGTAAAAATGTTGATTTTCCCGAACCAGATGGTCCTACAATTACAACAACTTCTCCTTTTTTTATTTCCTCTGTAACTCCATTGAGTGCATGTAATTTATTTTCAAAAACTTTATGCACCTCTTCTACTCGTATTAAAGTATCTCCATTAATGATCACTATTTCTCAACCGCCTTTCTAATCGATTCACCAGCATAGTAAAAATCATTACCATGATTAGGTATATGAGTGCCACCGCAAACAGAGGCATCATGGCGCTATAGGTAATACTTCGAATCGTATCTCCCCCTCTGGTCAAATCTTGAAGACCGATATATCCACAAATTGATGTTTCTTTTAAGAGTACAATAAATTCATTTCCAAGTGCCGGTAACACGTTTTTAAACGCTTGTGGTAAAATGATATGTACCATTGTCTGCCTATAGTTAAATCCAAGGCTTCTTCCTGCTTCAAACTGTCCATTATCAATAGACATAATTCCTGATCGTATAATCTCTGCTACGTATGCACCTGAATTGAATCCAAAAGCTAACACTGCTACCAATTCCTTGCTCACCCTCACACTTCCAAATATTACAAAATAAATAATCAAAAGTTGCACCACTACTGGTGTTCCACGTATGATGGTTATATATATTTTACAAATAACATTCGCTAGTTTCATCTTTCCGGTCTTATCATGGGTAGCACGTATGATTGCAATCACAATTCCAAGTATAACTCCCATAATCAACGCAAAGAAAGTGACTTGAAGTGTGACTCCAAGCCCTTCTAATATGTATCTCCATCTATCTTCTTCGATAAAATTTTGATAAAAAACATCCTTAAATTCATTGAAATAATCTTGCATAATTCCTCATCCTATTCTGTACAGAAACTATTTTTTCACAATAATTACTTGCTTTGCAGTAACGTAAGTATCAGAAAAATCTACGGATTTTTCTCTCTCAGGAGTAACCGTCATTCCTGCTGCACCAAAGTCTGCTTTTCCACTGTCTACAGCCGTAATGATGGAATCAAATGCCATATCCTCAATCACAAGTTCCATTCCTAATTTATCTGCGATTGCTGTCGCCATATCTACATCAATTCCTAGGATATCTCCACCTTCTTTAAATTCGTATGGTGGAAATTCCGCATTTGTTGCCATTACAAGTTCTCCATTCGAATAATCGATTCCTTCTGGAGATGTGTATCTCTCACCTTCGTCATTTAGGTAATAAGCTTGGATTGCCTCAAATGTTCCATCTTCTTTCAACTCATCTAAAGCAGCGTTGAATTTATCTCGTAATTCTGTGTTTCCTTTTTTAAATGCCATTGCATACTCTTCTTCAGCGTATGTCGCTTCTAAGATTTCCAAATCATCATTTTCTTCAACAAAAGCTTCTGCTGGAAGATTATCAATTACTACCGCATCTACTTTATCTTGTTGCAGTGCTTGTACCGCTTCAAACCCTTTACTAAAACGTTCAATGTTATCATCTCCAAAATCGTCCGTACAGGCAATGTCTCCAGTTGTTCCTAGCTGCACCCCTATCAAAGCACCTTCTAAATCCTCTGCACTATTTACCTCTTTTCCTGACCCTGAACATCCTGCTAGTCCTAGAACCATTAATCCCATAAGCATTATACTAACTACTTTTTTCATCTTCATTTTAATTCTCCTCTTCGTATAAATATTCGCATATCTTGTATATTCTACTATTTCTTAAGATTTTTTGCAAGTACTCCCGAATATTTATTTCTTTGGTCAATTGTGGTATACTAATTATAGTTTCTTTTCGGCGTTATATTTGGAAGGAGTAGCAAGATGATGAAAAAGCATGTTTTAACATTTCTATTTTTTGCTATACTGCTCTGTGTTTCCTTACCATTGTATAGCTCTGCTAGTGAGAGTACGGATTCTAATAGAATAGTAATAAAAGTGGGATACGATAGTAACTTTGGGATTCTTGATAATTCAGAATCTTTGGATTCAAGAGGCTTTGGTTATGACATCTTAACCCGCGCAGAACATTATTCAAATTTTGAATTTGAATACATAGAGTACGATTATTGGAGTGCACTAAATGCTCTAGAACGTGGTGAAATTGATTTAATGGGCATCATGCTGGAAAGCGAATCTTATTCCACCCTTTATTCCTATGTCCCAAAAGTCCTTGGTACAACACAGCTTATTTTAGCTTCTGAAAGTGACCATCCCTATTACGACAGTCCACGTTCCATCGACCAGAAGACAGTTGCAAGCTTTCACAACAACCCTTACGAAAAATATTTAAACGCTTACTGCAACGAGCATAATATTTCTATCACGTATATCCGCGACAATATTGATGACTATTTGAGTTTAGATGCTGATTTATTCCTAGTTACCACTTTAAATCAAAAGGCAAGCGACCTTCGTATGGTTATGAATCTAGAAGTATTTGATATGCACTTTATCACCAATAAAGAGCGTCCAGAACTTGCCAACTCCATTGCAGATGCTATTAATCTTTCTGTGTCTGCTGATGGAACGTTTCTAGAAGAGTTGCAATTAAAATACTATGGTAGTAAAAATTTAACCAGACGATATCTCACCACTGCTGAGATTGAGCTGTTACAGAGTAAACCTTTAGTTTGCGGATATATTGATCACCATCAACCAATACAGTTTACC
>CAYJGW010000010.1:0-52984 GCA_964369425.1 uncultured Lachnospiraceae bacterium
TTCTTTTTATAAAATTTAGCCGAATTCAAAAAGCATTGTTTCAATGCAAATTGTTGATTCGTACTCATAACATTTCTTGTTTTTTGATTAATAAACCCTTCTAACTTTTCCATATACTCTTCAGAAGTTATCTCTCCATTCGCTACATAGGTCAACCCTTTTTCCCAACTAGCTGTTAAATCCGGATTCAGTAACGCTCTTATGGATTGGTCGACCACATCAAAAATCATCTCACCCATCAATTCTGGAGTAATGATTTGAGTCTTTTTATTCAACTTTAAATATTTGATATGAACTAATTTTTTAAGTATTTCTGCTCTGGTCGCACTTGTTCCTATTCCGCTTCCCTTTATTTGCGCTCTCAATTCTTCATCTTCAATTAACTGACCAGCGTTTTCCATGGCAAGTATGATTGATCCCGAATTGTATCTTTTTGGAGGTGTAGTTTCCCCTTCTTTGATTTCAAAATTAGCAATAGGGATTTTCATTCCCTTTTTGATTTTACTCACCGCTTCAAACACACCCTCTGTACCATCTGCTTCTTGCTTAGTTCCATCTTTTAGCACCTTCAAGTACCCTTCATCTTTTAACACTTTAAAACTTGCAAAAAACCGCTCTTTTTCAATAGCTGTAGAAAGCATAATCTTTTGATATATCGCTGGAGGATAAAATATACTCAAAAATCTAAGTACTATACTATCATAAACACCACGTGCAACTCCAGATAAATTTGATACATTTTGCATACCTTGTCCTGTCGGGATAATTGCATAGTGATCGGTCACTTGCTTGTCATCCACATATCTGGTAGACATAATTTTTTTATGCCTACCACTATTCGCAATCTCGTGTAATTCACTTTTCACTTTTTCATACTTTGATAATCCATTTAGATTTTTATGAATCTCTTTCGCCACTGCACTAGATAGCACTCTCGCATCCGTTCTCGGATATGTGACCATTTTCTTCTCGTATAACTCTTGTACAATTTTCAAAGTCTCATCGGGACTAATTTTAAATCTTTTCGCACATTCATTTTGTAACTCTGCCAAATTATAAAGCAATGGCGGATTCTTCTTTTCCGTCTTCTTTTCAATAGAAACAACTTCAGCAACCACATTACCATCATTACTGCATAATTTTATCAATTCTTCTGCTTTTTCTTTTTTCTTAAAACCATTTTCTTTATAGAGATCCGGGGTACCCCAAAAAACACTTTCTTCGGTAACTCTCCATTCGCCTTCAAATTGTAACGCTTCCACTTCATGCTTTGCCAACACCCTATAAAACGGCGTTTTTACAAATTCTCGTATTTCCCTCTCTCTTTTCACTACCATCCCTAACACACAAGTCATCACTCGTCCGACAGAAATAACTGCAAAATTTTTATTCAAAAAATTCGCAACGCTATTCCCATATTTTAAAGAAAGTAATCTCGAGAAATTGATCCCCATCAAATAATCTTCTTTTGCACGAAGGTAAGCAGATGCACTCAAATTATCATACTCCTCTAGTGCTTTCGCTTCGCGAATCCCTCTTAAAATTTCTTCTTCCGTCTGAGAATCAATCCATACACGCTTTCGCACTTTGCCTTCTATCTTTGCCATCTGCTCTACTAAGCGATAGATGTATTCCCCTTCTCGCCCCGAGTCTGTACAGACATATATCGTATCTACATCCTCTCGATTCAATATCTCTTTTACAACTTGAAACTGTTTTGCCACACCCGGAATCACTTCATACTTGAATTCATCTGGCAGAAATGGCAATGTATCCAAACTCCATTTCTTTAACCGCTCATCATACACCTCTGGATAGCTCATAGTAACCAAGTGTCCTACGCACCAAGTAATAAGCGCTTCATCCGATTCCAAAAAACCTTGACCACGTCTTGTGCGCAAGCCTAAAGCTTTTGCAAATTCTTGTGCTACGCTTGGTTTTTCAGCAATATATACACATTTACTCATTTTATACCTATAATTTAATTATGTTAACTTAATCCTTTTATATCTTACATTATGTTAACTTTTTTATATAATTATGTTATCCTTTCTTCTTTTCAACATCAAATTTATATACTGTTTTCGTTTGATATCTATTATTTTTTCTAGTAATAGGAGCTTCAAATTCAACATGATTGATAGCATCTGGATAGTATTGGGTCTCAAAACAAACACCTGATCTATCCCCATATACTACTCCTGTTTTCCCTTCTTGCATTCCTAAAAAGTTTGCTGTATACATCTGCATTCCTGGTAAATCAGTTGATACCCACATCTTAATACCTGTCTTTTTGGAATACAAAGAGGCAACCGTTTTGAATTTTTTCTCATTATTTAAACACCAGTTATGATCATATCCACCTCCTAATTTCAACAATGAATTTTCACTATGAATCTCTTCTCCTATTTGCTTTTCTCTTCTAAAGTCAAAAGGAGTACCCTCAACCCTCAACACCTCTCCTGTTGGTGTTAGATTCTCATTTACTACCGTAACATAATCCGCATCAATCCATACAGCTTGTTCTTCAACACTTCCTGATTCGTGTCCTGCCATATTAAAATAACTATGATTTGTGAGATTTAATATCGTATCCTTATCTGGAATTCCTTCATAATGAATCTCCAATTCATTTTCTTTTGACAGCAAGTAAGTAAGCTTTAGATCCACAGCACCAGGATACCCCTGATCCCCTTCCGGACTCACTAATGTAAAGGTGATTTTTTCTTCTTCTATACTCTCAACATTCCATATTCTTGTGTGAAAGTAATTATTTCCACTGTGTAGATTGTTACCATTATCATTTTCTTCCAATGTATAACAAATATCATCTAACTGAAATTTTGCGCCACCAATTCGATTCGCATTTCTTCCAACCACACACCCAAAGAAGCAATTGCCTTTTTCGTATTGTTCCATCGTATCATATCCCAACACTACATCCTTTTCTCTTCCATCTATATCTGGCACTATGATACTAATGATCGTCGCACCTAAATCTGTTACCTTAACTTTCACTCCATTTTCATTCTCAAGCGTGTATACCCCCATTATTTCACCCTCCTTCTCAACAATCTTGTAAACCAATTTCCTTTTTTCGGTATTTCCACCACGTTTTCATGCTTTGCATTCACTGCTTCTCTCATAAACATTTCTTGAGCATTGATTTGCTTCTCTCCTATATTTCGCTTAATATAAACACCTTCATTTGTCAAAACACGACCTTTTACATTGTCATTCATCATCGTAACAAGCATCTGATTCACGCGTTTTTTCACCTCTAAATCTATAATCGGGCATGCTACCTCTACTCTTTTTTCTGTATTTCTAGTCATCATGTCTGCTGAGCCTAGATATAATTTTTGTTCCACACCTTTACCGAAACTAAAAATTCTCGGATGTTCCAAAAAACGACCTACTATACTTGTTATGCGTAGATTTTCTGTATATCCTTTTACATTCGGAACGATACAGCAAATCCCCCTTACCATGAGATCCACTTTTACACCTGCATTTGACGCCTCAGAAACCTTTTTAATAAAATCAATATCAGTCACCGAATTCATCTTCATGATAATTCTTCCATTTTCGCCTTTTTCAATCTCTTGATCCATCATATACAAGATTTTTTGTTTTAGACTACTTGGTGCAACTAATAATTTCCTATAACTTCCATTCAAATTAGCAATGCTCATATTTTTGAAAAATTCAGCAGCATCACATCCTATTTCATAGTTCGCTGTCATGAGTGATATATCCGTATACATGGTGGCCGTTTTTTCATTATAATTCCCTGTTCCCACCTGTGTGATATATTGAATCTCATTTTTACTTCTGTAAGTGATTAAACAAAGTTTAGAATGGACCTTATATCCCTCAAACCCATATATAATCCTACACCCTGCTTCTTCTAATCGTTCCGACCAATCGATATTATTTTGTTCGTCAAATCGAGCTCTCAATTCGATTAATACCGTAACATCTTTGCCATTTTCAGCAGCCGCACACAGATACTCTACCAATCTCGCCTTTGATGCTAATCTATAGATTGTAATCTTGATCGTCATTACTTCTGGGTTTTTTGAAGCTTCTTTTATCAATTGTAAGAAAGGTTCCATCTTTTCATACGGATAAGATAGTAGGATATCCTTTTTTCTCACTTGGGTCATAATATCACCTTCTGAACAATACGGTGACGGTTGTGGTGTAAACGGCACATCCAATAATGTCCTTTTCAATGTATCTGGAACTTTAGAAATTACAGAAAATATATACGACATCTTCATCGGAACCTTAGTACAGAAAATTTGCTCATCCGTAATTTTGAATTTTTCGCAAAAAAAGGCCTTTGTCTCACCTTGTAATTTTTTAGCCACTTCTAGACGAACAACGGCCATTCGATTTCTCTTATGGAGCATCTCCTTCATTGTTTTTCTAAAATCGTCATTTACATCCATTGATTCATCATCAGGAGAAATATCTGCATTCCTCGTAACACAGATATAATTTTTATTTGAAATTTCATATTGTTCAAAGACTTCATCAAAAAATTCTAAAATCACTTTTTCTGTTCGGATATACCGCAAATCTTGACCTGGCAAATATATAATATCCGTAACAAATTGTGGTACTGGCACAATACCAAGCATGGTCTTATTCTCCATACGCAAATCCGCAATCACATAGATTTCTTTGTTCAAAAGATGGGGAAAAGGATGATTGGCATCTACAATCTGAGGCGATAATACCGGTCTAACCTGCTCCCTGAAATACTTCTTTAAAAATTTTCTTTCTTTTTGCTCTAACTCATCATAATCCAAGCCACATACCCCATAAGGTATTAGGGATTTCTTGATTTTATTATAGACTTCATCTCGCTTCTTATAAAGTGGTGCTACTTCTCGATAAATTGCATCAAGCTGTTCTTTTGCTGTCATTCCAGAACGGTAGTCAACTCCTTTATTTCCCAATGTATATATATCATAAAGGCTCCCTACACGAATCATAAAAAACTCATCTAAATTGCTTGTAAAAATGGATACAAACTTCATTCTCTCTAGAAGTGGAACCGCCTCATCTTCCGCTTCCGATAAAACTCTTTCATCAAATTTCAACCAGGATAATTCTCTGTTCTGTGTGTATTCTAAATATCGCCCTTCCATAACCCCTCCTAAATTTGCTTTATATCCCATTCTATCACACCCCTTCACTTCATTCAAGCAAAGCAAAGTTAAAAAGAGGTTAAGAACCGAAAGTTCTCAACCTCTATCTTTGCTTTATCTCTTTTTATCGTTTTTTATCTTTCTATTATTGTTTAGCCACAATATACTTTTGCGCTGTCAAAGTTTCTGCACAAAGAACTGCACCGCCTGCTGCACCTCTTACAGTATTGTGAGATAATCCGATGAATTTAAAATCATAAATGCTATCTTCTCTTAATCTACCAACAGACACACCCATACCATTTTCGTAGTCTACATCCGCTTTTACTTGCGGTCTATTATCCTCTTCTAGATATTGGATGAATTGCTTTGGAGCACTTGGTAAATCAAGTTCTTGTGGAACACCTTTGAAAGAAACTAATTTTTCGATCAACTGCTCTTTTGTAGGTTTTTTATTAAACTTTACAAATACAGCTGCTGTATGTCCATCAAGTACAGGAACTCTTACACATTGACACGTAATCTTTGGCAATTGCGCTTTTACAATTTCCCCATTTTCCACATATCCTAGCACTCTCAATGGCTCTTGCTCGCTCTTTTCTTCTTCTCCACCGATGAATGGTATAATATTTTCAACCATTTCTGGCCACTCTGTAAATGTTTTTCCTGCACCTGAAATTGCTTGATAAGTTGTTGCAACCACTTCTACAGGCTCAAACTCTTCCCAAGCTTTTAAGCAAGGTGCATAACTTTGTATCGAACAATTTGGTTTTACTGCAACAAATCCACTTTTTGTCCCTAATCTTTCCTTTTGCGCCTCTATCACTTTAAAGTGTTCTGAATTAATCTCTGGCACTACCATTGGTACATCTTTTGTCCATCTATGGGCACTGTTATTCGAAACTACAGGTGTCTCTGTCTTTGCATATGCATCTTCAATCTGTTTGATCTCTTCTTTTGACATATCCACTGCACTAAACACAAAGTCTACGCTTGATGCAACTGCATCTATCTCATTTACATTCATCACTTGCAAACTCTTCACAGATTCTGGCATTGGTGTCGGCATCTTCCATCTTCCCCCAACTGCTTCCTCATATGATTTATTAGCTGATCTTTCACTAGCAGCAACTGTAACAACCTCGTACCAAGGATGATTTTCCAATAGTGATATAAAACGCTGCCCCACCATTCCAGTAGCACCTAAAATTCCAACTCTTAACTTCTTATCCATTTCCAGTCCTCTTTTCTTTCTGCATCGCACAAGTCTTTCTTTGGCGAACATTTGTCTTTACTCGGAATATATTATAATATTTTACCGGAAAAAGCAAGCACTTTCTACAAATTTAGCAAATATTTTTTATAGATTCCAATCACCTGATTCATTGCTTCTTTTCCTGGAGCTCCTATTGTAACACGCTTATTCACACAAGTTTCCATGCTTATAGACTCAAAAACATCTGCATCAAACACTGATGAAATCTTTTGGTATTCCTCTAATCTCATCTCATCCAAAGAAATTTCTTTATCTAAACAATATAACACCAACTCTCCTACGATACCATGAGCATCTCTAAACGGTACTCCTTTATTCACTAAATAATCCGCAGCATCAGTGGCATTTGTGAATCCTTTTTTTGCGCTTTCTTCCATATTATCTTTTTTAAATTCCATGGTCTTCATCATCTCAGTAAAGAGTGCCATACAGCCCTTCACAGTATCAATCGCATCAAAAACTAACTCTTTATCTTCTTGCATATCTTTGTTATACGCAAGAGGTATTCCTTTCATGGTAGTTAACAATGCTACATTCGCACCATACACACGCCCTGTTTTTCCCCTTACTAATTCTGCAATATCTGGATTTTTTTTCTGTGGCATAATACTGCTTCCTGTACTAAATGCATCATCAATCTCCACAAATTGATATTCATTTGAATTCCATATAATAACCTCTTCCGAAAATCTACTCAAATGCATCATAATAGTAGAAAGAGCCGAAAGTAGTTCAATCAAATAATCTCTATCTGATACCGAATCCATACTATTTAGTGTAGGTCCTTTAAAACCTAATAATTCCGCAGTGTAATTTCGATCCAAATCGTAAGTAGTCCCTGCTAAGGCACCCGAACCAAGAGGACAGTAATTCATCCTATCCTTGATATCTAGTAGTCGCTCATAATCTCTCTTAAACATCTCAAAATAAGCTCCCATATGATGCGCAAGGGTAATTGGTTGAGCTTTTTGTAAATGTGTAAAACCTGGCATAAAAGTCTCTGTATTTTCTTCCATAATAGTACATAAAGACTGTAACATCTCTTTTGTCAGTAGCTTCAACTCATCTATCTCATCACGAACAAATAATTTCATATCCGTAGATACTTGATCATTCCTACTTCTACCTGTATGTAACTTTTTACCCGGCTCTCCAATTCGTTTAATCAATGTAGCTTCCACAAAACTATGAATATCTTCATACTCATGACTAATCTCCAATCTCCCTGCTACAACATCTGCTAAAATACCTTCTAAACCATCCACAATAGCAGCTTCTTCCTCTGCTGTTAAAATTCCTTGTTTTGAAAGCATTTTAACATGCGCAATACTTCCTGTAATATCCTGTTTGTAAAACTTTTTATCGAATGATATCGATGCATTAAAATTATAAACCAATTCATCTGTTTGTTTGGTGAATCTTCCACCCCATAACTGTGCCATATCTTACCTCTTCTCCATATATTTTCTTAATACAACTATACTTACTTGTTGCTTTTCTCATTTGCAACAGTCTATCATATTCCCTAGCAAATATCAAACTTTGCTACTTCTTTCTTCCATTTCTTTATAAGAATATACACAACCACAATAGTTTTGCCTATACAAATCATTCTCTTTTGATAGTTCTATCGAACGTTTGTATCCGTTCTTCTTTTTAAAATCAGAAGGTAAAAAAGTAACCCCTTCTTCTTGTCCTATACACTCCCCCAATTCATTCAAAAGCGAAGCATTCTTCATCGGACTAATTGTCAATGTCGTGGAAAAAAAATCTGCTGCAAGTTTTTTTGCACATTCGGCTGTCTTTTTTAATCGCATCTCAAAACAAAGCTCACACCGTTTTCCACCTTCTTTTTCATTTTCACACCCTTTAATTTTAGCATAAAACTCTCGTTCATCATATATTCCACTCATAAACGAAACTTTGGTATCTTCAGCTATTTTTTTTGTATACACTTCTTGGTCTACCACTCGCTTTTCATATTCCTCTTTTGGCCAAATATTCGGATTATAATAAAACACTATAATTTCAAACCACTGTGACAGATACTCCAATACATAAGTACTACAAGGCGCACAACAACTGTGAAGCACCAACTTTGGCTTTGGCATTGTACTACTCAAACCTTCAATAACCTTTTCTAATTCTTTTTGATAATTCACCATTCTTCCTCTTTCTGTTTCTTCTTTCTATATTATAGTAACCTTTTCGTTATTTTACAAGAACGCTTTTCCCTTAACTTCCATATACTATATCAGAAGTAAAAAAACATTACATCACTCTCGCTTAGGAGGTATATCATGTCTCAGTTAGAATTTCAAGATATCTGTTTTTCTTACCATACATTAGAAGGTGAGACTCTAGCAATCCATCACCTTTCATTTAAAGTCCAAAAAGGCGAATTTATTGCTATTGTCGGTCCATCTGGTTGTGGAAAATCCACTCTACTTTCTCTAATAGCTGGTTTATCCACTCCCACTAGTGGCAGAATCCTTCTCAATGGGCTAGAACTTAACACCAGCAGCACCAACATCGGCTATATGCTTCAACACGATTATCTGCTTGAATGGCGTTCCATATTTCGCAACGTTACATTAGGTCTTGAAGTTCAGCACAAACTCACACCAAAAGCAAGACAAGATGCTATCACACTTTTAAAGAAGTATGGTGTTGGAGACTTTACAAAATCAAAACCTTCCCAATTATCTGGTGGTATGCGCCAAAGAGTTGCATTAATACGCACACTAGTGTTAGAACCAGATTTGTTACTCTTAGACGAGCCCTTTTCGGCTTTAGATTTTCAAACTCGCCTTAGTGTCTCAAATGACATTGGTCAAATCATTCGAAACGAACGCAAAACGGCACTCTTAGTAACTCATGACATTAGCGAAGCCATTAGTCTTGCTGACAAAATACTTATCCTAACCAAACGACCAGCTTCCATAAAACAGACCGTCACACTTTCATTTCCAGACTTAGTGCATGACACTCCTCTCAATCGTAGAAATGCTCCAGAGTTTAAATCATACTTCAATTTAATATGGAAGGAATTAAATCATGAAATCACCACCTCGCACACAAATTGAATTTTTACGTCAACAACGACTGAACAAAAACTTCATCCGATTCACTCGACTCTTACTACTTATATTCTTTATCACAACTTGGGAACTTGCTACTCATTTTGAAATAATTGACTCCTTTATCTTTAGTTCACCTTCAAAGGTAGTCCTCGCTTTCATGAGTTTACTACAAGACGGCACTTTACTCACACACATTACAACTACCTTAACAGAAACCATAACCAGTTTCGCTTTAGTGATTGCCATTAGCATTCTTTTTAGCATTTTACTTTGGTACTTCACCACACTGGCTCAGATTTTAGATCCTTATCTCGTTATCTTGAACAGTTTACCTAAATCTGCCCTTGCACCACTACTTATCGTCTGGCTAGGTGCCAATACAATAACAATCATAGTCGCTGGAATCTCTGTTGCCATTTTTGGAAGTATCTTGAGCCTCTATTCCAATTTCAAACAAGCAGACATCAACCAAATTAAACTTATCTATACTCTAGGAGGAAAAAAACATCACGCTCTTTGCAAAATTATTCTACCATCTGCCATTCCTTCATTATTCAATATCATGAAGGTCAACATTGGTCTTTGTCTTGTAGGTGTGATAATCGGAGAATTTTTAGCTGCTAGAAATGGTCTTGGTTACCTAATTATCTATTCTAGCCAAGTCTTTAAAATGGATTGGTTATTATTATCCATTGTGTTGCTTTGTATTATGGCGATGAGCTTATACGCATTCATCAATATCATCGAAAAGTTATATTCTAAAATTAAGTAATAAAAAAGAAAGGATTCTTGTTCAAACACAAGCTCCTTTCTTTTTTTCTACAATGATCCGCTCTTTATATTTACATCCAACTGATTGAACGGTATTTCAATTCCTTCTTGATCCATAGCGTACTTAACATTTTCCAACATATCCCAACGCGTCTTCCAATAATCATCTGTTTTAACCCAAGCCTTTACACCGATAGCAATTGAACTTTCTCCTAGTTCCTCTATCACTACAAACTTTTCTCTATCCGACAAAATCGCTTCACATTCTTCAAGTAATGAGTTCAACACCTTTTTCGCCTGTCCTAAGTTTGTATTATAGGCTACATGCACTTGAAAGTCTAACCTTCTCATATCTTGCCCTGTGATATTAGTTAAACTATTATTTGCCAACGTACCATTTGGTACTACAATAATCTTATTGTCTACTGTCTGTAACTTTGTGTAAAAAATTTGAATTTCTTTTACTGTTCCTTCGTTCTTATGTGTATCTTCAATAATATAGTCACCAACTACAAATGGTTTTAAAAGCAAAATCAACACCCCTCCTGCTAGGTTTGATAAACTACCTTGCACCGCAAGACCTATTGCAACTCCACCGGAAGCCAGTAATGTAGCAACTGAAGCTGGTTCAAACCCAACTTGCATCGCTATGCTAAATATCAACACCACATAAAGTGTCGCTTTCGTAATAGAATCAATAAATTGCACCACTCCTACATCCGCTTTTGCCTTCTCTAATGATTTCTTTATTAATTTCCGAATCCACCCTATAGCAAATTTTCCTACTATAAACCACACAAAACATAGAACCACCAACAGACCAAATTCAACTAAATTTGGTATCTGCGCATCCAACATTTCTATTAATTTCTCCATACTTCCTCCTATCTCAGTGCAAGAAATGCACCCAAGTTTCCTCTTTCTCCTTTTGTCACCCTATGAGAAAATAACAATTCGCTATTACAACTCGTACAAATATTTGTAACTGCAATATTTTCACTTTTCACTCCTGCTCGAAGAAAATTAATCTCATTCGCTTTCCATAAATCTAATTGGTACTTACCGTTCTTCTTTTTGTAAAACAAAGATTTCCATAACTTTTCATCGTAACTTTCTTGAAACTTCAGTGTCACATCCTCGCTAACCTCATAGCAACCTTGACAGATGGAAGGACCGATTGCAACAATCAAATCTTCCGGTTGTGTACCATATTCTTTTCTCATCTTATCGACTGTAACAGCCCCTATATCTGTCACCGTTCCTCTCCATCCTGAATGACTAAGTCCAATCGCTTTGTGTACAGGATCCACCAAGAACAAGGGTACACAATCTGCATAGAAAGTAGCCAGACAAAGTTTCGGAACATTTGTCACCAATCCATCTATGTCTTTGTAATCAATTGGCTTTATAATTCCAGATCCTGCATGCTCTTCTTTTACCACCATCACCTGGTTCGTATGTGTTTGCTGGGACAAAACAAGTCGCTCTTTTTCTACACCTATAGCAGCAGAAAATCGTCTAAAATTTTCATTTACATCTTCCTCTTTATCCCCTCGCGTATAACTGAGATTCATACTCTCAAAAACGCCTTTGCTCACACCTCCAAGTTTAGTGGAAAATCCATGTTTTACACAACCAATTTCTTCTAGATTATTAAAAGTTAAATACGGAACTCCACTCTGATTTTTTGTACTTATCACATCTTTCTTGTTACAATACCGAAACCTCATCTTTCTTTACCCCTTTATACTATCTCAAAAGCATTCTCTATGTGAAGAATTTCACTTCCCAAAATGCTAATCACATCAAACCTAAAACTATAGTTTTGACAGTCAGTCTTCCCTAAAAAAACTTTCGCACATTCGATGATTCTTCTTTGTTTTCTTATATCTACACTTTCAAGAGGATGTCCCACCCTACTATTTTTGCGATACTTTACCTCACAAAAAACCAGCACGTCTTCACAACGTGCAATCAAATCAACTTCCCCTCTTTTACATCTAAAATTAGTAGCTAGTATTTCATAAGACTTGCTCTGCAAATATTCCATTGCAATTTCTTCATATCGCTTTCCTATTGCTCTTTTATTGTCGATAATCACACCTTCCGCCTTACTTTCACTAATTCAATCACTCCACAAAATTTTTAATAAAACTTCTTCTATGAATCGGAGTCGGTCCTAATTCTTTCAGCGCCGCTATGTGAACTGATGCTCCATATCCTTTGTTACTAGCAAATCCATATTCCGGCATTATCTGATCGTATTCCACCATCAAGCGATCACGTGTTACTTTTGCTATGATACTTGCAGCCGCTATCGAAATACTTTTTGCATCGCCTTTTATAATAGGAACTTGTTTGATGTTCACTTCTGGGATAGTCACCGCATCATTCAACAGAAGATTCGGCTTAATTTCAAGTGCTGCAATCGCAGCTCTCATCGCTTCATAAGTAGCATTTAGAATATTGATTTCATCAATCCGATTCGGTCCTATAATCCCTGTTCCCACTGCGATTGCCTTTTCTAATATTTCTTCATACAATTCTTCTCGCTGCTTTTCACTCAGCTTCTTGGAGTCATTGATGTATAATATTTTACATTCTTTGGGCAATATTACTGCACTTGCAACAACTGGACCTGCTAATGGTCCCCTCCCAACTTCATCGATTCCACAAATGTAAGAATACTCCTTATACAATTCTTCAAACTCCATCATTTTCACAATCCGCTTTTCTTCTTCATATCGCTTTTCTAATCGTGTTTGATATGATTGTATGATTTTTTTTACACCTACTCTTTCATCCATACCGTAGAGTTGGAATAGTTCAGCCCATGATTCTATCTCTGTTTGTTCAAATTGAGCTTTGATCTCTTTTATACTTTTACTCATGATCCACCAATCCCAAATCTGACAATGGCCAAACTTTCAAAAAGGCTTTCCCCACGATATTTTCTTCTTGGATAAGCCCAACACTTGGATCCCTGCTATCGGCACTATGGTTCCTGTTATCGCCCAACACAAAATATTCACCATCGCCTAGTGTAACTGGAGATGCAGCCATACCTGCATTTTGCATCTCTTCTTTTCCGTAATTTTCCTCTAGTAATTCTCCATTAACATATACTTCTCCATTTTTTATCTGAACTGTTTCTCCTGGTAACCCTATAATCCGCTTGATATAAAAAGTATTTTCCTCGTATTGATATGGAAATACAATGATATCATATCTTGCTGGGTCATCGATGCTGTATGAAATCTTTTCTACTATCAAATTGTCGCCATCATGTAAAGAGTCCTCCATGGAAGCCCCTTCTACTTGTGTTCGAATCCCTACAAAGGTGATGATAAGATAAGTAATCACAACAGTAGCACCTAAGAATACAACCCAACTGAACAACTCATTTTTTATAGTTCGTTTTTTATCACTTTCTCCCATAAATATTATGCTCCTTCTATTCGTCTCTCTTTGATGCCAAATTTACTCTTCCTTAAAATCCTCAGGATATTCTAATGTTAATCTCCCCAAACGACCATTCTTAAAATCATCCACAAACATCTGAGAAGCTTTTGTTAAATCTAACTCATTGCCTCGCACTAGGCAGTTTCGCGCCTTAGCAATCTCTTGAATGCATTCATAAGGATCTTCACAGTCGATGATTCCATACTTTGTATTTAAAACCCCTCTATATTTACGATTCATAAATGTAATAATCTCTGCTGCAAGTTCATCAATTTGAAGAATCTCTTCTTTAATAGAACCTATAAAAGCCAATTTTTTTCCAACTTCTTGATCTTCAAACTTTGGCCATAGAATACCTGGTGTATCTAATAGTTCAACTTGCTTATTCAATCGTATCCACTGCTTTCCTTTTGTAACCCCTGGTTTATTTCCAGTCTTAGCACATGCTTTACCTGCTAAAGCATTAATAAATGTGGATTTCCCTACATTTGGAATACCTACAACCATAGCCCTTACTGGACGATTCAAAATCCCTCGTTTACGATCTCTCTCTGTCTTTTCTTTACAAGCTGTTTGAATCACATTGTGTATTGATTTGATTCCACCACCCTTTTTAGAATTCACTTTTAATACACTAAACCCTTTTTCTTTGAAATATTCAGACCAAGCATCATTCCACCTATCTTCTGCCAAATCTGCTTTATTCAACAGTATCAACCTCGCTTTATTCTTTCCCAATTCATCTATATCTGGGTTCCTACTACTAATAGGCACTCTCGCATCCACTAGCTCAATTACAAGATCTATTAATTTTATATTTTCCTGCATCATACGCTTTGCTTTTGTCATATGTCCAGGATACCATTGAAAATGCATAACTGTTACTCTCCTTAATAATCAAAATTTATATCCATGAGGTTGGTAAAAGACGCCCATACTTTTCCTTCTATCTCTTTTGTGTGAATTGTTCCAACCTCTGCCATCCTACTATCTACGCTCACGCTAGAATTATCCCCTATTACAAAGTATTCATTCTTATCCAAAGTCAATTCTGTCGCAATAATTCCTGCGCTTTCTATGTAATCATCAATAAACGGTTCCTCAATTGCTTTTCCATTTATCAGCAATGTATTATTCTCTATCTGTATCGTCTCTTCCGGCAACCCTACCACTCGCGATATCGAGCTATATAATTGTTCCTCATCCGTCTTATACGCAATAACATCCCCTCTTTTTGGTTCCCTCACATTATAAATAATATGATTGATCACCGCAATTTCTCCACTTTGAACTGTCGGCTCCATCCCATCATCTATCACTGTGGTACACCTTCCCCAATACCAAACACAACCAAAGGCAAGTCCACAAGCGACTATTATATAAACCATCCATCGTACAATGCCCATTTTGTCCTCCTATGTAACTAGATACCATCGTCATTATAACACAAAAGAGACAAGTACGCTATGTATTGTCTCTTTTCAAAAACCTATTTTACTAATTCTTTTACTTTCGCTCTCTTACCAACACGTCCACGTAAGTAGTTAAGTTTTGCTCTTCTTACTTTACCTCTACGAATCACTTCTACTTTTTCTACGTTTGGTGAGTGAAGTGGCCAAGTTTTCTCAACGCCTACACCGTTAGAACTCTTTCTAACTGTAAATGTTGCTCTTGTGCTTCCACCTTGCATTTTCAAAACAGTTCCTTCAAATACTTGAACTCTTTCTCTGTTACCCTCTTTAATCTTGTTGTATACTTTTACAGTATCTCCAACGTTGAATACAGGTACATTCTCTTTTAATTGTGCTGATTCAATACTTCTAATAATTTCGTTCATTGTGCAACCTCCTTATTCTTTGGACGTTCTTAATACTTTTGTACCAGAGGACCATCTCTTCTCTTTCCACAACGTAATATATGATAACACATTTCATTTCACTTCGCAAGAATTTTCTTCATATTTTTCCCACAAATCTGGTCTTCGCTCTTTCGTTCTTAATTTCGCTTGCTCCAATCTCCACTCCTCAACTTTCGCATGGTGACCTGATAACAAAATCTCAGGGACACTTCTTCCCTTCCATGTCTCTGGCCTTGTGTAATGAGGATATTCCAAAAGACCATCTTGAAAACTTTCAAACTCTGTAGACGCCTTATTATTCAACACTCCTGGAACAAATCGTGAAATCGCATCCACCATTACCATTGCTGGCAATTCTCCACCTGTCAATACGTAATCTCCAATTGACACATAGTCTGTCACAATTTCTTCCAAAACCCTTTCGTCAATTCCTTCATAGTGACCACACAGCAACAAAAGTTCTTCTTCTTTTGCAAGCTCTTCTGCCAATGTTTGTGAAAATGTTTGCCCCTGTGGTGATAAGTATATCACTCTCACTTTCTTGCTTTGTTGCTTATTTTCTATCTTGTCAAGAACACTTCTATACGCTCCATACACAGGACCTGCCTGCATTAACATGCCCGCTCCTCCACCATATGGGTAATCATCCACTCGATTATGCTTATTTTCCGCAAAATTTCTTATATTAACAGCATTTACGCTGATTTTACCATTATCAATTGCTCTCCCCGTAATGCTAGAATGTAGACCATTCTTAACCATATCGGGAAAAAGTGTAAGTATGTGAAAATTCATCTCACTCTCCTATATCAAACCATCCATTAAGTGAATCGTCATTTTTTTCTCATCAATATCAATATCTAATACACATTGCTTAATCGCAGGAATCAGTACTTCTCCATATTCTTTCGATATAATTTCATAAACATCATTGGCGCCTGTTTGAATCACACCTTTTAGTGTACCAAATAGCTTTCCATCTTCTGTATACGCTTGAATACCAATTAAGTCAGCGATAAAGTATTCATCTTTTTCAAGCTTCACTGCATTCTCTCTTGTGACATATAAGCTCTTTCCTTTGTACTTTTCCACATCATTGATATTATCGTATTCTTTAAATTTAACTATGGCAAATTGTTTAAAAAACTTAACGCCTGCTATCTGCAACTCAATTTGTTCTTTTCCAGTGTCCAAAATCACTGTTTTTAATTTTTTGTAACGTTTCACATCATCCGTAGTTGGAAAGACTTTCACTTCTCCACGAATTCCATGTGTAGAGCTAATAATCCCCACTTGTAATAATTGTTCCATAACACTACTCCTTATATATAGAAAATGCCCATCGCTAGAAAGCGAGGGACATTTTCTGCTTGTTATACAATGTCTACTTCAACTCGTTTGTCTTCTCTAACAGCTGTCGCTTTTACAACCGTACGAATCGCCTTTGCAATTCGTCCTTGTTTTCCGATTACTTTCCCCATATCAGACTGATCTACATGTAATTTAATAATCGTAACTTTGCCCTCTTGGACTTCTGTAACTTCTACACTGTCAGGATTGTCAACCAATGCTTTCGCAATTACTTCTACTAAGTTTTTCATCACGTATGCCTCCATCGACTACTATTTTTCAATACCTGCTGCCTTGAAAATCTTACCAACAACTTCAGTAGGTTGAGCACCATTATTCAACCATTTTTTAGCTGCATCTTCATCCACTTTAAATACAGATGGATTTTGATTTGGATCATAAGTACCGATTTCTTCGATAAATTTTCCATCTCTTGGAGCTCTTGCATCAGCTACAACGATTCTATAGAAAGGAGCTTTCTTTTGTCCCATTCTCTTTAATCTGATTTTTACTGCCATTTCTTTCACCTCTTCTTTCATCTAAAAATATTTATTAAAAAGGAAATTTAAATTTACCCTTTTTACCACCAATTCCTCCCATCATTCCTGGGAGCTTTTTCATCATTTTTCTCGCTTCGTTAAATTGTTTAACCATGCGGTTTACATCACTTACCTCAACACCAGCACCTTTTGCAATTCTAAATTTCCTCTGTGGTGTCAGTACATCTGGGTTTCTGCGTTCCTCTAATGTCATAGAATAGATAATCGCTTCCATTTTGACCATTTTTTTCTGAGATTCTTCAGATTCTAACCCTTCCATCTGCTTTTTATCAATCCCCATTCCTGGCATCATGCTCATGATGCTAGATAGTCCACCCATTTTTTTCATCTGTTTCATGCTGTCTAGGTAATCTTCAAAATCAAATTGACCTTTTTTCAACTTCTGTTCCATCTTCTTGGAATCTTCTTCGTCAATCTCTTGTGAAACCTTCTCTATAAGACTCAAAACATCGCCCATACCTAAGATTCGCGAAGCCATTCGATCTGGATAAAACTGCTCTAAATCCGAGAGTTTTTCACCCATCCCTACATATAAAATCGGCTTTTGTGTAACTGCTTTTATAGAAAGTGCCGCTCCACCTCTTGTGTCTCCATCCAATTTCGTAATGATTACACCATCTATCTCAATCTTTTCATTGAAATTATTCGCAACATTTACCGCGTCTTGTCCTGTCATGGCATCTACCACTAAGATGGTCTGATGAACCTCTACATTCGCTTTAATCTCCTGTAATTCTTCCATCATTTCTTCATCTATATGTAGTCTACCAGCTGTATCAAGGATAATAACATTATGATTATTCTTACTTGCATATTCCATCGCAGCTTTTGCAATATCCACAGGTTTATGGTTGTCTCCCATTGCAAAAACATCTACACCTTGCTTTTCTCCATTCACCTGCAATTGTTTGATTGCAGCAGGTCTATAGACATCGCACGCCACTAACAGCGGCTTCTTTCCTTTTAACTTAAACTTTCCTGCTAACTTTGCAGTTGTTGTCGTTTTTCCGGCCCCTTGTAAACCAGCCATCATAATTACAGTCTTTGCTTGTCCTGGCTGGAATTTTATTTCCGTAGTCTCCGACCCCATCAAAGAAGTCAATTCTTCATTTACAATTTTTATAACCATCTGACCTGGATTTAATCCATTTAGGACATCTTGCCCAATCGCCCGCTCTTGCACGCTTTTTACAAACTGCTTTACCACCTTAAAATTAACATCCGCTTCAAGAAGTGCCATTTTTACTTCTTTCATAGCCACCTTCACATCATCTTCTGTCAAAAGCCCTTTGCTTCTAAGGTTTTTAAATACATTTTGCAGTTTTTCACTTAAACTATCAAATGCCATTTTATAGCTCCTCTATAATTTCATTAGATACACTTCGTATCAACTCTATCAATTGTTCTTTACTATATTGCTCGCCAGATTCCTCCAATAAGCCATTCATATCTTTCAATTTATCTTTAATATTCACAAATTTCTCAACTAAGTGTAACTTGCTTTCATATCCTAATAATGATTTATTACACCGCTTAATCAAATCATGTACACCTTGCCTACTGATTCCTTCTTGTTCAGCAATCTCGCTTAATGACAAATCATCTAAGACAAACTGTTCATAAATTTCTTTTTGATGCACTGTCAACAACTCTCCATAAAAATCATACAACAATGCCTGCTCTAAAATCTCATTCATTTTTATCACCTACGTCATCATACAAGATTTCATTCAAGGTGTCAAGTGTTTTTTCTTGACACCTTGAAGTTTTTTAATCAGCAATAAAGTTTTTAATATCAAATACGCCCCATCCCTGTTGATTCATTGGTAACCCGATATCTACTGCTCTCTCTTTTAGCCGTAATTTCACCTCTATATTACTCATTTCTACACCTTTTGACAATAGTAGCGCAATTCCTCCTGATACCACAGCAGTTGCCATAGATGTACCACTTTTCCTGATATAATCGTGATTGTTTTTTTGATTTTTTCTTAAATTCCTACAACCACAAGATAAAATCCCTGTTCCTGGTGCTACAATATCAGGCTTACAAATGCATTCTTTTGTAGGTCCTCTTCCTGAGTAGAATTTTTTTGCTCCACCACGAATCATTGCCTCATCATCATCCATCGCACCTACAGTAATGACCTTACGACTGCTTCCAGGAACTGTAATGCTCTTTTCTTCTGGTCCATAGTTACCCGCTGCTGTCACAACGATAATCCCAACATCCCACAACCGCTCAACAGCCCTTATTAAGCGTTCTAATTGTTGCACATTCACTTTTGGCACTGTCCCAACCGATATGTTAACAATCTGAATCTGGTATTGTACATAATGGTGTAATACCCACTCAATTCCTCTTAGTATATGATTGATTTCACCACCACCACGATGGTCCAACACTTTAATAACATGAAGTCTTGCCTTTGGTGCAATTCCGCTACATTGCCCATCAGACATCACACCACTCCCTCCTATAATCCCTGCAATATGGGTACCATGACCATTGTTATCATACATTCCTCTTTTATGCTCCACACAGTCTATGAAATTAATAATTCTATCATCAAAGTCTGGATGACTACAGATTCCTGTATCTAAAATAGCTACATTGATATTTCTCCCATCACAACCTAGACGACTCAATTGTACTCTATCTAAATCAACGAGTTTTTTTACTCTTTCCATATAATATCCTTTTCTTTTAATTTATTCATATTTTTAATATTTGCGAAATTTTTTTAAATTTATTAACAAGGACAGTCCCTCTTCCATAGTATATAGTGTAATCAATCTCAAATAATGGAGGATTTAAACATGAGTGATTTAACTGCAACTGGATGTGGATGCTGTGACACAAACAATTATAACAACGGGTGTAATTCAATAATCTGGATCATCTTATTGCTCTGCTGCTGTGGTGGTGGAAATGGCTTTGGCAATAGTGGATGCGGAAACGACAATTGTCTATGGATTATCTTATTACTTTGCTGCTGTGGTGGCGGAAATGGTTTCGGCGGATGCTAAAAAAATGAACACTAAAAAATCCGAGTTCTTACTCGGATTTTTTAGAGCTTTAATTAATCTTTTTTTCTTTCGATTCCTCTTGTTCAACAGTAATTGGTCTTTGGGTGTTTTGCATCTCTTTTTTCAACATACACTCTTCATCTATTTCATACACCATGTTTCCTTCCACTATTAATTTCCTCAACTTCTCCACCTCCTTTACCCTTTAATATATGCACATTTCATATTTTGTGTATCTTTTGCATATACAATATAAAAGCATATAAACTTGGAGGTTGTATGGCGGATTCTAATAACTCCACACCAAAGACACCTTTTGACTCCTTAATTTCCCATGCTCAATTAGATATTTTAAAACTTCTCCTCCCTTATATTCCGCCTTCCAAGCAACGTTTCATGGCTACCTTTATCAAAATGCAAGAATTAGAAAGAACCATTAAATATTTTGACAAATTCCCTGCTCACGATGATTCCTCTTCCTCTCATTCTGCCCTATCTCTTGAATTTTTATCAGAGATTAAACCTTATCTCAATGCAGATGACGGTGGAATACTTGATACTTTACTCTCGACTATGAGTATGATGGATTTATTTCAAACCATGACGCCTACCAATTCAGATGACTCTTCTGGCTTTTCGTTTGATATATTAAAAGGAATGTTAACTCCAGAGCAACAAGCCATGATGAATGCTTTTCACGCAACACCCGATCCCGATAACAATGATTTCTCGAAAGGAGATTCTGAAAATGGACAACAAATGGATGAACCATCCTCTGATGAGCACAATGGATCCAATGAAAATGGAATTAATTAAGACTGCAGCAGTGCAAACTGCTGGAAAAAGTGGCAATTCGCTTGCTCCAGTTCTGATGTCCTTAATTAATTCTGCTCAACAAAAGAAAATTCGCTTTACCCCCGAAGAATTCGACTTAATTATCGATGTTATGAAAGATGGAAAACCAAAAAAAGAGCAAACACAAATTGATTCTACAATCAATATGGTTCGCTCTTTTATGAACACTCAGAAAAAATAATTTTAGTGGTGGAATAGTCGTATCTTCGTAAATGCCATCGCCATATTATATTGATTACATGTAGCAATTACATTATCGTCTCTCACAGATCCACCTGGCTGTGCAATATATTTCACTCCACTTTTATATGCTCTCTCAATATTATCACCAAATGGGAAGAAAGCATCAGAACCAAGTGCTACATCACTCATCTGATCAAGCCATGCTCTCTTCTCTTCTTTCGTAAACACTTCTGGTTTTTCTGTAAATACTCTTTCCCAGTTACCATCCGAAAGTACATCCATATACTCTTCGCCGATATAAATATCAATAGCATTATCTCTATCTGCCCTTTTAATTCCTTCTACAAATGGAAGGTTTAACACTTTAGGGTTTTGTCTTAAGAACCAGTTATCTGCCTTTTGTCCTGCAAGTCTTGTACAATGCACTCTCGATTGCTGTCCTGCTCCAATCCCAATTGCTTGTCCTCCTTTTACAAAACATACCGAGTTAGATTGTGTATATTTTAATGTAATAAGTGAGATGATCAAATCGATTTTTGCCTCGTGCGGAATATTCTGATTCTCCGTCACTACTTCGCCTAATAACGCTTCATTAATCGCAAGTTCATTTCTACCTTGTTCAAATGTGATGCCATATACCTCTTTACGTTCTATTGGCGCTGGCTTATAGTTTTCATCGATTTTTATTACGTTATAATTTCCATTTTTCTTGCTACGCAATATCTCTAATGCCTCTTCGGTATATCCAGGTGCAATAACACCATCTGATACTTCTCTCTTGATTAAAAGCGCTGTATCTTTATCACACACATCTGATAATGCAATAAAATCACCAAACGAGGACATTCTGTCTGCTCCACGTGCTCTTGCATACGCTGTAGCTAAGGGTGATAACTCTCCCAAATCATCTACCCAATAAATCTTCGCTAACGTCTCATCTAACGGAACTCCTACAGCCGCTCCCGCTGGGGAAACATGTTTAAAAGACGTAGCTGCTGGTAAGTTCGTTGCCTCTTTTAATTCCTTTACTAACTGCCACCCATTAAATGCATCAAGGAAATTGATAAATCCTGGATTTCCACTTAATACTTCGATTGGCAACTCTCCATTTTCCATAAATATTCTAGATGGTTTTTGATTTGGATTGCATCCGTACTTTAATTGTAATTCTTTCATTTGTTCCTCTTCCTATCTTATATTATTTATTTTTATTGATGATCTCGGTTTCATATTCCCCTGTCTTTACATCGATATAGCGAACGAATAGGGATATTTTGTTATCTTCATTTAAGCTGTTCCACAACAACTCAACAAATTCATTCATATTATTTGGAATTGCTACTAATTTTGGTTCTCCCTCAAAACTTGGAAGTGGATCCCCATCACATTGATAAGTATGGATAAAATGTCCTTGCCCGTTTAGCGGTTTTTCATAGGCAAATGTATAGCGATTACAAGCCTCTGGATTACCATCACTGGACTTCAATATAGACATCGCATAGTTATATTTATCTCCTTCTAGATGCATCACACCTGAAATTCTTGGGGTATAGTTAGGAGCATCTGGTTCAAATTCTCTTTTTCTTAAGGATTGTTCAAATGTTAATTGGTTGTCCATCCCTTCATAAATCGTATCTGTCTGATCCCCATTTGTCACAATCATCTTATTTCCAAGCACTCTCACTGGTGCGTAAATAATCAAACTTGGGTCTGTTAATTTACTTGGATCAAATGCTTCTGTACGAATTCCATTTCCTTCTTCTACAAATATTCTGTTACGACTATTTTCACTTCTTCCCATAATAAAATACGCTGCAACGGCTTTTTTTCCATCTTCTGTCTTACCTATTATAATTCCTCTTCCTGGATATGCATTGTTTTTTAATTCTGTTTCTAGTGATATCATCTTCATCATTCTCTCTCCTTTTGACCATTTCATCATACTACAATTGGGTATAAAGTAACATCTTTCCCCCCACTTGTCAATCATATAAGTAGGGCTTATACATTGAGTTATTACTCCTAATAACCCTCTTCTCTTCTTTGTATTCTCATCTGTCTTCTTTTCATTCCCGCTTCCCATTCTAGCTGCTCTTCTTCGCTAGAAATCACTAAACCAGGTACCTCAATCCCATGATTCTCCTCATCCAATGCTACCATAACCAAATATGCTGTATTAATCAACTTACGATCTCCATTCAACTTTTCAGTTATTGTATCAACACGAATCTCCATAGATGTTTTTCCAACCCAAGTAATCTTCCCCATCAATATCACTGTGTCATTTTGATATGCACCGTTGATAAATCTTAAATTATCAATGGTTGCTGTTACTGTTTTTTCCTTACAATGCCTTCTTGCTACAATCGCTGCAACTTCATCAATCCATTGCAACAGCATCCCTCCATACAACCTACCAGAAGCATTTAGATGCGTCGGGCGCACTATATGAGGCATTTCCACCATAGATTCTTCCACTTTTTTTCTCTCTATCTTCATTTTTTACTCCTAATTTTTTATTAGACTTCCTATTTATATTGTGTTACACTCTAGTTGTATTATAACACACTAGAAAGGATTTTGAATGAAAAATTATAAACTAATATTAGAATATGACGGAAGTAGATATCAAGGATGGCAGCGACTTGGAAAAGGAGAATCTTCAAACACCCTCTCAAATAAGTTGCTAGACGTCCTCCAGAAAATGGATCCTTCTATCGCTTCCATAAATTGTGGTTGTCGTACGGAAGTTGGTGTTCACGCATATGGTCAAGTCGTAAACTTTCAAACGAATTCAGCTATGAAAGATTATGAAATCAAAAATTATATCAATCAATATCTTCCACAAGATATCAGTGTTGTGGAGATTGAAGAGATGCCTGAACGCTACCATGCCACCTTGAATGCATCTTCTAAAGTATATTCTTATCGAATTGCTATGAAGGATTATCCAAGCGTCTTTGAGCGCAAGTACGTATATCACTCTTTCAAAACATTGAATACCAAGACAATGCAAGAAGCTAGTGATCTTTTTCTCGGAACACATGACTTCTCCAACTTTTCTTCTGGAAAGCGAAACAAATCTACCGTAAAGACCATTAAGTGTTTGACCATTTACAATGATGAAAAAGAACTACAAATCACTATTGAGGCTTCAGATTTTCTTCACAATATGTGCCGAATCATCCTTGGTGTATTGATTGATATCGGATCTGAAAAATGTAGTATTTCACAGCTTGAAAAATGGCTTGAAAATCCAAGCGAAACTGTCACTAGTGGACCTTGTGATCCTTGTGGTTTATTTTTAGAAGAAATTAAATATAACAAGTCGGAATAACCGACTTGCATCTTGCTATTTTACACTATGCATGATAATATTAATCTGTATGTGTAGAAATTATAGTTATGAATTACTATAATTTTATCTGACAAGAAATATAGAAAAAGAGGTATGATAAAGATTTATGATTAGCACGAGTAATATAACATTAAGATTAGGAAAAAAAGCATTATTTGAGGAAGTAAGCATCAAGTTCGCCCCTGGTAATTGTTATGGATTAATTGGCGCAAACGGTGCTGGAAAGTCAACATTTTTGAAAATTTTATCTGGACAATTAGAAGCTACAAGTGGTGATGTAATCATTACTCCTGGTGAGCGATTATCATTTCTACAACAAGATCATTTTAAATACGATGAATTCCCTGTACTAGATACTGTCATCATGGGTAATTCTAGACTGTACGAAATCATGAAGGAAAAGGATGAAATTTATGCCAAGGAAGATTTCACTGAGGAAGACGGTATAAAAGCAAGTGAATTAGAAGGTGAGTTCGCTACAATGAATGGATGGGAAGCAGAGTCTGATGCTGCCACTCTATTAAACGGATTAGGAATTGATACAAGCTTACACTATAAGACTCTTGGCGAATTAAGCGGTGCCGAAAAAGTGAAGGTTCTTCTCGCTCAAGCTTTATTTGGAAACCCTGATATTCTTTTACTAGATGAGCCTACAAACCACTTAGACTTAGATGCAATCGCTTGGTTAGAAGAGTTTTTAATCAATTTTGACAACACTGTAATCGTTGTATCTCACGACCGTTACTTTTTAAACAAGGTCTGTACACAAATCGCAGATATTGATTATGGTAAAATCCAATTGTATGCTGGAAATTATGACTTTTGGTATGAATCAAGTCAACTTTTGATACGACAAATGAAGGAAGCCAACAAAAAGAAGGAAGAGAAAATCAAAGAATTACAAGATTTCATCTCTCGCTTTAGTGCAAATGCTTCAAAATCAAAGCAAGCTACTTCTCGAAAGAAAGCACTCGAAAAAATCGAATTAGATGATATTCGTCCATCAAGCAGAAAATATCCTTATATTGATTTTCGTCCAAATCGCGAAATCGGTAACGAGGTTCTTAGCGTGATAAGTCTCTCTAAAACAATAGATGGAGAGAAAATTTTAGACAATTTAGAGTTTACAATCAATCGTGAAGACAAAGTAGCTTTCGTCGGTGGAAACGAGCATGCTAAAACTGTTCTGTTTAAAATCTTAACTGGTGAAATGGAACCTGATAGCGGAACCTATAAGTGGGGTGTCACAACAACACAGGCCTATTTCCCAAAAGATAGCACAAAGGAGTTTAGCAATGAATACACTATCGTTGACTGGCTCACACAATACTCAGAAGAAAAGGATGCAACTTATGTTCGCGGTTTCTTAGGACGTATGCTTTTCGCTGGTGAAGATGGTGTTAAGAAAGTAAAGGTTTTATCTGGTGGTGAAAAAGTTCGATGCCTATTATCAAAAATGATGATTTCTGGCTCTAATGTACTTGTATTAGACGAGCCTACTGACCATTTAGATATGGAATCAATCACTGCGCTTAATAATGGGCTTATGAAATTTCCAGGCGTGATACTCTTCTCTTCTCGAGATCACCAAATCGTTCAAACTACCGCAAACCGTATCATGGAGATTGTACCTGGTGGAAAATTAATCGATAAAATTTCTACTTATGATGAATATCTTGAGAATGACGAGATGGCTCGAAAGCGTCAAGTGTACTCAACTACTCAAGAGGACGATTAAACATATTACAGTTGAAAGGTTGGATTACTAATGAGAATAACAATTCGTTCTTTACGATTAAATTTTATATTTGTAGTATTGCTCATGATAGCCATCCTTTTTACTGGTTGTGACAGTACATCCAATTCAGGCGGTGGCTCTTCTAATGGTTCTACCCCAACAGGTGATCCTAGGGATTCTACTCCTGCTGTTCTTCCTACCGAAGCACCTGGGAGCGTAGCCTTTGGCAATGATCTCACTACAATTGATGCTTCTAATAGCGCAAAAGGCTATGTGATGATGCAGTATCGTGGTAGTAATCCCAAAGTCAAATTCCAAATTACTACCCCAGCACAGGAGAAATATACGTATTTAGTTCCTGCTACACAGGAGTTTATTGTTTACCCACTCACTAGTGGAAATGGTACTTATTCCTTCACCCTATATGAAGCCACTTCAGTGGAAGAAGACTTATACGCAGTGGCCTTCTCTCAAACTTTGGATGTGGCGCTTGAAAATGAATTCTTACCGTTTCTAACACCAAATCATTATGTAGATTTTGCTCCTGAGTCACTTGCAGTAGCAGAAGGTGTTACTTTAGCTACAGGCTCCTACTCAGACTTAGATGTGATTAATAATGTCTATAACTATATTACTGAAAATATCACTTATGATACTGCAAAAGCTGCTACTGTAGCTTATGGCTACGTACCAATAGTTGATGAGGCTCTTCAGACTAAGACTGGAATTTGTTTTGACTACGCCGCGCTAATGGCCAGTATGTTGCGTTCACAAAAAATTCCAACGAAGATGGAATTTGGTTATGCTGGCGAGGCATATCATGCTTGGATTAGTTGCTATGTAGATGAAGTCGGTTGGGTTGATGATATCATTGAATTCAACGGAACAGAGTGGGAATTGCTAGATCCTACTTTTGCAGCAAGTAGTTCATCTGATCAGATGAGTGAGTATATCGGAGATGGAAGCAATTACCTCGTTCAATTTACATATTAACAAAATGAAATGATGTTTTAACTACATACGAAAAATGGATGTTCACAAACAATACACAGTGAAAGGAAAAGGAAAAATGGGAAATCAAAAACAACTTTCCAAATTGGAAGTATCTTCTTTCTGCAGTCAAATGCACATGATGTTAAAGGGTGGAATTTCAATCTTTGAAAGCGTCAGCATCTTATTAGAAGATTCATCAAACGAAGCTGAAAAAGAGATATTAAACACAATTAATACAGAAATAAATGAAGGCAAAAACCTAAGTGATGCATTAGCTGTTTCTGGAGTCTATCCTGCCTATGCATTAAAAATGATTTCAATCGGAGAAGAAACTGGAACCCTAGATGAGGTAATGCACTCTCTTGCTATCTACTACGATAGGGAAGATGCGATTAATAAAAACTTACGAAATGCACTGACATATCCGTTGGTTATGATTGGAATGATGGCTCTAGTAATCATCATATTATTAACTCAAGTTATGCCAATTTTTGAACAAGTATTTGTACAACTGGGATTGGAAATGAACAGCTTTGCACGAAGTATTCTCACACTTGGTAATACTTTAGAACAATATGCCATTATTTTTATCGCAATCATTTTGCTTATTGTCGCTATAATTTTCTATCTTACAAAAACAGTTTCAGGTAAAAAACAATGGCTTTCTTTCGCCTACCACATTGGGTTTACTAGAGATATCTATGAAAAACTAGGTGCTTGTAAAGTAGCTAGTGCACTTTCCATTGCACTAAAAAGCGGAATGACTTCTGAAAAAGGTCTAGAGTTTTCAAATGAATTAGCAATGAACCCTAATATCAGTAAAAAAATTGAAGTTTGTGCAACTGCTGTTCAAGAAGGTACTGATTTGGCAGAAGCTTTAAAGTTTAGTAATCTTTTCAGTGGTGTTGCTGCCAGAATGGTATCTATCGCAGGAAAAACGGGTAATTTAGACCAAGCTATGGATGATATAGCTGGAAGATACGAAGAAGAAGTAGACACAAAGATTCGCCATCTTATAGGTATGATTGAACCGACACTCGTTATCGTTCTTTCTATAATCGTTGGTGTGATTTTATTATCTGTAATGCTTCCACTTCTTAGCGTTATGTCAAGTTTATAGGAGATTAGCCATATGAAAAGATTTTATCACGAAAAACGTTCAAGCAGTACCAAGAGCATTTTATTTGCAGTGATTATCTTCATAGTTGCAATCCTGTTATTTGTACAAGGTTCCACTATCATAAACTCAAGGAACACTACAGAACAGGAAACTATGCTCAACAATGCAATATCAAATGCAATCGTTCAAAGTTACGCACTCAACGGTCGTTATCCAGAATCATTAGAAGTTTTGATGGATGACTATCAAATTACATACAATGAAGAAGACTTCTTTGTTGATTATCAAGTATTAGGTAGCAACATTGTTCCACTTGTTACTATTATTCCAAAAAATTAGGAGGTACTATGAAAAACAGGACAACTCAAAATCATGTGATTCATTTTCTCTTTCCAATAGCGTTGTTCTTCATGTTTGCAGCGTTATCATTCACATTGATTTTATTTTCTGCAGATAGTTACGCTAACATAACAAATAGTGTAACCTCTACTGAGGATGCAAGAACCACCTTTGCCTATCTTTCTAATAAATTGAATCAAAGTGATAGTAACGGTTCCATTTCGATTGGAACTTTCCAGGGAAAAGATTCTATTATCATCGAAACTATACATGGTGAAGAGACGTACTATACTTATATCTACGAGCAAGAAAATACTTTATATGAATTATACATCAAAGAGGATGTAGAGATTACCCCTAACTTAGGTACTCCGCTTATGGCAGTATCTGATTTCAAAATCAAAGAGTTAGACAACACCCTCTATTCCCTCTCCTATATTTCAACTGAAGGAGAACCTTATGAAAAAGTATTTTCATCCAATACTTACTAATCAAAAGAAAGGTGGAAAACTATGAATGATAAATCGAATAAACATTCCTCTTTATTCTTGATGGAACTTATAATTGCAATTTTGATGTTCTCCTTATGTGCTGCCGTCTGTATCAATATTTTTATCAGAGCACATTCAATAAAGAATAACTCATATGATTTAACTATGGCAGTTATGCATACTTCTAATATGGCTGAAATTTTTAGTAACAGCAGTAATTTCGAAGAATTATTCGAGGTGCAGTATGACTCTCTTTCAATTCAAAATTCAGATACCACTTCCTATAATGGCTCTGTTTACTTTGATTCCAAGTGGGTTGAGTGTACTCAATCTGATGCAACTTATACTGCATCTATCGAAATTCATAGCGAAGATAACAGTCAGATTGGAACTTTTTCTGTCGCAGATTCAAATGAGAAAGTAATTTATAATCTTCAATCTCGCCAACATAGAAAGGAGATTACAAAATGAACAAACGACGTACCGCTAATCTAGCACCTGCACAAATCGGCCTATCACTTATTTTAGTGATTTTCATTGTGCTATGCCTCGTTATTTTCGCCACTTTATCTCTCGTTACTGCAAATCAAGAGGAAAAGCATGCAGATAAGGTTGCTGAAAACGTCTCGCAATACTACACTGCAGACAGTTTAGCAAATGACAAATTAGAAGAAATCAGTGATATTTTAAATCAAGTTCCCACTAACACCCCTATACAAGATCTTTCCACTCAATTGCTGGGAATTGTTGATCTTAGCGTGGATTACCCACTCTTATCCTATACTGTACCTATATCTGATGGCAAAGAGCTAGTGGTTGAATGTGAAGTAGAAAAAGATGCAAATGATATTTTCACTTATCAAATTATACGTTGGGAAGAAACTGTAACAGATGACTTTTCTGGTGATGATAGTTTACCTCTATTAAACTTAGGGCCAACAAACGAATAAAGCAAGGAGACAAACTATGGATTTATTACAATTATTAACAAATGCTGTTAATGACCAAGCGTCAGATATCTTTATCGTCGCGGGTCTGAAGGCTTCTTATAGAATGCAGAAAACAATGAAAAATATCGGTGAGAATGTGTTGATTCCCAGCGATACCAAAGCTCTTGTAGAGGAAATCTACAAACTCGCCAACAATCGAAATATGGACACGTTACTCGAGAACGGAGACGATGATTTTTCATTTGCTGTTCCTAATCTTTCGCGTTTTCGTGTAAACGCATATAAACAGCGTGGCGCTGTTTCTGCTGTTGTACGAATTATCACTTTTAAATTACCAGATTATTCTACAATTGGTATCCCACAAGAAATTATCAATTTCAGTGATTTTTCAAAAGGACTCGTATTAGTTACAGGACCTGCTGGCAGTGGAAAATCCACAACTTTGGCTTGTATTGTAAACCAAATCAATACAACACAGGAAAAACACATCATCACTTTAGAGGACCCTATTGAGTTTCTACACTCTCATAAAAAATGTATTGTTAGTCAGCGTGAGATAAATGTAGATACTGATAGCTATGTCAAAGCTCTTCGAGCTTCTCTTCGCCAAAGTCCCGATGTGATCCTATTAGGAGAAATGCGTGATTATGAAACGATAGATGTCGCAATGACAGCTGCTGAAACTGGGCATTTAGTTATTTCCACACTACATACAATGGGAGCTGCTAACACTATTGATCGAATCATTGATGTATTTCCAGCAAATCAACAACGACAAATTGCAGTTCAACTTTCAATGGTTTTACAGGCTATTGTGTCTCAGCAATTGATTCCTTGCATAGATGGAAGTATTATTCCTGTTTTTGAGATTATGACAATGACACCAGCTATACGAAACATGATTCGCGATAATAAAATTCCGCAAATTGATGCAACTGTTTACTCAGCGAATCGACCAGATATGATTTCTATGGACTCTAACTTATTAAAATTGTATCAAGCTGGAAAGATCACAAAAGAAACCGCATTACTCTATGCATCTAATCCTGATATGCTCGGTAATAAATTAAGATAAAATATAAACAAAAAAATAACGTAATAAGTATTTCTTACTTATTGCGTTATTTTCATTTTATTCTGTAATTAACTCTCTTACATCTTTTTTGAATTGAACCCAACTCTCTTCATTTTCCACGTAGTATTTTGGGCAATTTTTGCCCGTAATATCATAATGCCTAATGACATCCTCTTCAGTCAGTTGGAACTTCAAACACAACCACGCTGTTAACTCGACCACTGAATCATATGTAACACCAGAAAATTCTCCTGATTCATCTTCATGACATACTTCAATAGACACCGAATCTATATTGCGTTCATTCGAAGCATAAGCTACTTCCCAAGTAGGAATACACTGAATAATCTCACCTTCTAACCCTATAATAAAGTTACTACTAGCTTGTGTCGTCTGTGTATCTTTCAATCCTTCAAAATAATCTCTGTTCTCAGCTGCTGTAGTACCCGGATTCCCCACGTAATGGATTACTATGTTATTTATCTCATCCACTTTAATTCCAGGTCGAGAATAAGGATTTACGGTTAGTAGATCCACTATAATATCCGGTTGTTCCTCTTCTAAGACTTCCTCTGTAACAACTACGTACGCTACTGACTCCTCTGAAAAGGCTACGTATAGCATCACTATAATAAAAACCGCGAGTGACATACATACGCCAACTGCGATGTATGTCACTGCTTTACTTTTTTTGTGTTTATCACTCTTTAAATTATTTTTCATCTTTCGCTTTACAATCGAAACTATTCATTTACACTGTAATTTGGTGCTTCTTTCGTAATATGAATATCATGAGGATGACTTTCTTTTAATGATGCTGCTGAAATCTTCACAAATTCACCATTTTGAATTAGTGATTCAATTGTCTCAGCTCCACAGTAACCCATTCCCGAACGCAAGCCACCAATTAATTGATATACTGTATCTTCTACAGTTCCCTTATATGCAACTCTACCTTCTACACCTTCTGGAACTAATTTTTTTGCATTCTCTTGGAAATATCTATCTTTACTTCCATTTTCCATTGCTGCAATGGATCCCATTCCACGATATACTTTATACTTTCTTCCTTGGAACAACTCAAACGTACCTGGTGATTCATCGCATCCTGCAAAAATACTTCCCATCATACAGATATTAGCCCCTGCTGCAATCGCCTTTGTCATATCTCCTGAGTACTTGATTCCACCATCTGCAATTACAGGAATTCCATACTCTTTTGCAACATCATAGCAATTCATTACTGCTGTAATCTGAGGAACACCAATTCCTGCAACTACACGAGTTGTACAAATTGATCCAGGACCAATCCCTACTTTTATTGCATCTGCACCAGCCTCAATCAAAGCTCTCGCCGCTGCTCCTGTTGCAATATTTCCTGCAATCACTTGAAGCTCTGGATAGGCATCTTTTACCATCTTCACCGTTTTAATAACGTTTTCAGAATGTCCATGAGCTGAATCCATTACTACGCAATCCACTTTCGCATTCACAAGTGCTTCTACTCTATCAAGGCAATTCGCTGTAATTCCTACACCTGCACCACACAACAGACGTCCTTGATCATCTTTTGCTGAATCTGGATATTTTATCTGCTTTTCGATATCTTTAATTGTAATCAAACCTTTTAAGTGATAATTTTCATCCACAATAGGAAGTTTCTCTTTTCTTGCTTTTGCAAGAATGTTTTTAGCCTCTTCTAAGGTGATTCCTTCTTTCGCTGTAATCAATCCTTCTGATGTCATACACTCTTTAATCTTTTTAGAAAAATCTTGTTCGAATTTCAAGTCTCGGTTTGTAATAATCCCTACTAGTTTTTTTCCTTCTGTGATTGGAACTCCAGAAATTCTAAACTTAGCCATTAATTCATTGGCATCCCCTAGTGTATGGTCTTGTGATAAGTAAAATGGATCTGTAATTACTCCATTTTCAGAACGTTTTACCTTGTCCACTTCATCTGCTTGCGCTTCAATTGACATATTCTTGTGAATCACTCCCAGACCGCCTTGTCTTGCCATCGCAATCGCCATACGGTGTTCTGTAACTGTATCCATTCCTGCACTAATCATCGGTATATTTAAACGTATTTTTTTTGTTAAATAGGTCGATAAATCAATCTGGTTTGGAATCACCTTCGAGTAACTTGGCACTAATAATACATCATCAAATGTAATTCCTTCTCCAATAATTCTTCCCATCTGTTGTTCCTCTCTTTCTTAACCACCTGTGTAAATAATTTAATCCTTATATTACAAAATAATTCGACTACTGTCAAGCCATTTTATATCACTTTTCGCGGCGCAATCATCTTCATCGCATGGATAATCTTTTCATTAGGCTCTAGTAATACCCCTACCTTCTCTCCATCCTTTTGAATAACCGCTTTATATACTGTCCCTGTCCCTGTATTAGAGGAAAAATCAAGTTGTTTAATATCTTGATACCCTTTTAGCTGATCTGCTCCTAATGGCGCAATAATAATCATATCATTGACCTCCATCGAATACACGTGCTTTCTTTTTCGCATGGAAATAATTTTATCTATATCTAATTGTCCATTTATATACAAATATTCAAATTCCAACGAATTGTTCTGTGTAATAAAGTAGTAGCCTCCTATTCCAACCACTGCTCCTACGAGTAGAAAAATACTAATCACAATACTTCCTAGTAAGGATACTATTCCAATTCCTAATAAGATTGCGCTTATCATCATTTTCCCTTTCGAAGAGTTCCTTTTCACTAGCTGCTCAATATAAAATTCGTTCATTACTCACCTCCACCTATATTTTTACTATTGTAACAAAAAATCTATGATGGAGTCAAGAAATTATTCTTAATAATACAAATAAAAAAGGTTAATATCTGAGATGAGTTCTCAAATATTAACCCCTTTATTAAATCATGTTTGATTTTAAATTACATCATGCCCATTCCTGGGTTTCCTGCTGGCATCGGCGGCAAATCTTCTTTTATGTTTGCAACCACCGACTCTGTAGTAAGTAGCGTAGATGCTACACTTGTAGCATTTTGCAATGCGCTTCTTGTTACCTTAGATGGATCAAGAATTCCTGCTTCTACCATATCTACATAAACCTCTTTATATGCATCAAATCCAGTTCCTACTTTTGACTCTTTTACCTTATTGATAATAACGGCGCCTTCAAGACCTGCATTTGCAACAATGTGGAACAATGGTGCTTCTAAAGCTTTAAGAATAATTTTAACACCTGTCTCCTCATCACCTTCTAACTCTTCAAGCAACTTCTCCACTTCTTTGGTTGCATGAATGTAAGAAGATCCACCTCCTGCTATAATACCTTCTTCTACAGCTGCTCTCGTAGCATTTAACGCATCTTCCATACGAAGTTTTGCTTCTTTCATCTCTGTCTCAGTCGCTGCTCCTACACGAATTACTGCAACACCACCTGCAAGCTTTGCTAAACGCTCCTGAAGTTTCTCTCTATCAAACTCTGAAGTTGTCTCTTCAATTTGCTTTTTAATCTGTCCAACTCTAGCATCAATTGCAGTTTTTTCTCCAGCTCCATCTACAATTACAGTGTTTTCTTTTTGTACTTTTACAGATTTCGCACGTCCTAATTGATCCATTGTTACTTCTTTTAAGTCTAATCCTAACTCATCAGAAATTACTTGACCACCTGTTAAAATTGCAATATCTTCCAACATTGCTTTTCTTCTATCTCCGTATCCTGGTGCTTTTACAGCAACCACATTGAATGTACCTCTTAACTTATTTACTATAAGCGTTGTTAAAGCTTCACCCTCGATATCTTCTGCTATAATTAATAATCTTGAACCTGATTGTACTATTTGCTCTAATATCGGTAATAGATCTTGAATATTTGAGATTTTTTTATCTGTTACAAGGATAAATGGCTCATCTAAATTCGCTTCCATCTTATCCATATCTGTAGCCATATATGCCGAAATGTAACCTCTATCAAATTGCATCCCTTCTACTAAATCTAATTCTGTCTTCATTGTTTTAGATTCTTCGATTGTGATTACTCCATCATTAGAAACTTTTTCCATTGCATCTGCAATCATAGCCCCGACTTCTTCGTCTCCTGAAGACACTGTAGCAACTTTCGCAATCTGTTCCTTATCTGTTACTTTTCCACTCATAGATGCAATTGCTTCTACTGCACAAGCAGTTGCTTTTTTCATTCCTTTTCTCAATACGATTGGATTTGCTCCTGCTGCAAGATTTTTCATTCCTTCATTTACCATTGCTTGTGCTAATACTGTAGCTGTAGTTGTACCATCACCAGCCACATCATTCGTCTTAGCCGCGACTTCTTTAATCAGTTGTGCTCCCATATTTTCGTATGCATCTTCTAATTCAATCTCTTTTGCAATTGTAACACCATCATTTGTAATAAGTGGTGCTCCAAATGATTTATCAAGTACCACATTTCTCCCTTTTGGTCCTAATGTTACGCGAACAGTATCCGCCAATTTATTTACTCCTACTTCAAGTGCAGCTCTAGCTTCTGCCCCAAACTTAATTTCTTTTGCCATGTCTCATTCCTCCTATTTTACAACTGCTAATATATCGTTTTGCTTTACAATAATGAACTCTTCTCCGTCTAATTCAATTTCTGTTCCAGCATACTTTGAATACACTACCTGGTCTCCTACCGATACGAGCATATCTACTTGCTTGCCCTCTACCATTCCTCCTGGTCCTACAGCAATTACTTCTGCCTGTTGTGGTTTTTCATTTGATTGTCCTGGGATTACAATTCCCGATTTTGTAGTTTCTTCAGCGATTAATTGCTTTAATACAACTCTGTCTCCTAATGGTAATAAATTCATTATAATTCCTCCTTAACTATGTGTTAGCACTCAATTGGTTCGAGTGCTAATTCCTAAACATAAAATATCATCTACTTTTTCTTTTGTCAATAATCATTCTATTAATATTTTATAAAATCCATTCTCTATTTGAAAAATACCTACTCCACCTTCTTCGTTATAGTATCGTTCTTTCATCACACCATAACACTGAACACCGCCATTTTCTTCAGTTTTGATTTTACAAGAATATTTAGCATCTAACGAAAGAGATTCTATCACTTGTTCTTCCACCGCTATATGAAGCAACTCTTCATTCTTTGAGTAGCGAAGAATCTGCCCTTCTACAACCTTGTCACTTAAAGTTTTATCTTTAATCAACAATTTTTCAACCTCTAAAAAAACTCGATTTCCTTCAAACATCTTTTCACCTCTATTACCAACCATTTTAGCTTTGCGCCTCACCTTACAAGTATATGGCAAATCTAGAAAATAAGCAATAGGGTTTTCTCTGCAAATATAAATGAGTATAGTTCGCTATTTTTTTACAAAAAAATGCCTTCTGCTTCTATCTTGCAGATGGCATTTTTAATTATTTATACTGTCTGTTTTTTCTTATATCGTCGATCTTTTTTTATATCTTCAATCTCTTTAAAAACAAAGTCATTCACTACTTTAATGTATGTCCCTTTCATGCCTGATGATCGAGACTCAATCACTCCTGCACTTTCAAACTTTCGAAGCGCATTTACAATTACAGAACGAGTAATATCCACTCTATCCGCAATCTTACTCGCTACTAGGATACCTTCTGTTCCCTCTAATTCATCAAAAATATGAATAATTGCTTCTAATTCTGAAAAAGATAAAGTTCCTAGCGCTGATTGAACAATTTGCTCCTTACGCATCTCTTCTGCACTCTCTTCATTCACAGATCTCAACATTTCAAGTCCTACGACAGTTGTTCCATACTCACTTAATATAATATCATCAATTTCATATATATTTGCATTTTTATATATAAATAGTGTTCCTAATCTCTCTCCACCAATATCGATTGGTGTAATAATCGCTTGATACTCTTTAACAGCACTTTCTGCAAATCCTAGCGTCTGTAGATTTACATTCTCCTTTGTCGACAAAATACTCAATAATCTTTCATTAAGCATCTCATCAATAAAGCCTCCTATTTCATTCGTAATCAACTCATCAATTACTGGTACACTACTACACTGACTCGAACCGAGTACCTTTCCTTTTTTACTAACTACCAGTGTGTTAGATGCCAAAATTTCTGTCAATACCGAGCAGATATCATTAAACACTACTTTGCTAGAATTGTTGTTGTGTAATAATTTGTTAATTTTTCTTGTTTTATCAAGCAAATGTACGCTCATAAATGTCCTCCAAAATTTCACTTCATAATATTTCTAATTGTATCTCTAATTTGTCTTATTATACTAACATACTCTACGATTCATTTCAGCAAATTCGACAAATCTTAATATAATATTATGAATTATCTTTTCTATTGTCTACATACCCACAAGTCTCATTGGAGCAAACAATCTTATTTCCTTTTTCTAACATGTAACTGGAACATTTCGGACATTTCTTTTCACTTGGTTTTTGCCACGACATAAATTCACATTCAGGTCCATTTTCACAGCCATAGTATTTTCTGCCTTTTTTAGTCTTTCTAAGCACGACCTCTTTTCCACAAAGAGGACAACTTACCCCTACCTTCTCTAAATGTGGCTTTGTATTTCGACATTCTGGAAAACCTGGACACGCCAAAAACTTCCCATGGGGTCCGTATTTGACAACCATATTTCTTCCACACTCTTCACAAATCACATCCGTTACTTCATCCTCTATGGTAATGCTTTCTAGCTCCTCTTCTGCTACCTTTACCGCTTCATCTAAATCCGGATAAAAATTCCTTATCACATCTTTCCACTCTACGCTACCTTCTTCAACTCGGTCTAATAAACCTTCCATAGTTGCAGTAAAGTTTACATCGACTATCGACGGGAATGATTGCGTCATAATTCCATTCACCACTTCACCAATTTCAGTTAAATACAGATTTTTATTCTCTTTCGCTATATAGCGTCTTGCAATAATCGTGGAAATTGTTGGTGCATAAGTACTTGGTCTACCAATTCCCAATTCTTCTAATGTCTTTACAAGCGAAGCTTCTGTAAAGTGTGCTGGTGGTTGTGTAAAATGCTGCTCTGAATGTAACTCTTTTTTGGAAAGCACAGATTGTTCATCTAGATTTTTCAGCATGAGATTTGTCTCTTGCTTTTCTTCTCCTGATTCAATATATGCCAAGCGAAACCCTTCAAAAACCACTTTAGATGTTGATACACTAAATGTATAACTGTTTGCGCGAATTCTTACTGTTGTAGATTCATACAACGCTGGTTTCATTCTACTTGCTACAAAACGTTTCCATATTAATTGATACAAACGAAATTGTTCTCTACTCAAAGACTCTTTTAAAGATGCAGGTGTTCTTGTAATATCCGTTGGTCGAATCGCTTCGTGAGCATCTTGAATTTTTTTCGCATCTGCTTTTCTTTCTAACTTTTCCTGTGCAAATTCTGATCCATAAACAGCTGTAACATATTCAAGTGCACTTTGTTCTGCCCCTTCTGAAACCCTTGTTGAGTCTGTACGTAAATAGGTAATCAAACCAACTGTTCCGCTTCCTTTTATTTCAATTCCTTCATAGAGTTGTTGTGCAATTCGCATCGTTTTTGAGGTTGCAAAATTCAATGCATTTGCTGCTTCTTGTTGCATCGTACTAGTTGTAAAGGGCAGTGGTGCCTTTTTACTTCTATTGCTTTTTTTTACATCAGAAACCTCAAATTTCGCATCTTTTAAATCATTTAGAATCTCATCCAACTGCTCTTTTGAGGAAATTTTTATCTTTTTATCATTACCGTAAAATTTAGCAATTATAGGTTTCTTTTCCCCTTTTACATCTAACTCTGCTTCTAACGACCAATATTCCTCTGGAATAAATTCACTGATTAACTTTTCTCTATCTGCAATAATTCGAAGCGCAACTGACTGCACTCTACCTGCACTCAATCCTCGTTTAACTTTTTTCCATAGCACAGGGCTAATCCTATATCCCATAATTCTATCTAATGCCCGACGCGCTTGTTGTGCGTCTACCAAATCCATGTTAATTTCTCTCGCATTTTTTATAGATTCTTTTACTGCTTCTTTTGTTATCTCATTGAATGTAATACGATATACTTTTTTTCCTTCTAACTTTAAGGATTGTAACAAATGCCAAGATATCGCTTCTCCCTCTCTATCGGGGTCAGTCGCTAGATAAACCTTATCCGCTTTTTTTACTTCTTTACGTAAATTTGCGAGTATATCACCTTTCCCTCTTATCGTGATGTATTTTGGTTCAAAATCATTTTCTACATCAATACCTAATTGACTTTTAGGCAAATCCCTTACATGTCCATTGGATGCTGCTATTACGTAGCTACTCCCTAAAAACTTTTTAATTGTTTTCACCTTTGCAGGGGACTCCACTATTACTAGATACCTAGCCATATAATCTACTCCTTTTTAGTCTATACTACTTCTGTTGTCATTGTCTTCTATAGTTATTTTTTGATACTTCCTTTATTAAACCTTTCATTTCAAGAGATAATAAAATGCCTAACAATTCGTGAATAGGCATCTCAAATTGTTGCAAAATCCACTCTATATTGCGAACTTGGAAATCGAGACCACTATACACCATATTTTCTTTATTTTCAAGTATTATTTTCTTTTCTGCTGGTTTTTTTAGTGAAATTTGATAATTTATACCTATTTCTTCTAAAAATTCTTGAAAATTAACCAAAATCCCTGCTCCTTCACGAATTAATTTATTACAACCAATGCTTAACTCGCTTGTAATCATTCCTGGAAGCGCATAAACATCTTTTCCTTGTTCCATTGCACAGTCCGCCGTAATCAATGATCCACTTTTTTCTTTTGCTTCTATTACAATGATTACATCAGATAGTCCACTAATAATCCGATTGCGAAGTGGAAAATTATGACGTTCTGGTTTAGACCCTAATGGAAATTCGGATATAACACCACCTTTTTGAATCAAGTCTTGATAAAGCCCCTTGTTTTCTTTTGGATAACAAATATCCACACCACAACCTAACACTGCATAAGATTCCCCACCCGCTTCTAAAGCACTTCTTTGTGCAGTCGCATCAATACCTAAAGCCATACCACTAGTCACTTGCACGCCTAATTCTCCAAAACCTTTTGCAAACTCTTTTGCGATTTTATAGCCATACCCACTACATCTTCTAGCACCTACAATGGCTATATTCATACGTTCCTTTTGTGGAAGCTTTCCCTTATAAAAAAGTGCAAAGGGTGGATTATCAATCTCTCTCAAGGACTGTGGATAATCCAAATCATTAATTGTTACAAATCGTCCCCCTAATTCCACAAACTTTTCATATTCGCCAACTAAGTCCCATCCTTTTATACCTTCTATTTTTTGTCTGTTATACACCTCTTTTTCTGTCCCTATTTCTTGCAATAATCGAATCTTTTTTTTATGACTCACCTTCAAATTAGACGCAAACCAATATCTATATCTTTCTTCCATTCTTATCTCCTTACTCTGTATATAACTGCCTTAACATTCTATATCCGATTGCTTCGATCAAATGCCTTTCTTTTATATCTGGCGACCCCTCTAAATCTGCTATTGTACGTGCCACTTTAATTGTCTTATAGTAAGATCTTGCTGTCATCTCCAACCTTTGATATGTTTTTTCCATTAATCTTTCACTTGCTTTATCCATTTTGCAATACTTTTTTATTTCTTTTTCTCCTATATTCGCGTTGATTTTCTCACTTTGTTTTTTATATCGTAACGATTGCACACGTCTAGCTTTTTCTACTTCTTCTCTTATGCGTGGTGACTCAAGCTCACTTGTTTGTCCATACAAATCTTCGTATTGAACTTTTTTCACTTCGATACAGATATCTATCCGATCAACTAGTGGTTGCGATATTTTATTTAGGTACCTTTTCATTTCAAAATTTGTACACGTACAAGTATCTGTATTTGGATAATTTCCACAAGGGCAAGGATTCATAGCTGCTACAAGCATAAAGTCTGCATCAAACTCATAATTTCCTCTGTTTCTGGAAATTACTATCTTTCGTTCCTCTAATGGTTGGCGTAACACTTCGAGAACTGGTCTTTGAAATTCTGCAATTTCATCCAGAAATAATACCCCCTTATGGGCTAGGCTAATTTCTCCTGGCTTAACTACGCTACCCCCACCTACTAATGCAGTCTTCGTTGTAGTGTGATGTACACTGCGAAATGGTCGTTCTTTGATAAATGAATTCTCTTCTTTTAACAACCCCATCACACTGTATATCCTTGCTACTTCCATACTTTCTTCTAATGTTAGTTCTGGAAATATGGTTGGAATTCTCTTTGCAATCATGCTTTTACCTGAACCAGGTGGTCCTATCATTAGCACATTGTGACCTCCTGCAACTGCAATTGTCAATGCGCGCTTCAAAAAAACTTGTCCCTTAATATCTGAGAAATCTATATCATATTTTTTTGTATTAATCTTCCTTACCTTCCGCTGTGATACTGGAAGTGATTTTTCACCTTTAAAATGCATCACAACAGACGCTAGACTATCTGCTCCAAATACACAGATTCCATCAACCATCGCTGCTTCTTTAGCATTTTCCAATGGCACTATGATGCTTTTTATCCCTTTTTCTTTTGCCATTAGTGTAATTGGTAAAACTCCATTTACACCTTGTAATTCACCTGTTAAACTCAACTCGCCTACTAGTATTACATCCTTTAACTTCTGAGAATCTATCATTTCATACGCTGCCAAGACACCTATTGCAATCGGTAAATCATATGCTACACCTATTTTCCGAAGGTTTGCAGGTGATAGGTTACCTATCACTTTACGCGGTTGTAACTGAATTCCTAGATTTTTAATTGCTGTTCGAACCCGCTCTATAGATTCTTTAATCTCTCCTGATACACTACCTACCATTTGAAAGGTAGGTAACCCAAAACTAACATCAATCTCCACTTGAATCAATGTTGCATGCATCCCTCCAAGTGCTGCTGATAACACAATACTATACAATACTATCTCTCCCTTCTTTATTAAAAACGTTCATAACTTTGGTGAAATATAGGTTAGATTCAACCTTTAAGAATTTGAAGAACACAAATAATCTTAAATTTATTGTAAGTACAATTTTCTTTTTTGTCAATCTATTTCAATATATTCATTTTAAACTATTGTTACGGACAGACACAATTCGCCGCATTTCTCATATATTAATAATAAATATTTTCCGAGGTGCTATTTTGAAGTCTTTTCCAAAGCCCTTATCAGCTGATGAAGAGCGTTATTATATGCAACAATATACAGAAGGTAATTTAGAGGCAAAACAAATCTTAATCGAGCGCAACCTTCGCTTAGTCGCACATGTCTTAAAAAAATATCAGCATTTGGATGAAGACTCCGATGATATGATTTCAATCGGTACCATCGGCCTTATCAAAGCCGTAGTCACATTTAATCCAAATAAAGGGAATCGTTTGGCTACTTATGCCGCAAAATGTATCGAAAATGAAATATTAATGATGCTTCGATCAAAGAAAAAAGTATCGAAAGAAATCTCTATCTATGAGCCAATCGGCACCGACAGAGACGGAAATGAAATTCAAATCTTTGATGTAATCGAATCAGAGGAAGAAACTGCTTTTAATAAAATTATGCTAAAAGAAAATATAAAACACTTATATCAACATATTGAAAGTAAACTTTCTCCTAGAGAACAAATGGTCTTAAAAATGCGCTATGGCTTGTACAACGACAAAGAATATACTCAACGAGAGATAGCTTCTAGATTACAGATATCTCGCTCCTATGTTTCACGCATAGAAAAAAGCGCAATCGGTAAATTGCGCTTAAACTTTTCTTCTAAATAGGGAAGTTCCCCTCATATATTATCTACTTTTGCGCCACTTGATTCATCTCTGCTCTTCGCAAGATATCATAGGCATCCATTGCAATTCCCATATCAACATATAGAACCTGCTTTGGATGTGGCGCACTTTCTTGTTCTTCACCATCTTCGTTTAGTATTCGTTTTACAACCACTTCTAAATTCTCTCCAGAAGGTTTCATCACTTCAATCTTTTCGCCAACACAAAATTTATTTCGTTGTTCAATCTGGTATAAATTCTCTCCCTTTGATTCTCCAACCATACCAAGATAAGTGTATTCTTTCACATAAGTATTGCTATCATAAATCTGAGTAGTTTCATCTGTCTTATTAAAAAAGAACCCTGTTGTGAATTGCCTATATGTACAATTTGAAATTTGCTCCAAATACCAAGGCATGTTCTTTCTATATACTTCTGGGTCTCTCTGGTAGTCGTCAATAGCTTTACGGTAGGTTCTAGCAACTGTAGCAACATAAAGTGCCGTCTTCATACGACCTTCTATTTTTAAGCTATCAATTCCAGCTTCAAGAATTTCCGGAATGTATTCTATCATACAAAGATCTTTTGAATTAAATATATAGGTTCCTCTTTCATTTTCAAACACAGGCATATATTCACCAGGTCTTGTTTCTTCTACCACAGCATACTTCCATCTACAAGGATGAGTGCAAGCTCCTCTATTAGCATCTCGCCCAGTAAAATAATTACTCAACAAACACCGCCCTGAATACGACATACACATCGCTCCATGGATAAATGTTTCAATTTCTAAATCTTTTGGAATATTCTCTCGTATTTCTTTGATTTCTCGAAGAGATAACTCTCTTGCTGATACTACTCTAGAAGCACCTAGTTGGTGCCAGAATAAATACGTTCCATAATTGCTATTGTTAGCTTGAGTACTGATGTGAACTTCTATTTCCGGACAGATTTCTTTTGCGATTGCAAAAATCCCAGGGTCAGCAATAATTAAAGCATCTGGGCAAATTTCTTTCATTTCCTTAAAATACTCTCTCACTCCACTCAAATCTTCGTTATGTGCCAAAATATTCGCTGTAACGTATACTTTTACATCATGCTCATGAGCAAAAGTTATCCCTTCCTTCATTTCTTCCTGTGAAAAGTTTTTAGCCTTTGCTCTCAAACCAAAAGCTTCCCCGCCAATATATACTGCATCTGCTCCAAAAACCACTGCAACCTTTAATACTTCTAAGCTACTTGCTGGTACTAATAATTCTGGATGTCTCATTTTTGATTCCTCTCTTTTTTAACACTGAGTGCAACTCCATCACCTATTGGAACAATAGAAGTAGCAAGCTCCTCTGTATGTTTAATCTCATATAAATATTCTCGCATACGACTATGAATCGTTCGGTTTCTTCTTTCAATTGCATACTTTGACTCAATAATATCTCCATCTTGTAACACATTATCAGATACTAAGACCCCATCTTTGTTCAAAAGTCGTATCACTTCAGGAAGGTAATAGATATATTGCGCTTTTGCTGCATCCATAAAAATAAAATCATAGGAAGATGATAACCCTTTCATTATTTCTAGAGCATCTCCCTCTAAAAGTTCTATCTGCTCTTCTCTCTTTGCTCTTTTAAAATTTTCGCGCGCAATAGGAATTCTCTTTTCAAATTTTTCTATTGTGGTTATTTTACAATTCGTAGGTACCCATTCACTCATCAATAACGCAGAGAAACCTACGGCAGTTCCTATTTCTAGGATGCTCATAGGTTTTTTCATTGCAAGTAGCACCTGCAGAAAACTTTGCACTTCTTTTCTTATAATTGGAACGTTATCAGCCAAAGCTTCTCTTTCTATCTGTTCAAGCAACTCGCCATTCTCTGTCTCCATCGAATTGATAAAAGCAACCATTCTTTCATCAACTATCATATCTAACCTCTTTTACATATCTACGTCCATAATAATCGGTAAAATCATTGGACGGCGTTTTGTCTTTTTCCAAATCAAATCATTCATTGTGTCACGTATTGTCATTTTAATCTTATTCCAATCCGAATTTTTCTTTTCAAGACATTCCTCAGTCGCTTTATAAAGTACGCTTCTCGCCTCTTCCATAAAGCCTTCCGATTCTCTTACATATACGAATCCCCTAGAAACGATGTCTGGACCTGCAAGCAAACGATTCGTTCCTTTTTCGAGGGTCAAGACTACAATCACGATTCCATCCTCTGCTAAATGTTGACGATCTCGAAGAACAATATTTCCTACATCACCAACACCAATTCCGTCTACAAGGATACCACCAGTTTGGACATGATCTACCACTTTTGCTTCTTCACCATCCATCTCAAGCACATCACCCGACTTTAGAATAAACACATTCTCTTTCGGTATCCCAAGTGACTGTGCAATTCCTGAGTTTGCTTTCAAGTGACGGAACTCACCATGAACTGGCACTGCATATTTTGGCTTCACCAAAGAATACATCAACTTCAACTCTTCTTGACAAGCATGTCCTGATACGTGAGCATCTTGAAAAATAACTTCCGCACCTTTTTTTGACAGTTCATTGATTACTCTAGAAACCGATTTTTCATTTCCTGGTATCGGACTGGAACTAAAAATAATCGTATCACCTGGCTTAATAGTCACCTTTTTGTGTATATCAGCTGCCATTCTCGATAAAGCAGCCATCGACTCTCCTTGACTTCCTGTAGTAATAATAACCGTCTTCTCATCTGGGTAATTCCTCAATTGATCTATTTCAATCAATGTCTTATCTGGTATATCTAAATATCCCAATTCAGAAGCTGTATCGATGATATTCACCATACTTCTTCCTTCTACAACTACTTTTCTTCCACTTTTGTACGCTGAATTAATGATTTGCTGTACTCTGTCTACGTTTGATGCAAATGTAGCAACGATAATTCTTGACATTTTATGTTCTGAAAAAATGTGATCAATGGTCTTTCCAACTGTTTTTTCCGATTGTGTAAACCCTGGTCTTGCCGCATTTGTACTGTCAGACAAAAGCGCAAGCACACCTTTTTTTCCAATTTCTGAAAATCTTTGTAAATCGATTGCATCACCAAAGACAGGTGTATAATCTACTTTAAAATCCCCTGTATGCACAATAATTCCTGCTGGCGAGTAAATTGCTAGTGCTGCTGCATCTGCAATACTATGATTTGTCTTGATAAATTCAATTCTAAACTTTCCTAGATTAATCGATTGTCCATGTTTTACTACTTTACGTCTTGTACATCTTAAAAGATTGTGTTCTTTTAATTTCTTATCAATAATTCCCATTGTAAGTTTTGTTGCATAGATTGGCAGATTCATCTCTTTTAAGACATACGATAAAGCTCCAATATGATCTTCGTGTCCATGAGTGATTACAAATCCCTTCACCTTATTAATGTTATCTTTCAAATAGGTAATGTCTGGAATAACCAAATCCACCCCCAACATATCATCCTCTGGAAATGCCAGACCGCAATCCACAACAATAATACTGTCTTCAAACTCGAAGGCAGTAATATTCATTCCAATTGCTTCTAGTCCACCCAAGGGAATGATTTTCACTTTTCCTTTATTCAATTTTTTCACGCTATACCTCCATAATTTTTTTATATTTCAATTCCTATATCTTCTAATAAATCTTCAAATATCTTCGATACTGCAAGTAGCTCTACATCGTCTTCTACGATTTCATATACACTTTCTTCTGCATCTTCTTGCGCTGTATCTTTTAAGATTAGGCATTCTGCTTCTTCTTCATTCGAATCCGCTACTAGTAAGTAAGAATTTCCATTCACTTTTGTTTGCTCTACAATAAAAAATTCCACTATCTCATCTGTTTCATCAAATGTAAATTCGATTTTCTCCATCATTTGCTCCTATTATCCTTGCAAGCTCAATGAGTCTAAATATCCTTGCAATATAAAAACAGCCGCAAGTTTGTCCACATATTTCTTGCGATCTTCTCTTCTAACATTTCCTTCTATCAATGTTCTCTCTGCTTCTACCGTTGTCAGACGTTCGTCCCAAAGGATCACTTCTAGTTTCACTCTTTTTTCTAATTGTTCTTTAAATAAAAGTGTTTTTTCTCCACGCTCTCCTATAGAATTATTCATATTCTTAGGGAAACCAAGCACAATTTTTTCCACTTTATATTCTTCAATCAATGCTTCTATTCTAGCAAATGATTGACGCAACTTATTCTCATTTTTTCTCTCTACTGTCCCTATTCCTTGTGCCGTAAACCCTAGTGGGTCACTGATTGCAACACCTATCGTCTTAGATCCGTAGTCCAATCCCATTATTCTCATAGTACACTTATTCCCAGTTATGATGCTTTATATACGCACGAAGCATCTCTTCCACTAATTCATCTCGCTCCACCTTCATGATTAAACTTCTAGCACCATCATGACTCGTCACATACGTTGGGTCGCCTGACATTATATATCCTACGATTTGATTGACAGGATTGTACCCTTTCACTTTCAAAGCTTCATATACATACTGTAGTACTTCATTGGCATCTACTGTAGGTGCATTCTCCACTTTGAAAAATTGTGTGTTAGTTAATTCTTTCATTAATTCACGCCCTTATCTCTTCCTAGCTTTGTAAGTGGTCTATCCACTTCCTCGCCTCTTCCCTTTCATCTTAATACACTTTGACCAAAATATCAATCTATAATTTGTGAGTCTTTACTAAATAAAATCTGAACCACCTCGTTTATTCCGTAACCTTTATCTGGTGCAAGCACCTGCACATACTCTCTTGTATACCCTTGAACATACGCTTTCCCACCTATTTCTTTCTTTTCTTCTACTAAAACAGTGACCATTTTTCCAATTAGAGAATCTTGAAACTTTTGTTTTTGTACGTCATTAAGTGCAATCAATATTTTGCTTCTCTCTGTTTTTATAGACTCTTCTATTTGGTTTTCCATTATTGCTGCCTTTGTTCCATCGCGTTTCGAATACTTGAACACATGGGTTTCATAAAACTCAATCTTTTCCAAAAATAACGTCGTTTTTTCAAACTCTTCTATAGTTTCCCCTGGGAATCCCACAATCACATCTGTTGTAATAGCTGGATTTTCATATATTTCGCGTAAGCGGGTACACGCAATTTGATATTCATCTGTTGTATACTTACGATTCATCCGTAGCAAAGTTTCATCGCATCCACTTTGTAAGGATAAATGAAAATGCGGACAAACTTTCGGTAATTCTTTTAGCGTTTCTACAAATTGGTCGTCAACCACTCTAGGTTCTAATGAGCCAAGGCGAATCCGCTCAATCCCCTCTATTGCATGAATCCCTTTTATAAGCGATACTAAATTTTCACCATTCGCCAAATCCGAACCATAAGAACTAAGGTGAATCCCTGTTAATACGATTTCTTTATATCCTGATTTTGCAAGTGCAGATACTTCTGCTTCCACTTCTTCTTGCGCTCTACTTCTTACTCTTCCTCTCACATAAGGAATAATGCAATAGCTACAAAACTGATTACAACCATCCTGTACTTTTATATATGCCCTTGTATGGTCAGCTGTCTTTGTAACGCTTAATTTTTCATATTCCTTACTCGTATTTATATCAATTTTGTTCTCAGTAAACTGTTCATTTTCGTGGGCTTTTAGAATTGTAATCAAATCCTGCTTCTTATTGTTACCAATTAGAATATCTATTGACTCATCTAACTTTGCCCCATCTTCTTTTTGTACATAACAACCTGCTGCAACCACAATTGCATTTGGATTATTTTTTTTTGCACGATGCAACATCTGCCTCGATTTCCTATCCGCCATATTCGTGACTGTGCATGTATTCACTATATAAATATCCGCATATTCTTTAAACGCTACTATCTCGTACCCCTCATTTTCAAGCAATTCTTGCATCGCTTCTGTTTCATATGCATTTACCTTACACCCTAGATTATGGAGTGCTACTTTTTTCATTTTTTATATCCCTTTCTCTATTTCTGTCAATTTTCACAAAGATATCTTCCATTCTTTAGCATTTTGTTTCTTGACTTTTTCACCATAAAACATTAAGATAAGTATAGTTAATAAAATATTAAGGAGGACTACTTCATGAAAACTGTAACTATATCTTTAAACTCAATTGACAAGGTGAAATCTTTCGTTAATGAAATTACAAAATTTGATTTTGATTTTGACTTAGTATCTGGAAGATACGTAATTGACGCAAAATCTATTATGGGTATCTTTAGTTTGGATTTATCTAAACCAATTAATTTAAATATCCATGCTGATAATGCAATGGATGAGATCTTAACTGCACTTTCTCCATACATTATCGATTAATTAATTCACATTGTAACACCCCACAATTTGTGGGGTGTTATTTTGTTCCAACTCTATGATTCTTATATATTCTTTCTGTTATCTACATGGATAATTTCCACACTTTTAATCGCTTCTTCCAACAATTCATCTATCTTTTCTTCTAAATTTTGCTCTGATCTTTTAATGATATTAAGATTAGGTTTTGTAACAGGGTGTTTTGCTACAAAAATAGTACAGCAATCTTCAAAAGGTAAAATCGAAGTCTCATACGTGTCTATTTTCATAGATACATCTACTATTTCTTGCTTATCATACCCGATTAACGGACGATATACTGGTATTGTACAAACTTCGTTCGTCGCTGCTAAGCTCTGCATCGTCTGACTGGCTACTTGCCCTATGCTTTCCCCTGTGATAAGTCCAAGACAATTGCTTTCTTTCGCAAAATGTTCTGCTATCTTCATCATATATCGGCGCATAATAATCGTAAGTTCATCGTGAGGGCATTTATCATAAATATAAAGTTGAATGTCAGTAAAATTAACCACATTCAATTTAATCGGCCCTGCATAGCGTGAGACAATCCTTGCTAAATCTACTACTTTTTGCTTTGCCCTCTCACTCGTATATGGTGGTGCATGAAAATATGTCGCCTCTAGACCAACGCCTCGTTTTGCAATCATATATCCAGCTACTGGACTATCAATTCCTCCCGAAAGTAAAAGCATAGCCTTACCATTTGTACCAATAGGCATTCCACCTGCACCTTTGATAATTTTCGAATACACATAAATTTTTTCTCTTACTTCTACATGAAGCATGATTTCTGGTTTGTGTACATCCACCTTTGACTCTGGAAACGCTTCCAAAATCGCCCCTCCAAGATCACAATTAATTTCCATCGAATTCATTGGATAACTTTTCTTTCCGCGTCTAGCATCTACTTTAAAGGTGTACTTGCCTTCTGGATGTGCCACCCCCATATATGTTACCACTTCTTTTGCAAGATCTGCAAAGCCTTTATCTTCTAATACTACAACAGGGCAAATCCCTACAATTCCAAACACTCGCTTCAATGCCTCTATCGTATCTTCATAGTCGTAATACCCTTCACAATCCACATAAATCCTTCCTTGTGACTTGTGAACCTTAAACGTACCTTCTACATCCCTAAGTGCATATCTCATCTGCCTTACTAGTGCATCTTCAAACAGATATCTATTCTTCCCTTTTATTCCTATTTCGCCGTATTTTATCAAAAAAGATTGAAATTCCATCTTTTATCCTCTTCTTTCTTAATTCTAACTTTTGTACACGTTTTATCTCCTCATGTACTTTCTCAATATCGGTATTAAATTATATAACGTTTCCAATGTATAGTCAATTTCTTCTTTTGTTGTAAATGATGACATACTAAACCGTATCGTCGAGTCTAAATATTTATTTTCCACTTTAATCGCCTTTAATACACTACTAATTCCTGGATGATTGGATGCACATGCTGATCCTGCTGAAACATAAATTTCATTTTCCTCTAATGCATGTAACAAAACCTCACTTTTCACCCCTGCAAAACCAACGCTAATTATATGTGGTGCTGCACATCTTTCACAAGGTCCATGTACTTCGCACTCTTCTATCTCTTGCAGACCTTCTATAAAATACTTTCTCAACTCTAGCATTTCATAGACTTTCTCGTCTAACTTGTAATATCCCTCTTTTGTGGCCATCCCTATTCCTGCAATACCTGGTACATTTTCTGTTCCAGACCTCATTCCTTGCTGTTGACCGCCACCTATCATAATTGGATTGCATTTCACTTTTTGATTGATATAAAGTACACCGCTTCCTTTTGGTCCATGAATCTTATGCCCGCTAACCGTCAACATATCCACACCTATTCTTTTCGGGTGCATTCTGATTTTTCCAAATCCTTGTACCCCATCCACATGAAAGATAATGTCTTTTTGAAACCTATGCACAATTTGGCTAATTTCCTCTATTGGCTGAATTGTACCAATTTCATTATTGACATGCATTACAGATACCAAAATTGTATCTGGACGAAGAGCTGCCTTCAATTCTTGCAAATCTACTTTTCCGCTTTCATCTACCGAAAGATATGTGACTTCAAAACCTTCCGCTTCTAAATAATGCATTACATTTAATACAGATGGATGTTCAATTTTCGTTGTAATACAGTGACGTCCTCTTCTCTTATTCGCTCTAGCTGCTCCAATTAGTGCTAAGTTATTGCCCTCCGTTCCTCCTGATGTGAAATACAGTTCTTTTTGTTGTACTTTTAATTGATTCGCTATCACTTCTTTTGACCATTTCACATAACGCTCAGCTTCCACTCCTTTATTATGTGTAGATGAAGGATTTCCATAATCTACTTTCATAGTCTTAGTCACGATATCGACAACACTATCATAGCAATTTGTGGTAGCTGAATTGTCTAAATATACTTCCATTAAACTCTCCTACTTTTGTCTTTCTCTATAAAATATGATAAACACTTCCTAAATGTCCTTTATATGCTCTTAATTTCCATTTTCTAGAACATACATTAAAATTGATAAAACAGCAATGCCTGCTGTCTCTGTTCTCAAAATTCGCTTTCCTAATGTAATCGGTAAAACTCCTGCTTCTCTAGCTTTTTCTATCTCCGAACTATCAAATCCGCCTTCTGGTCCAATAAATATTCCAATACTTGTTCTACCTTTTACACTATCTATAATCGCTCTCGTCTCATTCATCCCTTCTGCCAATTCATAAGGAATGAGACCTATGTCTTTTTTTTGTAAGTCAGTGATGGCTTCACTGAAGCTCATAACGTTTCTAACTACTGGTATTTTTCCCCTATTTGCTTGCTTTGCAGCACTTAAAGCAATGCTATTGTATCGTTCAATCTTTTTTGCTTCTTTTTTAGAATCCAGTTTCACAATGGTTCTTTTTGTAGATACTGGTATAATTTCATGGACTCCTAACTCTACTGCTTTTTGGACAATAAACTCCATCTTATCTCCTTTTGGAAATCCTTGATATAAGAAAATTTCAATTGGTAGTTCTGAATCCACTGATAACTCTTTTTTAATACTAACTAAAACTTTCTCAGATGCCAATTCCAAAATAGTGCCTAGA
>CAYJGW010000010.1:53084-55162 GCA_964369425.1 uncultured Lachnospiraceae bacterium
TTTTTTAATACTAACTAAAACTTTCTCAGATGCCAATTCCAAAATAGTGCCTAGATATTTTTTATTATTCCCATCGCTTATCTCTACCTCTTCACCAATCTTCATTCTCAGTACATTCTTGATGTGATTCACATCCGTACCTGTAATAATTATCACACCTGACATCACCTGATTTGGCTCTACAAAAAAATGTTGCATCTTCCTACTCTTTCAACCCTTTCTTTGCTGTAACAGACACCCATTCACCTTGATAGGTAGTCTCTACAACCTCTAATCCAGCTTCTTCTATCGCCGCTTTCATCGCTTCTTCTTTTCCGTTACAATTAATGATTCCACTTGTAACTAATATTCCACCTGCCTTTAGGCAACGTTTTACAATCGGGGTAAGCGGAATCAATACTTCTGTTAATATATTAGCAACTACTACATCATAAGATTCCACCCCTGCTTGCACTTGCAATTGCTCGTCCTCAATAATATTTCCAATTACTACTTTATATCGATCAGCTTCCACCTTGTTCACCTTCATATTCTCATAAGTTGCTTCAATTGCGCAAGGATCTAAATCTGTACCAAAAGAAAATGCTGCTCCAAATTTTATTGCTAGCATTCCTAAAATTCCACTGCCGCATCCTACATCCAACACTCTATCACCTTGCTTTATATGACGTTTTAATTGTCGAATACAAAGTTGTGTTGTATCATGCATTCCTGTGCCAAACGCTGTTCCAGGGTCAATTCGAATCACCATCTGTTCTTGGTCCTCTTGTGCCACTTCTTCCCAACTAGGTATAACCGTTACTTCGTCAATTGAAAACCGTTTGAAGTACTGTTTCCAATTATTCACCCAATCTACATCTTCCGTCAGTGACTCTTCTATGGTTCCTTCGCCCACCTCTACATAACTTCGCATCTGCTCAAGTTCATTTAGAATTGCTTGTATTAACTCTTCTTTTGCAGCACCTTCTTCCAAGTAAAAACTAACATAAGCTACTCCATCATCTGGTAATACGATCGGTGCTATATCTGCATACATAGCATCTAACTCTTGCTTCGTCAAAGGAATTTTATCTTCAATTTCTACACTTTCTACACCTAAATCCACCAACATACTTGCTACAATTTCTTCTGCTTCTGTTGTTGTCTTTAAGCAAAACTTCATCCATTTCATTTTACAAACCTCATAACATTCCAATTTCTCTATTTTGCTACTTTTCTTCTAAAACTTTCATATATTCAGCAATTTTATCCAAGTTTCCTTGCACTACTCCATCTCTTGGCGTTCCTTCTTCTGGAACTCCCAAGAGCCTCCCTTGCTTATTTACAAATACTGTAGAAGGAAATACGGTAAGATTACTCGTAATTTGATCTTCTATCTCATTATCTGAAATAAAAGTATCAAATTCACATCCCTTACTAGTGAGCATATCTGTTGCTAGTTTCAAATCTGTCTTAGCATCTTTACATACTGTAATCAAATTTACATTTTCTGGGAGTGCTGTATACAACTGTTGCAATTCTTCCAATTCTTCCAGCGATTCTCCATTTTTTGCTTCCCAAAGATATATCATCGTTACATCGTAATCCTGAAATATCTTTTCATTTACAATCTCCCCATCTACAGAGGTGGCTTGAAATTCTGCTATACTTTTATTCATTCCACTCTCTGTCACTTCTAACGCACTCCCCGCCGGTGGTGACTGTGCATCTGAACATCCTACACTTGTCATCACCCCGAGTAAAAGCATAGCTAAAGCTATCTTTCTTTTCATTTTCGCTAACCCCTACTCTTCTATTTTTTTTGCTGTTCTAAATACACTTCTAAAAAGTCAGAAATCGGCATCGGCTTTCCAAACAAGAATCCTTGTCCATAATTACAATCCAATCCTTTTAGCACTTCAACTTGCTCTTGACTTTCAATTCCTTCTGCTATTGCAGTTGCCCCGTTAATCTCCGAAAGCATCTGAACCATGTGCTCTACTATTATCTTATTTTTCGCATCTTTTCCTAGATTTTCTATCAAACTCCTATCTAATTTTATCTGTGAAAAATCTGCATTCATAATCATCACTAAATTA
>CAYJGW010000010.1:55262-60090 GCA_964369425.1 uncultured Lachnospiraceae bacterium
ACTCCTATCTAATTTTATCTGTGAAAAATCTGCATTCATAATCATCACTAAATTAGAATATTGATTCCCAAAATCATCTAAAGAAACCGTAAATCCACTTTCTTTTAATTGCCGCACTCGCTTACTAAGGACATCTTCGTCTAATGTTTTTGTACTCTCCGTCACCTCAATTTCCAACCACTTAGCTGGAACATCGTAATACTCACAGATTTCCATAATATCATTCACAACATTAAACTCCATAAAAGTCACTTTTGAAAAATTCACTGAAATCTTCAGTTCATGCCCCTGTTTGCCCCACTCATTCAAAGTCTTACATACACGTTCTAACACGTACAAATCTATATTCCTAATAATTTTCTCATGTTCATACATCGGCAAAAACTTATTTGGTAGTATCAAGCTTCCATCCTTTGCTTTTTTTCGAACCAATGCTTCCGCTCCGATAATTCTACCATTATCCAAGTCTATTTTCGGTTGCAAATACACTTCAAACAGACCTTGCTCTATCTCATTAATCAGTTCACCTGCTAGTTTCGTTCTATGACTAGCATTGCTCGCTAGCAATGTCTTATAATAACTTTGCTTTTCTATATACATCAACTCATCAGTGATAGAAACTTCTTGCAATACATCAATCTCTCCCTCTTTCCATTTACTTGCAACCGAGATTGTATAGTCTTTATCTTTTTTTATCTTACTTTTCAATTTTACAATCAATGCTTCAAATTCTACAGATGTAACATTTTCATAAAGCGCGATAAATTCATCTCCTCCACTACGATACAAATGCTTGCCTAATACCCTTTGTAATATCTGACTTATTTTTGAAATCAAATAATCTCCATACGCATGCCCATAGATATCATTGGTCTGCTTCAATCCATCTACATCGATAAAAATCACCCCTAAAGATTGAGGTGTATGAGCTTCTAATCTTTTCAAATCCACTGTGTATTTATTACGATTGTACAAACCTGTCAATGGATCGATATAGCACATATATTCTAGTTCTTCCTGCGTCCTTTTCTTATTCATATCTTCTTGTACGAATGTTCCAAGTATCTTTAATAGAGAAAATTCACCTATATGGTTATTGGGTTCCAACAAAATCATTGCGCCCCATATAACTTCTTCGCTTTTCAAAGTTGTAATCATTGCACATCGTATGTTACGAATCCCAATTTGTTCCTCTACATTTTCACTACCATCTATGTAAGCGTAGCCTTCTAATTCTAATACCGTTTGTATTTTATCCAACATATCTTGAGTCAATTGTTCCAAAGCAACCGAATCTTTATTTGATGCGTGTAGCCCCTTGACACTTCCCCTGTTATAATCCATCTCAAGAACTATCGCTTCTTTACCTTGATAATAATCTTGGAGCAAATTAAGGAGCTGATTGATAGTATCCGATTTACCAATGCATTGGGCTATTTTATTCATATAAGAAAACTCTTCACTACACATTGTTCTTTCCAATTCTTTTTTTGCTTTCATTTCTTATATTCCTTCCCATTTTTTCTTATCCACTAAGTGTAACACCTTACCTCTTTTTATTCAATCCATTTACCACTCTTTTTCTGTATAATCTCACAAATATTCACCACACTATATTATAACTTCAATTTTTCGGAGGTAATTACGTTGAAAATACAAAACATCTGCTATTTTAAGTCTCAATTACTGTGTATACTCCTACTTGTCTCAATTTTCACAACTAGTTCAACTTCCAATTTTATTTTTTTTCAAAGGGGGTCTTACTGGAGCGATTATCTATCAATGGACACACTCTACCTAGCATCTTCTGGTTTGGATTCCAAATTTTCACTTACGCAAATCCCTCAAGGAATCGCCTTTACAGAACAATATCTTTTGGTCACACTTTATAATGACGTAACCGGTTGCTCCCTCATTGTCCTAAACAAAAATACGCGAACTGTTTTAGTCGTTCTTCGTTTCAAAGATCAAGATAACTCAAACCTTCAAGCACACTTAGGCGGAATTGCTTATGATTATAACAACAATGTATTTATCTCTGGAAAGAATGGTACTATTATGCATATCCCTCTATCTGTGCTTGAATACAAAATATCAGCTGCAACAGACAAAATCAACACACTAGATATTGCCTTTGGCGAATATACTTACTTAGAATCTGATACGCCCCTCCCCTTATGTTCTTCTTTTTTAACTGTTTTTGATAATCATTTATATTTAGGAGTTTTCGAGGAATCCACTACCTCTTTATTGCATTCTTTTCAAATTACCTTCGATAAAGAAAGCCTTCAATTGTCTACGAGCGGACTAGATCCCATCCCCATCCCTAAACAAATACAAGGTATCACTTTCTACGAAAAAGATAAACTCCTATTAACTCAATCTTACGGAAGACGCACTGAATCCACACTATATATCTGCGAAATAAGGGATAACACCTTGTATTTACGCTATTCCCCTATCACGCTCCCACCACTTGCTGAGGGCATCACTTTTCTAGATGATACACTCTATATCTTATACGAAAGTAGTGCTCATAAATATCGTTATACTGCAAAAGATGTACAATATAGCATCTGGTCTGCACCTCTTCAGTCAGTTCTTCAATCAAAAAGTGCAGTTTGATTCCACACCTCTCAAACTGCACTTCTTTTAATTATGGATTTTACTTATTTTCACCCGTTCATCTCTTTCGCTAAATCTATACAATTGATCCTCTAGTTCATTGGCACTCAAAGGCTTGCTAAAGAAATAGCCTTGAACATAATCTGCCTTACTTTCCATAATATAGTTCAACTGGGTCTGTGTCTCCACTCCTTCTGCTATCAATTTTTTATTAGCTACATGAGCAAGTTCCACCATAATACGAAATACATTACGTAGATATTCATCTTGTTCTATTCCTTGCAAAAATGCTCTTTCTGTCTTTAGTGTACCTGCTGGAATATCTTTCAAACTTTGAAACGATGAATACCCCACTCCAAAATCGTCCAATGCTACGGTTATTTTTTCATTACATAAATGGTCGATGTTCTTTTGAATTCTCTCATCAATCATAACTTCCATGCTCTCTGTTACTTCTATACACAAGTTCTTTCCTGGAAAACTATATTTTTCTAATACTGTCAATACTTTTTTATCCAAATCTTTTCCAGATATCTGTATTGGTGAAAAATTCACATCTAAAATAAATTCATCTAGCTGTTGCAATCCCCAGTGACTACATTGTCTAACTGCCTCTTCAAACACCCAATCTCCCAGTACTTCGATTAGTCCCATCTTTTCAATTTCTTGTATAAAGACACCTGGTGGTACGTTCCCAAATTCTTTACTATTCCATCTACACAAAGCTTCTAATCCAGACCATTTTCCCGAATCCACACTGACTATCGGTTGATAGTGTACCGAAAAACCTTGCATCCCTGATTTTATTGCATTTTTCAAACTAATCTCCAGTTGTAACTGCTCTTTAAATTCCTGATCCATTACTTCGTCATAGATTGCAATTCGCTCTTCATCTCTTGATATCTCCATCGCCCGTTCTATTGTACTGACAATGCTATCATTTTTTCTACGTGTGACATCTCCTTCTAATATACAGATATTAACCCCACAGAGTACAAATACCTCTGCCTCTTCCACATTCACTTTCCACTCTAGCTGGAAGCGTTTACTAATCTGATCCGCCAATTTTATCACTTCATCTATTGGCATCTCTGCTAATAGGAGACCAAACTCATCTCCTTCTAGGCGATATACCAGACTAGCTTCTCCTATTAACCTTTTTACCCACTTCGTAATTGTTTTTAACAGCTCGTCTCCTGCTTCTCGTCCATATACATCATTCAATCTTCGAAGTTGTTTTACATCCAAACACAATAAGAATATCTCTTCTGCATTCTCATTTTCAAAATCTTCAATAAACTTCAATGTATTTGGCAAATTCATCTCTTGATCGTAATACGCTATATATTTTAATTTTTCATTCTTTTGTCTCGTCTCATACCCAGCCTTTGCCAGCTTTATTAAAGTCTCAGAAAGTGTGATGAGATAGTCAAAAATAGATTCAAACATCTCTTCTTTGATTATTGGTAAAGCATGTAACAGACGCTTTAATTCTTTCGGGTCTTTCTCAATCACTTTTGCAGTCTTCTCAAACACCGCATCTTCTGGATCATTCATTCTTACTTGCCCTAAAATCCAGCACCCTAATAGTTGTTCACCTAGAAAAATCGGCACTGACCCAGTAGTTAGACCAGAATGTGGACATATTATAACTGAGGGTTTCTTCGTTTTTAGATTTTCCTTTACTAACCACATATTAGTTTGAATACAGTGTTGTAAACTTTTTTCATTATTTTGCATCATTGCACAGTAACCTTTCAGATTACTAGGTCTTGTTATCGGTAATCCATCTACACCAATTATTACAGACGTAATTCCTGATACTGATGCAAATGTATCCTGCATTTTCTGTAAGTGACATAAATCTACAACATCCTCTAATTTCATTTTGGTCTCTTCCATCTCTCCACCCCTCACACTCTTTATTTCTATATCTTAGTGTCGCTTATTGTTATAAAAATAATATCATTTTCGCACTTATTTTGCAAGTTGCAACTACTATTTCTCATCATGCACTTGTTTATTTGTTTTTTTCGAGTTATAATATTTATTATCAGTTTTTAACCATTTTGGAATGAGGAAGGAGACTTCATTATGAATCAAAAAGTACTATATGGACTCAGCTACGGTCTTTACGCTGTAACTGTTCAAGACACTAATAAACCAACCGGATGTATCGTCAATACTGTTTTTCAAGTAACAA
>CAYJGW010000011.1:0-59769 GCA_964369425.1 uncultured Lachnospiraceae bacterium
TGTAATTGATGGAAGATTATCTTTGTATGAGCATCAATACACATGGTGTGGCAATTTGCCACTACGCTACTTGATGTATACTTCTAATCTGTTTTCAAAGATAACAGCCAAAAGCAATTTGCATGGAAGTAAAACGGTAGCAATACCTAGCCCTCATTACGTGGTGTTCTATAATGGTGTGAAGGAAATGCCAGATCGAAGTGTTCACAAATTATCGGATGCATATATCACAAAAGAAGCTGATGTGGATCTAGAATTAAAAGTAATAGTATTAAACATTAACAAAGGGCATAACGAAGAGTTAATGAAGAACTGCAAGATGTTAGAGGCATACGCCTATTTCGTGCAAGCAGTGCGGGAAGCACCCGAATCTATGACAATAGAAGAAAAAGTGGAATGGGCGATAGACAAATGTATAGAGATAGCAATTAAGCCTAATATCTCGGATAGGTCACTTTGTGACCTGTTACGCTACTACGTAGCTATATCCTCGATTAAGGCAAAGCGCCTTATGGCTGCATTACAAGATTCTGATAGAGATACAAATTGGGTATGATATCCATGTGAGGATAAAGAAAAATATTAAAAAATCAGTAGGTCTGGAAAGTTTTTAAAATTTCCAGACCTAACTCGATTGTCGATGTATTTTAGGAAGAGGAGGATTCTTTATTTGCGCTATTTAATGTAATGACTTCAGCTACAATTGCGTCTATGGAATAATCTGGTGCATGTTTTTTAACTATTTCTAGTAGGTCTTTTATTTCATTCACGTCAACTTCTAATTCATCGGCGATTACTTGTAAAGACTTGTTCTTTTTAACTTTCTTAACAAGCAACTCTATTAGCTTTTGAATAGAGCCTTCGTGCCTACCAAGTTCCAGACCTTCGTGTTTGCCACGGTTGAACATAATTTGATCACGTACATACAGAGACATATACTCTTTCCTCCAATCCTCATTTTTTCTAGTCTTATCCATCTCTGACTCTAATCTCTTGGTGAAGTCGTTGCTTGCTGTATTTGTTCTGACAAAATCAAGAAATGCTTTTAAGTCTTCGCTCACATCTAAACCATCACTTTTAGAATTCAAAAAGATTTTAGTTGTCTTATCATCTAAGTGTACTTTAGTATCTTCTAAGCAAATGTTTTGAAATGTATAGATACTTCTTCCTTTTTTGAATAAATCAAAATCACAAATAAATATAACAAAGCTATCAGGTAACTCTGTGTAAGGTGTTCCTCGTTGGATAGCATTGATGTCAATCATTCCTTGATAGTACCTCGAACGAACCCCTAGGTCGCCTTCATTTGTAGCTTGCATTTCCAAATCATATGCCGTCTTTTCATCACCTTCAAGATAAACATCAAGTCTTACGCTCTTTGAATCCAGCGCTACGTCAATTTCTTTCTCGGATTCTTTGTAAACAATTTTCGCAATTTTCTTATCTAGAATTGTCTCCAAAAGTTCTACGCAAAGTTTTTCGTTCTTCATGACGTGTTTAAACATTAGTGCATTCGAAATTTTCACTGTATCCCAATTAATGTTAGGATTTACCTGTTGCTTATTTAATTCTTTTGTCATTCATGACCTCCTTTTAGGTTGCAAGAAGATCAGAAGTCGAACTTAGTTTCCTATCTGTACTTCTTGCTTGTTTTAATGGGTATTTAAGCACGAAGTTTCAGAATAGAATAGAATTTTTGATGCTACATTTCGTAGCAAAGAATTAACTTATATGCTTACGAAGATAATAACATAGGAGTTGAACAAGTGCAATTGGTTTTTCGATTTTGACAATGCAAACTATATTAAAAAAGAGCTATAGATACAAAAGCAAAACAACTTGAAGTAGGCGAGAATACAATTGTTGTGAAATACATAGGCAATAGCAATATGATAAGCCACGAGAAAGAAGTGACAGTTATATTAGAGCAAGCTGTGTTAACAATGCCGAATGTTTTTGCGTATAGCAAAGAGTATGATGGAACTGATGCGACAACTATAATGGTCGCTGACGGAAATCAACAAAAACTACAAGGCATACTGTCTTATGAAAGTACAGATGACAATGTTCTTGTAAATGAAGAAATAAATGGAATATTTGCAAGCAAAAATGTAGGTGGAAATATTGCGGTTACGACAACTGAAGAGTTTACTTTAACAGGCATACACGCAAAGTATTACACACTTACACAACCTACAGGTTTAACAGCAAATATAAGTGCTGCGCCTCTAAATTTTGATTTTGATACATTAAGCACTACAGATAGAGACTATATACAAGGCAACAAAAATGTAGATGTTACGGTAAAATTTGAAAGTGAGGTAGACGGAGAAACACTTGTACAAGGCAGAGATTACACAGTAACCGCTACTATGGATGATGACAGTGCAGGTATAGACAAAGTTGTTGACTTTACGGCACCACATACGGTGAAGAACTTGCAGACCCTGTTTATAACTTAAACACAGCAACACGTGCAAGCATAACATATGAGGGTGTAGCACCTACAGTTTATGATGAAAGTTCTACAAAACCAACAGATGCAGGTACTTATACTGTAACAGTTGTAACTCAAACAGATACACACGAGTACACAGGCACAGCAAGTTTTGAGATAGCTAAAAAACCACTAACAGCAACAGTAGCCGATAATCAAGGTAAAGTATACGACGGCAATAACATAATTACAGACGTAAATCTTGTACTAAACGGACTACTTACAAGTGACAACTTAACAGCAACAGCAGACGGCACATCTGCAAACAGCAACGCAGGTGCAAGCGCATTCACAGCAACAAGCATTGATGTAAGCTCAAATAACTACAGCCTAGATACAGCAGATGTAAGCGGAGAGGTAGTTATAACACAAGCAAGTTACACAGTAACAGAGGATAAAAATGTAGAGCTTAAATACAGTAACACAACAGAGCAAACAGTAGATTTAACTGACTTTATCCCAGTAAGTGCAGGTGGAGTAACAGCTATTACAGTAAGCGAAATCACAGATTTAAACAGCGTTGTAGATGAAACAATGCTAGATTCTGATTTAAGTAACATTATGTTTACACTTACAAGTGGATTGACTGAAGCAAATGTAGGAAAAACTGCAGAGCTAAGCGCTGTAATAAGCAGTAAAAACTACACAGACTTTACTGTAACAGTCAATGTAACTCTAACGGATAAAGAAAACCAAGAAGACTTTGGTTTCGAAATGACTGAAAAAACAGTTACTTACGGTGACGATGACTTCGCTGTAGCGGCAACAGGCAATATGACAGGAAGTGTGGTAACATACACAAGCTCTGACGAGACAGTGGCGACAGTAGATGAAAAAGGGAAAGTTACAGTGCTAAAAGCAGGCTCTACAGTTATTAAAGCAGAAGCTTCTGCTACAAATGACTACAAAGCAGCAGAAGATACATACACTCTAACTGTAAACAAAGCAGCTCTTACAATAACAGTAAAAGACTTAAATGTTTACAAGGGAGCATATAAAGGCTTAGATATTCCGTTTGTATTAGAGTACAAAGGCTTTGTAAAGGGCGAAGATGAAACAGTGCTAGAAACAGCTTCATCAAAACCTATGGCAGTTGTATCAATACCGAATGAAACAACATTTATAGATGCAGAAGGTACAACAGTAACTCCTGTAGAGAGTGATATTAGAATAGCTGTAACATCAGAGTTAACACCTGAGGACAAAGCGGCTTTAGAGGTAGGCTTAACAGACCCACAACATACCTGTAAACATCCGAAAAATGTTCAGTATATATTTTTTCAAAATCGGGCATCTTGCTTTTCACCTCCATTCTTCAAGTGTAAAATGCTGTTTGAATTTCTCTTTCACTTATAAGACAATCAAAATTCAAAAACGTTTCAACGTTTCTAAATTTCTTTTTTCGGTTTTAATTTGTAGATCCTAATATTCATGAAGAGCTAAAACGGAAAATAATTGTAAAGAAAAAAAGGATATGATAAAATTAGAATAGCATAAAAGTTCGATTCTTTACCATAAAATGTGGCATCAATTTTTCTAGTAACGACTAATCCTATAAATATAGGTGGAGGCGATTGGAAAAGGGAGAAGTATGTACCCGATTACAATATAAACTCAATTATGGGTGAAATTATAGAGGCGAATACTGGTGAGGAGTAAGGTGTGGTGGTTTTTGCAGAGAGGTGGTAAATAGTTATGAAAATAATCGAAAATAGCCCAACATTAGAAACGGAAAGGCTAGTCCTTAGGAAGTTTCAGGAAGATGACCTAGAGGCCTTCCTAGAGATTATAGGAGATGAGGAAGTAACCCGATATTTGCCTTGGAGTACAATTACAGATCCAGAAGAAGGAAAGAAGTTTCTAGAAGCGAAATTCCTAGAACTCTATAAAAATGATGAAGAATATCGTTATGCAATCTGCCTGAAGACGGATAATAAGCCAATTGGGTTTATAGGGGTATTTCATTGGGAGGATTGTAGCTATGGTTATGGTCTTAAGAGTTCCTTCTGGAATCAAGGTATTACTACAGAGGCAGCTTGTCGCTTTGTTAAGAAAATACGCGAAAATGGATATTCTTATTTAACGGCTATTTTCGAGTTAGACAATCCTGCAAGCGGTAGAGTGATGGAGCGTGTAGGTATGAAATACAAATATAGTTTTGTAAATAAGGGAGAGGAAACTGTTCTCCGATTATACCAAATCAACTTTTTAGAAGAGGATGATAGTACTTACATGGGATTTTGGGATAACGCAGAGTCCGCATACATTGAAGAAGTTTGACTAGTTTAATAGAAGTTGAAAAAGTTAAGGTAGATAAAGGCAGATTTTTGCAGTATAATAGAAGCAGAGTGCAAATTTAACTACAGGATGACTGATTTACTGCGAAAGGATATAACAAATGGTAGAAAATACGAATAGAAAATTATTCAACTTATTTATAGGGTGCATTGTGGTTTTGATTGTTTTGTGTGTCGCTTCATTTTTTCTTAATGGTGAAAAAGATGTATTGCTTACTTATGATGAAACGGGTATTGCAAAGCTTAACATGTGGACATTAGAAAGCAATGAAATAAACGAAGAAATCGATATGACAGATTTCAACCCGCAAGATACTAATTTTGAACCATATAGCCTCACCAGTACAATCTCTACAAGCGAATATAAGAAGCCAGTTATAATACTTGAAAGTATGCATCAAACTTTTACAGTCAGTGTGAATTCGGAGATTATATATGAGTTTGGACAAGATAGTAGCTCGTTTTTTTCCACACCGAATGGAGGTATTTGGCATTTCGTAGAGATACCTTATATTGAAACAAATAATGACATAAGGATAGATGTTATACCAAGTGATGACAAGACATCAATCGGTATAAGTGATATATATTTAGCTGAAGAGAGTGAAGCAGCTTTATTTTTAGTCTATAATAGTGCCATTAAGCTATTGATATCATCAGTAATACTGATGATTGGTATTACACTTTTAGTAACGCATGCTTTTATTTCAAAAGGGCTCAAGAATAGTAATTTAATACTGTACCTAGGATTGTTGTCGACTAATATTGCTATTTGGTTGATTAGCGAAACTAACTTATTGCAATTTTTCATTGGAGACACGTTTATATTAGGACATCTTCCTTATTGGTCCATACAATTATTGTTTGTACCTTTTATTCTCTACGTTGACAGTATGTATACACCATCGCACAAGTCCATATCAAAGTACTTTTGTATTGCGTTTTTAGTTAATTTTATTGTAGCTACCGTGCTTCATATGACAGGAATAGCTTATTATTATAATACATTATGGATAGTACATTTGATTATGGTTGCAACCTTGCTATATTATATAACCTCTTTAATTTATGAAACCTTTGCTAAAAAGAATATAGATGCAAAAGTGATACTAATACAAATATCATTTTTAATTATTGCTGCTTTAGCAGAATTGGCTGTCTTTTATTTTGGTGACAATATGAATTCGATAGGTGTGAGTCTACAAACAGGAATGTTGCTATACCTGATGGCCTGTATCATATCAACATCTCTAAAATTAAGAAACATTTGGGCTGAAAGTATGCATACAGAGTATTTAAATCAAATTGCATATACAGATATATTGACATCTTTACGTAACAGACATGCCTTTGAAAGGGATTTGAAAGCATTCAGCGAAAGTGAAGATGCAACGAAAATAATAGTTACTTTTGACTTGAATAATTTGAAGTACTTTAATGATAATATGGGGCATCAAACAGGTGATAATTATTTGATTTGGTTTGCTGAATTAGCACAGAAGTATTTAAGTGAATACGGTAATTGCTATCGTGTAGGTGGAGATGAATTCTCAGCTATATTATATAATATTCCGTTTGAACTATTAGAAAAACGCTTACTTAGTCTTCAAGAAAAATTCAAAACTTTTGATAATAATAATCAATCTGGGGTTGCAGTAGGATATGCACATTATGATAAAAGCGACTATCCGAATATAATGGATTATCTACATCACCTTGATGAATGTATGTTTGAAAATAAGACGATTATAAAACGCAATCTATGACAGTGTATCAGAAGATATTATAGTATATTCAGAATAGTTAGAAATAACAATTGAATAATGAAATAGATTCTTTACTATGTAAGAGTCCTGTGGTATAATCATTAGAGTTAATTAATTTTAGGAGGAAATGAAATGAAACACGTAAAAACATTAAACACACAAACTTTGAATAAAACAATAAAAAAAGGTGGATGTGGCGAGTGTCAGACATCATGTCAATCAGCATGTAAGACTTCTTGTACAGTTGGAAACCAAACATGTGAGCAAAAGAGATAATAAACAAATAAGTGAAATTATTTGGCAGCGACCGCAAGGGCGCTGCCTTAGTACGTTTTTAGAAAGGTGATTAAAGATGATTCATCAGTACCAAAACAATGGTTATAATATAGTTTTAGATGTGAACAGTGGATCTGTACACGTTGTAGATGATATGTTTTACGACGTATTAAATATAGTAAATAAATTAGAGAAACAAGAAGTGATAACTTTCTTAGAAAGTGGAGAGTTTATTGCAAAAATAGAAAAAGAGTTGGAGAATCGTTATTCGAAGGAAGCACTAAGCGATGTGGCAGAAGACATCAAAGAGTTGATAGCGAATGGTCAGTTATTCACAACGGACGAATACGAAGGATATATTCAAGATGTGAAGCAAAGAAAGACAGTGGTGAAAGCCCTGTGTATTCATATCGCACATGATTGCAACCTTGCCTGTAAATATTGTTTTGCAGAAGAAGGGGAGTATCATGGAAGAAGGGCATTAATGACCACTGAAATTGGTAAAAAAGCGTTAGACTTCTTGATAGAAAATTCGGGGAACCGAAGAAATCTAGAAGTAGACTTTTTTGGAGGCGAGCCACTTATGAACTGGGATGTGGTAAAGGAGTTGGTTGCCTATGGAAGAGCGCAAGAAGAGAAGTTTAATAAGAAGTTTCGCTTTACCCTTACCACCAATGGTGTGCTTTTAAATGATGAGGTGCAAGAATTTTCGAACAAAGAGATGGACAATGTGGTTTTAAGTCTAGATGGTAGAAGGGAAGTCAATGATCAGATGAGACCGTTTCGTAATGGGAAAGGGAGTTATGATTTGATTGTACCTAAATTCCAAAAGCTTGCAGATAGTAGAAATCAAGACCGTTATTATATTCGAGGAACTTTTACGAGAAATAATTTGGATTTTACAAAAGATGTAATTGAGTTCGCAGATTTAGGGTTTCAGCAGATTTCTATAGAGCCAGTTGTTGCGGAAGAGGCAGACGACTATTCCATTAGAGAATGTGATTTACCAATTATCTTTGAAGAATATGATGTGTTGGCAAAAGAAATGATAAAAAGAGAAAAAGAAGGGAAAGGGTTTAACTTCTTTCACTTTATGATAGATTTAGAAGGTGGACCATGTGTAGCAAAAAGACTTTCGGGTTGTGGTACAGGAACAGAGTATTTAGCAGTTACTCCATGGGGGGATTTGTATCCTTGCCATCAGTTCGTAGGAAATGAAGCCTTTTTAATGGGAGATGTAGAACAAGGGATTGTAAAGCCTGAGATTGCAGAAGAATTTAGAGGGTGTAGCGTATATACAAAGGAAAAATGTAAAGAGTGCTTCGCTAAATTTTATTGCAGTGGAGGGTGTATGGCAAATTCTGATAAATTTCATGGAACAATCCATGATACCTATGATATCGGGTGTGAGATGCAACGAAAACGTGTGGAGTGCGCCATTATGATTAAGGCTGCACTAGCTGAATAAGAAAGTAGAGGAATGAAGATGAAGAAAAGTAGAGGGGTTATATATTTAGCTATCGTAATTTTATTCGCTGGATTATTAGGATTTACTTCCGTAATTGGATTTGGTAGCGATAGCACAGGAGCAGCAAAGAATATCAAATTAGGACTGGATTTAAATGGTGGTGTGAGTATTACATACCAAGCAGTAGAAGAAAATCCTTCGGAAGAAGACATGGCAGATACCATCTACAAGCTACAAAAGCGTGTGGAAGATAGTTACAGTACAGAGGCAAGTGTTTACCAAGTAGGTGACAATCGTATCAGTATTGAGATTCCAGGGGTAACAAATGCCAATGATATCCTAGAAGAGCTTGGAAAGCCAGGAACATTAGAATTTATCGATCCATCTGGAGAAGTGGTACTAGAAGGAACCGATATTGAAAATGCAGAAGCAGCGTCACAACAAGATGCGATGGGGAACAATGAATATGTAGTATCTCTTACAATGACAGAAGAAGGAACTACAAAGTTTGCAGATGCGACTACTGCGAATTTAGGACAAGTAATCTCCATTTACTATGATGGAGAAGAGATTTCATCTCCACAAGTGCAGACAGCCATTACAGATGGAAAAGCTGTCATCAATGGAATGTCTGGATATGAAGAAGCAGAACTATTAGCATCTACTATTCGAATTGGTGGATTAAAGCTAGAATTAGAAGAGATTAGTTCAAATGTAGTTGGAGCACAACTTGGAGAAGATGCAATTCAGACAAGTTTAATGGCAGGAGCAATCGGCCTTGCAATCGTCTTTGTATTTATGTGTATCGTATATTTGGTTCCAGGTTTTGCAGCCAGTTTGGCACTTTTGATTTACACAGGATTGGTAGTAGTATTATTAAATGCATTTGAAATCACATTAACACTACCAGGTCTAGCAGGTATCATCTTAGGAATTGGTATGGCGGTTGATGCAAATGTTATTATATTTGCAAGAGTGAAAGAAGAGTTACTAGAAGGAAAAGTGGTAAAGACTGCACTTCGTGTTGGTTTTCAAAAAGCATTGTCAGCAATTGTAGATGGAAATATCACAACCTTGATTGCAGCAATTGTACTTTGGATTATGGGAACAGGAAGTGTAAAAGGGTTTGCACAAACCTTAGCACTTGGTATCGTAGTATCAATGTTTACTGCACTTGTGGTTACAAGACTAATTGTCTATTCTCTATTTGCGGTAGGAATCAAGGATGCGAAATACTACAGTTTGAGAAAGAAAGAGACAAAAGTCTACAATTTCCTCAGCAAACGTTTCATCTGCTTTGCAGTTTCGGTTGTGCTAATCTGCTCCGGATTTGTGGCAATGGCAATCAACGCAGGTTCTGGAGATGTGTTGAACTACAGCTTGGAGTTTAGTGGTGGAACAGCAACTACAGTAGAATTTAACGAAGAGTATACACTAGAAGAAATTGATGAGCAGGTAAAACCAGTGGTAGAAGAAGTCATTGGAGATGGTGCAATTCAGACCAATAAAGTGCAAGATACGAACCAAGTAGTGATTAAGACGCGCTCTCTTACTTTAGAAGAGAGAAATGCGCTAAATGAAGCTATTATTAGTGAATTTGGTGTGACACAAGAAGCGATAACAGCAGAAAATATCAGTTCCACAGTAAGTTCCGAGATGAGAGTGGATGCGATTATCGCAGTTGTGATTGCAACTATTTGTATGTTGCTTTACATTTGGTTTAGATTCAAAGATATTCGTTTTGCAGGAAGTGCAATCGTTGCCCTTGTACACGATGTCTTAGTAGTATTAGCATTCTATGCAATTGCACGAGTGTCGGTTGGAAATACGTTTATCGCATGTATGTTGACAATTGTTGGTTATTCCATCAATGCGACCATAGTTATCTTTGATAGAATTCGTGAAGAAGTGAAGATGGGTGGAAAAAAAGACGACTTAGAGTTGATTGTAAATCGCAGTATTTCTCAGACACTTACAAGAAGTATCTATACTTCATTTACCACATTTGTAATGGTAGGAGTATTGTATATCTTGGGTGTAAGTGCGATTAAAGAGTTTGCATTACCACTGATTGTAGGTATTATATGTGGTGCTTATTCCTCTGTATGTATTACAGGAGCGCTTTGGTATAGTATGAAAAAAGGATTTAAAAAATAAGTTCAAAAATGGATTTGAAAAATAGGATAGAGAAAGGCTGTGGGAGGAAACTTCTGCAGCCTTTAGAGCACATACGAAAGAGGTGGATGAAATGGAAGAAAGATGGGTTGTGGTTCGAAAAGGAGCCGATTTTAACGAGATTGCCAAGAAGTTTCATGTTAGCCCGATGATTGCACGCCTGATGAGAAATCGGGAGGTTGTGGGGGATGCTTGCATAGAAGAGTATCTAAATGGAACGTTAGACAAATTAGAAGATCCTATGCTAATGAAAGATATGGATGTAGCAATTGACATTATACGAGAAAAGATTCATGACAATCAGAGGATTCGAGTGATTGGAGATTATGATATCGATGGAGTAAATGCTACTTACATATTGTTGGAAGGATTGCGTAAAGTAGGCGCAAAGGTAGATAGCGATATCCCAGATCGCATGAAGGATGGATATGGACTGAGCATTGAATTAATCGAGCGAGCAATTGCAGATGGAATCGACACGATTATCACTTGTGACAATGGAATAGCTGCAAGGCAAGAGGTGGCGTATGCAAAAGAGATGGGAGTGACGGTGATTATTACAGATCACCATGAAGTTCCTTACGAAGAAATTGCAAATCAGGACGTGTTTGAAAAGAAGTACCTCTATCCAGTAGCCGATGCAATTGTAAATCCAAAAAGAGAAGATTGTAACTATCCTTTTAAAAAGCTATGCGGTGCAGCAGTCGCTTATAAATTAGTGGAAGCGTTGCTACAAAGTGAAGGGAAAGATAGCGAAGATCTGGATTATCTGATTGAAAATGTAGCCATTGCTACAATTGGAGACGTGATGGATCTAATAGGAGAAAATCGGATTTTCGTAAAGCAAGGATTGGAGATGCTAAAGCGAACGAAAAATCTTGGGTTACAGTCTTTGATAGAAGTGACAGGAGTGGAAAAAGATATGCTTGGATCGTATCACATCGGATTTGTGATTGGTCCTTGTCTCAATGCCAGTGGAAGGCTAGATACAGCTCGTAGAGCATTGGAACTTTTAGAAGCAAAGACAAAAAAGGATGCAGATATTTTAGCAGGAGATTTGAAAGCACTGAATGATAGCAGAAAAGATTTAACGGTAGTAGGGGTAGAGCAAGCCATAGAAGTGGTGGAAAAAGGGATGTTGAATGATCGCGTATTGGTCATCTATCTTCCAGATTGTCATGAAAGTCTAGCAGGTATCATTGCAGGGCGAATACGAGAGCGGTATTATAAGCCTACCTTTGTACTTACAGAGGGGAAGGACGGTGCCAAGGGTTCCGGGCGTTCTACAGAAAATTATAATATGTATGAAGAACTCAATAAATGTAAAGAATTGTTAGTAAAATATGGGGGTCATAAGTTAGCAGCAGGACTGAGTTTGAAAAAAGAAGACATTGATCGGTTTCGTGCTACCTTGAATCAACTTTGTACTTTGACAAAAGAAGAGCAGACCAAAAAGATTGCCATTGATATGCAGTTGCCTTTATCCTATGTTTCACAAGAGTTTATTCAGGAGTTATCGATTCTAGAACCTTTTGGTAAGGGAAATGAAAAGCCGGTTTTTGCAGAAAAAAATCTCGAAGTGGTAAAGTATCAAGTGGTAGGGAAGGCGAAAAATGTAATAAAGATGACTTTAAAAGACGATTCTGGACTTACGATGGATGCAGTCTGCTTTAATGACAAAGAAAAGTTAGAGAATTTAGTGCAAGAATCCTACGGAAAAATGGCTGTTGAGAATATGAAAAATGGAAGAAGAAGCGGAGTTCGACTCTCTTTTACCTATTATCCTAGTATAAATGAATATATGGGAGTGAAAAACGTGCAAATTATTGTGCAAAACTTCAAATAGTGGTACATTGAAATTAGAAAACCACTATGTTATAATGAAGGTTAATATTTATGGTAACAATTGTTAATATTTATGTAGAATGATGTTTAGGAGATGGAGAAGTATGAAGAAGTTAGACGAATATATTAGAAGTATTGTAGATTTTCCGGAAGAAGGAATTATATTTAGAGATGTAACCAGTGTATTAGAACACCCAGAATCATTAAAGCTGTCGATTGACTTGATGCAAAAGACCTTAGATGGTCTAGAATTTGATGCAATTGCAGGTGCAGAGTCTCGTGGATTCATCTTCGGTATGCCATTGGCATATAACCTAAATAAGGCATTTGTACCAGTACGAAAAAAAGGAAAGCTACCTTGTGATACAGAAGAGGTGGAATATAGTTTAGAATATGGAACTGCTACAGTTGAGATACATAAGACTGCATTTAAGCCGGGCGCAAAAGTAGTGGTAGTGGATGATTTGATGGCTACAGGGGGAACCACAAAAGCAATGGTTGAACTTGTAGAAAAGTTAGGCGGAGAAGTAGTGAAGGTAATTGTTTTAATTGAATTAGCTGGATTAGAAGGAAGAAAGTTACTTGAGGGATACGATGTGGAGTCAATTATTTGTTATCCAGGAAAATAAATAACGAAAGGAGTGTCGCAATATGTCAAATGATGTAAATATTGAAAAAGAAAAGAAAATAAAGAGTGAAGGACATATCGTGAAAGCTCCTGAGGACTTTGAGTCTCCAGAGGTGCTGTACCAAGCGCTGATTAATCGCATTAGAAAATATCATCCCTCTACAGATATTTCCATGATTGAAAAAGCGTATCACATCGCTAGAGACGCACACGCAGGCCAACTGAGAAAATCAGGTGAGCCTTATGTGATACATCCGATTTCAGTAGCGATTATTTTAGCAGACTTAGAGCTAGATAAAGAGACCATAGTAGCTGGAATCCTTCACGATGTGGTGGAAGATACTGTGATGTCAGAGGAAGATATCACACGTGAATTTAACGAAGAGGTTTCCTTGTTAGTGGATGGAGTGACAAAGCTTGGTCAATTATCGTATAAGGCAGATAAAGTCGAAGTGCAAGCAGAAAATCTGCGAAAGATGTTTCTTGCTATGGCAAAAGATATTCGAGTAATTTTGATTAAACTAGCGGATCGTCTTCACAATATGCGAACTCTTGAGTTTATGCGACCAGAAAAGCAGAAAGAAAAAGCTAGAGAGACAATGGATATCTATGCTCCGATAGCGCAACGACTAGGAATTTCAAAGATAAAGATAGAGTTAGATGATTTATCCCTTCGTTATCTAGAGCCAGAAAAGTACATGGATTTGGTTCGACAGATTAACGAGCGAAAGATGGAACGAGAAGATTTTGTACAATCCATCGTAAACGAAGTAGAAGAGCTAATGGAAGAAAATGCGGTAAAAGCGAGAGTATACGGACGCGTAAAGCATTTCTTTAGTATTTACAAAAAGATGGTAAATCAGGATAAAACATTAGATCAAGTATATGATTTATTTGCAACAAGGATTGTAGTAAAAAGCGTAAAAGACTGTTATGGAGCACTTGGTATCATCCATGCTAACTATACGCCAATCCCAGGTAGATTCAAAGATTATATCGCCATGCCAAAGGCAAATATGTATCAGTCCTTACACACTACACTTATGAGTAAGTCGGGACAGCCTTTTGAGATTCAGATACGTACTGAAGAGATGCAAAAGACTGCAGAGTATGGAATTGCAGCCCATTGGAAATACAAAGAAGGTAGCACTGCAGAGAATAAGAAGATTCAAGAGGAAGAAAAATTAACTTGGCTTCGTCAGATTCTAGAATGGCAAAGGGAGATGACGGATAATCAAGAATTTTTAAGTCTCATCAAAGGAGATTTGGATTTATTTTCAGAAGACGTGTACTGCTTTACACCAAATGGAGATGTAAAAAGTCTTCCAAATGGATCCACACCAATTGATTTTGCCTATGCAATTCATAGTGCGGTGGGTAATAAGATGGTTGGGGCAAGAGTCAATGGAAAGATAGTAACCATAGATTATCGCATACAAAATGGAGATCGCATAGAGATTCTAACTTCCCAGAATTCAAGAGGACCAAGTAGGGATTGGCTTTCGATTGTGAAGTCTACACAAGCAAAGAATAAGATCAACCAATGGTTTAAAAAAGAGTTCAAAGAAGAGAACATTGAAAAAGGGAAAGACTTGGTACAGGCCTACTGCAAGAGTCATAGTATTAATTGGAGCGAGATGTCTGGCAGCAAATACATCGAAATCGTACAGCGAAAGTATGGGTTTAGAGATTGGGATTCTGTTCTAGCAGCGATTGGACATGGTGGGATTAAAGAAGGGCAAGTTATTAATAAAGTCCATGAAGAATACCAAAAAGACCACGTAAAGCAAGTTACTAATGAAGAGATCTTAGAAAAGGTAAATGAAGTAGCGCAAAAAGAAAATAAACTACATTTGGCAAAGTCAAAAAGTGGAATTGTAGTCCAAGGCATCGACGATGTAGCGGTACGTTTTTCTAGATGTTGTAGTCCAGTTCCTGGTGATGAAATCGTAGGATTTGTCACAAGGGGAAGAGGGTTGTCGATTCATAGAACAGATTGCGTCAATATCATTCATTTGCCTGAAAATGAGAGAAACCGCTTAATTGAAGCAGAGTGGGGTGGTTCGGGTGCTTTAGAGTCTACTGGTCAGTACCATGCAGATATTCGGATGTATGTAAAAGATAGGCAAGGACTTCTTATGGAAGTATCTAAAATCTGTACAGAAGAGCATATCGACGTGAAAAATATGAACGTAAGAACCAGTAAGCAAGGAACTGCAACGATGGAACTTGGCTTTATTGTAATGAGTCGAGAGCAACTAGAGCGAATCATCAAGAAGATGCGCATGATAGATGGTGTTATCGACATAGAAAGAACAGCAGGGTAAGGAAGAGGTAGAAGATGAAGTTAGAAAGATTTGGATTAGGGATATATGAGACAAATTGTTATCTTGTAATAGACGAAGATACCAAGAAGGTAGCGGTGGTAGATCCAGGGGATGCACCAGACGAGTTTTTGAACTATTTTGAGAAAAAAGGATATGAGCTAGAAGCTATATTATTAACACATGGACACTGGGATCATATCACAGGAGTGGAAGATTTAGTTGCAAAGTATGGCGCAAAGGTGTATGCAATGAAGACAGAGCAAGAGTTTTTGAAAAATGCAGCATGGAACAGAAGTGCAATGCAACCAAGAACAGTAGTTTTAGAAGACGGAATCGAATTCTTAGAAGGTGGTGAAGAGTTGAACCTTGCAGGATGTAAGATTCAAGTGATTCCTACACCTGGACATACAGCTGGAGGATGTTGCTATTACATCGCTAGTGAAAATGTGTTATTCTCGGGAGATACCTTGTTTGCGGATTGTGTAGGGCGTACGGATTTACCAACTGGAAATGAAAAGACGTTACAAAAGTCAATTAGAGAAAATCTATTCGTACTTCCAGAAGCGACTGTCGTATACCCAGGTCATATGCAGCACACTACAATTGGACATGAGAAAAAATACAATATGTATGTGTAATTGAATAAAACGATTCGTAATGTTTCAGCTGTAAAGATGAATGTTACAAAGTATTTAGACGGCAGGTAAAGACTTACCTGTCTCTTTATATAAGATAGGAGAACAGATGATTACCTGTTTAGTAAGGGAAGAGAAGTATCAGTATGATGTGTACCATATTGTGAAGGCATTCTTTCCAAATGAGACAATAGAACAAATAATAATAGATAAAGGGACCAGCTTTTTTATAGAAATAAAAGAAAATGAAAATACACTACTTTTTATCGAGGAAGAAGAGTTAGAATCGAAGTATACAAAAAGAAGTGTAAATAAATTGTTATACGACAAGTTGTCGACTCTAACAGGACAAGCGTTAGATTGGGGCTATCTCATGGGAGTGCGCCCAAGTAAAATAGCGATGAAACGGTTGCTGGAAGGGAAGAATAAGTCAGAGGTAATTCAGTACTTGATAAAAGAGTATCGCGTCAATCCGCAGAAAGCCCAACTTGTGACAGATATCGCTATTCGAGAAGCCGCGTTACTAGAAAATATCGACTGTGAAGATGGATATAGCTTATATGTAGGGATACCATTTTGCATGACTAGGTGTAGTTATTGTTCTTTTACTGCTTATCCCTTTAAAAAGTGGGAGTATAGAATAGAGGAATACCTAGACGCTTTGCTAAAAGAAATTGATTTTGTGGCAAAGCGAAGTGCCACAAAGAAGTTGAACACAGTCTACATCGGAGGGGGAACACCGACTACATTAACAGCAGAGCAATTAGAGCGACTGATTGTAAATATCAAAGAGAAATTTTCTTTTGATTCGGTATTAGAATTTACGGTAGAAGCAGGAAGACCAGATACCATCACAGTAGAAAAGCTAGAAGTGATGAAGCGACATGGAGTAGACCGCATTTCCATTAACCCACAGACGATGCAAGATGAGACTTTGAAAAAGATTGGAAGAAATCATACTGCAGCAGATATAAAAGCGGTATTTGATCAAGCGAGAGCCTTAGGTTTTGATAACATCAATATGGATATCATTGTAGGACTAGAAAGTGAAAGTGTAGCAGATGTAGAAGCGACACTATCAGCTATAAAAGAGATGAAACCAGATAACTTGACGGTGCATTCATTGGCGATGAAGAGAGGATCCATTGCAAAAGAAAGAGGCGCGGTAGGTCGCTATGGCAAAGAGATTGAAAAGATGATAGAATACTCTTTTGCGTATGCAAAGAATATGGAGTTATTGCCGTATTATTTATATAGACAGAAGAATATTGCAGGGAATTATGAAAATGTTGGCTATGCAAAGGTTGACAAAGCGGGAATTTACAATATACTTATTATGGAGGAAAAACAATCCATCATAGCAGTAGGGGCAGGGGCAACTACGAAGATTGTAAGACCCAAAGAAAAAGAGAAAATCATTCGTATTGAGAATGTAAAAGATATAGATGCATACATCGAACGTATCGATGAGATGCTAGAGCGAAAAGGAGATTGGTTATGGCGTTAAAGAAAAAGCCTGTGACTGGTATGAAAGACATGATGCCAGACGAAATGGAAATTAGAGACTATTTGATTCAATTGATTAAAGATACCTATAAGTCTTATGGATTTGTATCTATGGAGACTCCTTGTGTAGAGCATATCGAGAACCTATGTAGCAAGCAAGGTGGAGATAATGAAAAGCTGATTTTTAAAATCTTAAAACGAGGAGAAAAGCTGAAATTAGATAACATCAATAGTCAAGAAGACTTGGTAGATGGTGGGCTTCGTTATGATTTGACACTTCCACTTGCTAGATATTATGCGAATCATGCAAATGAATTACCAGCACCTTTTAAAGCCCTACAAATAGGAAATGTCTGGAGAGCAGACCGTCCACAAAAAGGAAGATATCGCCAATTTATGCAGTGCGACATTGATATTTTAGGGGAAAATAGTGACTTGGCAGAAGTAGAGCTAATTTTAGCAACTACATCTATGCTAGGTAAAATCAACTTTGCTAACTTTACAGTCTGCTTAAATGATAGAAATATCTTAAAAGCAATGGCGTCTTATAGCGGATTTGCAGAAGTAGATTATGAATCTGTATTTATCACTCTAGATAAGATGGATAAAATCGGTATAGATGGTGTTACCAAAGAGCTAGAAACACTTGGATATGAGGCAGATAAAGTAAAGACATACCTGTCCCTATTTGATGAAGTGGAAAAGAACATTGAAGGGGTTCGTTATCTTCGTGAGAAGTTAGGGACACACTTAAGTGCAGAGACAGCAGATGGACTAGAATTTATCATTAACACAGTAGAGACAGCAAAAGATGTAGAATTTGAATTGGAATTCGATCCTACCCTAGTAAGAGGGCAAGCTTATTATACTGGAACCATATTTGAAATTCGCATGAAAGAATTTGGCGGTTCCGTTGCAGGTGGTGGACGTTATGATAAAATGATTGGAAAATTCACAGGACAAGAAACACCAGCTTGTGGATTCTCGATTGGATTCGAAAGGATTGTCTTGCTATTATTAGAGCAAGGATATAAGATTCCAAAGAGCAAGATGAAAAAGGCATATCTGCTTGAAAAGAATTTGCCTACACAAGGAGTGCTAAAAGTATTCCAACTAGCGAAGAAAGATAGAAGTGAAGGAAAGCAAGTCTTAATCGTGAACATGAAGAAAAACAAGAAATTCCAGAAGAATCAACTGCAAGAAGAAGGATATGAAGAGTTGGTTGATGTATTTGGAGATTCGTTTGAGAACTTATAGAAAATAGAGAATAAGTTATAGAGACAAAGAAACATGAAAGAAATAGGAGAAGAAAAAGATGGCAGAGTTAATGCAAGGATTGAAAAGAAGTCATAGATGTACAGAAGTTTCTAGCAAATTAATTGGGGAAACTGTAACGGTAATGGGATGGGTACAAAAAAATAGAAACAAAGGTGGAATTGTATTCGTAGATTTAAGAGATAGAAGTGGAATTCTACAAATTATATTTGAAGAAGAGCAAGAGACAGAGATTATGATGAAAGCTGCAAAACTTAGAAGTGAGTTCGTTATCGCTGTAGTTGGAGAAGTGATTGCAAGAAAAGGGGCAACAAATGAAAACCTTGCAACTGGAGATATCGAAATCAGAGCCACAGAACTTCGTATTCTTTCAGAGTCAGATACACCACCATTTCCAATTGAAGAGGAAAGTAAGACAAAAGAAGAGTTGCGCTTAAAGCACCGTTATTTAGATTTAAGAAGACCAGATATCCAAAGAAATCTTATGATGAGAAGTGATGTAGCTACTTTGACACGCCAGTTTTTAGCAGAAGAAGGATTCTTAGAGATAGAAACACCAACATTGATTAAGAGTACACCAGAAGGTGCAAGAGACTATTTGGTACCAAGTAGAGTGCATCCAGGTTCGTTCTATGCGTTGCCACAATCACCACAGATTTACAAGCAATTATTGATGTGTTCTGGATACGATAGATACTTCCAAATCGCAAGATGCTACAGAGATGAAGACTTACGTGCAGACAGACAACCAGAATTTACTCAAATCGACTTAGAGATGTCATTTGTAGACGTGGAAGATGTATTAGAAGTCAATGAAAAACTATTAGCAAAGTTATTTAAAGATGTATTGGATGTAGAAGTCAGTCTTCCAATTCCGAGAATGACTTATCAAGAAGCTATGGATCGTTACGGTTCGGATAAACCAGACACTAGATTTGGCATGGAGTTAACAGATGTGACAAGTGTAGTAGAAAATTGCGAATTTGTAGTATTCAAAGGGGCAATCGAAGCAGGTGGAACGGTTCGCGGAATCAACGCCAAAGGACAAGGCGAGATGCCACGTAAGAAAATTGATAAGTTAGTGAACTTTGCAAAAGAGTACGGCGCAAAAGGACTAGCATATATTGCAATTGCAGCAGATGGAACTATGAAATCCTCTTTCTCTAAATTCATGACAGAAGAAGAGATGGCAGCTTTAGTAACAGCAATGGCTGGAGAAAATGGAGACTTATTATTATTTGCAGCAGACAAGACATCAGTAGTATGGGATGTACTTGGAAACTTGCGACTAGAGATTGCAAGACAGATGGAAATCTTAGATAAGAATGTATTCCACTTTGTATGGGTAACAGAATTCCCATTAGTAGAGTGGAACGAAGACCAAAACAGATTCGTTGCAATGCACCATCCATTTACAATGCCTATGGAAGAAGACCTAGAGTACTTAGATACAGATCCTTCCAAAGTACGTGCAAAAGCCTATGACATTGTATTAAACGGAACAGAAATCGGTGGAGGAAGCGTGCGTATCTTCAACAACGAGATTCAAAACAAGATGTTCGAGATGCTTGGATTTACGAAAGAACAAGCAGAAGAACAATTTGGTTTCCTATTATCCGCATTTAAATACGGGGTACCACCACACGCAGGACTTGCATATGGACTAGATAGACTAGTAATGTTAATGGCAAAAGAAGATAGCATCCGCGATGTAATCGCATTCCCTAAGATGAAAGATGCATCGGATCTTATGTCACAAGCACCAGATATCGTAGAAGAGAAGCAGTTGAAGGAATTAGGAATTCAGGTAGTTGTGGAAGAGAAGGAATAGAGTTAATTATCAGGTATACTTTATCTAGATGAAGGGAGTGAGTTGATGCTAAGAAAAATACCGATTGGAATTTCAGAATTCAGAAAAAACCGCGAAGGTAACTATTATTACGTAGATAAAACCAAATTCATAGAGGAAATAATAAATGATGGATCTGAAGTGGTCTTATTTACGAGACCAAGACGGTTTGGTAAAACACTGAATATGACAATGCTTCGCGATTTTTTAGACATAACGCTGAATACGAAAGACTTATTTTCAGGACTTTACATTGAGCAAAGTGAAGTGTTTGGAGAAATCAACACACATCCTTGTTTGTATTTTAGTTTTAAAGATTGCAAAGGTTCGATGAACATGTTATTGCAAAACATAAAAAAACAATTACATCAGGAATATCAAAAATATTATTTCATCTATGACTCTTTGAATCAATTTTTGCAAAGTGATTATGATACTATGATTAAGAATTTAAGGGATGAGTCACCTGCAAACTTTGAACGAATTGTTGATAGTATTCGCCTACTCACTCAAGTAGTTAGTATCTATTACAAGCAGTCTGTAATGTTACTAATAGATGAATATGATACACCTATGGCGGAAGCTTACTCACAAAAATATTATGATGATTTAGAGAGTTTTTTTTCTACTTTGTTTGGGGCGGCATTGAAAGACAATCCTTACTTAGGAAAAGGGGTGTTGACAGGGATTCAAAGGATTTCTAAAGAGAATATTTTCTCGGATCTTAATAACCTTACAGTAGCTACTGTAAAAGATGCTCTGTGCAATTGTTACTTTGGTCTTACACCAGAAGAAACAGAAGAATTATTGAATTATTACGGGCTTGAACTTAGCGAAAGTGTGACTTCGATGTATAACGGTTATAATTTTGGTGGGCAACAAGTGTATAACCCATGGTCTGTTTTGAATTATGCTAAAAATAAACATCTAGATAATTATTGGATACATACATCCAATAATCGCATGATAAAAGAAAGTATCCTGCAAAGTGGCGAAACATTCCATTTGGCGTTTGAGGAGTTGATTAGTCAAGGTACAGTGTCAGTTCCGATAGATTTGCAGACGGCATATGCCCAATTAAAATCGGCAAGCACTTTATGGGGATTATTATTGAATGCAGGGTATATAACTTTAGCGGATAATGAATTTAACTACCTCTTAAAAAAGAGAACAGTCAAGATTCCGAATGAAGAGGTGAAGTCAGAGTTCAAAAAGATTGTGAGTGCATATGCCCAATTTTCAGAAATGTCATTAGAAAATATGTTTGAATCTTTAGTATTTAAACGCGATTTAGAACAGTTTAAAATCACTTATAAAAAATTAGTGAAGTCAGTGACTAGCTATCATGATGCGAGAGAAAATGCCTATCATATGTTATTTTTGGGAATGTGTTGTTATTTAGATAATTATTATGAAATAAAGTCAAATCTAGAAGCAGGGGATGGACGCTCTGATATCATTTTAAGGTCTAGAGTTGATAACTTGAATCATTTAATTATTGAGTTTAAGCAAGGAACTGATTTGATATCGTTATCAAAGGCAGCTGTAGAGCAAATAAAAGGAAAACAGTATTATCATGATTTGCATGGCAGCATATATCTAATGGGTGTTGCACACGACAAGAAAAATTGTGAAATCTTAATTGAAGAAATAAAAAGATGATGCAGATTATAGTCAAATCACAGATAGCGTTAAAAAATAAGAAAAAGAGTGGGCACCTGTATAAGGTGCTTCTTCTTTTAAGAAGATCATAGTTATTTACGTACCTAAAGCAAAGAAATGCGAGAAAGGGTAGTAATTTCCTGATCAAAGAAGCACTTTACATTATCCCTAAGTGTCATGTATACTTTATCTAGATGAAGGGAATGAGACGAGGTTAAGGAAGATTCCGATTGAAATAGCAGATTCAAGAGGATGGCATCTATTTTGATTACTTACTAAAGACAGGGGCAGCACAGACGCGAAATGCAATAAAATTACTAGGTTTTATGGAGTTTGATCGAGAACTAGTAGAAAATGCCCAAAAGCGTGTATCGGGGTTTTTAAACACGAAGACTTGGAGTTCATAGGAGGGGAAAGATGGAGTATAAATCATTACCTATAGGTATTGATGATTTTAAAAAGTTAATAGAATTTAACTGTTATTACGTAGATAAGACGAAATTGATAAAAAATATCTTAGATACAACTTCAGAAGTGACACTGTTCACAAGACCACGAAGATTTGGGAAAAGTCTCAATTTGAGTATGCTGCAATATTATTTTGAGAAAAGTGAGGAGGATTACTCCTATCTATTCAATGGATTGGATATTAGGAATGCAGGTGAAAAGTACGCAGTGCACATGGGAAAATATCCTGTCATCATGTTGAATTTTAAAGAAGGAAAACAAGGAACGTTTGAAGATTCTTATAAGTTGTTAATCGGAAATATTTCGAGAGAGTTTGCAAGAAATGAAAAATATTTGGATAAAAAAAAGATGCGAATGGATGAGCTTGAACTCTATAAGTCGCTTATGATGCGCAATGGGGAGCAGAGCGATTATATAGATTCTATTCGATTTTTATGCGAGTGCTTGGAGCGTTCTTGCGGTGAAAAGGTGATTATCTTAATTGATGAATATGATGTTCCGCTTGAAAATGCACATTTTCGAGGGTTCTATCAAAGCATGGCGGATTTTATAAGGGGGCTATTGAGTGCAGCATTAAAAACAAATCATTCCCTTCAATTTGCAGTGATGACAGGGTGCCTTAGAATTAGCAAAGAAAGCATCTTTACAGGTCTTAATAATCTAGAAATCGTTTCGATTCAAAATGAATATTACGGAGAGTGCTTTGGATTTACGCACGAGGAAGTTGTAAAGATGCTTCGGTATTTTGGGAAATCTCATCATGAAAATACGATAAAAGAGTGGTATAACGGGTATTTATTTGGTGCGACACAAGTCTATAATCCATGGAGTTTGGTGAATCATGTTAAGCAAATAATGGTGAATGACAATAAAGTGCCGATGCCCTATTGGTCGAACACTAGCTCGAATAGCATAATTAAGGAGTTGGTAGAAGGAGCAGATGTTGTTACAAGGACAGAGTTGGAAGCACTTGTGTCTTATGGAACGATTGAAAAGCCTATTCATGAAGATATTACATATGCTGATATCTATACAAGTAGCGAAAATTTGTGGAATTTTTTATATTTCACCGGGTATTTGAAAAAAGACAGAGAGTATTTTGTAGATGGGCAGGTGTATGCTACACTTAAGATTCCGAATGAAGAAATTAGGTATATCTATAAAAATCATGTTATGGAATGGAGTCGGCAGAAAATTGAACAGAGGGATATGACAAAGCTATATGAGGCGACGTTGACAAGTGATGTTGCAATGATGCAAGAAGAAATTGAAGAATCATTAGAATCTATGATTAGCTTTTATGATAGTGGTAGTGGTAAGAATAAAGGTGAATCTTTTTATCATGAGATGATGTTGGGGTTATATAGAGGACTTCAAAATTATGTGGTGTTATCCAATCGAGAATCAGGCAATGGTAGACCAGATATGATTATCAAATATTCAAGTTACAAGGGGAAAGCATATATCATAGAATTTAAGATTGCAAAAAGCCCGCTAGAGATGGAAAATGTAGCACTAGAGGCACTTCGCCAAATAGAGGTGCAAGATTATAAACAAGGCTTATATGTAGAAGGATATACAGATATTACAACATATGGAATTGGTTTTTTTAAGAAGAGTTGTATTGTTAAGGCAGAAGTTAATGAAAGAAAAAATAGGAGGACATAAGTTATATGGCAGAATTTATTTATCAAATGTACAAAGCCCGTAAGGCGCATGGGGACAAGGTTATTCTTAATGATGTATCCCTTTCATTTTACTATGGAGCAAAAATAGGAGTAGTAGGACCAAATGGTATGGGGAAATCTACCTTGTTAAAGGTTATGGCAGGAATGGAAGAGGTTTCAGCAGGAGAAGCAAAGTTAACGCAAGGGTTTACAGTAGGCATACTTCAACAGGAACCACCTCTTGATGAAGATAAGACAGTAATCGAAAATATCAGACAAGCTTTCAGTGGATTATTACAAAAAGTAGAAAGATTTAATAAGATTGGCGAAGAAATGATGGATCCAGACGCAGATTACGATAGTCTAATGACAGAAATGGGTGAGTTGCAGTCGGCAATCGATGCAGCAGATGGATGGGATATAGATAGTAAGTTATATCAAGCAATGGATGCCCTTCAATGCCCAGATGCAGATGCGCCAATTCATATTTTATCAGGAGGGGAAAGACGTCGTGTAGCACTTTGTAAGCTTTTACTAGAGGCACCAGATTTACTACTGCTAGATGAGCCTACCAACCACCTAGATGCAGAATCGGTTCTTTGGTTAGAGCAATTTCTAAAGACTTATAAAGGTGCTGTACTTGCAGTAACCCATGATAGATATTTTCTTGATAACGTAGCAGAGTGGATATGTGAGGTGGATCGAGGTCAATTATATCCATATGAAGGTAACTATTCTACATACCTTGAAACAAAAGCAGCTAGGCTTACAGCACAAGGGCAACAACAAGCAAAGCTAGTGAAAAGAATACAAGCAGAGCTTGAATGGGTGAGGAGTTCACCAAAAGCTCGCCAGACAAAGAGTAAAGCGCGTTTGGAACGTTTTAAGGAAATGGAAGCACAAGCAGCAGCTACAAAAGAAGTAGATTTCTCAGATATCAAAATTCAAGTTGGTTCTAGACTAGGTACAAAAGTAATTGTTGCCGATAACATTAATAAATCATTTGGAGACAGAGTTTTGATAAAAGACTTATCATTCTCGCTACCACAAGGAGGAATTGTTGGTGTAATTGGACCAAACGGAGTAGGTAAAACTACACTCTTTAAATCGATTGTAGGACTAGAAGAGATAAATAGCGGTACTTTAGAAATCGGTGATACAGTTAAGATTTCTTATGTTGACCAAAATAGAGCAGGTCTTGATCCAGACAAAACTTTATGGGAGGTGGTTTCAGACGGAAATGACTATCTTCAAGTAGGGAATGTACAAATACCAAGTAGAGCATACCTTTCAGGATTTGGATTTAAAGGCTCAGATCAGCAAAAGAAAGCGGGCATTCTTTCTGGTGGAGAACGCAATAGATTGAACCTTGCCTTAACCTTAAAAGAAGGTGGGAATCTGATACTTCTAGATGAGCCTACCAACGATCTAGATATTGCAACATTGTCTAGCTTGGAAGAAGCACTGCTTAACTTCCCAGGTTGTTCAGTTGTAATAAGCCATGATAGATTCTTCCTTGATCGTATAGCAACACATATCATCGCATGGGAAGGTACTAGTGAAGAACCAGGAAACTGGTACTGGCATGAAGGGAATTTTGAATCTTACCAAAAACATAGAGTAGAACGATTGGGAGTAGAAGCGGCAAAGCCACGTAGAATGAATCGTAAGCTGACAAAAATGTAATAGGCAAGCTTTTTATATTATATGGTAGGAAAAAGCAGAGAGAAAATTCCTACCATATAGGAAATTAGGTGAATTGGTAGGGAAAAAAAGAGAAGAAATTCCTACCATATAGAAATTTGGGTAAATTGGTAGGAAAAAAGAGAAAAGAAACAACAAAAATAAAAAAGTGGTTGACATTGTTAAAAAAGTGTAATATAATAGCTATTGTTCCGGTAAGAGCGGAACGAAAGTATATGCGATAGTGGCTCAGTTGGTAGAGTACAACCTTGCCAAGGTTGGGGTCGCGGGTTCGAATCCCGTCTATCGCTCTTTGAAAGGAGATTGCAGAAGCAATCTCCTAATTTTTTGTATTAAGGAGTGGAACAAAATGTTTAAAATAGGATGTCACCTATCCTCTTCAAAAGGGTTTGAAGCAATGGGGAAAACAGCACTTGATATCGGTGCGAACACGTTTCAATTTTTTACGAGAAATCCAAGGGGAAGTAAAGCAAAAGCGATAGATGTAAAGGATGTAGAGAAGTTGAGGAAGTTGATGGAGGAACATGGAATAGAGGTGGTTCTTGCTCATGCACCCTATACATTGAATGCTTGTTCAGCAGATGAAAAAACGAGAGAGTTTGCTAGAATGACCTTGAAAGATGATTTGGAGAGAATGGAATATCTCCCAGGAAACCTTTATAATTTTCATCCAGGAAGCCATGTAAAGCAAGGGGAAGAAAAAGGTATTGAATTGATTGCAGAAATCTTGAATGAGATTTTATGGGAAGAGCAACAAACCACAGTACTTTTAGAGACGATGGCTGGAAAGGGAACAGAGATTGGTAGGAATTTTGAAGAAATTAAAGCCATTATTGATAAGGTTGAGAAAAAAGAGAAACTAGGAGTTTGTTTGGACACCTGTCATGTTCATGATGCTGGGTATGACATTTGCAATGAACTAGATGAAGTGATTCAACAATTCGATGAAATAATCGGATTAGAAAGATTAAAAGCAATTCATCTAAACGATAGCTTGAATATAAAAGGAGCTAAAAAAGACAGACATGCCAAAATCGGAGAAGGGGAAATTGGATTAGAAGCGATTCGAAAGATTATTAACCACCCTAAGTTGAAGGAAATTCCATTTTATTTAGAAACGCCTTGTGATTTAGAGGGACATAGAGAAGAGATTGCACTAATCAAGAATAACAATATGAATTGCTAATGGATTACAAGTGCATTATAATGAGAGAAAGTAAGCACATATGAAGAGGTGAAGATATGGGACAAGCGATGCCAATAGGAGTTCTAATAAAATGCATTACCAATGAATATGAGAAACAGTTGACTAAAATGCTTTCGTCAATTGGGATTACGTCATCCCAGTGCGCAGTTTTGAATTTTTTGTTAGAAACAGAGAAGGAGTCTGTCAATCAAAAGGATATAGAGGAACATTTAAATTTGAGTAATCCAACGGTGACAGGCTTATTGAAACGATTGGATGAGAAAGGTTATGTATTGATTGTGCAAAGTGAAAAAGACAAGCGTAGAAAAAATGTGCATTTAACCGAGAAAGCATATGACATCCAAAAGCGTATAGAAAATGATCGCAAAAAGATTGATCGGATGTTATTGAGGAAGATGCGCAAAAATGAAGTTGAGAGTCTATATCTTAGTCTTGAAAAAATGTTGTACAACATTGAGTAGGAGGAGAAAATGAGTTTAGCAGATCAAATTTTTATAGATATGTGTAAGGATGTAATAGAAAATGGTGTGAGTACAGAAGGGGAAAAGGTACGACCAAAATGGGAAGATGGCAGTTTTGCCTATACCATCAAAAAATTCGGAGTGGTAAACCGCTATGATTTATCGAAAGAATTTCCAGCACTTACACTTAGAAGAACAGGAATAAAAAGCTGCGTAGATGAGATGCTTTGGATTTGGCAAAAAAAATCAAATAACATCAACGAGTTAAATAGTAGAATATGGGATAGTTGGGCAGATGAAGAGGGGTCTATTGGGAAAGCCTATGGCTATCAGATGCAAGTGAAGCATCAGTACAAAGAAGGTATGATGGATCAAGTGGATCGTGTAATCTTTGATTTGAAGAATAATCCGTATAGCAGAAGGATTATGACCAACATTTATGTGCATCAAGATTTAGCCGAGATGCATCTATATCCTTGTGCATACAGTGTTACTTTTAATGTGACGAAAGAAAAAGATAGCGAGAAGTTGACCTTGAATGCAATTTTAAATCAACGTTCTCAAGATATTTTGGCAGCAAATAACTGGAATGTATGCCAATATGCAGTGCTAGTTCACATGTTGGCACAAGTGTGTGATATGAAAGTGGGAGAGTTGGTGCATGTAATTGCAGATGCCCACATCTATGATAAGCATATCCCTCTTGTGCAAGAACTTGTAGAGAGAAAACCGATGAAAGCACCAAAATTTTGGTTGAATCCAGAAATAAAGGACTTTTACGAGTTCACTGTAGATGATGTGAAATTGGAAGATTACGAGACAGGACCACAGATAAAAAATATACCGATAGCAGTATAAAGGAGCAAAAAGCGATGAATTTAATAGTAGCAGTAGATAAAAATTGGGCGATTGGAAAAGATAACAGTTTATTGGTAAGTATTCCAGCAGATATGAAGTATTTCAGAGAAACGACTACAGGGAAGGTTGTCGTAATGGGAAGAAAGACGTTAGAAAGTTTTCCTCAAAAACAGCCACTAAAAAATAGAGTGAATATTGTGATGACAACTGATGCAAACTATAAGGTGAACGATGCAATTGTAGTACATTCGATAGAAGAGTTAAAGCAAGAGCTAGAAAAATACGATGAACAAGATATTTATGTGATTGGTGGAGAGAGTATTTATAGACAGTTGTTGCCACTGTGTAAGACTGCTTATGTAACAAAGATTGACCATTCATATGAAGCAGATACTTATTTTCCGAATTTAGAAAATGAAGATGGATGGAAGATGGTTGGAATTAGTGATGAGCAAACTTATTTTGATTTAGAGTACTATTTTACAAAATATCAAAGAGATGTATAAAATTACATGTAAAATGCATAATAATTCATTAAGAAAGCATAAAGAATCTATAAAAAAATTACAAATTTAGGCTAGACAAAATCTGTCGAATTTGATAAAGTGAGATAGGTTGATTATCTTAAAAAAAGGAGGAAAAAAATGGAGACAACTAAAGTTAAAAAGCCGTTGGGATTCTACATCTGCTCACTAGGATTTACATTTGAGAGATTAGCGTTTTATACGGCGAAGTATTTATTGCCAATTTGGATTGCAACAGCTGCAGCTAGTGGAGGACTAGGGCTTACTAGTGCAGAGGGAGCAGTACTTTCAGGGGCATTTGTTGCGTATACTTATATTACACCAGTTTTTGGTGGGTATATTGCTGACTATTGGCTCAATCCGAGAATTTGTGTATTTATCGGAATGGTGTTAATGGGAGCAGGTTACTTAGTGGCGTGGCAAGCAACGGGGCTTACTCATGTGTGGATTATGGTAGCTCTAGTATCACTTGGAACAGGTTTGTTTAAAGGAAATCTATCTGGAGTAAATGGACTACAGTTTAGAAAGGAAGATATGGATAATGCATTCTCGATTCAGTATTCTTTTGTAAACCTAGGATCATTTATCGGGACTACATTGTTGGTACCAATAGCATTAGCTGTTGGATTTCAAACAGGGTTTATGATTTGTGGATTATTCTTATTATTCGATGCGGTTTGGTTTTTGATTGGATCAAAATCATTGGGCGAATTAGGAAAGAAACCATTTAAAAGTGACCAAAGACAGTTTGCTGAGAAGAAAAATAAAGAAAAAGAGAAGGCAGAGCCATTAACAGCTGCAGATAAGAAGAGAGTATTGGCGATTGTGCTAGTTACTGTATTTTCGATTGTATTCTGGGCAGTGTGGTATATGACATATATGCCAATCTATTTCCACTTTGGTTATGGAGAAGGTGCAGACTTTTTAAATAAAGCAAACTGGGTAGTTGGAGGATGGGAAGTACCTACATCTTACTTTGATTCATTGAATGCGATTGCTTGTATTTCGTTAGGACCAATTCTTGCGAAAGTGTGGTCAAAACTTGAGAAGCGTCCACAAGGTGACCTTAGCATGTTCAAGAAGACAGCACTTGGTATTATTTTATTAGCACTTACATTCGTAGTGTTAGTAGTAGCAGATATGATTGCAGGAGAATCAGGACAAGTATCTCTTCTTTGGATTGCACTTGCAGGTATCTTGATGTCTCTTGGAGAGATGGTATTCTCACCACTTGGTAACTCGTTTATCGTTAAGTTATCACCAGCGAAATTAATAGGATTGCTATTGGGTCTATGGCCAATTGCTGTATTTTTTGCAAATCAAATCTGGCCACCAATCTATAACTTCTTAGGAACTGTTGATTTTACAATTGGTTACAGCGCAGTTGCAGGAGTAGTAGCACTTTGCGGTGTTGTTCTTTGGTTGATGAGTGGAACACTTGATAAGTTAGAAAAAGGCGAATAAGTAAATATGTAACGATAATGACTAAAGAGATGTTGCTATGGCGACATCTCTTTTGTTATAATAGAGATGCGTAAAGGTGGATGACGAAAAGGAGTTGATTTACATTGGAGAAATTTAAAGAGTTAGATGCAGTAGCGAAGTTGTTTCCATCTGTAACGAGTAAAAATAATTCATCAGTATTTAGGGTATCTATTGTTTTAAAAGAAGAGATAGACCCTCGGATACTTCAGTTAGCTGTAAATATGATTTATGAGAGATTTCACATGTTCTTTCTTAGGCTTAGGAAAGGGGTGTTTTGGAATTATTTTGATGAAAATATTAAGCACTTTACAGTAGAAAAAGAAGAAAAGACGCCATGTTCTGCTATCATATCGCATGAAAATAAGGGCTATATTGTGAAAGTATTGTATTTTGGTAACAGAATCTCGATTGAGACCTTTCATTCAGTTGCAGATGGAAGTGGTGTCGTAGAATTCATGAAGTCCTTAGTATATTATTATTTGACGATAAAACATGGTAATATAGACTCTCAAGGAAAAGTACTTCTATTTGATGAATTTGATGATGAGAATAATGAAGATAGCTTTAATATTAACTATTCTAAAGCGACAAAATTGCACACAAAACTAGAGAAGAAGCAAGAGGTTGCCTTTCGAAATAGAGGGAAGAAATTTGCGAAAAAAGGCCATAGGGTGATTAGTGGAGTTGTATCAGTCGCAGAATTAAAACAGTGCTGCAAAGAAATGAAATGCTCTATTACAGCACTTCTAATCGCGAATATGATAGTTGCTATCTATGAAGGAAAGCAAAAAAATACTTCGGATAGGAAGCCAATTGTAGTTGCAGTTCCAGTGAATTTAAGAAATGTGTTCCAATCAAAGACATTAAAAAATTTTTTTGGAGTAGTAAACATAGGATACAAAATGAATAAAAATACAAAATTTCATGATGTAATAGCGTCAGTTGCTGAACAACTTAAGGTGGCACTAGATGAAACACAATTAAAAATAGCGATGAAAGAACATGTGGAATTATCGACAAATGTCTTTTCTAGGCACACACCTCTGGTGTTGAAAAATTTAGTGATTCCAGTTGGGTTTCGACTAAAAGGAGAGGTGAGAAAAACAATCACACTGTCTAATTTAGGCAGAATTGATTTGCCAGATGATGTGAAGCCCTATATTGAACATACAGAGGTTTTGGTATATCCAACGGAAAAAAGTCAAATCAATTGTGGGGTTTGCTCTTTTGAAGATAAGTTAGTCATTAGTTTTACTAGTGCCATTACGGATACATCAGTTATTAGAGAATTTTTCACTTCATTAGCAAGGCGGACAAGTGCAGGTGTGAGTGTATATTCAAATAGTTGGGGGGATGCAAATGAATAGATGTAATAAATGTAATGTAGATGTCTATCAAAGCGATAGCAGATGTCCACTTTGCAAAACTCCTTTTGAAGAGTATAACGAAGAGAATAACGCAGTAGTTCGATACCCAGAATATCAAAGGCTTATAAAGAGACGGTCAAAGCTTTGGAAAGTTCCCACATTTGTATCGATTGTGGCAATTTTTATCACTGTGTATATCAATATTTTTACTTATAATCAAGGTGATATATTGTGGGCAGGTATTGTGACGACAGCGCTTATATATATAAATGGGGTCATCAAGGTGTTAAAGTCTAAGTCAAAAAGGTATGGTGCAAAAGTACTTTTGAATTATTTGTTACTGTCCATGCTTTTAGTGGCCTTGGATGTTTTTACAGGTTGGATGTATTGGTCAACGAATTATGTATTCCCATTTTTGACCATAGCAGTGTCATTATATTTGACCATTTTAGCAATACGAAGCAAGCAATTATTTTCAGAATATTTTGGGTATATTTTGGTAGTTATGCTGATAAGTTTTATCCCGATTCCAATCTATTTACTTGGATTTGCAGATCGGTTATGGGGAGTGTTTATCGCAGCGATTGCTTGTGCGATTATATCTATAGGATTATTTTTATTTGCAGACAAGCAACTGAAACAGGAGATGATTAAGAGGTTTCATAGATAAGGAGGGGTTATGTTCAATCATGCAAAAGAAGGCCGGGTTAGAATAGGGGCTACGACTATGAATTACGTGAGGTTTGGAGAGGGGAAGAAAACATTAGTGATTATTCCTGGACTAGGTGATGCGTTTAAGAGTGTAAAGGGTCTTTCGCCATTATTAAGCTATGTGTATCGTAGATTCGCAAAGGAATATACCGTATATATATTTAGTCGAAAAAAGGAATACGAGGTAGGCTATTCTACACAGGATATGGCGAAAGATCAAGCAGTTGTTATGAAAAAACTTGGATTGACGGATGTATATCTGATGGGCATATCACAAGGAGGCATGATTGCACAACATTTAACAAGTATGACCCCTCAATTGGTGGATAAATTAGTGTTAGTGGTGACGATGTGCAGACAGAATAGAACGGTACAAACAGTAATTGGTAATTGGAGACGATGGGCTTATCGAAGGAATTTTAAAAGTGTGTTGATTGATCTATCAGAGAAATGTTATGAGGAAGAATCACTAAAGCGAATGCGATTGCTTTATCCATTTTTCATAGTTTCTAATATTGTCTTAAATAGGCGAAAATTTCTCATACAAGCAACTTCTTGTCTAAAGCACAATAGTTATAAGAACTTAACTAAGATACAATGTCCGACCCTTATTATAGGGGGAGGAAATGACGGGGTAGTAGGAACAGAGGATGCGGCAATTATGGCGAGAAAAATTCCAAATAGTAAGCTTAGAGTACTAAAAGGAATGAAGCATGGTCTGTATTATGAGGATGTTAGATTCAAAGAAATTGTTATTGATTTTCTAAATAAGAATTAAAAAAAGCTGTTACTTCAACGCATAATTGAAGTAGCAGCTTTTTGTTATAACTAGATAGCTCTTGTATATTCTTTTAACCACTCTTTTTCTTCATCGTTCAAATGCGGGCTGATTTTATCCCATACTTGTTGATGGTAGTCGTTTAAGTAGACTTTTTCAATATCGCTCATCAAGCTTGGGTCAATTGCATCTAAGTCGATTGGTGCAAATGTAATTGGCTCGAAGTATAAAAATTGACCAAATTCATTCTTTTCGGCTTCACGAACGATCAACTCATTCTCAGTACGAATTCCATGTGATCCATCTACATAGAGTCCAGGTTCGTTGGTAAGGATCATTCCAGGTTCTAAGGCAATGGATTCTGTTCCTAGCACTTTGCCTCTGATACCTTGTGGACCTTCGTGGATGCTGAGTAGATATCCAACACCATGACCAGTTCCATGATTGTAATTTGCACCAATGGCATTTACTACACCTCTAGCTACAAAATCGAGGTTGATTCCAGTTGTTCCATAGATGAATTTTACATTCATCAAAGTAAGCATTGCTCTAGCTACAGTTGTAAAATGTAGAATTTCTACATCTCGAAGTGGTCCCATTGCGGTAGTACGAGTAATATCAGTCGAACCTTCCATGTAATTTCCACCAGTATCTGCTAAAAATAGACCTTTTTGCTCGATTGGCACGTTAGTTTCTTTGGAAGAAGAATAGTGACACTGAGCAGCATGCTCACCGTATGCACAGATAGGTGCAAAACTTGGCCATAAAAACCCTTCTTGTTCTTTTCTAAAAGATTCTAACTGTGCAGAAGCGCTCAATTCATCCATTTCAATCTTTCCAATATTTTTCTTTAACCAATGCATAAACTTAGTGATGGCAACACCATCTTTGATATGAGCTTTGCGAATGTTTTCCAATTCTACTTCATTCTTACACGCTTTCATAAAGGCAACAGGTGTAGCATCCTCAACTTTTTTTACTTCACTAGGAATGCTAGTGTATAGAGAATAGTTAAGTTTCGCAGGATCAAGCAAGATACGAACTGTTGAATCTAAGTTCTTTAAATCTTCGTAGATGCTGTTATAAGGTAGGATGGTTACATTATTTTCCTTTAAGTTAGCAAGTACGTCAGCAGGGAGTTTTGATTCTTCTATATAAAGAGAAACAGTATCCTCAAAAATAATCGTGTGCGCAAGTACTACAGGGCAATAAGCTACATCATTTCCGCGGAAGTTGAAAATCCAACACAAATCATCTAAGGCAGAAACGATATGTGCAGTCGCATTACTAGCACTTACTTTTTCACGAATTCTAGCTAGCTTGCTTTCAGTGGATTCACCAGTGTAGTTTTCAGATAATGCAAATGCTGGCTCTGCAGGAAGTGGTGTGCAATCTGTCCAAATATCATGGATGAAGTCTACATCATTGATAAAGTTTGCTTTTGCTTTCTGTGTAATTGACTCAAATTGCTTTCCTTGTGCTACAGATATGACACGTCCATCTAGTCCAAGTGTATCTTCCGAAGTTAAGTTTTGCGCTAGATACTCATCAATTGTAGGAACGCCAGGCTCGCCCATCTTGCAAAGAGTGATTCCAGATCCCTTTAATTCTTTTTCGGCTTGAATAAAATAACGCCCGTCTGTCCATAAAAATGCATCGCTCAAGGTAACGATGGCTGTACCAGCAGATCCTGTAAATCCTGTGATAAAAGCACGTCCCTTAAAGTAATCCGATACATATTCGCTTTGATGGAAATCAGCGGATGGTACCATATACATGGTAATACCCTTTTCTTTCATCTTTTCTTGTAATGCTATAATTCGTTGTTTGATATCCATTTTTTCCTCCAAAATTAGTAAGATTTCTACATAAAAATATACCATATAGAATGAAGGCAGTCAATGAATAAGACCTTGATTGAAGAAAAGAATTGTGATAGAATTATCAATAGAAATTTTAAGAAATTTATGGTGAATAAGATGGAAAAGTACATCTTGAGAAAGGGGTTTTATGTTCTATAAACAGTATGGAGATACAGACATGAAAGTGTCAGCAATCGGTTTTGGATGTATGCGATATGATGAGGAAGATGTAAAGGCTGGGAATTTTGAAAAGTGTGCAGAGGTAGCCTTGTATGCACATGAAAAAGGAATCAATTACTTTGATACAGCCCCATACTACTGTCATGATAAAAGTGAAGAAATTACAGGATTAGCACTGTCTCAATTAAAGAGAGATAGCTATTATGTAACTTCTAAAACTAATTTTGGTACAATGGAAGGGGAGCCTACAAGGGATAACTTCTTTCGTAGATTAGAAACTTCGTTGAAGAGACTGAGAGTAGATTACATAGATTTTTATCATTTGTGGTGCATGTTGACGCCAGAAGGATATCAGCAACAATGTGAGGGATTGTACGGGTTCTTTGAAGAGGCAAAAGCACAAGGATTGATTAAAAACATTGTGTTCTCATCGCATATGGAAAGCGATAATTTGGGGACAATTATTGACACGAATAAGTTCAAAGGAATGTTGATTGGGTACAATGCACTGAACTATCAGTTCCGTCAAGATGGTATTGTAAAGGCTCATGACAATGGAATGGGAATCGTTGTAATGAATCCATTAGGTGGAGGAGAGATTGCAAGAAATGAGCAATTGTTCTCTTACTTAACAGAAGGTACGAACTTAACAGTACCTCAAGCAGCACTTCGATTTGTAGCACAACACAAAGAGATTTCTGTGACACTTTGTGGAATGACGACAAAAGACCATGTAGATGATGCGGTAAAAGCAGTTGAGAATTTAGAGTTACTAACAGCAAAAGAAGTCTGTCAGCGTTATGCAAATAGCGGAATTGCTCTTAACAATATGTGTACAGGGTGTGGTTATTGCAAGCTATGTCCAAAAGATATTGATATTCCAAAGTTTATGGATGTATACAACCAAAAGCTACTAGGCAGTGATATGATGGATCGTATCAAAAATCACTGGGGAGCATTAGATGCACAGACAGCAAAGGACTGTATTGCTTGTAAGAAATGTGAAAAGGCATGTACGCAACACCTTCCAATTGTAGAAAGACTAGGAGAGATTAGTGCGATATTGTAATGCGAAGCAATACGAGCATAAATTTCTGATTGACAAAAAAGTCTACAATTATTATAATGGGTCTAAGAGAAAAAGAAAAAGCGAAGACGAGGAGTAGTATATAAGTTCTGAAAGCAAAGAGAGAAAGCGGTTGGTGTAAGCTTTCGTGAAGGGATTATAGAAGTAGCCTTTGAGCAGCAAACTTGAATAAGTGTAAAGCGCAGTAGGGTTTGACGTAAGTTCCCACGTTATAGGGAGACAATATAAGGAATTGTATTGTATGAGTGCAGGCATTAGCCTGAAATTAGGTGGTACCACGGAGATTATATTCGCCCTAAGCTGAACTTCAGCTTAGGGCGTTGTTTGTATTATCTGATAACAACTGCCAAAAATGAAAAGGAGCGTGAGTGTATGAGAAAAATATCTGGAAATAAGTTACTAGTAAAAGCACTAAAAGAAGAAGGTATAGACATAATGTTTGGTTATCCGGGTGGTTATAATGTGGATATCTTAGACGAACTTTACAAGCAAGAGTATACAGAAGTTGTCCTTCCAAGACATGAGCAAGCTTTGATTCATGCAGCAGATGGATATGCAAGAACTACAGGAAAGGTAGGGGTCTGTCTAGTAACGAGTGGACCAGGAGCGACAAACTTAGTAACAGGGATTGCGACTGCTAACTACGATAGTGTTCCATTGGTTTGTTTTACAGGGCAAGTACCAAGAGTATTGATTGGGAACGATGCTTTCCAAGAGGTAGATATGGTTGGAATTACAAGAAGTATTTGTAAATATGGTGTTACGGTAACAAAAAGAGAAGATTTGGGACGAATTATCAAAGAAGCCTTTTATATTGCAAAATCAGGAAGACCAGGACCTGTTGTAATTGATCTTCCAAGAGATATGATGGCGGAACTCGGCGATTCTGAATATCCAGAAGAAGTAAATATTAGAGGATATAAGCCGAATACTAGTGTGCATATCGGTCAGATGAAAAGAGCAGTGAAAATGATCGGAAAGGCAAAGAAGCCTGTATTCTTAGCAGGTGGTGGAATCAATATTGCAAAAGCCAACGAAGTGTTCCAATCTTTGGTGGAAAAGACAAAGATACCAGTAGTTACGACTGTAATGGGTAAAGGTGCAATTCCATCGAATAGCCCATACTTTATAGGAACAATGGGACTGCATGGAGCTTATGCAGCAAATTTAGCGGTAAGTAACTGTGATTTGTTAGTTTCAATCGGAGCTAGATTCAATGATAGGGTAACGGGGAAGATAGCAGAGTTTGCTCCACACGCCAAAATTATTCATATCGATATTGACACTGCGTCTATTTCTAGAAATATTCATGTAGACGTGCCAATAGTTGCAGATGCAAAAGAAGCCTGTGAGAAAATGAATGAGTACGTTACAGAGTTAGAGACGGAAAATTGGTTAAAACAGATTGAAGGGTGGAAAGAAGAGCATCCACTTATGATTCGTGATAAAGGTTGCATGAATGCACAAGATATTTTAGAAGAGTTGAATCAACAATTTGAAGAGGCAATTGTAGTATCAGATGTAGGACAGCATCAGATGTGGGTAGCACATCACGTGGAAGTCAATGAAAAGAAAAAAATACTGATGTCGGGTGGTCTTGGTACAATGGGTTATGGTTTTCCAGCAGCTATGGGGGCGAAACTTGGTGCACCGAATACACCTGTAATTGCAGTTTCAGGAGATGGTGGAATGCAGATGAATATACAGGAGTTTGCAACAGCAGTATGTCTTGAGGAACAGTTGATTCTCTGCGTGTTCAATAATTATAAGCTAGGTATGGTTCGTCAGATGCAGAAGTATTTATATGGAAAGCGTTATTCGGCTACTTGCCTTTGCGCAAGAAGAAGTTGTCAAGAGGAGTGTGTAAAAGGGGAACGTGTATGTCCTCCGTATTCACCAGATTTTGTAAAATTAGCAGAAAGCTATGGAGCAAAAGCAATTCGTGTTGAAAAGAAAGAGGAGATTGGTGCAGCATTTGAAGAAGCAAAGAAAGTGACCAATGGGCCAGTGTTGATAGAATTTATGTTAGATTGTGAAGAAGCGGTGCTTCCTTGGGTTAAAGGTGGACAGTCAATCGCTGAAATGTACTTGGAATGTTAGAAGGAGGAGAGAGATGAAAAAAAGATGGATATCATTATATGTAGAGAATCAAGTAGGAGTACTATCTAAGATTTCAGGGCTTTTTTCTGGAAAATCGTATAACTTGCAAAGTTTGACAGTGGGGGCGACAGAAGATCCAACTGTATCGAGGATGACAATTGAAACGGTTAGTGACGATCCTACGTTTGAACAGATTAAAAAGCAATTGAACCGAATGGTAGAGGTTATCAAAGTAATTGATTTTACAACGATGCCAATTCATATGAAAGAATTGATGTATATCAAAGTGAATGGTTGCAATTTAGATCAAAAGACAGAGTTGTTTCATATTGCAGAAGCCTTTGAAGGGAAAATAGTAGATTATGGAAAGAATAGCGTATTGTTAGAGTGTGTACATACATCTACAAAAAATGATTCCCTTATTGCACTATTAAAATCTTCTTATAAAAATATTGAAGTGGTTCGTGGTGGAAGTGTAGGGATAGAGTCAATCAGTATCACAGAACGATAATAAGGTTATGCTAAATTATAGCAATAAAGTTGAAAGATGGAGAGGAACGAAACGATGGAAAAAAAGAATTTAGATTGGGCTAATATCGGATTTTCATATATGCAGACGGATAAAAGATATGTGGTTGATTATAAAAATGGTGCATGGGAAGAAGGAGGACTTACAGAGGATGCCACGATTGTTCTCAGTGAATGTGCAGGAGTATTACAATATGCACAGACTATTTTTGAAGGGTTAAAAGCCTACACTACAAAGGATGGAAGAATTGTTACATTTCGCCCAGAATTAAATGCAGAAAGGCTGATAGATTCAGCGCGTAGACTAGAGATGCCAGAATTACCAGTAGAAAAGTTTTTAGAAGCAATCGATGAAGTAGTAAAAGCGAATGACCAATGGGTGCCACCATATGGATCTGGGGCAAGTTTGTATTTGAGACCATATATGTTTGGATCTAGCCCAGTAATAGGGGTAAAACCAGCAGAAGAGTATCAATTTAGATGTTTTGCAACTCCAGTTGGTCCTTATTTTAAGGGTGGGGCAAAGCCTCTTACATTAAAGGTTAGCGATTTTGATAGAGCAGCACCAAATGGAACTGGTAATATCAAAGCGGGACTGAATTATGCTATGAGCTTACATGCCATTGTAACTGCGCACCAAGAAGGTTTTGATGAGAACTTGTACTTAGATACAGAGACAAGATCAAAGGTAGAAGAGACCGGCGGAGCGAATTTTATCTTCATTACTAAAGATAATAAGGTAGTAACACCAAAATCAGATAGCATTTTACCTTCTATTACAAGACGTTCGTTGATAGATGTGGCAGCAACATATTTAGGATTAGAGGTAGAGCATAGAGAAGTGTTCTTAAGTGAACTAAAGGATTTCGCAGAATGCGGACTTTGTGGAACGGCGGCAGTGATTTCACCAGTTGGAAAAGTAGTGGATCATGGGGAGGAGATTTGCTTCCCAAGCGGCATGGAGCAAATGGGTGAGATTACACAAAAATTATACGACACATTAACAGGAATTCAAATGGGAGAAATCGAAGCTCCAGAAGGTTGGATTCATACGATTGTATAAGCGGAGGAAGTTTATGGATAGCTATACAAGTTTTGCAAGGGTATATGATACATTTATGGATAATGTACCTTACGATGAGTGGTGTGACTATGTACACCACTTATTAAAAAAGTATGGGATAGAAGAAGGACTGATACTGGAACTTGGTTGTGGTACAGGAAGTCTCACAAGGCGATTGAGCGAAAAAGGCTACGATATGATAGGTCTAGATCTTTCAGAAGAGATGCTGGATATTGCGTATGATAAGGCAAGAGACAGCGAGCAAGAGATTTTGTATCTGAATCAAGATATGAGAACTTTTGAATTATATGGAACGGTAAAAGGAATCGTGAGTATTTGCGATTCCTTAAACTACGTGTTGGAAAGTGAAGAGATACTAGACGTATTTAAATTAGTAAATAACTACCTAGATCCAGGTGGAGTATTTGTATTTGATTTGAATACAAGGTATAAGTACGAATCTATACTAGGAGAACAAGTAATTGCAGAGAATCGAGAAGATTGTAGCTTTATATGGGAGAATTTTTACGATGAGGAAGAAGGAATTAATGAATATGATTTGACCCTATTCGTAAAAGAAGGTGAGGAGGAACTCTATCATAAATATAGTGAGACTCATTACCAAAAGGCGTATGAAATACAAGAGATTATTGAGTTGTTAAGAGCGGCCAAACTTGAAGTCGTGGCAGTCTATGATGCATTTACAGAAAAAGAGCCTACAGATGAGAGTGAAAGAATTTATTTTGTGGCAAGAGAGAAGAATAAACAAGAAACATTAAAAAAGTAAGAAGAATTAGGAGTATAAGAAATGAAAGATTATATCGTTAGAGCAACAGCAGCAAATGCGCAGGTTCGTGCCTTTGCAATTACATCGAGACAAATGGTAGAAGATGCGAGAAAGGCTCATAATACAAGCCCAGTAGCAACAGCGGCATTGGGTAGATTACTTAGCGCAGGAGCTATGATGGGAAGTATGATGAAAAGCGAAAAAGATATACTGACTATTCAGATTAAAGCGGGTGGGCCACTAAATGGAATTACTGTAACTGCAAACAGTAATGCAGATGTAAAGGGATATGTAGGGAATCCACAAGTTATGGTACCGGTAAAAGATGGAAAATTGGATGTTGGAAATGCAGTTGGAATCGGTTTTATGAATGTAATCAAAGACCTTGGCTTAAAAGAGCCTTACGTAGGTCAAGCAGTATTGCAAACGGGAGAGATTGCAGAGGATTTGACCTTTTACTTTGCAACCTCGGAACAAGTACCATCCTCTGTAGGGCTTGGTGTATTGATGGAAAAGGATAATACAGTAAAACAGGCAGGTGGATTTATCATCCAATTAATGCCATTTGCAGAAGAATCGATCATCGAAACATTGGAAGAAAACATAAAGAACTTAGACACTGTTACGAATATGCTAGAAAAAGGACTTACACCAGAAGAAATGCTAGGAGAAGTATTGAAAGGTTTAGAGGTGGAAGTGACAGAGACAATCAATACAAGGTTCCACTGTGATTGTTCAAAAGAGAAGGTGACAAAGGCAATTATCAGTATTGGAAGAGATGACAAAGAGCAGATGATTGCAGATGGAGAAGATATTGAAGTGAAGTGTCATTTTTGCGATACAGCGTACAAATTTACGGTGGATGAATTAAAAGAAATGTTATAAAAAATGTCATAAAAATGGAGATAGGCAACCTATCTCCATTTTGTTATTACAATTTGATGTTTTTGAATAAATCTCCAAGATTTGTTCCGATGTCCTCAGATTTTGGAATGTCAACTTTTTCGTAAGTTACTTCTTCAGGTGAATCAAGAAGTGCTTTGATGCTAAGGCTAATCTTACCTTCTTTGATTCCGATGATCTTAACGTTCACACTATCGCCAACGTTTAATACATCTGATGGGAATTTGATCTTGTTGTGGCTAATCTGAGAGATGTGTACCAATCCAGATAACCCGTTCTCTAAACGAACAAATGCACCATAGTTTTGTAATGTTTCAACTGTTCCAGTTGTAGCAGATCCTACTTGAACTGCGTCTAACATCGCTTCTTTTTCTGCTCTTTCTTTTTCTTTTAATAATTCTCTTGCAGAAAGAACCAATCGGTTGTTTGCTTGATCTACATCGATTACTCTTACATCAATATCTTGTAAAAGGAATGTTTCTAAGTCTTCGATGTAAGAAAGAGATAATTTTGAAGCAGGAACAAATCCTCTTAATCCTTCAACCATAACGATGACACCACCGTTAACCACACCTTCTACCTTTACAGTAAGTTTCGTATTGTTCTTCATATAGTCAGCAACTACATTCCATGGATTAGCATCATCAAAATGCTCTTCATAGTCAGCCATTGTTTCTACATTTTTTAATTCTTCGCTCATATCGTACCTCGCTTTTTTTATTTATTGCCTTTTCCATTATAGCACTAGTTGAGGTGAAAAGAAATAATTTGATGACAAAAAAGAAGAAAAATGCTATAATCGGCTGATAAGTAGAATTATCCTACTTACCAATAAAAAGAAGAAGTACGATACATAATATAGTTATGACAAGATAAAGGAGTGAAATCTATGTGTGGAATTTGTGGATTTACAGGAAGATTAGAGAATAAAGAGGAAGTGTTGACAAAGATGATGGATACCATCATTCACAGAGGACCAGATAGTGGTGGTCAACATATAGATGATGAGGCAGCATTAGGGTTTCGAAGACTTAGTATCATTGATTTGGATCATGGAAGTCAGCCGATGTATAATGAAGATGATTCCATTGTGGTAACTTTTAATGGAGAGATTTACAATCATTTAGAGTTAAGAGCAGAGTTGGTTAGCAAAGGTCATATCTTTAAAAATCATGCAGACACAGAAGTATTATTACACGCTTATGAAGAATATGGACAAGACATGGTTTTGAAACTAAGGGGAATGTTCGCCTTTGTAATTTGGGATAGTAAAGAAAAGACATTGTTTGGTGCGAGAGACTTTTTTGGAATTAAGCCGTTTTATTATGGAATCATGGATGGGAATCTTGTATATGGTTCTGAGATTAAAAGTATTATTGAGTACCCAACATACAAAAAAGAATTGAATGTAGAAGCGTTAGAGAGCTATTTGACATTCCAATACTCTGTACTACCTGAAACCTTTTTTAAAGGAATTTTCCGCTTAATGCCAGCTCATTGCTTTACGTTTAAAGATGGCAACATTGATATTAAGAGATACTGGGAGCCAAAATTTGAAGCTGAAGACGATAAGACGATTGAAGAGTGGGTCGAAGTAATCGATCAGGCAATGCAAAGTTCAATTGAAAAGCATAAGATTAGTGATGTAGAGGTAGGATCCTTTTTATCTAGTGGTGTAGATTCATCGTATGTGGCAGCATGTTTTAATGGGGATAAGACATTTACAGTAGGGTTTGATTATGAGAACTATAATGAGATAGATTTTGCAAAGGCATTGTCAAAGAAGATAGAGATCAAGAATTATAGTAAGCTGATTACAACAGATGAGTACTGGGGAACTATTGATAAGATTCAATATCACATGGATGAACCATTAGCAGATCCATCTGCAATCGCTCTTTATTTTGTGAGCCAGTTGGCATCTCAACATGTGAAGGTATCCATGTCTGGTGAAGGTGCAGACGAATTCTTTGGAGGGTACAATATTTATAGAGAGCCGTTTGCGCTTGCAAAGTTAAGTGCGATTCCAAAGCCTTTGAGAAAGGCCATGGCAGCAGTTGTAAAAGCCATACCGGTTTCATTTAAAGGGAAGAATTATATCATAAGAGCTAGTAAGGATGTAGAAGAGCGTTTTATCGGTAATGCATTTATGTTTAACGAAAAAGATCGCAATAAAATTTTAAAGAATCCAACCAAGAAACATCCATACATGAAACTGACAAAACCGTTTTATGATAAAGTAAAGAATCAAGATGATACAACGAAGATGCAGTACATTGATATTCACTTTTGGCTCATTGGAGATATTTTATTAAAGGCAGATAAGATGAGTATGGCGAATTCTCTTGAGGTAAGAGTGCCATTCCTTGATAGAGAAGTATTTGATATCGCTAGAAAATTACCGACGAAATTTAAGGTGAATCATAAGAATACCAAGTATGCGATGAGACAAGCAGCCCATAGATATCTACCAGATATGGTAGCTGAGAAGAAAAAATTGGGATTCCCTGTTCCTACACGTGTTTGGTTAAGGGAAGAAAAGTATTATGGTATAGTAAAAGAAGCTTTTGAAAGTGAAGTAGCTAGAAAATATTTCCAATCGGATGAATTGGTAAAACTTTTAGATAGACATAAGGCAGAGCAAGAAGATAATAGCAGAAAGATATGGACAGTTTATATGTTCTTGGTGTGGCATAAGCAATATTTTGCCTAGTAGACGAATTAAGGAAGTGAAAATAGATGATAACATTAAATAAAAGTAGTAGAGTATATGTAATTGGGCATAAGAATCCAGATACGGATTCCATTTGCTCCGCACTTGCATATGCAAAATTAAAGACAGATGTAACAGGAATTACTCATATAGCAAAGCGTGCTGGTCAACTCAATGAGGAGACGCAGTACGTATTAAAAAGATTTGAAGCGACTCCTCCAAAGCTCCTAGCTACGGTACAGACGCAGGTAAAAGACTTGGATATCAATCGCATGGAAGGGGTTGGACCAAAGACTTCTATTAAAAAGGCTTGGGAGCTGATGAAACAGGAGAAAGTGCAGACGCTACCAATTACAACAGCAGGTCAGTTAGAAGGATTGATTACAATTGGAGATATTGCAAAATCTTATATGGAAGTCTACGATAGCCAGATATTAGGAAAGGCCAAAACTCAATATAGAAACATTGCAAACACTGTAGATGGTGAGATTGTTACTGGAAATGAGCATGGGTATTTTTTGAATGGAAAAGTAGTAGTGGCAGCATCAAGTCCAGATACGATGGAGAAGGTAATAGAAGAAAATGATTTGGTAATACTTGGGAATCGCTATGAAACTCAATTATGTGCAATGGAGTTAGATGCTAGTTGCCTTGTGATTTGCCAAGGTGCAGAGGTTAGTAAGACGATTAAAAAGATGGCAGAAGAAAGAAGTATTACAGTGATTACAACACCCCATGACACATTTACAGTGTCAAGGCTTATCAACCAAAGTATCCCGGTAAAACACTTCATGTGCAAAGAAAATTTGGTCACCTTTACAGTAAATGAATTTGTAGATGATATCAAAGAGACAATGGCGAAAAAACGACATAGAGACTTCCCTGTTTTAGATATGAAAGGGAATTATGTAGGGCTTATCTCTCGCAGACGTTTACTAGAAGTGAGGAAGAAGAATCTAATACTTGTAGATCACAATGAAAAATCGCAAGCGGTAAATGGAATTGAGGATGCTAATATTTTGGAAATTATAGATCACCATAGAATTGGTAGTCTTGAAACCATTAGTCCTGTATTTTTTAGAAATCAGCCTGTAGGTTGTACGGCTACAATTATCTTGCAGATGTACAAAGAGGCTGGAATAAAAGTTGATCAAGAAACAGCAGGGCTTTTATGCGCAGCAATATTATCAGATACTTTGATGTTCCGTTCTCCTACTTGTACAGCATTAGATCAAGAGACGGCAGAGTGCCTAGCAAAAATAGCTCAAATAGACATAGAAGAATTTGCAAATGAGATGTTCCACGCGGGAAGCAATTTGAAGAATAAATCTTTTGATGAGATTATTTTCCAAGATTTCAAAAAGTTTGAAGTATCGGATGTGAAATTTGCAGTGGCTCAGATTAACTTTATGAATAAAAATGAGATGAAAGATGTAAAAGAAAAAATTCAATCACATCTTGAACAAGTAAGAGTGAAGCAGGATTTGAATATGCTATTTTTCATGCTTACGAATATTACAGAAGAGTATACAGAACTACTGTGCTGTGGAGAAAATGCAAGAGAGCAAATAATAGAAGCTTTTGATTTGCAAGAAGATCAATTGCAAATTATTTTAAAAGATGTAGTATCTCGAAAGAAACAATTAATACCAACATTTGTAGTTTCTTTGCAACAATAAGGAGTGGTCTGATGAAGCAAGAATGGAAACCAGGAAATATGATTTATCCGCTTCCAGCAGTCATGGTATCCGTAGGTGATGGAGAAAAGAGCAATATTATTACAATTGCTTGGACAGGAACAATCTGCACCAATCCACCTATGGCATACATATCGGTGAGACCAGAGCGGTACTCTTATGATCTCATCAAGAAATCAGGAGAGTTTGTAATCAACTTAACCACAGAAGCTTTGGTGAAAGCAACGGATTATTGTGGTGTGGTATCGGGAAGAGATGTGGATAAATGGGAGAGACAAAACCTTACCAAAGAGAAAGCAAAGCAATTGTCTTATGCTCCGATTATCGAAGAGTGTCCAGTTAACATTGAGTGTAAAGTGGAAGAAGTGAAGGAATTAGGATCCCATCATATGTTTATTGCAAAAGTTGTAAGTGTACAGGTGAGCGAAGAACATATGAATGAAAATGGGAAATTTGAATTGAATAAAACAGGGTTACTAGCTTATTCTCATGGAGAATACTTGGGATTGGGAGAAGGGATAGGAACTTTTGGTTATAGCGTAAGAAAAAAACAGGGAAAGAAATAATACCCTGTTTTTTTATACCGTTATTATAAGCGTTATAAAACTTTGATTTTTTGTTGATACATTTTGTAAAATAAGACGATACAACAGATAACACAAGCAATTTCAGCGGTAAGAAAAGACCACCATATCGTGTGGAGACCAATGGTTGTAGCGAAAATATAGGCAGTTGGAAGTAAGACGAGTAATTGTCTAGCAAAAGAAACAATTAAACTATACATGCCATTTCCAAGAGCTTGATACATAGTTGAGGTTACGATGCAAAAGCCTGCAAAAATAAAACTATAGCTTAAAATTTGAAGTGCTGGAATACCGATAGTTAACATATCCTCGGATGCATCAAATAGTTTTAGTAATGGTTCAGCAGCGGTTTGAAATGCTAGAAAACCAAACAGCATCACTCCTACAGCAAGATAACAACTTAGACGATAGGTGGACATAATCCGTTTAGAGTTCTTTGCACCATAATTAAAGGCGACGATGGGAACTGTGGCATTTGTGATGGCAAATACTGGCATGAATATAAAGCTTTGTAGCTTGAAATACACCCCAAATACAGCGGTTGCAGTGGAGGAAAACATCAATAAGATATTATTCATACCAAGAGTCATTATAGAACCAATGGACTGCATGATGATGGAGGGTACTCCTATTTTATAGATATCCTTGATGGTTTCTTTATCTGGAGAGAACTTTCGCATGTTAATATTGATCTCTTTGTTGTGGTAAATATTTAAGTAAAGAGAAAGTCCTACGGCAAGGATTTGTCCTGTTACAGTAGCTACAGCAGCCCCTAATACTTCGAGTCGTGGAAAACCAAAAAGACCAAAAATAAAAATGGGATCTAGAATGATGTTAATGATAGCACCTAATCCTTGTGTATACATGTTAAATAAAGTCTTTCCTGTAGATTGCATCAAACGCTCTAAGGTGATTTGTACAAAAAGAGCGATAGAGAACAATGAAATTACGGTCATATACTGGGTACCATAGTGAACAATTTCTTCGTTTGGAGTCTGGAGTTTAAAGAATGTATGAGCAAAGGTAACTCCTAATATAGCAAAGATAATTGCACTTATAATACTTAAGAGCATTCCGTTTCTAGCTACAGTATTCGCATCCTTGTTACGACCCTCTCCTAGATAGCGAGATACTAGGGCGTTGATTCCAACTCCTGTTCCTACAGAAACGGCTATCATCAAGTTTTGTACTGGAAAAACAAGAGAAACAGCTGTTAAGGCATTTTCGCTAATTTGAGCTACGAACATGCTATCTACAATATTATAAAGTGCTTGTATTAACATAGAAATTACCATGGGAACAGCCATAGTGATTAAAAGTTTTGGGATTTTTTCATATCCCATTTTATTTTGGGTGTGTTGGGTATTTCTTATATTTTCTTTTGGATTTTTCATAATTGCCTCCCTATCATCAAAGAAGTATAGCATTATAAAAATTTTTATGCAATAACTAGCATATAGTTTATAGAATAAGTGATAACAATTATAATTAGGAGGAGCGAAATAAAGAGGTATCGAGTTGAAATATTTATTGCTTTTTGTTTTATAGTTATGATTTCTCTATTGCAAAAGGAAGAGCAGGTAATCGGTATAAATGAGAAAGAAAGTCTCGTGGAAGAGAGTGAGAAAAAACAGATTGCGATTACTTTTGATGATGGACCAAGTGATGAGGTGGGAACTACAGAACAACTGTTAGATGAACTGAAACTAAGGGGGGTGAAAGCAACTTTTTTTGTAATAGGAATAGAGGCAGAGCAGCACCAAGATTTAGTGAAACGAATGCAGTCAGAAGGACATCTTGTAGGCAATCACTCCTACAGTCATCTAAATGTGGATGAATCAGAACTAGTGGAGTCAGTAGAGGATTTTCAAAGATTAAATACATTGATTCTAGAGCTTACAGGCGAAGAGATGGAGTACATGAGGACTCCTTATGGGATAGAAGAGGAACGTTTGGAAAGTGCGTTACAGATGATCAATGTGACATGGACAGTAGATTCTTTGGATTGGACAACAAATAGTGTGGAAAAAATTGTTGAGAATGTAGTGACGGATACATCAGAAAATGATATTATTCTATTGCACGATTGTAATCAATCTTCGGTAGAGGCAGCTGTGCAAATTATAGATAGATTAATCGAGAAAGGATATGAATTTGTAACAGTGGAAGAACTGCTGTTAAAATGATAAAAGTATGATACATGAATTTTCAAGAACTCAATTATTGTTAGGCGAAGCAGGAATTGAGTGTTTAAAGAACAAAAAGGTGATGGTGTTTGGTGTAGGAGGCGTAGGAAGTCATTGCATTGAAGCACTTGCTAGAAGTGGTGTAGGGCAATTGATTATTGTGGACAATGATACAGTGGCACTGACAAATATTAATCGTCAATCGATAGCGCTTCACAGTACGGTAGGAAAACAGAAGACTAAAGTGATGAAAGAGAAGATTGGAGATATCTGCAGTCAAATTGAGGTGATAACAAAAGAAGATTTTGTACTACCAGAAAATGTAGAATCGATTATTCCAGAAGATATTGATTATATTATAGATGCTATAGATACAGTTGCGGCAAAGATTGCCATTGTAGAGGTAGCTAATAGAAGAGAGATACCGATGATTTCTTGTATGGGGACAGGGAATAAGTTGCACCCAGAACTATTTGAAATCGCAGATATTTCCAAGACATCGGTATGTCCTCTTTGTAAAGTGATGAGGCGAGAGTTAAAGAGACGAGGTATTTACCATCTAAAAGTACTATATTCAAAAGAAAAGCCTGTGGTTGCAAAAGAAGATACGAAAGAGGATAAGGGAATGCGAAGGGTGATTCCAGGAAGTATATCCTTTACACCACCAGTGGCAGGATTGATTATAGCAGGGGCAGTGATAAGAGAATTGGTAGGTGTGGATTAAGAAAAGAGGGACAGATGGATTTATTTGAATATGCAAGAGAAAAAGTAAAAGAAAAAGAATCTCCATTAGCGGCTAGAATGCGACCTACAACGTTAGAAGAAGTGGTGGGGCAACAGCATATTATAGGGAAAGACAAGCTACTGTATCGCGCCATTAAAGCAGATAAATTGAGTTCTGTAATTTTTTATGGACCGCCAGGAACAGGGAAGACAACATTGGCAAAAGTAATTGCAAATACCACAAGCGGGAATTTTTGTCAGATTAATGCCACTGTTGCAGGAAAGAAAGATATGGAAGCTGTGGTAGCTAATGCAAAAACAAATTTAGGGATGTATCAAAAGAAAACTATTTTGTTCGTAGACGAGATTCATCGTTTTAACAAAGGACAACAGGATTACCTTTTGCCTTTTGTTGAAGATGGAACCATTATATTGATTGGGGCAACTACAGAAAATCCTTTTTTTGAAGTGAATGGAGCTTTGATCTCTCGTTCGAATATTTTTGAATTAAGACCACTGAGTAAGGACGAAATTGTAGAACTCTTAAAAAAAGCAGTGTATGATACTGAAAAAGGGATGGGCAGTTATGGCGCCACTATAGATGAGGATGCGTTGGAATTTTTAGCAGAACTTTCAGGAGGAGATGCCAGAAATGCGCTCAATGCAATTGAACTTGGTATTTTGACCACTGATAGAAATGAAGCCGGCGAGGTGAGAATTACACTTACAGTTGCAGAAGAGTGCATACAAAAAAGGGTGGTTCGCTATGATAAAAATGGAGATAATCACTATGATACAATTTCTGCGTTTATAAAGAGTATGAGAGGTTCCAACCCAGACGCAGCTGTTTTCTATCTTTCGAAGATGTTATATGCAGGAGAAGATATTAAATTTATTGCTAGGAGAATTATGATTTGTGCATCAGAAGATGTGGGCAATGCAGATCCCCAAGCACTTTGTGTAGCGGTAGCAGCCACACAAGCAGTTGAACGAATTGGAATGCCAGAGGCACAGATTATCTTGTCCCAAGCAGTAACTTATGTGGCGAGTGCACCTAAGAGTAATGCAGCGTATCTAGCGATTAATGCTGGAATGCAAGCGGTAAAGAATAACCGCACGACTATTCCGTCCCATTTGCAAGATGCACACTATAGGGGGGCACAAAAACTAGGTAGAGGCACAGGGTATAAATACGCCCATGACTATAAAAATCATTATGTGGAACAGCAATATTTGCCAGATGAAATAAAAGATATGAAATTTTATATTCCGACAGAAATGGGGTATGAAAAGGGGATAAAAGAGCATTTAGAACAGATAAAAATAATGGAGCGCCTATAGTAGGTGCTCCATTATTAATGCGTAAATTTGTTGGTTTTTTTCTAGCCATTTGTTAGCCATACTCTCAGCGGTTGCTTCCGTTGGTACGGTTACAGTTAAATCGATCAATGGATATTTTTTTTCTAAAACTTGCAAGTGTACAGAGTATTCGTGTAATTCGTTTCTGTAATAATCTGCTTTGATTGACGTTTCGTTCTTTAGGTCATATTCTTTTTGTCGTAAGAAATCATCAATATCATCTTGGATTGCATTGGAAATTTGAGAATGGAAATATTGAATGGTTTCAAACCCTTCTTCTGTTAAATGGTATAATGTTCGGTTGTGTGTGGTTTCAACACGAATCAAGCCTGCGTCTACAGATTCAGATAATACGGTCTGCAGTGTAAAGTAATTGGTATATTCCCGTTCCAAAATAAACTCAGAAATTTGAGATGTGGTAAGAGGAAAATCGACTTTGTTAAGCATATAAAGTACGATTAATTTATAAAGTGTAGTAGTGTCAGACATAGGTATCCTCCTGTTAATTGTAATTGTTTTTTCCTTGCCAAATATCGTGTGATTTTAAATATTGTTGTATTCCGTTTAGTACTTTTCTTTTGTTCAAGGACCAAAGCGGTGCAATCAAAATCTTTTTATCTCCATCCCCAGTTAATCGGTGAATAACAATATCTGGACGGAGAATAGAAATGCAAGATGCGATTAATTCAAGATATTCCTCGAGTGTAGGAATCCAAAATGGTTGCATTTGATATACAATTGCTAAATCAGTGTGTTCTAATACGTGCAATAATTGTAGTTTAATACCTTGGATATCTAAAGTGTTTAAGTATCGTATGGTATCAAGTATCCCAGTTTTTGGCTCACTAGGAAGTCCGATAATAGTATGCACGATGACATGCAAGCCTCTTGACCGCAATTTTTGAACAGCAACTTCAAATACACTAAGAGGATAACCTCTTCGGATAAAGTGGCTACTTTCCTCACTTGATGATTGCAATCCAAGTTCAACCCAAACAGGTTTTATGCGGTGGATAGATTCTAACAGATTGAGGATATCTTCATCAAGGCAATCAGGTCTAGTCGCAATAGAGATAATAGCGATGGAATCATCCTCAATAGCGGGTTGATAAACAGCTCTTAAGGTATCGACATCACTATATGTATTTGTGAATGCTTGGAAATATGCAATGTAAGAATCCACTTTTACTTTGTTTGAAATTTTATGCTTTTCTTTGGTGAGTTGTGTGGCAATAGAATCGCTGACCTTTCCAGCAAAGTCTCCAGACCCACCAGCACTACAAAAGATACAGCCTCTAGAATCGAGGGTGCCGTCTCTGTTTGGGCAAGTAAACCCAGCATTTAAGGATAATTTGTATAATTTTTTTTCATAATTTTTTTTGATATAATAATCAAGGGAATAGAAGCGTTTCTCACCCCAAGTAACCATGAGCCAGCCTCCAGTAAAAATTTTTCTTTAACAATATCATACCACTCTTGCAATTTGAAATCAATATGTGTTATGATGTTAAAAGAGAATAATCACAGATATTCAATTCAGAGTATCATTCCACCTATATTAAAGTTGCATAAAAGAAAGGGAAATTAGATGAGAGAGAAGTATGAGTCTTTATCGTTGGCAGTATTAAAAGATTTGGCAAAAGCAAGAGCAATAAAAGGGGTATCTACGATGAAGAAAGCAGATCTTGTAGAAGCTATGCTAGCAGAAGATCAAAAGAATGCAAGTAGCCAAAGTGAAAAAACGGAAGAAAAGCCGGTAGAAAAAGTAGTAGAAGATAGACAGAAAGAAGAAAAAAGTAGTAATAGAGAAGAAAAAAGCGACGTGAGAGAAAAGAGAAATAATAAGCCAGATCCATCGGAAATTGAAGAGTTGGATAGCGGTATTGTAGCAGATGGTATACTTGAGGTGTTACCAGATGGATATGGTTTTATTCGCTGTGCGAATTACCTACCAGGAGATAATGATGTGTATGTATCTCCATCACAGATTCGTAGATTTAATTTAAAGACAGGGGATATCATAAAAGGGAACACAAGAGTGAAGACCCAGACAGAGAAGTTTAGTGCATTGTTGTATTTGACTTCAATCAATGGAATGAAGCCAGCAGAAGCAAGTACGCGTTATAATTTTGAAGATATGACACCGATATTTCCAAATAATCGCTTAAGACTAGAAGGTGCAAGTTCAAGTACAGCGATGAGAATCGTAGATTTACTATCTCCGATAGGAAAAGGGCAAAGGGGTATGATTGTTTCTCCACCAAAGGCTGGTAAGACAACCTTGTTAAAAGAGGTGGCACAGGCAGTGAGACGAAACAATCCAGAAGTTCATTTGTTGATATTATTAATCGATGAAAGACCTGAGGAAGTAACAGATATTAAAGAGGCGATTGAAGGAAAGAATGTGGAGGTAATCTACTCTACATTTGATGAATTACCAGAACATCATAAGCGAGTATCCGAGATGGTGATTGAGCGTGCAAAACGTTTGGTTGAACATAATAAGGATGTTATGATTCTTTTAGATAGTATCACAAGATTGGCAAGAGCGTATAACTTAACAGTTCCACCAAGTGGACGAACTCTATCAGGAGGTCTTGATCCAGCAGCACTTCATATGCCGAAAAGATTCTTTGGTGCAGCTAGGAATATGAGAGAGGGTGGAAGTTTAACAGTACTTGCAACTGCTCTTGTAGATACAGGAAGCAAGATGGATGATGTGGTATACGAAGAGTTTAAAGGTACTGGTAACATGGAACTAGTACTAGATAGAAAATTACAAGAAAAGAGAGTGTTCCCTGCAATCGACATTCCAAAGTCTGGAACAAGAAGAGAAGATCTTCTCTTGTCAAAAGAGGAACAAGAAGCAGTCTATATCATTCGAAAAGGCTTGAATGGAATGAGAATGGAAGAATCTGTGGACAACCTATTGAATATGTTTGCACATAGTAAAACCAATGCAGAGCTGACAAGAATCGTAAAAAGACAAAAAAATTAATGTGAAATTACTTGCATTTTGTTATAAAATGTGGTATGCTTACAAAGCTGTTTTTAAGAAATTAATTGCAAGGAATCAAATTCTTGCGAAATAAAGATAAAGAGGTGAAATTATGAGAGAAGGAATCCATCCAGAATATAACCAAGCGAATGTGACATGTAACTGCGGAAATACATTTACTACAGGATCAACAAACTCTAGTATCCACGTAGAGATTTGTTCTAAATGTCATCCATTCTACACAGGACAACAAAAAGCAACTCAAGCTCGTGGACGTGTAGACAAGTTTAACAAAAAATACGGAATGTAATTCAACAGTAAGAATTGCTGGTATTATAAAAATGGAATGTAAGCTTAAACCTCGTGATTCTTGTCACGAGGTTTTGTGCATGAAAGGAAGGCTAGATGAAATCGTCAAATATTGGAGGACAAGCGGTACTTGAAGGTGTGATGATGCGTCATGGAAGTACATATGCCGTAGCTGTGCGAAAACCTAACGGAGAAATAGAGGTTGATACACAGGAGTATCGTGGTATCATAAAAAATAAAAAAATATTGAAGATTCCCTTTGTAAGGGGAGCGTTTAATTTTGTGGACTCGTTAGTACTTGGAATGAAAGCCCTAAATTATTCAGCCACATTTTATGAAGATGAGGAAGAAGAACAAAAAGAGATTACAGAAAAAGAACTTGCAAAGAGAAAAAGAATTGAGCAGTTTTTGATGACACTAACTATGATTTTGTCATTCGTAATCGCGATAGGTCTATTTATGCTATTGCCTTATTTTATTGTAGAATTATTAGATGGAGTGATTACTTCAAGACTTGGGATGTCAGTTATTGAAGGATTGATTCGGATTGGTATTTTTGTGGGATATTTACTGCTAGTATCTTTGATGAAAGATATCAGACGAACTTATATGTATCATGGAGCAGAACATAAGTGTATCAATTGCTTGGAACGCGGTAAAGAATTAAATGTAGAAAATGTAAGAGCGAGTTCGAAGGAACACAAACGGTGCGGAACTAGCTTTATTTTCTTTGTGTTGATTGTAAGTATAGTTTTGTTTTTCTTTATTCAAGTAGATGAGTATTGGTTAAAAGTATTGATTCGTATTTTATTATTGCCAATCATAGCTGGGATTTCATATGAAATCATAAAACTAGCTGGTAATTCAGATAATTTTTTTATTAATCTGCTGAGTAAACCAGGATTATTGATGCAGAAGTTAACAACAAAAGAACCAGATGACTCGATGATAGAAGTAGCAATTCAATCGGTGGAAGCTGTGCTTGCAAAAGAGGAAGTAAAGTCATGACGTTAAAAGAAGCATTGGAATACGGAAAGGGTGCATTGGAAAAGGTTGGGATTCAAGAAGCCGCTCTGGATGCTTGGTATCTGCTAGAGTACGTTACAAGAGTTAGTAGAGCAGAGTATTTTGGTAATACAGATCGCTTAATGGATGAAGTGCAAATAAAGCTGTATAATGAGCTTATTTCTCAAAGGAAGAAGAGAATACCTCTTCAACATATTACAGGCGTACAAGAATTCATGGGATTTGTTTTTAAAGTAAACGAAGACGTATTAATCCCAAGACAAGATACAGAAGTGCTAGTAGAGACTGCGCTAGAGTACCTACATGAAGGCGATGAAATTTTAGATATGTGTACAGGTTCTGGATGTATTTTGATTAGCCTTTTAAAACTTAAGCAAGATACAAAAGGCATTGGTGTGGATATTTCAGAAAAAGCACTTGAAGTAGCCATGGAAAATGGTGAGTTTTACGAAGTGAATGCAAAATGGCACAGGAGTGATTTATTTGAAAATATCCAGGGTGAGTTTGATATCATTGTATCAAATCCACCATATATTGCGACAGAAGAGATAAAAAAGTTAGAGGAAGAAGTGCGAATCTATGATCCTATGTTAGCGTTAGATGGGAAACAAGATGGACTCTTCTTTTATAAGAAAATAATCGAAAATGCTACATCTTTTTTGAAAAGCGGAGGTACTTTGCTTTTTGAAATAGGTCACGATCAAGGTGAGAGTGTAAGTGCGTATATGAAAGAATGCGGATTTAGGGATGTTCAAATAAAAAAGGACTTGGCAGGACTTGACCGAGTTGTATATGGTCGTGTAAAATAATGGAATAAGGTGTAAGTGAGATAATGGAGGAAAGTCATGTTTGATAAATTAGAAGGTTTATTGATTCGTTTTGAAGAAATATTAGGAGAATTGCAAGAACCGGATGTAGTGAGTAACCAAGAAAGATTTCGTAAGTTGATGAAAGAGCAAAATGATCTTTCACCGATTGTAGAGGCTTATAAAGAATATAAAGAATGTAAACAGACGATTCAAGATAGTTTGGATATGTTGAATGAAGAATCAGATGAAGATATGAAAGAGATGTTAAAAGAAGAATTAAACAGTTCAAAGGCTCGTGTAGAAGAGTTGGAGAGCGAGTTAAAGATTCTTCTGTTGCCAAAGGATCCTAACGATGACAAGAACGTAATTGTAGAGATTAGAGGTGGTGCTGGTGGAGATGAGGCAGCTCTATTTGCAGCGGAAATCTATAGAATGTACCAACACTTTGCAGAGTCGAATCGTTGGAAAGTGGAGATGATTTCTTTAAATGAGAATGGGATTGGTGGATTTAAAGAGTGTGTATTTATGATTAATGGTCAAGGTGCATACTCTAAGCTGAAGTATGAAAGTGGTGTACATCGTGTACAGAGAGTACCAGAGACAGAGTCAGGTGGAAGAATCCATACATCTACTATTACCGTAGCAATTATGCCAGAAGCTGAAGAGGTGGATGTAGAGATTGATATGAGTGACTGTAAGTTCGATGTATTCCGTTCTTCTGGAAATGGTGGACAAAGTGTTAATACGACTGACTCGGCAGTTCGATTGACTCATGCACCAACAGGAATTGTTATTTCGTGCCAAGATGAAAAATCACAACTTAAGAATAAAGATAAAGCATTGAAAGTACTTCGTGCAAGATTATATGAATTGGAATGCGCAAAGCAACAAGATGCAGAGACAGAAGCGAGAAGAAGCCAAGTAGGTACAGGGGACCGTTCGGAAAAAATTAGAACGTATAACTATCCGCAAGGAAGAGTGACAGATCATAGAATCAAATTAACGCTACACAAACTAGACTCTATCATAAATGGTGACTTAGATGAAGTTATTGATAGTTTGATTGCAGCAGATCAAGCAGCAAAATTAGCGAATATGAGTGAAGCGTAATTCACAATAATGCTAAACCAATAAATCTGGCCTATGATAAAAGGGCAGAATCGGGGGGATCCATGTGAATCAGATGAGTTATGTGCATACGAGAGGCAAGGCATGTAAGGGTTGTAATAAATGTATTTTCAAGTGTCCGACTGGAGCCAATGAAGCTTTCTTTGAAGCAGAAGAAGGAAAGGTCTTTATCAAAGAGGGGTATTGTATTTCCTGTGGAGAATGTTTGGCGATTTGCGATCACAAAGCAAGAGATTACTATGATGATACAGAAGTTTTTTTTCAGGAGATTGAAAAAGGAGAACAAATTTCAGTTGTGATAGCACCAGCTGCACAGTTTAATTTTGCAGAGTTAAAACGGTTGATAGGGTATTTGAAACAAATAGGTGTAAATGCTGTGTACGATGTGTCCTTTGGTGCAGATATCTGCACATGGGCACATGTCAAAGTTATCAAAGAAGATGAAGTTACGAGCGTGATTGCACAACCTTGTCCTGTAGTGGTAAGTTTTGTTGAAAAATATCACCCGGATTTGATTGGTTATTTATCACCAATTCAAAGTCCTGTGATTTGTATTGCTACATACTTAAAAAAATATCTTGGGGTGACAGATAAAATCATGTTTTTGTCGCCTTGTATCGGCAAGAAAAGAGAATGTAGCAGTGAACATACGAATGAAGTTTTGGATTATAATGTAACATTTTCGAAATTCACAGATGAATTAGAAAGAAGAAATATAGATATAACGGCTTGTAAAGAAGCCGAATTTGATATGGTAGAAGGATCTCTTGGATTTGCCTTCCCAAGGCCTGGAGGTTTGAGTGAAAATATAAAATATCACTTAGAGAAAGAAGTGTGGATAAAGCAAATCGAAGGAATTTTTAACATAGAACGATATTTTAAGGAATATCTAGATGATATAGATGACGGCAATCCAGTACCTTTAATCATAGATGCATTGAACTGTGAATATGGTTGCAATCTAGGGACTGGAAGTAAAAAGCATGTACGACAAAATGAAGTGGATTATGTGATTAATCGTAGAAAGATAGAACTGAACAGAGATAGCTCTAAAAAATTGATGAATTATTTTGATAAAAAATTAAATATTCTCGATTTTTATAGAGGGTATACAAATAGAAGTAAGGAGTATGAAAAGCGAAAAGATATAGACTTAGAAAAAGCCTATTTATCACTAGGTAAAATTTCTGAAGAAGATAGAAATATTAATTGTTTTTGTTGTGGATATGGAAATTGTCACGAGTTTGTATACGATTTAGCACTAGGGCATAATGATAAAAATAATTGTAGGCATTACTTGTTAAATAAATTTAAGAAGTTAAGTTTCAGAGATGAATTAACAGGATTGAACAATCGCTATAGTTATCAAAAAACAGTTAACGAGTTAGAGAAAAATCATCCAGGTTTTCTCATGATTCTTTACGCAGACATTAACGGGCTGAAAGAAGCGAATGATACAAAAGGGCATAGTTATGGTGATGAGTTGATATTATCTTGTGCTGCGATATTAAGGAAGGTGTTTGGAGAAAGAGTGTATCGAGTTGGTGGAGATGAGTTTATTGTTTTAGATCCTTGTGATAACGATGAGCAATTCGCATATCGGAAAAAAAAGCTTAGAAATTTTATTGATCAAGAGAAAGAGTTAAAAGTATCGGTTGGTGTATCTAAAAGTTATACCAGTGCTGATTTGCAAGAGAAAATGAAAGAAGCGGATACCGCTATGTATAATGCAAAAAAAGCTTATTATCAATCACTTGGGAAAGCGGATCGTAGAAAAAATCAATTGAATAAATAGCTCAAATACTTTACTCTTTTAGCGGAATTTAGTTTCTCTGAAAAAACTTGGAAAGAAATGGTCGTGATAATGAAAAAATTACAGATATTAGTTGTAGTTGTGTTAGTTGCAATAGCAGTTTTATCAACTGCATTGCTAAATTTCAATAAACAGGAGGTATTAATGAGTAATGGTATATCAATCGGAAATGCCCTTGATGCACCTATAGGTAAGGATTGGGGAGTTGATATAGAAAATAAATTGTTTGATGAAATAAAATCTCAAGGGTTTGACACGGTAAGAATACCCGTTAGATTTTCTGATTACATTGATGAAAACTATATCTTAGATGAAACTTTTATGTTTGAAGTTGATGGCTATATTAACTATGCCCTTTCACTTGATTTGGTAGTAGTTTTAGATTTGCATCACTTTGTTGAACTTATGGATCAAAATATTAGACAGGATGATGAATATAAGAGTTTGCCATCTGATTTTGATTATATGAGGGCATATT
>CAYJGW010000012.1:0-16292 GCA_964369425.1 uncultured Lachnospiraceae bacterium
TTCGTACAGTGACTTGTCGCCAGTTTCCTAACTTGACATTCGCTCCACGGAAAACTTACTATATGTAATAAATTACACTAGCAACAACCTCTCGCTTCTACGCTATCATGTCACAGCCCTATCATTATACAAAACTTCCCACTAAAATGCAAGTACTTTTTTTAATTTTTTTTAACTATTCATAATGCCTCGGACAGATTACAACACTCCGTATTCTATTCTATATTCTTCTTCACTCATTGTTTTACGTACTCACAAAGAAAAAGTGCGAAAAGTACGTAAGTTTTATATGTGATTTGAAGTATAGCTCTCGATTTTACGTACTTATAACAAGAAAGCGCCACAAAGTACGTAAGATTTATATGTATTTTGAAGTATAGCTCTTGATTTTACGTAGTTATAATAAGAATGTTCTGAAAAATACGTAAATTCAAAATATAATTTCAAGTATGAGCCTCTATTTTACGTACTTATAATAAAAATGTTCTAAAAAATACGTAAATTGTAACTCAGAGGAAACCAGAGTATTAAGAAGGAAGAATTTGCGGAGACTATTGCAATATCGGCATTTTTAAATATTATTGATATTTCAAGGGTGAACTGTTATCAATTTTTACGCTCGCTTCACAAAACACGATTTCCCACAGAATCCACCCCCATATGCAAGGATATCTGTATACCCTTTGGATCGTATTCCTTCTATATATTGCTTTTCTTTAATCTGGTGCAATGCTTCATCTGCTGACTCTTCTAATTTAAAGTAGTCTTTTGTTGTCTTAAACTCGAATATAATCGCTTTTCCTGCTGGCGTGATAAAGTAGATTAACAAATCTGGTCTTCCTAGACCACACTCTATATTCGATTTTACATAATACTTATCTATCCCTTTGTACAATCCACCAATGAACCCATGATAATATACTTCTTTATAATCATAATAGCTGATGGTTTCCATTAAGTACTGATTCAACTCTTCTTGTACCACTTTAGCGTCACCTTCTAACGTAGCTTCGTGTAGCCTCATCCGGTCTTGACTCTCGATTTGTCTGTTCACCCATTCCATAATCTGAGTCTCATACACGTACTTCACTTCTCGGTTTGGTATTTTCATCGTAATATATTTTGTTTCACCTTCTGCTCTCTCACTCACTTTTGTAAGATAGCCTGTAAAGTATAAGAAGTTCCATAAGTTGTCATGACTTGTATAGATATCCTGGTACGTAACGTCTTCACGTATTGGCTTTTCAATGGTTCTACCTTGAACTAACTGTTCTAATTCATCTCGCACCTCTTGATTCGATTTCATCACCAAATCTTTTATGATGCTATTAGAACTTGTATTAGACCAGTATGGTTGCGCTCCATACACATCATCCTCTAACGCTGTCGAAATATATTTTATTAAACTCCAAGGATTGTATACTTGTTCTTCACCGAACAAATATCCATTGTACCATTGACGCACTGTTTCCACATGACTTTCTTTTCCATAACAGTTTAACATCTCTTCTATCTCTTGTTGCGTAAACCCAAAGTACTCTCCATATCCCGGAGTTTGAATCGAGATTATATTCAAGTTATTCAATCCAGTAATGATACTTTCTTTTGTTATTCGAAGGCATCCTGTCAACACTGCAAATGCCAAAGCTCCATTTGTCTTAAGCGCCACTGACAGTAGACCTCTAATAAATCCGATCATCTCATCATAAAAACCTTTATAATAAGCATTCTCTAAAGGAACATCGTATTCATCAATTAATATAATTGTTTTTTGCCCATACACTTTTTCTAAGCAACGGCACAGAAACGCTACCGAATCAATGTAATGACCCTTTTCAGCTTCTCCTGAAAGGATCCTTTGAAATACATCCACTTCCCTCTGTGTTAGAATGCCACTTTCTACGATTCCTTCATGTCTAGCAAATTCATTTTCAATAGTTCTCTTTAACATAAAATAAGAAAGTTCGAAATCCTCCTGCTTCCCCTCTTTAAAGTTCAGCATGATAACAGGATACTTCCCCATATGCTTCTTATATTCTTCACCTGCTTTATTAATATAAAGCCCATCAAACAGATAGGAATTATCTTTATTACTATTCTCAAAGTAATATTTCAACATACTTAGATTCAAACTTTTTCCAAATCTCCTCGGTCTCGTAAAAAGGCTCACTTTGGAACCCTCATCTAAGATTTTCTTGATCATCTTTGTCTTATCTATATAATAATAATTTTCGCTTATTATTTCTTCAAAGTTATCACTACCTATACCCAACTTTTTTCGTTTCATGTCATCCTCCTCACTTTAATTAATCGGATTGTCAAAGCACAAAAAGAGTTTAGATTTAAGATAGCTCTATGGCTTGGATGCGATAACACGCGAGAATAATAGACTCAATATGCTTTAACAAAAGTCTAGCATATCAAACTACCGTTTACAAGAACAAATTATTGAAAACTAAGCTGTTTCCCACCACATAGCAAGAATGAGGCAAGCACCTTAGCGCTTAACCTCATTCTAATATCTGTATTTAATTCAAGTTCTGTAATCCAAGCTTGGATATTTCTAGCGGTTCCGATAGACCCGTCAGAACAATCTGTTCTCCTGGGTTTTCCTCATCTTCAAACGTTGTCGTTGCTTCTAGGTAAAGTTCTATATTATTTGACGCATTTAAGGACTTTAAAATAGCATCACTTAGATAATAGGTATACAGTTCTCCACTCTCTATAGAGTTCGCGCCTGTTACCGACGTTGCATCTATCGCCTTAATCAATTTCAGTTCTTCTTGCGTGATTACTATATAATGCTTCCTGCCTGCTACATTCCCTGTTGCTAATTTCATCTCACCATCTTCTAAGTAATAACTTTTACCACTTTCAAAAACTGCACTTTCATAATATAGTTGAATCTTGATATCTTTTTCTGCAACAAAGTTTGCATCTTCTACCATAAATTCCAATTCTCTACCAGCTGTTGCATCGTCTGAATTTAGAATTATCTCTCCATAACCTTCTTCTGGATTCTTTAACTCTGCTGCCACATAATAGTTTTTGATTTCTGAACCATTCCCATCCACAAATGCTGGATCCGGCTTTGCAGTTGTTGCACGATAAGCCGCAATCATTGTGTTGATAAAGAGTCGCACTTCATTATCATGCGTCGCTATTGAATCAACATTATGCCCTGCTCCTGTGTACGTTACATTTCCAATATTGTAGATATAGAACCCATTCACGACATCGTTATAGCTATTTGAAAATGTATTTCCTCCATTAGAACCGTCATCTGTCAAGCAATACCACACTACAATCTCTTCTGTATTCATATTCAACTGATACCATTGGTGATGCGTCATCGCTATGTCTAAAACATCTCCCACAGTGTCAGAATTCGCAAATTCGCCTACATTTACATCAAATGGGTAAGAGGTAACTGCCCCTTTGTTCACTTGCGAAACTTGGTTTGTTGTCGCAAAATTCTGACCTGATGTTGTCGTGTAGCCGACATTAGTTTGCGTTTGTTTTGTAGATAGCTGCGAGTGAGACGAAAGGGAATAATTATTATAAGCTTGTGTCTCTCCTACATATTCTTCCCGATTCGAATTCGGCTTGTAAGCTATTCCATACCCTGCCTCTTTAATCTGTTCCTCTACCACCGCATTCATACCATTATACTCATCAGCTACATAACGTGTTCCTTCAACATTTGCATTCGCCACATACGAGTATTCCGAAAACCCAAATTCTTGACTAACAACCCCATATGGGTCTTGCCCTGCCCTACCTCTATTCAATAACGTCAAATAGTAACTTGAATAGTAAACTGGATTTATCGTTTGCATTCCACCATTACTCTTTGGATAGGTAGCAGCTGGTACATTTTCATTTGATACATTATCGTGACTGAACAACGTGGCTTTTCCTGAATCTATATACTTATTAATCTGCTCTGATACTATCCTTGTAAATCCATCATCGCTATCAAGCCGCCCATACGACTCCTGAAACCCCATCAGAATCATATCATACTCGTCCAATTTTTCATAGACTGATGCACCTGTTGGATCTTCTGTTGACATCTCATTCAAGTCCGTTATCGTTACGGTTGTAACTTTGATATCGTATACCCCCGCTTCCCTAAGTTGTTTAAAATATACATCATACGCAGAAGGTAATTTTTGCACTCCTCCAGTTGCTGTTTTTCCTGCAATTTGAAGCACGTTTATCGCAATCATCTGAGAAGGTTCACTATAGGTAATCCCCATCTCAGAATCATGTACTGTATCATCCGCCGTTTTCACTATTTCTAATTTCCAAGGTATTGCACCATAGAAGGTGTTTGGAAGCTTTCGTTCTATTACATAATACTGGTCTGCTAATAGTTTATCACTTCCAATTTTCGCTCCTTTTACACCCGTTCCACCTGATTGATAGGCATCTAAATCAGGTATCAACTCGCTTTTTTCGTACTTACCGTCCGCATTTTGATCAATGTATAGCTTCACTTCATACGTAGTAGTCAACGCAGTCGGATCAGTTGGGTTGTCTATCGAAAACCCGAAGGATAGCAATTGGTCATCTATCAGACTCTTATTGAGACTGCTTACATCCGTTCCTACATATTCTTCTGGTCGTCCGTTATATTCGCCTTCGCCTTCGAAATTGATATCTGGACTTGAAAGGTTAAGGTACTGCTCCACTACAAACTTCTGTTCCTCTGCAGTCGCAACTGACATTACATTCGGAAATCCCTTTGTCTCATTCAACATTTGATACATATAAGAACTATTATCTACCGTCTCTTCATTGACACTCATCTTCACTGCTGGAATAGCAGGAATTGTAATCTGAGTACTCCCACTTTTATCTATCGCATTCAAGCCTTTATCAACCTTAAATACTTCTGTTACCAAACTTCCATCTACAGGCTCTGCTTTATTTGAACTATATTTTGTATACACTGAATCCTCACCAATCGTAACATGGCAAATATAATCTCCTAATTTTTCTTCTGCCGCCTCGATTGCTAGACTTGCTTGTGTCGCCCCTTCAACAGCACTCCATTCATTGCCACTCTTCTTATACCATTGGTAATTATAGGTTGCTCCTATTTCTACTTTGTTTGTCGTCCCTCTCTCTGCTAATGATGGTTCAGCTATCACAGTAATACCTTCAGCACCCTTCTCATAGGATTGAGACACATCAAATTCATAGCTTGTCGGTGCATAATCACCTGTTCCACTCTGATTTCCTGCAATATACGGTCCTCTATTACTTCCACTTCCTGCCGCTGGATTAATCCCTCTTCTCCATGAAACAAATCTAAGTTCGTTCCCTTCTGGATCCGTAACAACAATTGTACTTACATACCCATGTATAGCTCCACTACTAATCAGTTTACTTGATACCATTGCATACTTAACTGCACCATGTTCGATTTCCCCATCTGGACCTAAATATTCTTTCACCTTCGCATCTGTCAATTTATTGTAAGATCCCGTATGTGAATACCACCATATTTCCTTCAATGTATATCCTTCAGTCAATTCATAATTCAACTCTGAACTCATTGTATATGGCGTCCCTTGCGTAGCTGCCTCCATTACATCAATTGTACGAACTGGTGAAAACTTATCCTTCTCCACATACCCTGCTGGATATGTGGTGGCCACCTCTTGACGAACACTTAGCGCTGACTCGCTAACTTCCATTCTATTGCTTGTGGCGGATGATTTTTCTACACCATTCTCCCACACTGTCACTTCACACCAGTACTCTCCACTGACCTTTGTCTCATAACCTCGACTTGTCGCACCTTCAATAGGCGCCTCTGAATCACTTGTCTTTTGGTACCACTGATAAGTAAAAGCATACGGAAGATAATCACTTTCTTTTAGTCCATCAATCTCCATCTGAATGTATCCGTTGAGTCCCAACTCTTGCTTAATCTTTACATCCACTAATTCCTCAGGTTTTTCTTCCTCCGGCGCGTTAACCAACTTATTATCTACAATAATCGGGAATCCCGAGTTCGCAAACTCAATCAATTCTTGATATTTGCGCGGTGTCAAGTCAAACGCCGAGAACCTTGAAATGAATTTTGATGAATCTGATTGTAATTTATAGACATCATCTTTTGGATCTTCCGACGTCTGATCATATAATGTAACCTCTTGCATTCCTGCTTCAGGTGCATACTCTCTATTGAGCAGTCCTGAAATATTCGCCTTGTAGGATACTGTATCGCCTATACTCGTATAATATAGACCATCCATCGTATTATCTACATAATTGGGTTTATCGCCACTTAACTTAAACCCTTCATTACTAGCTCCGATATATACCATATCATAAACTTCTGTAATCTCTTCAATCTTCCCTATAAACTCTGTAATCGCCATAGTATTAATTGTGATATTTTCTTTTTCAATCTTAGTACTTTCTGGTAGCCACTCTAGAACATCATCCGCTGTAATTTCATCAGCACTCACCTTTGTAGTTCCTTCTTGAATCGGTTGTAACTGAAGTACATTTATCGCTGTCTTTTCTGCATCTGGCCTTCTGTATGGATAATTAATAATGTGTCTAAGGGAATTCGCTATCGATACTTCCGTTGGAAGTTTCACCGCTCCTGATACTTCTCTAAGGAAGTTGTCATCTATAATCTCTTCATACACTTCATAGAAAGGATTTCCTACTGCTTCATAGTCATCTCTTAACTCATCTCGATATGCACTGGTTAAGATATTCTTATCTCCTAGCACTAGTGTTGATTGCTTAACACCGTCAGTAGATAAACTAAGTCCCTCCATCTTCTTCCCAACAAAGTCCCCAATACTTGCTGTTCCAGCTAACTTTAGTGTCCCATCCAGAAACAATGGTGTTGCTATCCCTCCGCTTTCTGGATTCGTTCCACTTACCGCGACCTCAATCCACTCAAGCTGTGTTTCTGTTATATCATTTTCCCCATAATAGTTCCAAGTTAGTTTTCTTTCTGTCGCAACATCATACCCTGCTGTAATCATAATCAAATCAGCATTCTCTACCATCTCTTGTGTTACTTCTGTTGGCAGAACACTGTTCACCTCTATCGGAAAGTTTTGGATAAATTCAGCTGATTCATCATCGAATGTATCGGAGCGAAACCAGTTATTATTAACGAATCCCGGATCCACAAATACACTTTCATATACAACTGTATTTGTCTCTCCTGATACATGTGTTGCAATCTCGTAATTCCCTAGTCCTTCACCTACATATTGATACTTTGCATCCACTGCATCAAAGTACCCTTTATCTTCCCCCTTTTTAGGGACAAACACATCAATCTCTACTGCATATGGTTTGTCTTCCAAATAAGTCTTCGATGGTGCCTCTGCTATCTCTCCAATATAATAGGTATCACCTAAATCAAATACAAAACTTCCTTGTTCTAGTTCTTCTACAGTACTTGGAAATTCTCCAAAGAATTCATTCGATTGACCTTCTTCTCCTTTTTTGAAAACCAGCTTACCACCTAGTAGTTCTACTAATCCCTCATCTGGTATATTCACCAAAGGTTCTGTAACCTCACCTTGTTTCCAATACTGCTCTGGTGCGGTACCATCTAGCCAAAGTTGATCAGTGAAATTCATCTTATAGTAGTAATAATTATCTCCAGATTGCTGACCATATAGCACTTCATCCATCTGCTGATTATAATCACCTGTTCCATCTACCACTAGTTCGTAAGTACTTGCAATCTGTTGAAATGCTCCACCGTTTTTAGGAGTAAAAGAAAGTGCTAAGTTTTCCTCTTTCACAACACCTTCGCCAAAGAGAATCTCTTGACTGTTCACCGAGTATACTTCCCATGGATAAAACTTTTGATATCCCGACTCCGTTGTACTTAGAGGTGTGTTCCCACCTTCTGGATCTCCCGCTATAGGAGTACTAAGTAAATTAGCACTCTTCAATGTATTAAGTTTGCCTTCCATATAAGTTTTAGCACCTGCTTCATTTCCTGCTAAAATTTTTGCTGCTACCTCTTCTTGCCATCCAATTGGTTCTTCTCCTGGAATATAATACCCAATACTTCCCGTATTCTTCACTGGCACAATCTCTAATATCTGATAGGTACGTCCCTCTGCTAAGACCTCCCCTTTGATTTCTTCTATTCCACTTAAGGACTCATATTCTTTCGCACTGGTTTCTAATGGCCCTATCATTTGAAAAAGAGCTACCACCAGCGAAAAGATGAGGGCACTAGCTCCTATGCGTGTCCATATTTTTTTCTTATTGTAATTTCTCGGTTTTTTCATAGCACTCCCCTTACTTCATACTATTTAGTGTATTTAAAAGTTCTGATACACTTGCGTGATAATATGGTTTATTTCTCAATGCAAATGTCTGCTCCCCATCATACAAAGATCCTTTGTAATCTAACTCCATCCCAATATCAATTTGACTCATCTGTTGGTTATTCTCTATATCATCTTCCATATCAACCGTAAAATTCGTCATGTAACTCGCCATTATCTCATCACTATCTGCTGGAACAAACGTTGCAACAGTAGTTACGGTTCCTGTTATTTCTCCATATTTTAAGATATCACCATCTTGACGAAATGTATGGGCTGTTACAACAGCTTCTTCATTTGCGGCTGCATCTGCTTTTTTTTCAACATTTATCACCCAGAGAACACCGTTTTCCCACGCAATTCCACCATTGCAATCTATAATGTAATCTTCCACTTGCGCCATAGCAAGTTGGGATTCGTATTGTACTTTTACATCCTTATCAATCACATTAAACATCCGCGCTCCAGTAACCATTAATTCACTAATCCCTACTGCCACTAGCGCCATGATAGCCATTGCCACCACTAATTCTACTAGGGTGAATCCTTTATTGTTTTCCATCATTTTCTCCCCCTAGCTATTACAATACAAAATAACCTGTAGACGGTACTACTTCAATATCGTAGATTCTATTCCCGCCTACAAAGCTGATTTTTTTTATACTATTTGTTACATTCGTCGTTCCTAATTTCAAAGTCATCTTTCCCGTTCCACGGTCAAAAGTTATCTCCATATCTTCTGTTAGAGTAGTCTCTGTTCCATCTTCATCTATCCACGACACTTCAATCCTTCCATCTCCTAGCACCTCAGATTGAGTGGATTGTTGACTCCCTTCTCCCGCTACAAAAACCGCTTTATAAGAACTCGTTGTGGCATCGTACTCTATTGTTAACTTTGGATCTTTTCTTCCACTTAAAGATGCCGTCTTACACTCTGACATCAAGGAATGCACTACATCCGCTGCCTCACTTGCTCTTTCAGAAAAAGCCAAGGAGATAAAGCTAGTTGAAAGCACAGAAAGTATTCCTATAATCGCAATTACCACAATCAATTCTAATAATGTAAACCCTTTATTGTTCTGTCTCAACATCACTTCCTCCTTTCTTCATCTTCTAATACTCTGTCCAATTCTCATAAGACACAAGGTCTCTCATGTCCCAAGAATCCGATCCTTCTATTGCAGTTCTTGTATCCGCCACTTCCAAAAGTTGTCTAAAACTTACCACATTGTCACCAGACCCTATCGTAGCTTCATATGCTTCTAATACCTTCTCCGAATTTGCAGACACCACTTCTACCCCAGTAACTAATCTAATGTTGCCAGAAGATATAATCAAACCTTCATAATCTTGTGCTACATTTACTCCTATGCCACCTGCAGTAATAACGGCATTGACATTACCGTACTCTCTCCAACCCGTAACTGTTTGAAAATCAAACATCGCTCCTTCTGCTCCAGAAACTAATAGAGCACGAACTACTCCACTTTCATCTTTAAACTCCCATACCTTTCCCGCCCCTGTTCCTGACGACGGCGTAATCGCTTCTCCTACACTTAAAGACAACTCATCCTCACCAAATTCATCTGCTATATCCTCGCCTATCAACGCATTGACATTCTTCCCGAATACAAGGTGATTATACGGAGTCATTCCTTCTTCACCTTGCGATGTCAACGTCTGACATAACGCTTCATATGTTGTACTTACGTTTTTCGTAAATGAATAATCGCTCTCATTAAGTGCTTGTTCATCCCCTAAGCTATACTGCGTATCGCTTTGCTCAATGTAATGTCCGCTAGTAGTAGCCGCATCTGTCACTTGTGATAGCGTTGTGTATACAGATAGATATTCTGTAATCTCTTCTGGTTTCTCTTGGAAATAATCTTTGAAGTATTCATTTGCCTTTTCTGCTGTAGGAAATTGGAGGTAAAAATATGTGACTTTTTGATCACTTGTAAGCACCACTGACACTGGCACAATACTCGCTTCATAATCATTCAGCGTCTTTTCTCCCAATATCTCTGCTGCTTCATTCCTTGTTATACTTGCCTCACTCACCGAAAAATCTGTATCACTTACATATGGGTTGGTCAACTCATCTGCTGGGATTCTATTTACACTTGTAATTGCACTCAGTGGCGCTAGGTAGATTCTTTGGTTTGTCTTTACAGAAATAGACTCACCCATCATTACACTTTCAGCCGACCCAATAAAACTGTGTCCTGCTAACATCACTTGACTTGCATTCGCCAGATCCAGCGTTGTTCCTTGGGCATTTACCAAGATAGCACTACTTTCATCAGCGACTCCGTCTTGTTCTACAGAGTTCGTACTACTTCCAAATCCATAGTATTGATTCGTCACACTTACACTTGCTCCAGTTCCATTGATATCCAAATCATTCTCTACATAGGCGATTCCATTTAGAGCCAGGTCTGTCTCTGCTCCCACCTTGATATCTCCTGTCCAAAGATTGGTTCCATCTGCAAAAGTAACCTCCTTATTCGTGCTCATCTCAATGTCTTCATTAGCAATGATAGTCCCACTTACAAAGTCAAAATCCCCACCTATATCTAGCAGGAATTTATTTGCATAGACACTCCCCGTTAAGGTAATTGGTTCCACAGTTGTCTGTCCAATCGTATCATTTGCCACAAGGGCATATTCTGTAATGGAAGCCGAATCAAATCCACTACCGCTTGCTAGGTGAAAGTCAGGTATGGTGATAGAGATATCTGCTGATATCTCTGTATTGTATCCATTGGCATCTGTATAGGACACGTGAAAGCCATTGAAAGTGATTCGATTCACATCTCCAGATTCAACCAGATAGTCTCGATAGTAAAATGCTCCACCTGTTCCTGTTCCAAGTTCTCTGCCAAGTCTCACTTCTATCGTCTCTCCATTTTCTGATTGGATTTTAATCAACGATCCGTCCCACGAAATAGATTCCGTCTCTGCATTTGTATTATTCAGCATTGCTGTTACTGCCTCATAGTCATATACTGTGCTATTTTTCCCAATTATAGTATGTTCTTGATTAGTCTTTGCATCCTTTATTGTGACATCTTCTTGAATCTGTCTTACAACTTCTGCTGCAAACAAATCGTCCATCGTTTGCCCTTCTGCTAGCGTTTGACTATATTCATTATAGTTCTTCAAGACATCTTGATAGGATTCTCTGATTGCTTCTGCTGCCACTTCTTGAAATCCTGCTTGTATCTGATCTAGCACAGCTGTCGCATTGTAAAAGTTTTCTTCCCCTCTTCTATCTGTGGTTTTAATCAACAATCCTGTGTAAGTAACCGACAGCAAAGTGGCTCCTAGTATGGATACAAAGGCAATTGTCACCAATACAGTAACGATACTGGATCCTTGATTTTTCTTTATCGCTTCTTTCCCTTTTAAAAAATAATCCAACACTCTTGGAACCTCCTTTCCTACTTTTCACTTTATTGAAGATTTGTCGTCTCCAATTCATACAAAGGAGTTTGACTATAATCTGCTGCCGTTCCAGTTCTTTCATATATTTTTATAGTTGTTGCAAATAATCGTTCTGCTTCATCTTGTACCACAAGATATTTTCCTTCATCCAGTCTAGTAGTCAACTGGAATACAGAACCGATTTGCACACGATACGTTACATTATTCCCTTCTGCTCCAGTCTCTAGATTTTCTGCTATATTGGAAATAATGGTCGCTCTTTCCTGTGCCACTGTTGCTGGTGGAATTGCTAATTCTCTAGCTTGCTCTAGTGTCACCATAGCTTTATAGCTATTTTCGGCCTCATTAAAATTATCTACTCCCATTGTTGCTAGTTTTACATCACTCATTTGTTGCTTTGCTAAAATAATATCCACAGGGAAATTATCCTTATTCGTAACTACAATCTTGTCTCCCTCGCCTTTATACCAAGGGTCAAAAAGAACATAGAATGCTGGATACTCTTCTCCTTCTTCTACAACTACCCCTTCTTCTGGTGTAATTGCAATCTCACCCGTCGTAACACTTCCCTCTGTACGAGTTCCTCCGCTTGTATAAGCAAATGTGTAAATCATCTCTATCGTCGCCTTTACTTGCTCTTCTTCGTCAGGGTTTGTATCTGTAACACGGATTTTAATCTCACGGTTTGCTTCTTCCATATCTCCTATCGTTAGACTCTGTGGTAAAGAATAGGCAGTAGTAAATTGCTCAACTGCATGACCATCTGGATCTGGTACCGAAACTCCTTGATTAAATACATAATCCATAGAAGTGTATTGTGGGATTGAGACTGAGTTCACATATCCATACCCTTCCCCACTTGGTAAGTCTGTAGTTGGATAGGTACCCAATTCAAAGTCCACTACCACATCGTACTTTCCATACTGCATTTCTATATTTTCAAAATCTACATAATAAGCATTATTCGCTTGCTTTTTTTCTTCAATATCCGTTAAATTTTCATAGGATTCATCCAAGAATCCGCCTGAATAAGCAATGTCCTTATAAGTAACACTAGGAATCATTTCAGCATCTTCCTCAAACACTGCATTCAAATCCATAGCTTCTAATTGCTCAGCAACATTTTCTGCCAGCAATGTTACTTCGCCCATTTCTGCACTCCTCGCAGAAGTTCTTGCTGAAGTTGAGAACATGGAAAGTAGCGGAACTACGACTATCGCTAAGATTGTCACTCCGATAATTAGTTCTACAAGTGTAAAACCATTGTTATTGTCTTTCATTTGCACCACTTCTACTCTCACCTCTCACTTCATACTCTCTTTCATCATTTCATCAATCAGCCTGTCCCGTCACAGTTTCTCCAAATGGTTGCTGTGTTCCAAGTGGAACAGATGGCATTGGACTCTCTACATATACCGCTTCTGGGTATGTAACATAGAACTTAGATACGGAAAAATTTCCAGTAAGTCTTGCCGACTCTGCATTGTACGAAACAGACACACTGTCTATTGCTGTTCTATCTTGTGTATCATAAATATAGTCAATACTTGACTTTAACTGTAAATAGGATAACTCTCCTGTAGAACTTGATGTGGTTCTATAGGCTTCCATGTCTGTCAATATCTCTTCGCCATCTACAGTTGCGTAAGCTTGAAATTGAGACACTAACTCTGGCTCCCCGAAAGTTACTGATTCTATATCAAAATTAATCGCTTCTTCCAAACCAAGTGTCCAGACCAATACATCCTGTGGTCTCACGTCTGCTGGATACTTCGCCAACTGCTCTTTTGCATAAGTCTTTGCAGCTTCTGTCTCTGCTAAATACTTATCCCTATCTGCGTACAAGGTCTCTAATTCTGCTAATTCTGGCTGTAATGCTTCCATATCTGCTTCCACAGCCTCTTTGCTTTCTACAATTCTACTGTTCACCACATAGTATAGAATGACAAACAACAAAATCCCACCTAAGACGATTAACAATCTAGCTTCTTTTTTCGAAATTTTCATCTATCACTCCTCCTATTCTTCTACAATCTCCTCGACAGCTTCTGTCATCTGTTCTTCTGTTTGTGCCGCTACTGTCGGTGGCACTTCAACTGGTTCTGGCAATGCGTATTCACAACTAATGCTAAAGGTTGCAGTTTGCACTCCCGCATCATTGTCTGATTCAACAACTCCACTCACACTGATGTTTTCTATTGTCTCAAAAGCGTCAAGCTGTGAAATCACAACTGCTGCACTCTCCATATCTGGCACTTCCACATTCATAGAAATCCCAAAGTTATCACACGATGCTGAGAGTAACAAAATACTCGATGGCATATTGTCTTCTAACTCTTCTAGAAACTCTCTTAGATTCGCATTATTACTTATTCCTTCTGCCTCTAGTAATTCCAAATTGTAGCGTATACCCTCGTATTCTACATAAGCTCTGTACTCACCAGTCACACTCGATAAGTTTGCTATTCTCTCTTCCATAATCACCAAATCATCTTTTGCCGAAAAATAGTCAAGGGTTGAGCCTGCAACCATTCCTGCTCCTGCTAACACACAAGCCCCCGCAAATACAATCGGTATCAACAATGAATCTTCGTTCTTCTTTTTCTTTTTAATTTCTACCATCTTGGTCGGCGTCAACTCAAGTGGTGAAATGGAACTTCCCATACAGTTAGCGTAGAAAGCTACATCCGTTCCAGATACCACCTTATCCACACCTTGCATCTGAGATAACTTTAGCACATCTACAGACATTGCTTTTTGAATCACGCTATCTATACCCGCAAGCTCTGCGCAAGTTCCCAATAATACTACCTTACTGATTTCCTCACTATCATTTGAGGATTTAAAGAAGTCTGCAATACGAACGATACCATTCGCAAGCCTCTCATAGGTATCATTTTGCTCTTCTTTATCTACTCTATTATCCAACCACTCTTGATCTTTACATTTTTCTAATATCTCTGCATAAGTAGGTTCTTCTGCTCTTGAACGCATCATCGCCGATGAAATAACGCTATCTCCCCCAAACGGAAATGTCCTTTGAAGTAACAACTTACCATCTTTCATAAATGTAGCTAGTGTCTGATTAGATGCAAGCGCCACATACATGGTCACTCCAGGTGCTTGTAACCCTTTGAAAATCTGATACTGCCCATTGGCACTGTAGTCAAAAGCTTCTAATGTCAGCCCTGTGGTTGATAACATCTTTTCGTAACTATTAAGAATCTGAGTCGGTACTGCAGTAATTAAAATCCTGTGTCCTGCATTCTCTCCTTTTTTCGTTTCTAGCAGAACATATGAAACTTGGTACCCTGCTAAATCAACCGGAAAATACTCTGATGCATTGGAAAGTACCATGGTCTTTATTTTTCCTTTTTTCACAAGCGGAAATACCACTTCACGACTCACAACTTTTGAAGTCGATAGTGAAAAGATTACATTCTTTACATCTAGTACCCCATGAGCCTTCATCTCTTTTTCTAATTCTTGTGCTATAAGGTCAGGCTGGATAATCTCCCCATCCATAACCGACATTTGTGGCGTATCAAAGCAAAAGGAATTTGTTGCATGTATCCCTCTTGATCGTTTTGCTGTCACGCATACTTTAACTACCTGATCGCCAATCTCTATATTCAGCATTTTCTTCGCCATAACTCACCTTACCCCTTCTATTATTTTAATTGTTATATCCCTAATCTCCCTAGATACCAAGATATAATCTGTTCTCCCCACAAAAAAGCAATTGCTACTCCAGTTGCAAGATAGGGTCCCATTGCTAGTTGCCTTCCTGCCCCGAAAAATCGCATACGTATTACATGTATCACAGATGCAATAATGCATCCAAGTAAAAATGCAAAAACCGTTGATGTCAGACCTAGAAACAATCCACATCCTGCCATCAACTTTACATCGCCGCCACCTATTGCACTTCCGCCTGATAGGAACAAGAGAATCAAAAGCACTCCTGCGACTCCCACAAAGCCAAGTAAATGACTCTGCCAAGCATCTAAATTTATTACAAATCTCACCACACCTAAGATAAAGATAAAAATCGTAGTTTGTGGTGGAATTTCTTTCGTCCTCGCATCGATTACAGATAAGACTAAAAGCGCCGACATCAAAAGACAACCCAGCACTGTATCTATGCTATATCCGTAAACATAACAAACTACACCCCATAGTACACCGTTTGTAAATTCAACTAACGGATATTGTACTGAAATAGGATGTTTACACTTTGAACATTTTCCTCTTAAAAAAATCCAACTAAATAGGGGGAACAATTCCCACCATTTCAGTTCTTTGTTGCAGTTCATGCAATGGGAGTGACCCATTACAACTCCTTCCCCTAACGGAATTCGTAAAATACAAACATTGCAGAAACTACCAATTATGACTCCCATGAATGCAGTCATCGCAATTAATGTCATTGGGATCCAATCCATTGTATTTCCTCTTTCTATAATCAAGTAACCAACTTGTGATACCAAAGATGAAAGGATTCAAAAA
>CAYJGW010000012.1:16392-59365 GCA_964369425.1 uncultured Lachnospiraceae bacterium
TCTTTCTATAATCAAGTAACCAACTTGTGATACCAAAGATGAAAGGATTCAAAAACACATATGTGTAAGAATCCGTAGGTATCTAAATAATAATCAGATATGAGATAACGCCCGCTTGTGTCGGGAGTACCCATAGGGGTACTCCGTTACTCAAGGGCATTATATTAAAGACCTCTAGTCTTATTTCGCATCATCAATTAACTTTTTCCAATCACCTTCTGCTACTGTAATTTCTCCTGTCTCAGAATTAATATCAAATACAAGACTCTTCCCTTTAACATCTGTTGATTCAACTTTCAATTCACTTACTTTTATTATACCTCCAATAGTATCGATTAAATTTCCAACCGTCCCCTGAGCAGGGTCTCCAGCGTCTGCACCAGCTTTTCCTGCTGCTGTTAACGAATCCGCTCCATCCCACGTAACAGTTATGATACCGCTACCGTCAAAATCAGTATCTACTACTGCTGTTGCTGCTGCTTGCATAATTGAGCTCGCTGTTCTTACATCATTAGCCTCTCTCGCCTCATCTACATACTTTGTGTACATTGGTGCAAATACTGTTGTTAAGATTGCAATAATCGCAATAACGATTATCAGCTCAACAAGTGTAAAACCTTTGTTGTTCTTACGTAATTTTCTCATTTTGTTTTGTAATTTTTTCATTTTGTTTTCTCCTTTTTCTTTTACATTGTTCCTTATTAATTATTTCGCGCTTTCGCGCTGCCTCTCTCCGCTTATGTAAGCGGGAGTTATCACACATCTGATAGTTTGGTTCTACTTTGTTTGTTGGTTACATCATTTGTTTTTATTTTTATCACACCATGAAACCTTTCAACATTTTGTATTATACACCTCCTTGGTTACTTTTCAGTTACTTTTTACAACTTTTTTTAATTTTCCATAACTTTACATCGAATCTAGTCCAGCATACATCTCTGCCATCGGTAACATTACCGCCATTACGATAACTCCGATAATCAATGCCAACACTACGATAATCGCTGGCTCTATTGCTGCCATTACAGACCCTGTCGCAATTTCTACCTCTTCATCAAAGTAATCTGCTTGCTTACGAAGCATCCCTTCCATATCCCCCACTTCTTCCCCTATCTTTGTCATGTGACACACTAGAGGCGGAAACAATCCCGATCTAGTCAGACTTTCTGAAAGTGGTGTCCCCATAGATACTTCTTCTTTTGCTTTCATCAATGCATCGTTATAATAAATATTTGTCATGGTATTTGCAACAATACCAATACAATCGATTAATGGAATTCCTGCTGCAATCAAGGTGCTGAGTGTACGACTCATTCTCGCTGCCGCTGTCTTTACAGCTAATTTCCCAAATAGGGGTAACCTCATCTGTATGCGACCAAACACTCGTTTTCCACTGTCCGTTTTTGCCCACGAACGTAAAAAGTATACTGTACCTATCATTACCGCAACAATATAATACCAAAATTGTTGTACAAAGTCACTGGCTGCGATTACCAGAACCGTTATCAATGGTAACTCCGTTCCCAAATCTGTCAGCATAGACTCAAACTGCGGAATTACATATCCTAGCAATATCATTACTACAATAACTGCTACCACCAAAATCGCTATTGGATAGATAGAAGTTTTCTTAATCAGACCTTTTAACTTCGCTTCTTTTTCAAACTGGTCAGCCATCCTTCCAAAAGAAGTCTCCAAACTACCTGTCGCTTCCCCTGCTTCCACCATTGTTATCAATAAGTCTGGAAACACATTTGGATGCTCTTTCATAGCCTCTGAAAATGAGGTTCCTGATTGAATATCGATTCTGCATTCGTTAATAGCACCTGCGAGTAACTTGTTCTCTGTCTGCTCTGCTAACATTTCAAGTGCCGCCGTAACAGCTACACCTGCTGATGAGATACTAACAAACTGTCTACAAAACACCGCCATATCTCTTGGTTTTGGTTTCTTTTTTAGAGAGCTAAACTCTATTGGTCGGTTGAAAACTCCAACTTCAGATACTGAAATTGGTATTTTCCCTTCCGACTTTATAATATTAATTACCTGTTCTTTTTCATTTGCATTAACCGTTCCCTTAGACTCTTTTCCATTCTTGTCTATGGCAACGTAAGAATATACTGCCAAATTATCATCCTCTTTTCTATACTATCTGTCTCTATCTAATACATACGCTTGCTAAGCGCCATCTTGTCTTGTGCAAATTGGAGAGCTGCATCGTATGAGATTTTCCCACTTTGATACAATTCCAAAATCGCATCATCCATCTGCTTCATTCCAAGTTTGGAATTCATCAACATCACGGATGGAATCTGGAAAGTCTTCCCTTCACGTATGTTGTTGCGCACTGCACTGTTAGTGAGCATGACCTCAAAAGCTGCAACACGCCCTTTTCCATCTGCTGTCGGAATCAACTGTTGTGATACCACGCACTCTAATACGTCTGCAAGCTGCGTTCTAATCTGTTGTTGCTGATGCGGTGGAAATACATCGATGATACGGTCTATCGTATTTGCCGCCCCCACTGTATGCAGTGTGGAAAATACCAAGTGGCCTGTTTCCGCCGCTGTAACTGCAATCGAGATTGTATCTAAGTCACGCATCTCTCCCACTAAAATAACATCTGGATCCTGACGAAGGGCTGCTCTTAGCGCATTTGGAAAACTATCCGTATCACTTCCCACTTCTCTTTGATTTACAATCGATTGCTTATGTTGGTGCAAATACTCAATTGGATCTTCCAAGGTCAATACATGGTGTGGGTACTTTTCATTAATCTCATTAATCAAACTTGCAAGGGTAGTAGATTTTCCACTACCAGTTGCACCTGTAACCAAAACCAGTCCTCTTTTCTTGTCGCACATATCGATAACAGACTGAGGTATTCTTAACTCTTCTGGATGTGGAATCTTCACATTAAGCACACGGGCTGATAATGCAAATGAGCCTCTTTGCGTAAATGCATTAATACGAAATCTTCCTATTGACTGCGCCGAATATGCGAAATCAATCTCTCCTACTTTCCTCAAATGCTCCATCTGTTCTGGCGTAGTAATCTCATCCATAATCTCTGCAATGTCTTGCGGCATCAATCTTTGGCTGGTAAGTGCTTGTAAACTCCCCTTCACACGTCCAGTCGGCGGAACTCCTGCGCTCAAATGTAAATCCGACGCATTTTTTTGCGCTGCCATCTCCAAAAGCTCTGTAAATCGATTCATTCCCCTTTTCCCCCTTAGTCTTATGACTCAAACGAGACCTTTAACATCTCTTCAATCGTTGTAACGCCTTCTATAACAAACTTCGATGCACTCATTCTCAAAGAATTCATGCCTTGCTCTATAGCAGTTGTTTTAATCTCTTCCGTTGTACCTCTAGAAACAATAATGTTCTTCAAATCTTGGTTCACTTCCATGATTTCATACACACCTATCCGACCATAGAAACCTACATCACCACAGAGCGGACACCCTACTGCATCATAAATCGTAAGTGGATCTGCAATAGGCGCACCAAGAAGTACCTTTTCTTCTAATGTCGCCTCTCTTGGTTGATTACAACTTTTACATAGCTTGCGAACCAATCTCTGAGCTATAATTCCTGCAAGTGAATCCGCCAACAAGTATGGCTCTATCCCCATGTCTAGTAGACGGCTTACTGTAGCTGCCGAACTATTCGTATGCAATGTACTAATAACCAAGTGTCCTGTAATAGAAGCTTGTACTGCAATGGACGCCGTCTCATAATCACGAATCTCTCCTACCATAATGATATCTGGATCTTGACGCAGAATGGAGCGAAGCGCTGTCGCAAAAGTCAAATTTGCCTTTGCATTAACTTGCACCTGGTTAATTCCCGCAATATTTGCCTCCACAGGATCCTCAACTGTAATTATATTCACTTCTTCTGTATTTAATTCAGAAAGAGCGGTGTAAAGTGTCGTAGACTTACCGCTTCCTGTCGGCCCAGTTATCAAAATAATTCCATTTGGATTTTTTAAAATATGATCAAACTTCTCTAATTCCCAATCTCCCATACCAAGTCCAGATTTTGGTACGTTAAATCCACTAGACGAAGCGATACGCATAACAATCTTTTCTCCGTACGACGAAGGTAATATCGATACACGCACATCATAATCCACGCGGTCTACAATAAGAGAAAGTCTTCCATCTTGGGGCTTTCTCCTCTCTGATATATCCATCTCTGCCATAATTTTGATACGTGTTACAATTGCCGGCAAAAGATTGATATCATATAACATCTTCTCAGTTAAGACACCATCAATTCTATAGCGGATACGCACTTGTTTCTCCAGTGCATCAAAATGGATATCACTAGCTCTTTGACGTACAGCTTGCTCTACAATTGAACGAACCAACTGCACAATCGGTGCATTTTCAACTTCCGCTTGTTGTGCTGCTTCTGCTGCCTCTACTTGTTGTAAGTGACTCTCTCTCTCTCTTGTGTACTGCTCCGCTGCAGTCATCGCCTCGCCAGATCCAAAATGCCTATCCAAGATAGCATTAATCTCAGACATGGTCGCAACACGTGGTTCCACAAGACAGTTCGTAATAATCGAAATATCATCTTGTGCAACCATGTCCAAAGGATTTGACATAGCAAGCACTAGCACATTGGAATGTCCTTCACTATATTCTATCGGCAGTACATTATGCTTTCTTAATACAGAGCCGTTAACTAAAGAGATTATCTCTTGAGGAATTCTCACCCCTCTCAACTCAATTCGTGGTATCCCAAGCTGTACCTCTAACACATCCGCTATATCATTATCTGTAACCAATCCCATATCAATCAGACAATCTCCAATTTTTTGATTGGTTTTCTTTTGTTGTTCTAGCGCTTTATTCAACTGCTCTTCTGTAATCACACCTTGAAATACAAGTAAATCTCCTAGTTTAAACTTTCTGTAATCACTGCTCATTCACTACTCCCCCTGTGACTCATATCACACTTCATTCTTATATCAAAAACTTATATCTATCTGTGCTTTCACAACGCACAAAACAAGCAAATTAGAGTTCCAATTCACTTGACAATTCATAAAATTTTATCTTATCAATATAATATCAAACTTTTGTAATAATTGCACTACATTTCATATTTTTTTCACACATTCTCTACTATTTTACTTCTTCGTCTCTTTTGGTTGGGTTCTTTAAAATTCTAGATATCAGCTTCTTGCAGAGAATCTTTGAATGTGCTATGATGAAAAAATCAAGAAGAGGTATCACTCTATCTATTGTTCTAAGAACAAGATCTTAAAAGTAACAATTCAACCACAAAGTTGAATTGTTACTCTAAAAACTGTTATCTTAATCTATGCAGTTGAAAATTCCAACACATTACATTATAATGTTAAGTAAGAAAAGCAATAAATAAAACTTCTTTTAAGGATGAGTGAACTTCTTCTTTGTAGCAAGTAGATAGATACATTGGTTATACGAAAGGAGAAGTAGTTATGGAACTATTAGAATCAAAACCAAATCGAATCATGAAAGACAAATTGTTTAATGTGGTCATGCAATCACCAGAGGCGAAATTACAGGTGTATAACGCTCTGAATGGTACGAATTATACCGATGCTAGTGCATTGATTGTAACAACATTAGAGAATGTGGTGTATTTAGGAATGAAGAATGATTGTTCGTTCATGATTAGCAATACATTAAGCTGGTACGAACATCAATCAACAAAGAATCCCAATATGCCATTTAGACATTTGTTGTATGTAACAAAGCAATTGGAGAAGATAGTGGGAAAAAATAGAATTTATGGTTCTACCCCGATTTGTCTACCGAATCCAGATTTTGTAGTCTTTTACAATGGAGACATAAAAATGGAAAGCACAGAAGTGATAAAGTTGTCGAATCTGTATGAGGAAACATCGAAAAATCACGGCGTTAAATTGGAACTAATAGTGACAGTAATCAATATCAACAAGGGATTTAATGAAGAGTTCAAATCACAGTGTGAAATATTAAAAGAGTACTCAATGTTTGTAGATATTTTAAAAAACTATAAAAAAGAGTGTGATATTCAAACTGCAACCATCAAGACTATTGATCACTGTATTAAAGAGAACATCCTAAAAGAATTATTAGAAAAAGAAAGGGATGTAGTTATGTCTTGTATATTAACGGAATACGATGAGGAAGAAGTAAGAAAGATTTGGGAAGAAGAATCGCGTGCGGCGGGACATGCCGCGGGACAAACGCGTACTTTGGTCGAACAAATAGTAAAAAAACTGAAAAAGAACAAGTCGATCGAAATGATTGCAGACGAGCTAGAAGCGGAGATCGAAAAAATAGAGAGACTTGTTGAGGAGGTTAACAAGCATGCTCCAGAGTATGATTTGGAAGCTATTACAAAGGCACTAACTAGAGAATAAGGTGCGTAAAAATCCTCGCTCCTTAAAAGCATAAAAATGACCACCTCTATCAGCGGTCATTTTTATGCTTTTATTTTGTTTTATTTATAAAGTGGTCCGTATGTCTCGCAAGCTCTATAATCTTGACCTTCTTTATCCATTCCAAATGCATTCCATGCAGCTGGTCTATAAATATCTTTTTCTTCTACGTTGTGCATGCACACTGGGATACGAAGCATTGATGCCATTGTAATAAAGTCCGCCCCGTTGTGTCCGTAGCTGATTGATCCATGGTTTGCTCCCCAGTTATTCATTACATCGTAAGCTGATTTAAACGCACCTTCTCCTGTAAGTCTTGGCGCAAACCAAGTACAAGGCCATGTGTAGTCTGTTCTCTTCCACAATTTGTCCGCAACTTCATCTGGAAGTTCTACTGTATACCCTTCTACGATTTGAAGTGCTGGTCCTAGCCCTTTGATTAGATTTAATCTTACCATCGTTACAGGCATCTCTGCTTTTGTTTGGAATCTTGAAGAATATCCACCACCTCTAAAGTATCCGTTATCTGCAGCATTCCATGTTGTCGCTTTTAGGATTGCTTCTGTGTCTTCTTCTGTTACTTCATACCAAGGTTTCACCATCTTCACGCCATTCTCATCTGTAGCTTCTCCGCAGAAATCAAGGCACGACGCTCCCGAGTTAATTAAGTGGATAAACCCATCTGACTCTTTTGCTTTTCCTTCTAATTCGTATCCTGTATTTTTCTTAACAGCTTCTGGACTCCAATATGTACGTACATCCGAGAACATTTGTGCTGAATTGGTCAATAATTTACCAAACAGCATACTGATTCCGTTTAACACATCGTTTTCTGTCGCTAAGATATAAGGCTCTCTCACGCCTTCCCAGTCAAATGAAGTACACATTAAAGCTTCTGGGTAATCTGCATTTGGATAAAAGTCTGTCCATTGTCTTTGACCTTGGAATCCTCCCGCTATTGCATTATGCCCTTGCGCTTCCTCTTCACATCCTTTTGGAAGATTTGGATTTCCATTCATCATATCTTTGATGATACACATCATTTTCACAACAAATTCTAAATCTGCTTCTTTTTCTTCATCAGACTTTTGTACCTCTGGTGGATTCTTGTCAAATCCGATTGCACACTTTTCTTTGGTCCACGCCAATGCTTTTTGGAATTCTGCTTCGTCGTAGATACCTTCTGTCATACGGCGGATAATCTCTACCTCGTCAACAGACTCTACTCTCATTCCTAAATATTCTTCTAAGAATTGTGGGTCTATGATAGATCCACCAATTCCCATACAAACAGATCCAATTTGAAGGTATGACTTTCCTCTCATAGTAGCTGCTGCAACTGCCGCTCTACCAAAACGCAACAACTTTGTTACAACGTCTTCTGGAATCTCTGTCTCTCCTACATTTTGCACATCGTGTCCGTAGATACCAAATGCTGGTAATCCTTTTTGTGCATGTGTAGCAAGTACCGACGCAAGGTATACTGCCCCTGGGCGCTCCGTTCCATTCAATCCCCACACAGCCTTGATTGTACTTTTATCCATATCCATTGTCTCTGCACCGTAGCACCAACATGGAGTTACGGTAACTGTAATGTCTACTCCTGCTTTTCTAAATTTATCTGCACAAGCTGCCGCCTCTGCAACACCACCGATTGTAGTATCTGCAATTACAACATTCACTGGCTCTCCATTCGAATATTTCAAATTTTGAGTAAATAGTTCAGCTGCCGCTTTCGCCATTCCCATTGTTTGCTCTTCTAACGATCCTCTTACATCTAGAAACCCTCTTCTTCCATCAATCGTTGGACGAATTCCAATTACTGGGTAATCACCTATCAATCTGCTCTTTGCCATTATATTTTCCTCCTTAAAATTGCCACTTTCAACTCTTGTGGTTCATCATCATGATGTTATTATATCTCCACTTTTTTAAAAATTCTCGTGGTATAAAGGAAAAAAACATAACAATATTCACTTTTTCTATCTTTGATTCAAGCACCTAAAAACACACTTACAATCACCCCTGCCAAAGTCGCTACCAATGCTCCTGCTAGCGTCCACCGAGTCTTACTCACCTTTGCTGTCAAAAAATAAATGCTCATTGTATAAAATATAGTCTCTGTACTACTCATCATAATCGACCCAATCCTCCCTATAGAGGAATCTGTTCCATACTCCTGATAAATATCCAGCAAAAGCCCTGTCGCCGCAGATGAAGAAAACATTTTTATCAATGTCAGAGGTACTAGCGCTGCCGGAAACCGAATACAATCAGTCACTACGCTGATTTGATTCGCTAAAAACTCTAAAAATCCGGATTCTCGTAAAATTCCTACAGCAATCATAAGCCCCACTAGTGTAGGCATAATTTGAAGCACTGTAGTAAAGCCTTTTTTTGCCCCCTCAATAAATGCATCATACACCGCAACCTTCATCAATAACCCATAACCAATTACAGACAAAATGATCATCGGCACAATAATTCGAGAAATCAAATTTAGAATTTCACCCATTACATTCGCCTCCTAGTCATGCATTTACAAAATACAACACCTGCTACTGTACTGGTCATTGTGGCCAAAATCGCACTACCTACAATAGCAGTCGGATTCACACTTCCGTATTGGGTGCGATATGCAATCACATTAATCGGAATCAATTGCAAGGAAGAGATATTAATCACGAGAAAGGTGCACATCTCATCACTTGCATAGCGAACTCCATTTACGCTCTTAGGCAAAAGTTTTGCCAATTCCTCCATCGCCTTTAACCCAGCAGGAGTAGCAGCCCAGCCAAGCCCTAGAAAATTTGCTACCATATTAGTAGTGATATATGTCTTTGCTAGATGCTCTTTGGGTAAATTAGGGAATAACCATCGAATAAATGGTTCCAATTTATTTGACAGCATCTCAATAATCCCAGCCCTAGTAGCAATTTCCATTAACCCCATCCAAAAAGCCATCACACCTGTCATTGTAATACAAAGTGTGATGGCATCCCCTGCCGAGTCTAGCGCTGCATTTGTCACATTCTCCAAATCACCTGTAAAAATGCTGTACACGACTCCTACTATTATCATTCCCGCCCAAAGATAATTCATGCGCACTCCTCATAGCTTTTTACCATGTATATGCACAACTTTTCGGCTTATGTTACTATTTATGTTACTATTTTTTGGCATTGACTGCATATTGATAAGAATCTCTACACATTTCTTCAATCCCAAGCTTCGCTTCCCAACCTAAATCTTTCAACGCAAGGGAACTATCCGCATAGCATTGATCCACATCGCCTGGTCGTCTATCTACAATCTTGTAGTTAACCTTTACTCCATTCGCTTCTTCAAAAGCTTTAATCATCTCCAGCACGCTATATCCCGCTCCCGTTCCCAAGTTATAGATATAAAGCCCCTGCTTTTCTTTCAACAACTTCTCTACCCCTTTTACGTGAGCTTTCGCCAAGTCTACAACATGGATATAATCTCTAACACCAGTTCCATCTTTCGTGTCATAATCACTTCCAAACACACTCAAACACTCTAATTCACCAGTTGCAACTTTACCGATAAATGGCATTAAGTTGGCTGGAATTCCGTTTGGATCTTCACCGATTAACCCACTGCTATGAGCACCAACTGGGTTAAAGTATCTCAAGATACAGATATTAAACGTCTCATCTGACTTGCATAAATCCTTCAAAATCTGCTCTACGAACAACTTGCTCGTTCCATACGGATTAGTCGTTCCTCCTGTTGGAGAACTTTCTGTAATCGGCATCACCTTAGCATCACCATATACAGTCGCACTACTACTAAACACCATCGACTTTACATCGTGTCTCTTCATCACAGTTAGTAGCGTCAACACACTACTCACATTGTTGATATAGTATTCTACCGGCTTACTCACACTATCTCCTACTGCTTTATAAGCAGCAAAATCGATTACCATATCAATGTTATGACTAGTGAAAATCTGCTCTAACAATGCTTCATCTAGCATATCCCCTTCATAAAACGTGATATTCTTCCCTGAAATTGTCGCAATTTTTTCTAGCACGTCTTTTTTACTATTACTAAAATTGTCTAACCCCACAACCTCATATCCATCTGCCAATAGTTCCACACACGTGTGGCTTCCTATATATCCTGTCGCTCCTGTAATAAATACCGTCTTCATCCTTTACTCCTCCTATGCTTTATATAAAATATCTGGATATTTTCCTTCTTCTTTCATCTTTTGCATGGCTGCAACAACCACCGGCTTATCTTCTTGATACGTCACTCCATACCATTTATCTTTTGAAGTGAGTACTTCAACCACCGCCTTCTCTTCTTGCAACAACTCTGTAATCACAGAAGGTAGAAAAAATTCACCTTTCATAGGGTTCTCTTTCATAGCCACCTCTAAAAATGCAGGGAATCTAGCTTCTAACTCATGTAACATACTCTTACTAAATCCCCATAGATTCATAGATACAACCGCATCTTCGTCTAAAGAAATCCAACTTGCTCCATCATCTTGCGAATAAGCAATACCCGGCTCTCGCTTCTCAATTTGAGTGCGTTCATTTACCTCGAGTAACTTTCCTTCTCCATCAATTTCACACACACCTCGCGATACATGTCCGTTATCTGTCACTGTGTTCTTCAATTGATACCCTACCATTGTATAGCGATACTTATCATCATCTTCATGTTCAGACAAGTAATCATAAACCAACTTGAACGCTTCTTTCCCATAATAATCATCCGCATTGATTACCGCAAAAGGACCTTTCACTTCCTCTCTACAACTCAAAATCGCATGACCTGTTCCCCATGGTTTCACCCTTCCTTCTGGAAGTTCGTACCCTGCTGGTAAATCCCCAGTCTCCTGAAATACGTAAGAAACTTCCATGTGTTTACTCACTTTATCTCCCACGCATTCTCTAAATAGACTTAAATTTTCTTTTTTTATGATAAAAACGACTTTTTCAAACCCTGCTTCCATTGCATCAAAAATAGAAAAATCCATGATAATTTGTCCTTTGTCGTCAATAGGATCAATCTGCTTCAATCCGCCATAACGACTTCCCATTCCTGCCGCCATAATCACCAACACTGGTTTCATCATCTTTTTATTCCTCCTCGTATATATACACTACTTTCTCCCACTCATTGTAAAAGAATTTCAAAAAGATAGCAAGCGATATCCAAAGATTGCAACTTTCCTACAAATACTTGCAACATTTTTCCTACATACCCTCTCACTATCTCAATTACACTTTACTCATTTCGCTCGATTGCGCATCTTAAGCTTCAACATCGCCAATGCCTTTTTACAATCCAACTCCGTCATGTTGTTCTCGCCCACTACATTGGTCTCTACACCTTCTTTACTCTTATTAATATCCAAAATTCCTCCCAGATAATCATTTTGCACCACAAACTGACCTGCAGTACCACTAAATTTAAGCCCTGTTACCTCTATTCCTCTTATCCCGAGCTGTTCACAAGTGTTTGCATAATCCACATCACTATTCCCCCATCCATCCGATGAGATAATTGCACCTTCTGCTCTCATACATTCGGCAATCACTGCTGCCCTTGTTCCTACCAAAAGTTTATCTTCATTGCCATCTGGTGTTCCCACCATAATGATTCCTAGCAAATCTATATCTTCATCTTTTGACACTACATCTAGTAATGGATCTCTAAAATGATGCAGTGTGGTCTCTTTCGTTGACGGTCCTATTCCCATACTTTTTCCTCCTCTTTTACTGCATCGATCGAATCATTCCATCTCTATATTCATTAGGCGTAATCACCACTGGCATATTCCCCATATCTATAATAGATTTTCCACCTTCCACCCCTGAAGGCTCTTTAGCAAACATATGGGTATCGTACATCGCCCCTTGCCCAGCCACCTGCTTGATAATGACTACTTTTTTCTTTCCAGATCGTATCACATCATGGTATTCATGCCTTTCTGTACATTGATCGCCCTTAAATTTCTTCATCTGTTCTCGATACGTTTGAATAAACCGATCACACGCTCTGTGAGCAGCCATAGGCCCGGGTCTTTCTTGCCCCATTCCAGCTTTCAAGGTCACATCAAAGGATATAATATAATCCTTCTCCGATGGAGTTCCTGCTCGATTTAAGTATAGTTGTTGTTGCAAACTTCCTTCTGATGAGCCAAATTCGTGGGTTGGCTTCCCTTCTGTATCCACCCCCGTCAAGATTACATACACCCCCGTTAACGTATGTGTAATCCCTTCTCCAATCTTCCCAAGCACTTTCGTAGATATAGGAATGATATCCATCATCGTCTCCGTATATCTATCATGTTCTCCCGGTGGAATTACTTGAATATCAATTTTCTCAATATGCTCTTCACTATCAACTAAGCCTTGAATCATAGATTTACTAACTACCATTTCACCATCTACAGATACCTGATTCACTTCACCCATATTTACTTCATCAATATGATATGCTTTTATCACTAATCTACGTAATTCTTTTTTATCACCCATAGATATATCCTCTTTCCAGAAAGGAGTATGCATAAATGCATACTCCTTAGTTTGTTTATAAATTAAATCTTCGCTTGATATTCAAACGGCAATGGAACAATCTTTCCAGGTGTTTGAATTGCTATCAATTGTTCTAATGAAGCTTTCACAATCGCTTTTTGTTGCTCAGGATTGTTAGGAGCTCCTGCATTTGCACCCATTGGAACTAGTGGTGCTACCGCACGTGGTGTACCTGTTTGACGAACTACAGGTGGAAGAGCTGCAATAATAATTGTTGGTATTCCAGCTTCTTCAATCGCTCTCTGCACCAAAACTGCAGAGCGGTGGCAAGTTCCTCAGCCAGCGGTTAGAAGAACTGCGTCTACGCCTTCTTCTTTGAACATTTTAGCGATTTCTGGTCCTGTCTCGTTTTTGAATTTCTCTTGGTTTCCACCACCGCCCATGAATCCTGCATGAACAGGTGCACAAGCTTTGATATATCCCTCTTTAGCTAATTCATGAATTCTATCGATTGGGAACATACAGTTGATATCTTTGTTAACGTCTCCGTTATCATATCCACCATGTGATACCATTAAATCTCCTGATTTCATTTGGTCTGTTACTTTTCTCCAAGTAAAGTCCCCAGCTAGGTTAAATCTCTCATCATCTTTGTGATGCACTCCTGCTGCCGTTGCAAGCGCAATGGTCATATCTTTGATATCTTTTGTAACAGGTGTCCATACAGATGGTGGAGTAATTGGAACGAATATTTCTGATTGCATTCCTTTAACTACTGTTAAACTCATTATTCTACCTCCTTGTTATTCATAAATGAGTGCATCTATTTTTGATCCATCTCATTTTTGGCACGCGCTTTGGCTTGCCTACGATTGTATACATCTAGGTTGCTCACATATTTTTCATTGACGTCTGGACCAGTCTGCTCCACAAAACTCATATTCCATGCAACTTCTTGTCCTACTTTCAGAGGATAGTCAGTAATCATCATACGCATCGGTACTTTCAAGTAGCCCAATCGACCTTTTAGATCTATTCCTACGCATCCATCATGAACTTCCACGATTACCCCTTCCATCTTTATTATCTTATCGCCATATTTCATAGTCAACCCCTAATTAATCGTATTTAGATTTTCTTTTATCACTAAGTGGTAATGATTGCTCATTTTCCACCAATTTCACTGGTTCTCCTGTCACGTTTGAAATCAATTCAACATTTGTAGATTTTACGTTCGGATTCCATTTCTTTTCAGCAGCCTTTACAGACTCTCCACCCATAGCACTCTTTAACATATTAAGTGCACGAACCGCATCTTCTGTACAAAGTGTATTGCAACCTAGTACCTCATTTTCGATTCCTGACTCTGATTTATTGTTATCTACCATGTGTGTCATGTATTTGTTACCAACTACTAGTGCACCTTGAACCGCGCAGAATGACATTCCAACTACCGGAATTCCCCTAGATCCAATTTGCTCGATATGACTTGCAAAGTCGATATGGTTATTACCAAATCCTTCTGTAGTTACAAATGCACCTTCCGCGTCCATTGCCTCTACTGTCATACCTACACGCTTAGATACATAGAACTTCTCTGCATTAATCTGTGGAGATCCCACTAGAATCACTCCGCAAAGATCCACTTCTTCATCATGAAGAGCTTCTAGTACTAGAGGCTCTCTCCAGTAATGTCTAGACATCTCTTTTGAAGCAGGTCCAATACAAGTAAGTGCATGAATACAACCATCTAGTACTTCTAATGGAGAAACTACAACTGGAACATTTCCTAAATCAACGTTAGGCTGTGCTCCTAGAACTCCTACTGGCTCAACTGGAAGAATCAAGTTATCGTGCATTGCACCTTGTCCCATAATCTCTTTGATTACTACCACTTTTTTCTTTCCTGGTCTACGCACTTGTTTGAATTCTTCTGTATCAACTACAAGTGAGTCATCTACCGCTTTTAAAGCTTCACGAATCTCTTGAGTGATTACATCTGTAGCCGAATGTGCTGCTAGAGGACCTGGTCTCTCCATGTTCATTCCTTCTACAATTTTCACTTGTGTCTTAATAAAGATATCACCTTTATCAGGGCAACCTGGGCGTCCCCACATGATATTTTCATCTAAGTATCCTTCTGAAGAACCAAATTCTCCAATTTGAACACCGTTAGCATCTGTTCCAGTAACCATAACCACAACACCATCAAGCACTCTAGTTGTACCTGAACCAATTTCATCATCGCCATCTTTTGTAGCGATTGGTTGTACATCCATGATTGTCTCTGAATATGTGTGATACTGTGCTGGAGTAATGATGTCTAATTCTAATTCAAGCACTAATTCTTGTGAATCAACGGCTTCTTTTTCAATTCCTTCGCGGATATAAAGAGTTGTTCCTTCGATCTTAGTCTCAGGCCCTCTTTTCACCTCTGTGATATTATAGTGTTTTCTCACCAAGCTTCTCACAACTTTTTCTTCACCGATTACTGGTGCTGCTGTTGTCGCTACTGGTGCCACTTCACAAACTTCTGCAACTGGTGCTACTGCACTTCCTGCTGCAATTCCTGTAGGAATTTCAATATCGATATCTTTACCTTCACCGATATGAATCTTTAATACTCCTTGATTTACAGTAGTTGTTGCTACTACTGGATTGGTTGTAGATACAACTGGCTCTACCACCTCTTCCTTCGCAACTTCTGCTACTACTTGAACTCCATCTACCACATCTGCTGTCACAGGTGTCAGAGAGTCGCAAGTCTTTGTAAGCTTTGCGCCGAGCACTTGCTCAATTGTTAACACTCCATCCAAATTCAACAATCCTGAATCTACCAAATCATCAAAAATTGCTGGATCTTCAAGGTTTGCAGGTTCAATCGTGATCCCTGCCTCTGCTCTACAGCATAGTACCGCCGGATCTTTTGCGTGTTCTTTTGCTGTTTCAGTCGTAATTGACATAATTGCTTAACCTCCTTATAGCTTAATTTTTCATTATATATTCCAATTGCAGCCTCTTTTTGCAAAGAATCGGGGGTCTTTGTAAAATTCCTCCACAATAGTAATACCTAGATACTAGAGTCTTATGACCACATTATATATCTTGACTAACTGTTTTCGAAACTGTCAACCTTCTATATAAGGGATGACCTATCGTTCTCATGATGTGATCTGTCTGATGGAACACTTTTAATCCCATCTTTGGCGCTGACCCCATTACTGTATTTGAACAATCGGAACAGTTTCCGATTACGATGTATTCACATTTATCTTTTTTAAATTGCATGCTGTTTTGCACTTGCCCTGGGCAGTTTCCTGGTCTTTCGCATTTTAGCGCACCACTTTTCATCTCTTCTACTTGCTTACATCTAGCAACTGAAGCAACTTGACCATTCATTTTTCCTGCGATATCTCGCATACGTTCTTCATCTCCACCACAAGCACAGACTAATAATCCTACTGGTGCACCATGCAAATCTGGAAATTCCATTGTCACAAGAATACCTCCGGTAGTTTTGGTAATCGGTGCATCATCAGTAGTAGCTTTTCCTGTAAATGGCCCTCCCATTACAATCTCTCCTACAACACCTTCCATTCCACCTGCTTGTGCGATTAATTCACCAACAGAAGTTCCAATTGGCACATCCATAAATACATGTTCTCTCGAACCACCTTTAAGCATTCCACGCACTGTTAAATGCTTGCTGATGCATGGTCGTCTTTCGTCTATCGCTTCTGCAACGCGAGCACATGTCTCACTATTGATAACGATAGCATTTGCCGCTGATGGCAATTGTGAAGGTGTCAACTCAATTCCTAGACACTCTCTTACCACCGCTCTTTCTTCTCCCATCGGATAGATATCCGGCATCAAAAATATTGTAATATTTTTTTCAGTTTTTAATGCTTCTTTTAATAGTTCAACGGCTTTTTTATTCTTCTTTTTTATAGCAATCATAGCTTTTCCTGCATTGGATATCTCCATTGCATACTTAATGCCACGAATCACCTTCCCCGGCTCTTCTTCTATTTGAATAATATTGTGTCGTAGCCCTGGCTCACATTCTGCCGCATTAACTAGTATGTATCCACCAGCTAAATCTGTATCCAACTTAATACCTGTCGGAAATCCTGCACCGCCCATTCCTACAACGCCTGCTTCTTTTACCATCTCTAGCTTACTTCCTTCTTTAATTGGAAGAAACTCATCTTTTTGTTCTGCGTCTGCTTCAATCTCAATCAGTGTGTCAGTGACGCACAACACTTTTCCATAAACTGGAGAAAAGATATTTGCTCCTAATCCATTTGGACTTGCGATTAACGTTCCTTTTTCTACAGTTTCTCCTTCAGATACAACTGCTTGACATGGTGCTCCAACGTGCTGTCTCAATAAAATCTGCAAATTTTTCATACGCTTTGCTCCTTCATTTTCTTAATTGTTTTATATTTAACGTTTTGCTTTTAACAATTTTTCCCGCTTTTCACTCTTTTTTGGCGAGAGCATGTGGGAATCGAACCCACCAAGGACGCTCTTAACGCCCCACATTAGTTTTGAAGACTAAGAGGCACACCAGTTACCCAACTGCTCCCATTACTCATTTATAAGATATCACAATTTCCTCCAAATTTCAATAAAAATTTCACTTTTATTTTTCATATTTTTCATCAAAAAACGTTGACTTTTACGGGATTTTATCTCATAATAACATCTATAGACTATACTCCGTACTAGAACGAAGTCTATTTGACAAATTCATAACATAGTTTTTAATGGAGTTCGTCATTTTTGCTATTTTATTGAAGGGAGACTTCAATAATTTATAAATTTTATATCATGCAAAGGAGGCATTAATAACAATGAATATTAATCCAACAATCAACTTAGATGCATTTGAGACATCTTTTCAATGCATCGACACCCATACAGTGGGAGAATTCACTCGAATCATTTTTTCAGGATTTCCAGTACCAGAAGGAAGTACACCAATTGAACGCAAGAACTTTATTGCGAAGAACTACGATCACTATCGCCAAGCACTTATGTTTGAGCCCCGCGGACACCGAAACATGTTTGGAGCATTTATCACAACTCCATTAAGTGACGAAGCGGATTATGCTGTATTCTTCATGGACACTGGTGAATACTTGAACATGTGCGGTCATGGAACAATTGGTTCTGTTACTGCAATTATTGAAGGTGGGCTCGTAGAAGCAAAAGAACCTTATACAGAAGTAGTATTAGAAGCTCCAGCTGGAATTATACGCACAAAAGCAGAAGTAAAAGACGGAAAAGTATTAAACGTTACACTTAAGAACGTTCCTTCTTTCCTATATAAGAAAGATCTAACTACAACAATCGATGGACAAGAAGTAAAGTATGACATTTCATTTGGTGGAAGTTTCTTCGCTCTTGTTGATGTCGAACAATTAGGATGGACTGTTGAACCTAGTGCAATTCCTAAATTAACTGATTTTGGTATGAAAGTTATCGAAGCAGTTAATAAAGAAGTTGAAATGATTCATCCATCACTTGACATCACTACTGTAGACTTAGCAGAATTATATTGCCATACGAAAACAGAGGGTTGCAACTACCGCAATGTAGTTATTTTCGGCGATAACATGGCTGACCGCTCTCCTTGCGGAACAGGAACAAGTGCGAAACTAGCCGCTTTACATGCACGTGGACAAATCGGAGTAAATGAACCATTTGTATATGAAAGTTTTATCGGCTCTACCTTCAAAGGAATCATCCTTGAGGAGACAAAAGTGGGGGATCACAAAGCAATCGTTCCACAAATCACTGGAAGTGCATATGTAACATCACAAGCAACTTATGTAATCGATCCAGCCGACCCATTAAAATACGGCTTTATGGTAGATTAACCTATGGGCAGAAAAAAAATCTCTACAAAAAGCAAAATCGTCAAAGCCGCATGGAAGCTTTTTTACACCAACGGTTATGATAATACCACTGTAGATGATATTATTGCGGCCTCAAAAACTTCGAAAGGAACTTTTTATCATTACTTCAAAGGAAAAGATGCACTACTAAGCTCCCTTTCTTATCTCTTTGACCAAAAATACGAAGAGTTAAATGCTATTATCGACCCAAACTTATCTGCATATGACAAGTTGATGTTTCTAAACGAGGAGTTGTTTTATATGATTGAGACCAGTGTAGATGTGACCTTATTATCTTACCTATACTCATCTCAATTGCTTACCAAAGATAAAAAACACTTACTGGACCAGAAGCGTTTTTACTTCACATGGATTCAAGAGATTATCCAAGATGGACTAGATAAAGGAGAGTTTCATTCTTCTAGCACAGTGGACGAGCTAGTAAAAAATTATACTTTTTTTGAACGCGCTGTCCTTTATGACTGGGCACTTTGCGACGGAGACTATGAATTAACTAAGTATAGTCAAAAACTTTTAGCCCCTTTACTTGATACCTTCGTAAACGGATACGAAGATTAGAAAATGCAGAAATACAATTTTCTATTGCAACAAAAAAGATGCAGGTATCGACTCAACATAGGCCGATGAACCTGCATCTTTTTATATCTTCATTCGTAGTATTGTTTTCTCTTTGAATTCTCGTTCTAACAATTGTTCTAAGATATCTCTCTGCCCTTCATTCGAACACCAACACAGACCACATCCCGCAGATATCTCTGTTGGTACAGGGATTAATCTTCCTGTCGCTCCTTTTTCTCCACATATTTTTTCCATCTTCATGGCTTCTTGTGTCGATTCAAAGGTTATAACCAACTTCCATTCTTTTTTCCTCATTTTTCCACCTTACTCTTCATTTGCCAAAATTTTCACTGCTTCTATTGCGTATTCCACTTCTTCTTTTTTCGTAAAATAAGAAAAACTAAAACGAACCATACCTTGTTGTTTCGTTCCAAAAAATTCGTGCATTAGTGGTGCGCAGTGTCCTCCTGACCTAGTGGCGATTCCAAATCGTTCCATCAATTCATCACTTACAAGTGTCGAATCATAATCGTCTATATTGAGAGATACGATAGGGCAACGCTTATCTTTGGAAAAATCACCATATATCTTCACATTTTTCTCTTCTTTAATTCCTTGATAAAATAATTGCATCCATTGATGCTCTACTTCAAAGACTTTTGAAACGCTTTCTTTTTGTATGAATTTTACCGCCGCTCCCAAACCAGCTACACCCAATCCGTTTAATGTTCCCGCTTCTAAGGATTCAGGCATTTTTTGAGGATGCTCTTTACCGTATGTGAGAATCCCACTTCCACCTACAATCAAGGGCCTAATTTCTATCCCTTCCCTTACATAGATTCCTCCGATTCCTTGGGGACCCAGCAAGCTTTTATGCCCTGTAAAACACAAAACATCAACCCCCATCTCTTCTACATCAATAGGGAGGAGACCCATTGTTTGTGAGCCATCTACAAGGAACAATAGCTGATTCGCTCTCGCAATCTCTCCAACCAACTTTAAATCTACTACATTTCCTGTCAAGTTACTTGCATGGGTCATGACTATCGCTACTGTGTTTTCTTTAATCATTTTTTTTATCTCTGAATAGTTCACATTTCCATTACTGTCACAATCCACAAAAGATAGTTCAACTCCAGCACGCTCCATCTCGTACAAAGGACGTAGCACTGAGTTATGCTCTAGCTTTGATGTAATTACATGATTTCCTTTGTTTAGCACGCCTTTTATTGCAATATTCAAGCTTTCTGTAGAATTTTTAGTAAACGCAATTTGACTCCCTGAACTTGCATGAATCAAACCTGCTATGGATTCTCTCGTATTAAAGGCTGTCCTAGCCGCTGTTAAAGATTGAGCGGTTACACCTCTACTCGCATTTCCCATTTGATCAAGAGCATTCATAATCGCGTCTTTCACTTCTTGTGGCTTGACCAACGAAGTAGATGCATTGTCTAAATATACGTCTCTCATCATCAATACGCAACCCTTTCACTTTCACCACCTGTTTTCTTTGTTACTTTAATACTATCCAAATACTCTAGCATTGGTTTCGCACTTTTTCTACTCGTATTCAGTAAATCACGAATTTCCGCAATTGTTATCACCGGATTTTCTTGAAGTCTACTTTTAATCAACCCAACTGCCACATTCATTAACTCTACCGAAGTATACATTTGCTCTGTAACTCTAATAATTTTTCCTTCTGCCTCTAGAATCGACAAGATGTCATCTACAACTTGTGCTTCTACACCATTAAAATCAATTTCACTTATTCTCTTAAAATCATATTTCGCAGAAGAAAACTCTTGCCTTAGTATTGTTTCGACCTCCGCAAATGTTTTGTCCTTCTTTATTTCAAAATCATTCAAATACAAAAATTCATTTTGTCTACTGAACACCCCTTCTTCACACAGGTTGTCCAAAACCATATCAAATGCATTCACTTTTATCTTTTTATAGTGCTTGGATTGTACCTCTGCTTTTTTTAGTCCGTACCGATAAGGGAACACTTCATGGTAGTTTCTTAGCTCCGTTTTTATCAATTCTATACACGAATTAACATCATTATTATGCCATAAATAAGTTTCTTTTTTTCCTTTATATTTTCTTATTTCATTATCCTTTACTAATATTTCCACTTCTTGTTCTACTTCTTCTAGCGAGAGTCCTGTAATTTTTGCTACCTCTTTTAGCGAAATCATGGTTTCACCACATGACTTCACCTGCATCTCTACCACATCTTTTGCACTTCCAGACTCTTTACTTTGAAACTCTTCGATTACCTCTATCCTATGACGCTTCTTTCGCTTCGCATTCTGCTCTAGAATAATTCCTCCACCAATCGTCTCCATCGGAGAATAAAAACGTACAACGAAATAATCGCCTCTTTTTACTGCAATTTCCTCCTCTAACCTCAGCTGGGCATATGCCGTCTCTCCCGGACCTAGCTCGTCTGCATCTAAAAGTGTTACACGACACAAAACTTCTCTCGTTCCTGTAAATAAATGTAACCGCGCATTGTTGTTCAATGTTCGCTCCGAATCTTGAATCATCGACAACTTCACATCTAAAAGTCTAGTATTCTCCATGCTTCTAATCGGCGCTAATACGTATCCTCTCTCTATTTCATCCTTTTTCACATTGGACAGATTAATGGCTACCCTTTGTCCTGCATAAGCTTTTTCTACATCTTTCCCATGCACTTGTATGCTTCGAATTCTGCATTCTTTCCCCAGAGGATACACTTGTAATGTACTTTCTTTTGAAATACTACCAGAAATTAGTGTTCCCGTAATTACCGTACCAAATCCTGCGATTGTAAATACCCGGTCAATCGGTAAACGCGCAATTGATTTCACATCTTTTTCTTCTACTTCTTCTTTCAAAAGTACTTCAATCACCTTTTTTAACTCATCAATTCCAACTGCGGTCTTTGCCGATAGGGAAACCATCGGCGCTTCCGAGAACAAGGTGCCCTCCAATTCAGCCTTCACTTCTTCTTTCATAAGTTCCAGCCATTCTTCATCCACTAAATCACATTTATTTAAGACAACGATGCTTTTTTTCACATTTAATAAGCTTAGTATCGCAATATGTTCTTTGGTTTGTGGCATAACCCCTTCATCCGCTGCAATTACTAGCATAACCATATCCATTCCAACTACACCTGTCACCATATTGTTGACAAATTTCTCGTGCCCTGGTACATCTACAATTCCCACTCGTGTTTCTTGATTAAGATCAAAATACGTAAACCCTAACTCGATGGTAATGCCTCTTTTTTGCTCTTCCTTTAACCGATCTGTATTATGACCTGTCAGTGCTTGAATCAGAGACGTTTTCCCATGATCAATATGACCCGCTGTCCCTATTACAATATTCTTCATCACTTCAGCTCCTTTAACTGCTCCACAATCATTTCTAGCTGTTCTTCTCCAATAGTTCTTACATCCATCAAGACTTCATCTTTTAAAATCCTCGGAATAATAGGCACTACCATCTTTCGCATGCTTTCTTCTAAGGCATTTACTGACATACTTTTTGGTTGCAAAGAAACCCCATAACTGTTCAACCTCTCCATTGGCAAGGATCCTCCGCCAATTTGAGATTCACATTCCACAACACTTGTTGTCATATCAAGATTTTCCGCTTCTATCATTTCTTTTAGCTTCTTTGCTGTATGCTCTAATGACTCAGCACTTTTTGTTATCATGTTTAACACAGGGATATTTTTCAGTGCTTTTTCTTCTGATAAATATTCTTTTAGAACCACCTCTAACGCTGTCGCTGTGAACTTATCAATTCTTACCGCTCTTGTAAGGGGATTTTTCTTCATCTTGGCAATGTACTCTTTCTTCCCTACTATGATACCAGCTTGAGGCCCTCCAAGTAGTTTATCTCCACTAAAGGAGACCACATCCACTCCCTTTGCTATTGATTCTTGTACTGTCGGCTCATAAGTAATTCCATATTTACTCAAATCAATCAACACGCCGCTTCCTAAATCTTCGATAACGGGTACATCTTTCTCTCTTCCTAAGGCAACTAACTCTTCTACATCTACGCTATCTGTAAATCCTAAAATTCGATAATTACTAGTATGAACCTTGAGAAGCGCTCCTGTATTATCGTTGATTACTTCTTCGTAATCCTCTAGATGCGTCTTATTTGTGGTTCCTACTTCCACCAATTCACTCCCACTAAGCTTCATCACATCTGGAATACGAAACTTGCCGCCTACTTCTACCAATTCTCCTCGTGAAACTACCATTTCCTTCCCTGCGCCCATTGTGCTTAAAATAAGCAACACTGCCGATGCATTGTTATTTACTGCCATGGCAGCCTCCGCTCCTGTCAACTGGCATAACAACTCTTCAAAATGAGCATAACGCTCTCCACGTTTCCCTTTTTCTAAATTGTATTCCAAGTTTGAGTATCCGGTTGCAATTCTCGCTACTTGTTCCATATGATTGATGCCAATTGGTGCTCTTCCAAGATTGGTGTGTAAAATCGTTCCTGTTGCATTAATCACCGATTTCATACATGGAGATTTCTTTTTCTCCACTTCTTTTATAACTATATCAGATAGATTCTTCAACTGAACTTCAATCGTCTTTTCTGTCTCTTCAGCCTCTTCGTTAATCAACCTTCGCAGATTTTCAATCGATTCCCTGATGCACTCTAACACCAACTCTCGGCCACTGTGTAAAATAGCTTCTTGTATTCTGCTATCTTCCAACAACACATCCACTTTCGGAATTTTTCTATACCATTCTTTTTTTTCCATCGTTTTACACTAGGCGCACAAAACAATCGCCTTTTTCCTTTACTCTTCCTATAATCGCCACTTGATCTGCCATACCTACTGCGCGGTAGCGCTCTAACATTTCAAAACCCGCTTCCTCGCTCACGCTAAATAACAGCCCTCCTGATGTCTGCGGATCGTACAACAGATCTTTGTACCAATCTTCCACACTACCCTCATCTATTTTTCCTTTTGCAAATCGTCTATTTCTATAAGCGCCTTCTGGGACAAGCCCCATTTTTGCATATTCCATCACGCCGCTAAATTTAGGAATGCTTTCCACCTCAATCTCTAGCGTCACCTCGCTAGCTCCTGCCATCTCAATCGCATGTCCTATCATGCCAAACCCTGTAATGTCTGTGCATGCCGAAACCTCATAATCTATAGCGATTTCTTTTGCTTTTTTATTCAACTGTGCCATGTAATTTTGAACTTCTTCTATCTCTGCCACTTGTGCCATCTCTGCCTTAATCGCTGTATTGATGATTCCATTCCCTATCGGTTTGGTCAACAACAATACCTCACCTTTTTGACACCCATAATTCTTCCATATCTTTTCTGGGTGAACCATTCCTGTCACACTTAAACCATATTTGGGTTCGTCATCTTGAATGGAATGACCGCCCACAAGAACTGCTCCTGCTTCTTTTACTTTATCTGCTCCACCTCTTAGAATCTCCCCTAATATCTTCACATCTAAACAATTTGGGAACCCTACTATGTTGAGTGCTACCTTGGCGTCACCTCCCATAGCATAGACATCACTTAGTGAATTAGCCGCCGCAATTTGACCAAACATATAGGGGTCATCTACAATCGGTGTAAAAAAATCCAATGTCTGAATCATCGCAATGTCATCTGTCACCTTATAAACCGCAGCATCGTCCGATGTCTCGATGCCTACTAATAATTTTTCATCTGCAAATGTTGGTAACTTACCCAAAACTTGGGCAAGGGTCTCTGGACCTATTTTAGCCGCTCAACCAGACGTCTTTGCATATTGAGTTAATTTTATATCTACCATCTCACTTCACCTCTTATTTATTTTGTTTACGTCATTTTTATGCATAGTTTATATTTAATTTAAGGTATGCACATACTTTTGACACATTTATCCTTTAATATATAGCTTAGTGAAGGACAGAAATAGTGCTTCACTAAAAGAAATAAATTTTCTTTTTCATCCTTTTCCAAAGAGAAGCTACTCGGTAGCTTCTCTTTTTATGTTATAATAAACTTCTTTTCCAGAACATAAATACCTAATAAGTTTTTTCCAGAAAAGACTCCACGAATAACTTCGCGAAGTCTTTCTTTCATCACATAGGTTCTTATTGCATAAGTAACTCTGTAACTTCTTCCGCCGGTATCGGTTTGGAGTAAAAATAGCCTTGTAGCACATCACAGTTCATGTCTCTTAAGTATTCCACTTGATGCGATTCCTCCACGCCTTCCGCTACGGTCTTTAACCCTAAGTCCCTCGCCATATTGATAATCGTCCCCACTATAATCAAAGTTTTCATATCATCTTGCCCACTAAAGAAACTTTTATCTAATTTTATCGTGTCTACATCCATATATTTTATCAGACCTAGTGAAGAATATCCTGCACCAAAATCATCAATAGATACGCAAAATCCTGCTTCACGTATCTTGTGTAGCTGTTCAAAAAACATTTCATTATCTTCAACCATAGCAGTCTCTGTCAACTCTATGTCTATAAATTTCCTGTTGATTTGATACTCATCCGCAATCTCACAAAGCTTCTCAACAAACTTTCTTTGTCCTAGATGAACCCTTGAAAAATTCACCGATATCGGTATTAAATTCTTCTTTGTGTCTTGCCAGCTTTTTAGCAACTCACAGACGCGTTCAAACATATAATAATCAAATTTTAAGATAAATCCATTTCGTTCAAACACAGGCAAGAATTCATCTGGATAAATCATGCTTCCATCTGGTCGAATCCAGCGAACCAAAGCCTCCGCACTACACATCGACTCGCTTCCTGTCTCATATTGTGGCTGTAGAAACACATTGAATTCTTGATTCAGTAACGCATTTTCCATCAATTCCACAATTTCTTGCTCTTTTTGTGCTTTTGCTTTCATCTCTTCATCATAGACCTGCCACTCTATCATTTCATTTTTCTTAGCATATTTATGTGCTACATTTGCATTCTCATACGCCTCTTGCACTTGTGTCTCCGTTTCTACAATCGCCGCACCCGCTGCAATCTTTAGCCCTCTATACAATGGATTTTCCATATTCTTTTTAAATACAATCAAGGACATCTGCGCCCTCTGTTTTAAGGATTCTGCATTATCACTTGCTGTCAACACCACAAATTCGTCCGATACAATTCTAGCAAACGCTTCACAGGATGTATCTAGATGAGACATAAAATGAGTTGCAGCCTCTATTAGAAGTCTATTACCAGCCTCATAACCATATCTATCATTGAACATATGAAAGCTGCGAATATCTACAATATTAATTGCAAACTTCTTATTTGGATGCCGTTTTACAATTTTTTCTGCTTCCATTAGAAATTTCTTCAGATTCATAGCTCCCGTCAATTCATCGTAATAAGACTTCAGCATGATTTCTCTTTCCATCTTTCGAAACTTAAAAAGCAATAACATCTCTACTGTAAGTAACACTGCTACAAGTATATAGGGTAGTACAATATAATTTGGATGGCCTCTTAAATAGTCAAACACCAGTCTTTTCTCCTCTTCGTTAGTCTACGGCTTTACTATGTGTGCTGATTTTGTAAGTTTGTCAACAATTTCATACATATTTGTCACATTCCCAACTGCCAATTTATCTTCGATTTTATAAAAATTCAAACACATTCCACAAGTGAGTATCTGAACGCCTTGTCCTTCTAAATACTGTAAATCTTCTAGTGTCTTTGCTCCTTCAACCACTAACTTTGCTCCACTGTTATAAAATAGTATCGTTGCTGGTAGCTCTTCAGCCTGTGTCAGTGCATAGATAAACCCCTTCATAAGTGCTTCTCCCAGCTCACTGTCACCTTTTCCCATTTCTTCTGAATCGATGGCAACTGTGTATGAACCTGTCATACCGCCTTGCTTTTCAAGCTGTTCTTCTTCTTTTGACAATACCACTTCACCAATTATAATATTCACCTTATATTCATTTTCTTTTATCTTAGCAAAGTCTGCTTCGCCATTCATGCTTTTTGCCATCTTTGTCACATTCGTAGCTGCTACTTCGTTATCGACTAATACTTGTATCTTTTCAGATCCCGTAACCTTTAAAATCTCTTTTCTTACTTCGATTACAGGCATCGGGCATTGCATCCCTTTTAAATTCAATTCTATCATCGTATTTTTAGCCTTTCTATATTTTTACTTCATTTTTATTGACATTTTAATATTACCACTATACCATAAAGTTATCAAATGTGAAATTAGAAAGTTGAGGATAAATTTATGTGGATTGCAAACAATTGGGCTGATTACGAAGTAATCGATACTTCCAATGGTGAAAAATTAGAGAGATGGGGAGATTACATGCTTGTGCGTCCCGATCCCCAGATTATTTGGGACACGCCAAAAAATAACCGATACTGGAAAAAACCAAACGCTCACTACCATCGAAGTGCAAGAGGTGGTGGCGAATGGGAGTTTTTTGACCTTCCAGAACAATGGCAGATTTCCTATAGAGACTTGGTGTTCCAGTTAAAGCCATTTAACTTTAAGCACACTGGTCTGTTCCCTGAACAAGCCACTAATTGGGATTGGTTTCGTTCTCTCATCGAAAAAGCTAATAGGCCAATTAAAGTTTTGAACCTATTCGCTTATACAGGTGGCGCAACTTTAGCTGCTGCTGCTGCAGGTGCTTCTGTTACTCATGTAGATGCATCAAAGGGAATGGTTCAATGGGCAAAAGAAAATGCTGCTTCATCTAACTTGAGCGAAAAACCGATCCGTTGGCTTGTAGATGATTGTGGTAAATTTGTAGAAAGAGAACTACGTCGCGGCAACAAGTACGATGCGATCATTATGGATCCACCATCTTATGGTCGCGGTCCAAAGGGTGAGATTTGGAAGATTGAAGATGCCATTCATCCATTGATAAAATCTTGTGCAAAGTTACTATCGGATCAACCTTTATTCTTCCTAGTAAACTCTTATACTACCGGTCTTGCACCTGCTGTATTAACTTATATGCTAGCTACTGAACTGTCGAAATATAAAGGAACAGTAGATGCTCAAGAAGTCGGACTTCCAGTTACATCCACAAAGTTAACCTTACCTTGTGGTGCTTCTGCGAGATGGAGTGCTTTCTAAGCTTTTATCCATTGCATATTTATTAGGGAAATGCTATACTTTTGTGAGAAATGATTTCGTGTTTTGATTCGTTTCACACCTTTATCAAAAAATTCTTACATATGGAGGAACTATAATGAACAAGTTAAAAAACATGATTGAGAACAGCAATTTCAGCATTGGTTTCCGCGGATACACACCGAAAGAAGTAGACGAATTTTTAGATGTCTTACTAGTTTCTGTAGTGGATTTAGAAAGTAAAAACGAAGCCTTAAAAGCCGAATTAGCAGAGAAAGATACACTACTAAAAACTCAGCAAGAAGATGCTGCTATTGATACGAATGAAGATGATTTAAACGCTGAATGCGAAAAATTAAAAACCGAATTAAAAAAATACGAAACCTTAAAGTCAGAGTTTATGTCTATGATTGTGCAGATTCGTCAAGAAACTGCTGATGAGATGAAAGATACGGTTGCTGATGTAGCAAAATACAAAGAGATTGTTGCCGATAAAGAGGAAACAATTGCTGCGCTTCAAACAGAGCTCTCTACATTGAAAGAATCAGTTGCAGCCTTTTCTGACTCCTTTAACAAAGTAATTGCAGAAGGTCAATCTCTTGTTGACTCAAAAGACGCTTACATCGACTTCTTGCAAGATCAAATGGAAAAAGCAGAAGCAGACAAAGCAAGTGCTTCTAATAATTTCGATGAGTGCCAATCACTTTCCGAGAAGCTTGCAGAGTTGATTTCTCCTTCTGTTGATTCAGAGGAAACTGATATCGATTCAGAAAAAGATTGCACCAACGAGGACGATTCTCCTGTGAATGACAGCTACTAATCTATCGAATAACAAGGAGGGATTCATTAGTGATTAATTATTTATCCGCATCAATTGTGCTGTTTTTTGAGGCTCTTCACGCCCCAGCCCTTGTCGAATCCTATACGGAATATGCTGCCCTCTTCATACTGATTGTGGCATCTGCCACTGGGCTTTTTGGCATACTGTTTTACAAACCGTTATTTGGTTTTGTAGCCTTTTTACTAGTAGGAATCAGTTTAGGGCTCTGGCTACCTTTTAATTTTACGATTGTGGTTATTAGCGTAATTGTACTTGGACTCGTCTTAGCTCGAGCTTGTACCCTCTCCCCCTTACTTTGTACTGTGGGTTTATCCGCACTGATGATGTGGGATATCTTAACCGTAACCGTAGATGGCGTTCTTTTATTTTTAGGCGTAGAACTGGTATTTTTTATTCTCTTCTTCGTCTTTCCCAAGCATGGCTTTATCATTACAGCTTCCATTTGGGGTGCAATTAATGCCACAACAAGTATTAAAGAAGTGTTCAACAGCTACTTTTTAATCTCCGAACTACTAATCATCGCAGTAGTGTCCATTGCGTGTATCGCAATCCAACTACGGATTTCGAGGAATCGACCACCGATTATTGGTATCTGGGATAAATACTTGCAAAAAAAGAAATATGCACCAAAGCATAAAACAGAGAAAAAGCAATAGCTTAAGGCTATTGCTTTTTCTCTGCATTTTTTATCGCTTCCCAATCTTCTTTTACATCATCGTATTCTCGCATAATCAATGTCTTGTACACCGCTTTTCCCTGCTTGATAAACTTTGCTTGCCCTAGGTAGCGCACTGCATCTTCATAGAGACCAAGCCTATGTGCCAATGTACCCAAAATCATAAGTATCACTTGTCTCTCTTCTTCACTTTCCGCCATAGTATCATAATATTCTTTCGCTTCCCGAAAAGCTTGATTGGCTGCCATTTGTGAGAGTTCTACTTCTTCCAACTCTTCATAAAGCCAACTAAGTTCCCTCCACGCTTTCATTTTAATAGACACTTTTTGCCTATAGCTATCTGCACTAAGAATCGCTAAGTATAACGATGCAAAGGCCAAATCAATTCCACGATTTTCTTTAAAATCAAGACTCAGCATCTGAACGACTTTTTTCAATTCCTTCTTAGTCGCATCACTTATATTCGAATAACTTCCCCAATAGCTCTCAAAAGCACTAAACAAACAATGGGGACAGGTTATCACTTCATACCACACAGATGGAAATTCTAAATATTCTCGTCTCAAATCACATTTTATTGCATCTTTCCTCTTTAATTTACTCGTTAAAATCTTCTTTCCTGTAAATCCACTTTTACAATTTGGACAAGTATAGTTATCCTCTGTCAAATACAGATCATGGACTTCTTCATGAGGCACTTCATACAAACGATGTTCCTTCGGAAAGAGCACCGATAAATCCCCTTTTACTTTTTGCACATAGCTTTCTTTATTCTGTGTCTGTTCTAACTGTTCTAAACTCTCTAGACGTTTACAAATGCTTTGAATAATCTCGCTAACCATCTCCGGAAAAGAAATTGTGAACTCCTTGAACTTCTTTTTTTCTATACTGAGAACCACACTTTCCTCTTCAGCGATAAAAGTTGATTTCATCGCCCTTTCCAAAAACATATCCATCTCTCCAAAAAAGTTTCCTTGCTCAATCAATCGCAACTGTGTTGGGTGTGCTAAATGATAATTCTTCACTTCTGCCACACTGCCTGTTAAAACAATAAAAAACTGATTCAGCTGTTCTCCCTCTTTGGCAATCACTTCGTTCATTTCATACTTTTTGTACTCTGCTATGCTAAGAATTTTTTGTAAATCAATCATCTCACTGACCTCTTTCGTATTTGATAGCTTTTTATCTTGCTACTTATTGGCGGGTACTCTTCTCGAGAGGGAGAATATAAATTCTGTTCCTACACCTCGTGTACTCACTACATTGATATTTTCATTGTGAGCCTGCATAATCTCTTTTACTATGGCAAGTCCAAGCCCTGTCCCTTTTTTGTCCCGACCTCTCGATTCATCGGATTTATAAAATCGTTCCCAAATTTTACTCAAATGCTCTTTCGATATTCCTTCTCCATGATCTTTCACTGATAATTGCATCTTCTCTGCTGATAGCTCAGTTGTTTCGATTATGATTGTAGAGTCAACCTCACTAAACTTAATCGCATTATCAATCAAGTTATATAACACTTGTTGAATCTTCCCTCTATCTGCATATACATTCATGCTTTTAGTAGCTAGTACCAGTTCGATTGCTACTTTTTTTTGAATACATCGCCCTTCAAAAGACCCTGCCACTAGTTTGATTGTCTTATGAATATCAAACAGTTCTTTTTCCAATAACAATTCTTTCGTATCCAATTCATTCAGTGTCAAAAGATCCTTTGTCAAATCTGTCAATCGCTCTGTTTCAAATAAAATAATTTTCAAATATTTCTCTTGTGCTTCTAATGGAATCGTTCCATCCGCTAACGCCTCCACATATCCTTTGATAGATGTCAGTGGTGACCGAAAATCATGAGAGATATTGCCGATAAATTTCTTTTGATAATTCTCCATATCCCCCAGTTGTGTCGCCATATAATTAAGGGAAGCAGATAAATCCCCCATCTCATCGTGCGCCTTTATCTTTGTCTCATATTCAAAGTTTCCAGATGCATACTGCATTGCTGCTTCTGTAATCTTTCCAAGCGGTCTATAAATCAAATAGTGGAACGCGAGCAGTATAACCAAGGATAACAACAGAACCAATGTTACCGTCATATATCCTATTCCTAGCATCTCATCTCGAAAATTTAGAATTCCACTATAAGGTCTATGAACCACTAGATATCCTTGAATCGCAAATGCTGTTGTAACTGGCGCTATCACCGTAATCGACTCCTCTTCTAGATATCCATAATAGTTACCTAACAAGTAGGAGCGACTCCCTGACTCTGCTGGATTAAACCCTTCTATCTCTGTAGGTACAAATCCACCCGGCTCTGCTGAACCATATGCTATCATAGCTCCTTGAGCATCTACAAACCATGCTTTATTCCCCGTATATTCTTCAAATGCTCGTAGTTGGTTGGATACTTCTACCACTGTCGCCTCTTCTTCGAAATATTCTCCCAGATAAGAAGTGGCCAATATTTGTGCCTGTTGGTTCAAATTATCGGTACTGTAATTCTCAACCATTCGCAATACAAGTTCCGATGTAAGTGTCGCACAAATAAACAACGATAAAAACGCAAAGATAATATATATCATCGTAAATTTTAGATAGAGTGTATTTTTCATCCCTTATTTCACCTCAAATTTATAACCAATCCCCCACACAGTACTTAAGCTCCACTCTGTATGATCTTTGATCTTCTCTCTGAGACGCTTAATATGAACATCTACCGTTCTTGTATCTCCCACATACTCATATCCCCAAATTCTATCCAATAGCTGATCTCTCGTAAATACTTGATTTGGCGACGCTGCCAAAAAATATAGAAGTTCTAATTCTTTTGGTGGCATCTCTACAACTTTCCCATCACAAACAACTGAGTAGTTTGTTAAGTTAATCGTAATCCCCTCATAAGATACTACTTTTCCACCTTCTTTATTCTCTTTTTCTGGCTTTCCTGGTTGATACCGTCGAAGCACTGCCTTTACTCGAGCAACTAACTCTTTTGAATCAAATGGCTTGATAACATAGTCATCAGCCCCCAACTCTAATCCCAACACCTTATCAAATACCTCTCCTTTTGCAGACAACATGATAATAGGTGTTGTATGTTTTGTTCGAATTTCTCTGCACACCTGATACCCGTCCATTCCAGGCAACATCAAGTCTAATAGGACAAGATTTGGCTGATAGCTCTCAAAAACCTCTATTGCCTCTTCTCCGTCGTATACCATTTTTGTGTCATAACACTCCTTTGTCAAATACAAAGAAATCAGTTCTGCGATATTCTCGTCATCATCTACAATTAATACTTTTTGTTTTGTACTCATAGCCCCTCCTCTACTTGAACTCCACGATTGTTACACCTGCATCACCTTCTCCAAACTCACCTAACCGATAGGACGATACATACTTTACTCTCTTTAAATAACTGTGTACACCTTTTCTCAATGCCCCTGTTCCCTTTCCATGAACAATTCGAACCGGGTTGATATGGGAAAGATAGGCATCGTCAAGATATTTATCTAGTTCTGCAATTGCCTCGTCCACTGTCTTTCCTAGTAGATTAATCTCTGGTCGAATGGTTAAAGATTTCCCCAACTTCATAGTTCCTGATGTTGTTCTTGCCGCCTGTTTTGGCTTACTTTTTTCTTCTTCTATAATCTCTAGGTCGCTGATATTCACCTGCGACCTTAAAATCCCCATCTGCACAAATAGATTTCCTTTTGCATCTGGCAAAGTACTCACACTACCTGTTAAGTTCATACTGAGCACTTTAACAGATTCACCTAATTTAAAATCACTCGGTTTATAGCTCTTTTTTTGCCTTTGCACAGAGAGCGTCTCTCTGCTCTCTGTCTTTTTCATCTTCTTTCTCAAACGTTCCCGCTCTTTTTCCATCTCAGCTATAGATATATTTTCTTTTCCAAATTTGCGGAAATTTTTGATTGTGTCATCTGCTACTTCTTTTGCTTCTCTTAGAATCTGGCTCGCCTTTTCATTGGCTTCTTGTATAATTCTATTTCGTTGGTTCTCTATTTTGTCTTGTTTCTCTAATTGCCTTGCTTTTAACCGCTCTATCTCTTGCTTATATTTTTCAATCTCTTGCTTATCACTTTGAATCGCCCTTCTCTTTGATTCTAAATCGGTCAACAAGTCTTCAAAGGACGCATCTTGCTCTGTCAGACGCTTTTTCGCATCATCTATAATATATTCAGGTAGCCCTAATTTCCCTGATATTGCAAATGCATTACTTTTTCCAGGAACCCCTATCAATAACTTATACGTAGGGCGAAGGGTCTCCACATCGAATTCACAACATGCATTTTCCACTCCCTTTGTCGTCAGTGCAAATACTTTCAACTCACTATAATGTGTCGTTGCCATTGTAGCTACGTTTTTCTTATGGAGATACGAAAGAATCGCCATCGCTAAAGCTGCACCTTCTGTTGGATCCGTCCCTGATCCCAACTCATCAAATAGCACCAACGACTCTTTGTCTACATCTTTTAAGAAGGATACAATATTTGTCATGTGTGAAGAAAATGTACTAAGGCTTTGCTCGATACTCTGCTCATCTCCTATATCTGCATGCACATTTTTAAATACCGCTAACCGAGATCGATCTAATGCAGGTATGTGCAGCCCTGATTGTCCCATCAATGTAAATAGGCCGACTGTCTTAATGGATACCGTCTTACCACCCGTATTTGGTCCCGTTATGATTAATTGATGAAACTCTTCACCTAGATAAATGGTAATGGGAACCACTGTTTTTTTGTCCAATAACGGATGCCGCCCTTGTCTGATATGGACAATTCCTTCTTCATTAAATATCGGCTTGCTTCCATTCATTCCAACTGCTAGGAGTCCTCTTGCAAAGATAAAATCTAGTTCTGTAAGCAACTGATAGTTCACACGAATCTGCTCCACACTCGGTGCCACTTCTTCGCTGAGCCTTGCTAAAATCACCTGAATCTCTTCTGCTTCTTTCACAAATAATTCTTTTAATTCATTGTTAAGCTTTACCACTGCCATCGGTTCAATAAACACGGTAGATCCCGATGCCGATTGATCATGCACCAATCCATCTACATGATTTTTATGCTCTGCTTTTACCGGCAAGCAATACCGATCTCCTCGCATCGTAATCAACACATCTTGCAAATAGGTTCGAAGAGACCCTGTCAGTAAATTATTAAGGGTTCCATGTACTCGATCATTTACAATCTGCATCTGCCTTCTGATATTTTTCAAAGTCGTACTTGCATCATCACTAATCTCATCTTCACCTATGATACATCTACGAATTTCACCACAAAGTGGTGTAAGCGGTTCTAGTGGCTGAAAAAAAGAATCCAAGCAATCTTCCTTTTCCTCCACATTCTCATGTCTTCCATATGCCTTTACCCGATTGGTTACTTCCAATAATTTACAGATGTTCAGCAGTTCTCCACTTCCTAGCGCGCCACCTATCTCTAAACGCTTCAAAGAAGCCTCTACACTGTAGGTGCCACTAAAGGAGATTCTCCCTTTTTTTACAATTCTTGAAAATGCGGCTTCCGTCTGGCACTGCAGTTGTTCAATCTGCTCTCTTTCTATCATAGGTCGCAGTTCTTCACACCTTTTTCTTCCACCTTGTGACGATGCATTTTGAGAGAGAAGTTCTATTATTTTATGATACTCTAATCTTTCTAGCGTTTTTTTATTCATATATTGCTCATTTCCTTACTAATGTTTTGTATCTCCATTTTACCCTATTATCTCGCAGTTGAAAAGAAGAAATCTATATTGTATACTATAAAGAGAGGTTAGACTTATTTTTTCTCGGCATATGCATAAAAAATAGTAACTTAAGGAGTAGAAACCCTATGGATGACCACAAAGAGCCTAAAGAAGATTTTTCTTTTTTACAAGAGACTATCAAGGATAAAAAAAGCAAGTATTTAAGTCCCCGCGCAATACTACGCATTTCCATTCTCGGAATTGTGTTTGGTCTATTTGCGTGCACTAGCTTTGTAATCTTGAAACCTTTCCTCGAGTCCTTTATAGGTGATGAACCGCAGACCATCTCGATTCCTGAAGATGACTTCGTTAGTGAAGAAGATTTAGAGGCTACGCTAGAAGATGGCGAAGCGGAACCTCTAGCCATTGCTGATTTTGAAAATTTATACGATCAGTTGTATGAAGTTGCGGGAGAATCTATTAAAAGTCTCGTCAGTATCCATGATAAAACGGAAGAATCCTCAATAGAATCCGTAGATATTCAAGTAAGTACTACAGGTATTCAGATTGCAGCTACTTCGGAAGAACTTTTGATACTGTCACCGATACATGGACTAGATACGGAGCAATTATCTGTGAATTTTCACGACGGCTTGGAAGTGGAAGCTTCTATAAAATCAAAAGACACTCAATTAGGCTTTATGGTATTGAGTGTGAATCGCGAGGCAATTAATAATGAGGACATCCATCTAGCTACACTTGGTAATTCTAATACAGTAAGACAAGGGGATATCATTGTCTCTATTGGTAATCAGTTCGAATATGATGATGGGCTTGGCTACGGAATTGTCAGTTCCACTCAAAATGTGTTACATATCATCGATGGGGAACTCAATCTAATTGCAACTGACATTCCTGTGTCTCAGACTGGAACTGGTGTGTTGATTAACACTCATGGTGAAATTATTGGAATCGTAAATGCAGCTCTAACTAGCACAACCACAGAAGCTGCTGAAACCACAATTTCTGCAATTGCTATTTCTTGCCTCAAAGAACCGATGGAGAATATGTCAAACGGCTTAGCAAATCCTTATTTGGGCATAAAAGGTATCGAAATCACAGAAGAGATTATTGCTAGTGAAGGACTACCTGAAGGCATCTACGTCCAAGAAGTAGTAGTGGATTCTCCTGCTATGACTGCTGGCATTCGAAGTGGCGATATCATCTACCAATTAGGGTCCACGAAAGTCTTAACCCAACAGCTTTACCGCAGCGAATTACTCGATTTATCTCCTGGAGAAGTTGTGGAATTAAAAGCAAAACGATTAGGAAGCGAAGGTTATGTGGACGTCGCTTTTGAAGTCAAAATCGGAAAGTCCGAATAAGAAAGATTGAAAAAGATCAAAAAAGAATGAAAGAAGAATAGGTATATCAATGAAATTTATTAATACATTACGCGAAGGCGATACAATTAGAGAAATTTATCTTTGTAAAGGAAAACGCAGTGCAGAGACTCGTAACGGAAAACCATACGACAATCTCATCTTACAAGATAAAACTGGAACTTTAGATGGAAAAATTTGGGATCCTAACTCACAAGGAATTGCAGATTATTCTGAGTTAGATTTCATAGACGTTATGGGCGAGGTTATCAGCTACAACGGCGCTTTGCAACTGAATATCAAACAGCTAAGAGTTGCGACAGAAGGAGAGTATCAGCCTGCTGAATATATGCCAAGTTCTGAGAAAAGTATAGATGGGATGTACCAAGAACTTTTATCTTACATCAACCAGATTCAAAACAAATACTTACGTGCTGCTGTAGACTTTTATTACGTTAACGATGAGCCATTTGTTCAAGTGTTCAAATCTCACTCTGCTGCTAAAACTGTACACCATGGATTTTCAGGTGGCCTACTAGAACATACATTAAGCGTATTAAAGTTATGTGAATACTTCTATAACTCTTACGAGATATTCAATAAGGATTTACTCTATGCTGGCGCATTATTCCATGATATTGGAAAGACAAAAGAACTTTCAAAAATGCCTGCGAATGACTACACTGACGAAGGGCAACTTTTAGGACATATCATTATTGGTGTTGAGATGGCTAACGACGCGATTCGAACCATCGATGGCTTTCCTCAGACTTTAGCTGATGAATTGAAACATTGTATCATCGCTCACCATGGCGAATTAGAGTATGGTTCTCCTAAAAAACCCGCTCTTGCAGAAGCCCTTGCACTTAATTTCGCCGATTGTGCAGACGCAAAAATCCAGACCTTAACTGAGATTTTTAAAGACAAACACACTACTGAATGGCTGGGCTATAATCGATTGTTCGAAAGTAATCTTCGAAGAACTTCGATTCATAACGAGTATTAAACCGCAATAGAGAGGATATTCATGAAAAAAAATGATTGTATTACAACTGAAATTGTTGATATTGGGATAGCTGGCGAAGGAATTGGAAAAGTCGATGGCTATACCTTATTTATAAAAGATGCAGTAGTTGGAGATGTCGTAGAAGCTAAAATCATGAAAGCGAACAAAGGGTATGGCTATGCGAAGCTCACCAAATTAATTACCCCGTCTCCTTATAGAGTCGATGAAAAGTGTTCTGTTGCAAGACAATGTGGCGGTTGTCAGCTACAGGCACTTTCTTATGAGAAACAACTTGACTTTAAATCTAATAAAGTACGGAACAACCTCATTCGATTAGGTGGCTTTGATCCGACCTTTGTCGATACTATTTTTCAGCCAATTTTAGGAATGGATGACCCTTGGGCATATCGTAACAAAGCCCAATTTCCTTTTGGTCTCGATAAAGATAATTCTGCTATTACAGGCTTTTATGCTGGAAGAACACATTCTATCATCCCAAATACGACTTGTGATATAGGCAATCCGATTAATGAACGTATCTTAGAGATTATTTTAGATTTTGTAAAAAGTGAAAAGATTGGCATTTATAACGAAAAGATTCAAAAAGGTTTACTAAGACACGTGTTGATACGTACGAGTCATGCTACGGATGATATTATGGTCTGCCTTATTATAAACGGTGTAAAGATTCCTAAAATAGAAAAATTGATTCACATCCTAAAAACGCTTCCTGGTATGGCTAGCATTTCTATCAGCGTGAACAAAAAAAATACAAATGTGATTATGGGCGATCACTACGAGGTAGTCTGGGGAATGCCTTATATTGCAGATGCTATCGAAGGGGTATCCTATCATATTTCCCCCCTCTCTTTCTATCAAGTAAATCCGGTTCAGACTGCTGTATTATACAAAAAAGCTCTAGAGTACGCTAATCTAAACAGCCAAGAAGTTGTTTGGGATCTTTACTGTGGCATCGGTACAATTTCTCTTTTCCTCGCTCAAAAGGCAAAACAAGTCTATGGTGTAGAAATTGTTCCACAAGCTATCGAAGATGCCAAAAAAAATGCAGAATTGAACAACATGGATAACATCGAATTTTTTGTTGGAAAAGCAGAAGATATTCTACCCGAGCAGTACAAAAAGACTAAATGCAAGCCAGAAGTCATTGTTGTGGATCCACCAAGAAAAGGTTGCGATGAAACCTTACTACAAACCATGTTAGAGATGAGTCCTGAAAGAATCGTATATGTTAGTTGCGATCCTGCTACCCTTGCCAGAGACTTAAAGATATTGTGTGAGTCAAAATACAACCTCGCAGAAGTTACACCTGTTGATATGTTTCCAATGACAGTACATATAGAATCTGTAGCTTATTTGACTCTAAGAAGTAATGGTGAAAGCGGGGTGCTTTCATGAAAAATATCATCTTAGGTGTTCTTTTTCTGAGCTTTATCCTATCCATTACCTCTTGCGGTTCTAACTTTGAGGCAACTGCTTATGTAGAAGCTAGTTTGAACGCCCTTTATAAAGGCGAGTACGATGCATACGCTGAGTTTCGTAACATCCAGCCTGAGGATGCAAAAGAAGAAATCGAAAAAATTCATCAAGCACATGTAGAAGAAGCTTTGGCTGGCTCTGACTTTTCTAAAGAGCAGATTGCACAGTATGCCGAATTAGAGATTGAGTTATATGCACTGTTACGATATGAAGTTTTAGAGGCTGTAGAAGATAAAGATGAGAACTTTACGGTTCCTGTAACACTTTATCCCAATAATGCACTTGCTCTTCTCACTACAAATGTAGAAACGCTCATTTTAGAAGAAATGCAGACAAACCCTAATCTAGACCCTACTTCTCCGGATGTAATGTTTGAACTGTTGATTCAATCTTTGGAGCAAAGTATTGAGACATTTGAAGATCAAGAAGCGGTTGTTGTTGAATTGTCTGTTACAAAAGATGATGACGGTCATTACGGAATAGATAATAAAGATATGAAAAAATTAGAATCTACCCTACTTTCTAGGTAACACAATAAAATGCATAAAAGTACTGCCAATAGATGCAATCTACTGGCAGTCTTTTATTGCTCTTTATTTATCTTTCGAACACTTCATCACCTTTGCTATTTGAATAACAATGCTTGGTGCGATTGCAAAACCTAGAACCATCAGATAATGAGTAATAGTTAATGTCGTTACTTCAAACAATCCTCTAAAAGATGGAGTCCATATAATTAAATTTACTAATCCAAATCCTATTAAAAATGCATAAACACTATAATAGTTTACCTTCAACTTATAAATTGGCAGATAACTTCTACAGTTAAATCCATGTAGTAATCTAGCCAAACATAATGTTATGAATGCCATTGTTGAAGCCATTTCTGAATTGATTTTTAACCCTACAAAATAACTAGCGATAGTGAATGCAAAAATAGTAACTCCTTCGAATGTAATCTTTCGAACCGTATCTCTATTCAAAATAGAGTCTTTTGAGCCTCTTGGTTTTTGCTTTAATATCAAATCATTCCCTTGTTCCATTCCAATTGCAATCGCCGGAAGCGAATCTGTGATTAGATTGATGAATAACAAATGAACTGCGTGAAACGGTGATGGAAGGGCAAGCAAAGAGGTCAATAGCACACATAAAATCGCTGAAAAATTACCAGATAACAAATATGTAATCGAATTCTTAATGTTGGTATATACATTACGTCCCGTAATAATTGCTTTTACGATGGTCGAGAAATTATCATCTGTTAAAATCATGCTTGCTGCATCTTTAGAAACTTCACTACCAGTGATTCCCATCGCCACCCCTATATCACTATGTTTAAGTGCTGGTGCATCGTTGACTCCATCTCCTGTCATTGCAACAATCTCACCTCTCGATTGCCATGCTTTTACAATCCGTATCTTATGTTCTGGTGCCACCCTTGCATAAACACTAATTTGGGGCAAAACTTCCTGCAATGCTTCTTCATCCATCGTTTCTAACTCTTTTCCTTCCATACAGATGTCACCATCCTTATAGATTCCAATTGTTTTTGCAATAGATCGTGCTGTTACAACGTGATCCCCTGTAATCATAATCGGTTTAATTCCTGCAATTTTACATTTCTCTACTGCCTCTTGACTTTCTAATCTCGGTGGATCCATCAAAGAGACCATACCGACAAATACCAAATCGCTCTCATCTTTAAAATCAATACTTGAACTCTCAAACTGTTTGTATGCAAAGGCTAAGACTCTCAACCCTTGATTTGCAAATGCTTCATTTTGCTTTAAGATTTTATCGATATCTTCCTTGGTAATCTCCACAATTTCTTGATTGATTAAAATTCTGCTACAACATTTTACCAATTCATCAGGAGCACCTTTTGTATAGATATGATTCTCAGTTGCAACCGACATCAACTTTCTCGTAGAGTCAAAAGGTAATTCCAATTTACGAGTAGATGTGATCTCATAGTGTACATTTTTATTGTAACGATAATACAGATCCAATAATGCAATCTCTGTAGGGTCACCGATTTTTTGATTTTCTGTGATGATTGCATTGTTACAGATAACACATGCTTTTAATAGAGTTCCATCTTCCCTATCCGTATGATCAAGACTCTCTAGCTTTAACAGTCTATGCTCATTGTAGACATCAATAGCAGTCATTTTATTCTGAGTTAATGTTCCGGTCTTGTCCGAACAAATAATAGAAACGCAACCAAGGCTCTCAACTGCATTAAGATTTTTAATAATCGCATTCTCTTTCACCATTTTCTGTGTTGATATCGAAAGTACGATTGTCACTATCGAACTCAACGCTTCTGGAATTGCAGCTACTGCTAATGCTACAGCTATCATAACTGCTTCTAGTACCGGTACGTGAGAAATAAATACGTTTAACGCTAATACAACAATAGAAATAATAATGATACCTATTGATAATTTCACCGAAAAATCATCTAAACTCTTTTGCAGTGGTGTCTTCTTTTCCTTTGTATCATTAAGTAGCGTTGCAATCTTCCCAATCTCTGTCTCCATCCCTACTGCAGTCACGATATATCTAGCCGTTCCATTCGTCACTAGTCCACCCGAAAATACCATATTAATCTGATCACCAATTACAACATCCTCATTTAGGATTTTCACCTCTTTATCTACGCTATTGGATTCTCCTGTCAAAGCACTTTCATTAACTTGCAAACTACTAGTATGAGATAGTCTCCCATCTGCGACAATCACATCTCCTGCCTCGATTTGAATGATATCACCTACTGTCACTTCTTTTGCATCCACTTCTATCATTGTTCCTTGACGAATGACTTTCGCTCTTGGGCTAGAAAGCGCTTGTAAACTTTCTAGTGATTTTTGCGCCTTTATCGTTTGCACCGTTCCCAATATTGCATTAATAATAATGACTACAAATATTACGATTGTACTTTCTAATTCTCCACTAATTGCCGATACTATACCGGCTACTATCAAAATAATTACCAGTAGATCTTTAAACTGTTTCAAAAAAATCACTAAAGTACTGTCTTGTTCTTCACCTGTAATTTCGTTGACCCCATACCGCTCTTGATGTGCCTTTACCTGCTCTAAGGTCAAACCACTTTCATTTCCACCTAACTCTTTTAGTACCTCTTGTTGACTCATCTGATATGCTTTCATCTACTTTTCTCCACTTCCTGATTTTTACAACGAGTTACAATTGAATCTACAACACTTTCACTAATCGGAAGGAAGAATTGAACTACTGGACCCGTAAGCAAGATTGCAACCACTGTCCCAATCCCAA
>CAYJGW010000013.1:0-25014 GCA_964369425.1 uncultured Lachnospiraceae bacterium
TTTTGTTATATTTCCCGTTATTACTGTTATTAATAGGTTGACATCTTTCGATGTCTAGTTTTAACTGCTCAATCAGCTCGAAACAAGTTTCTCGCTCATTTGGCTTCGCCAATGCTCGCTCACAATCGCCTTAAAGAATAAATTCTTCAGTTTATCGTTTTGCTCGCGCAGTCTCAACTCGTTCTGAATTTTCTTAAAGAATTTTCAGGGTTCGTTGTTTATTGTTCAATTATCAAGGTTCTTTCTCGTTCGCTGTTGTTTCTTGCGACAGCTATATTAGAATAGCACACTGTTTTTCGTTTGTCAACACTTTTTTTGATTTTTTTAAATTTTCTTTTTTCGCATTTCCAACCGTGTTTCACAGTGGATTTATATCATAACACCACTTCTTAATTCCGTCAATACCTTTTTTACATTTTTTTACATTTATCGTAACAATTCAGCCTTACGGCTGAATACAAGTGATTCTGCGATATGCTTGCATAGCAGCAGATGAACCTTGTAATACAGCCATAAGGCACTTTGCCGTAATCGAGGATATAGCTACGTAGTAGCGTAATTGGTCGTGTAACGACCTATCCGAGATGTTAGGCTGAATTGTTACCATTTATTTTGCAACAGTTATCCTTAAAATATCAATAACATTTAAAATGCGATATTACAATAATCTCCTCAAATTCTTCCGTCTTAATACTCTAGTTTCCTCCGAGTTATAATTTACGTATTTTTTGCACTTTTTTATTATAAGTACGTAAAATCGAGGCCCATACTTCGAATCATATTTTGAATTTACGTATTTTTTTGCACTTTCTTATTATAGGTACGTAAAATAGAGAGTCATAATTCAAATCACATATAAAACTTACGTACTTTCGACACTTTCTTCTTATGAGTACGTAAAATAGAATTCAGTACATCAAATTGCATGTAGAATTTACGTGTTTTTCGCACTTATTCTTTGTGAGTACGTAAAACAATAAGTGAAGAAGAATATAGAATACGGAACGTCGTAATCTATTACACTACTACGTAGCCATATCCTCGATTACGGCAAAACGCCTTATGGCTGCACACAAGGCTGAATTGTTACCTTCAGATTGTATTTGTTTACGTAATTACTTGCAATTCCTTTTACATATTGCTAGTATTTGTTCTAGCAATATGATAAGGATGGTATTTATATGAGTAATTTAGTAAAAAGTATTTTAGCTGGTGTATCTATTTCAATCGCTGGATGCGCCTATCTTTCTTTGGATAATCACGTAATTGGAGCTACTTTATTTAGTTTAGGTCTATTGACTATCTACCTATTTGATTGGAACTTGTTCACAGGAAAAGCTTGCTTTGTTCTATCAAACCCCATTTCCTTTCTCAAGATAGTCCTAATCGCTTTTATTGGAAATTTTATTGGAACCTTTCTAACAGGAACACTTTTAGTTTATACCAAGTTAGAAAAATTAACACCGATCGCCAGCGAGGTAGCAAGTGCAAAATTAGCCAATACACCTTTTAGTGGTTTTATCATGGGAATCGGGTGTGGTATCTTAATGTATATCGCAGTTGTAGGTTATAAAACCTGCAAAGGAGACTTTGAAAAGCATTTGATTTTAATTATGCCCATTGTAGTATTTACACTGATTGGCTTCGAACATGTAATTGCTAATATGTTCTATTTCACAGTAGCTGGTGTATGGGATATGAATTCTCTCATTTATATAGTAATTGTCGGAACAGGAAACTTTGTCGGATGTAACTTCATCCCCTTTTCACACAAACTAATCGGACATGACCCTAATCGCCAATAAAAAACCCAAGAGATTGCTTTTACCATCTGCAACTCTTGGGTTTTCTTTATAAACTTTCTACGAACCTTTCAAAGGCTGTACGACCTTCATTCGTATTTTTAAATACACCTGCATCTTCAAGAACCCTTACAAATACTTGCCCGATTTCTTCTTGCAAAATAGATTCTACATTCTCCGCTGTAATTTCATCATACTTGGACTTTATTGCTTCTGACCAATCCGCATGTTTTTTTATACTCTCATTTTGATTGATATCTTTTCCTTCTACTAAATATTCTCCGAGTAATGCCATTTCTTCTTTCAACCTAGCTGGTAGCACCGCCAGCCCCATCACTTCAATCAAACCAATATTTTCTTTTTTAATATGATGCAACTCTTGGTGTGGGTGATAGACTCCTAACGGGTATTCTTCTGTAGTGATATTGTTACGAAGCGCAAGATCCAATTCGTACTTATCTCCTCTTTTCCTTGCAATCGGTGTAATTGTATTATGCTTTACTTCTCCTGTATTCGCAAACACGAATGCACTTTCATCCGTATATCCTCTCCACTGCTCTAATATATAGGCTCCCAACTCTATCAACCTATTTTCATTCGCACAACTTAGACGAAGCACAGAAAGTGGCCACTTAACTATCCCTACTTCTACATCTTCATATTGTGGAATCACAAATAATTTTTCAATTTCTGCTCGTTCCATAGCAAATTCATAGTTTCCACCTTGAAAATGGTCATGACTTAAAATCGATCCACCTACAATTGGTAAGTCCGCATTAGACCCTAAGAAATAATGAGGGAACAATTTCACAAAATCAAATAATTTCCTAAATGTAGCTTCCTCTATCTTCATCGGTACATGATCACAAGCAAACACAATACAATGCTCATTATAGTAAACATATGGTGAGTACTGTAACCCCCAATCACTCTCATTAATAGTGATTGGTATAATTCTGTGATTCTGCCTTGCTGGATGATTCGCATGCCCCATATATCCTTCATTTTCTGGACACAGTAAGCACTTAGGATAAGAGGTACTCTTCACATTCTTTGCTGCCGCAATAGCTTTTGGGTCTTTTTCCGGCTTGGATAAATTTATCGTAATATCAATTTCTCCATACGCACTATCCACCTTCCACTTCTTATCTTTGCATACGCGATATCTTCGAATATAGTCGCTATTTTGTGATAATTCATAAAAATATTCTGTTGCTTCTTTTGGACTTGTTTCATATTTTTTTGCAAATTTATTTTGTACCTGACTCGGTCTAGGAGTGAGACAGTTCATTAGTTTTGTATCAAACAAATCCCTATCCGTAATACTTTCTTCTATAATCCCCCTACATACAGCTTCATCTAACAGCTCTTTGAGTATCATCTCTAACTCTAGTTCCTCAGACGCTTCAACTACATTATCTTGATAATCTATTTCTCCAAACATTTCCAAGATAAGATTGGTTGCATATACCTTCTCACATTTTGGAAGTAACCCTGTGTTTACTCCATATTGCACTAACCTTTTTACATTATTATAAAACATGAGCACCATCTCCTATATCTACAATATAAAACTCCGCGTCATGTCCTGTCTTCTCTTTATATTCCGCTTCGACTTTTTTTGTAAACTCTGATACCGCATCATTTTTCACTATACTTACAGTACATCCGCCAAATCCGCCTCCAGTTATGCGCGACCCAATCACTCCGTTAATGCTCCATGCTATCTCCACAAGCACATCCACCTCTTCACATGATACAGCATAGTCATCTCGCAAAGATACATGTGATGCATTCATTAATTCTCCAAACGTCTTTACATCATTATTTTTCAATGCTTCTACTGCTTTTATAGCTCTTTGATTTTCATAAACTGCATGCTTTGCTCTTTTTGCACACACTTCATTTGTAATTGCATGCTTGTACTCTCCGAAGGTTTCCTCTGTCAAATCCCCCAATGATTCTATCTGTACTACACCTTGTAATTCTTTCAATGCTGTTTCACATTCGTTTCTTCTATCATTGTAACTAGATTCCACTAAACTATGTTTCACTTTGCTATTCGTAATAACAATCTTTGCATCCTCTAACTTTATCGGCGCATACTCGTATTGAAGGTTGCTAGTATCCAAAAAGATTGCATGATCCTTTTTTCCCATCGCACTTGCAAATTGATCCATAATTCCACAGTTACATCCATTATAGTTATTTTCCGCATATTGACCAATTAACGCTATATCTGTCATTGTTACGTCAAATCCAAATAAATCTCTCAAAATCAAGCCTGTCAATACCTCTAAAGATGCGGAAGAAGACAACCCTGACCCACTTGGAATATTTCCAAAAATAAGAATATCCAACCCTTGTGGTATCTTATATCCTCGTTTTTCAAAAGTCCACATCACACCTTTTGGATAGTTCGTCCAATCTGCACTGCTTGATGGAACAAAATCATCTAGTGATGACTCGATAATACCTAGATGATTAAAATTCAAGGAATAAAAACGTAACTTATTATCTTCTCGCTTACTTACAGCTGCATAAGTTCCTAATGTTAGTGCACATGGAAACACATGACCTCCATTATAATCTGTATGTTCACCAATCAAGTTCACTCGCCCTGGTGCAAAATATGTGTTTATGTCTCTTTCTTCTCCAAATACTTCTTGAAAATGTTTTATCATTTCTTGTTTTGTCATTTTATTCTCCTTTATCTGCTTTTCATTAAAATTTCAATTCGCTTCTTGCTTATTTGACTCTTATACTATAGAATTATCCTATATAAATCAATGTATATTTGTATTATTTATATGTCATTTTGTTGCATAGGAGAAAACCATGGCTGATACTTATAAAAACTCATACAAAACCCCTACCCAAAACTTAATCTCTCTGTCCATTCACAATGCTGGTTACCAAAAATGTCTTCCTACACATCAGTGGGGTCCTGGTATTCGTGATCATTATCTTTTGCACCACATCTTATCAGGTTGTGGCTATTATTGTGTCAACGATGAAAAATTCCTTTTATCTGCCGGGGATACCTTTCTGATCTTTCCCTTTGATGAAGTGACTTATTACGCGGATGTGGATGATCCTTGGGAATATTCCTGGGTTGGCTTTTCTGGAACTGATGTAAAAACCATTTTAAAATCCACTGAATTCACACATGCTCATCCTGTTCTGTATCAATCTATAAAACGCGATATTATACAACAGCGATTGATGCAAATCTATAATGCAAGAGGCAGTCAGCTAAATAACACTGTAGAGATGACCGGTGAGTTATACCTTTTACTTGCTGAATTTATGACCGCTACTACACAAAGTTCTTCCCATACCAAATCTGCATATACATTATACGTTGACAAAGGCATGGAATTTATTCACTCAAACTACTCCTACCCTATCACTGTCTTAGACGTTGCAAGTTATGTTGGAGTAAGCCGAAGTCACCTATTTCGAGCATTTCAATCTGTAACTGGACAGTCTCCAAAGGAATATTTAACCCAATTTCGTTTAAAACAAGCCTGCATCTTATTGAATCATTCCGAGTTATCCATTTCAGCAATCAGTCGTTCAGTAGGATTTGAAGATAATTTGAACTTTTCTAAAATGTTTAAAAAACACATGGGGAAACCACCATCTAACTATCGCATTAATTAACTTTCTCTTAATTAACTAACAATTTTATCAATTTCCGTTTTGTTATTGCACCTAGCCATATACCTTGTTATAATGATTAGGTTAATTAAAATTTTCAAGAGAGGTTTCCGTAATGGATTTTAGAAGTATAATAAAAAGATATAACCATGCATGGGTACTTATATACTTTGTGATTTATTCTGTTTGGTTCGCACACTTAGAAAAAACTGTCACATCAGATTACGCGATTATATACACAAAAATAGATGACTACATTCCTTTTAGTGAATATTTCATCATCCCCTACTATTTATGGTTTATTTTCATTTTTTTTGTGTTTGTGTATTTTTTCTTCACAAGTAAACCTGAGTTTTATAAACTATGTGGTTTCTTAATGACCGGGATGACTGTGTTTCTATTGATTTCGACATTTTATCCAAATGGTCAAAATTTGCGACCTACTGAATTTGATAGCAACACTATTTTCACACAACTAGTATCTTACCTGTATTCTATGGATACGCCTACCAATGTATTTCCAAGCATTCACGTGTTTAATACGATTGGAGCACAGATTGCAATTATGTCGAATACGAATTTACAAAAGTACAAGTGGATACAAGTAAGCACTTTCATACTTTCTGTGTTAATTATCATCTCGACTGTAACCTTAAAGCAACATTCCATCATCGATACAATCGGTGCATTCATACTTGCCGCTCCACTATATGTTATCATTTATGGAAGAGCAACTGATAAAGGAACTGTTCATTCTTACAAAAAGAAAAAGGAGTTTGATCATGAAGCGAATTGATCTACATGTCCATTCTAATTATTCTGATGGTACATTATCACCTGACGAACTGGTAGAACTGGCTATCAAAAAGAAACTTTGTGCCTTTGCACTCACTGATCACGATACTATAGACGGAATAGAAGCGGCTCAATCAGCCGCTTCTATTTATCATATTGAGGTTATTCCTGGAATCGAATTATCCACCGCCTATCAAGGAAGAGATGTCCATATCTTAGGACTTGGTATAGATACTACGAATAGCTATTTTCTTACTTCCCTAAAACACTTCCAAGATGCTCGTGAGATTCGTGATTGCAAAATGGTTGAAAAGCTTCAAAAAGCTGGCATAGAGATCACCTATGAAGATATGCTAAAAAGATATCCAAACTCCGTCTTTACAAGAGCACACTTTGCCCGTTTCATCTATGAAGCTGGCCATGTAAAAGATATGTGGGACGCTTTTCCAAAATATATCGGTGACGATGCTCCTTGTTTTGTGCCTCGAGAAAAAGTAACTCCTCATCAAGCCATTCAACTAATTCATGAGGGCGGGGGATTTGCGATACTTGCCCATCCTTTAATCTACAAATTCAAAAATGATGAATTAGAAGCACTCATAGCCACTTTAAAAAAATCAAATCTTGATGGGATAGAAGCATTATACTCTATGAACCGATATGGTGATGAAGCCTATCTCCGCCAATTGGCTAAAAAACATCATTTGAGAATCAGTGGTGGTTCCGATTTCCATGGTTCTAACAAGCCCAGCATTCAATTAGGCACTGGGCGCGGTAACCTTAATGTTACTTACGACATTTGGAAATCATTCTATTCGTAGAGTTTTACATTAGCATATTTGGTATATGCAGAAAACGCTGCTGGTATCGGATATTCTTTTTCAATCTTTTCTGGATGAATGAAGATTAAGTCTTGTGTACAAGATTTTTCTAGTTCATCCACTTTAACTTCATACCCTACCATCCGCCACTCTATGTGACTAAATATGTGTTTTGCCTCTTCTAGCTTTTTTATTTTTATCGGCATTAGCCCAATTTTCTTGCAATAAGCAACTACTTCATCTTGAGAGTAATGCTTCTCCAAATTAATAAATTCATAGAAACCTGCTAATAATCCCTTATTCTCTCTTTTTTCAATCGCTATATTTTCCCCATCCTTTAATATTAGTATTGTGCGTTCTTCAATTTTTCTAGGCTTTAATTTTGATTTTACTGGAATCCGATTTATCCAACCTTCTATTCTTGCTTTACATAAATGCTTTGCCGGACAACTCTCACATTTTGGTTCTCCATTAGGCACACACACTACTGCTCCTAATTCAATGAGACCTTGATTAAAGGAGCTAGCATTTTCCTTAGGAATAATTTTCCCAAGAAGTTCTTCATACCGTTTCTTAGTAGATGCTTTTGCAATATCTGACTCATCTCCTAAGATTCTCGCTATCACTCTTAATACATTTCCATCTACAGCTGGTTTAGCAAGACCATATGCAAATGAACTAATCGCTCCTGCTGTATAAGTTCCAATTCCTTTTAATGCAAGAATTTCTTCATATGTCTTAGGGAATACTCCATCGTGCAGTTCTACAATCTCTCTAGCTGCTTTTTGCATATTTCTCACACGATTATAGTACCCCAATCCTTCCCATAATTTTAGCAATCGCTCTTCTTTTGCAACCGCTAAATCTTGTATTGTGGGAAGTTCTGCAAGAAATCTCTTGTAATAAGGCTTCACTGCCTCCACTCGTGTTTGTTGCAACATAATTTCCGAAACCCATACACCATATGCTGAAACTTGTTTTCTCCATGGTAAGTCTCTCTTATATCTTTCATACCACTCTACGATTGGTGCTCGCAATTCCATTAATTCTGGTTTTTCAAGAACAACCGGAACCTCTTCTGCAACCTTTATAGAATCAGATTCAACCTCACAATCTAATGCTAATATTGTAACCCCTGCCTTTTCTGCCTTTATTAAAGCATCAGCAAATGCAGGTTGTGTCTTTCTATTTGGAGTAAAATATTTTACCCCTTTCATCTGAACCACAAAAATAATATAAGCTTGATAACCTTGCTTTTTCGCCTGTATCAATTCTTCGATATGCTTGATTGCTCGCTCGCTAGGTGCATCTGGGAACTTTACAATTCCATCTTCTTCTAGCGTTACTCCTTTGACTTCAATTAAACACTTATCACCTCTCGTCTCTGCATACAAATCTATTCTCGACTTCCCAAATGTATATTCTGATTTTAGATAAGTAACACCTGGTATCAAATTTCCAGATTCTATCCACTCCTTCACCACACCATTTGGAATTTGCGAATCCATATTAATGAGTCGTGTTCCTTTTTCCACCGCTATTAAATCCCATTGTGTCTTACGATTTTCATTCCCGCTTTTTTGCACATAGACTTTTGCACCAGGTACCAAAAGTTCTGCACAACGACCTGTATTTTTCACATGTACAATCTCTATCTTTTCTTTTATTTCCACATGGGCAATAAAGCGGTTGGGACGTTCTATAAACGTCCCAACCTCCATTCTTTCATACTTCATTCTACACCTATTTCTATTCTACTTTTTCTTTCTTGCTTTCTTCCATCTATCACTAACCAGCTATTAAGAAGTATGCAAGCACAATGATTCCTAATACAATTCGATAGTACCCAAATACCTTGAAATCATTCTTCTTAATATATCCCATTAAGAATCGTATCGCAACTACCGATACGGCAAATGCTGTGACAAACCCTACAAGTAACACTCCTATCTCTGTTCCTGTATAGGAAAGACCGTAATCCATAAGTTTTAGCAAACTAGCTCCAAACATTACTGGAATCGATAAGAAAAATGTAAACTCAGCCGCAACATGCCTAGACATTCCAAAAACCATTCCACCTACTATTGTAACTCCCGATCTAGATGTTCCTGGGATCAATGCAAGTACTTGTAAAACCCCAATGATAAATGCATCCTTATATGTAATTTCGCGTACTTTTTTCACTTTCGGCTCTATGTTCTTGTGTTTATTTTCAACAATAATAAATAATAATCCATATAAAATCAACATACAAGCCACTACCACATAATTTTCAAGCACTGCATCAATGGCATCACTAAATAGGATTCCTATGATAGCCGCTGGGACACTGGCCAGTGCCACCTTAAACCAAATTTGCCATATCGCTGATTTTTGCTTTACCGTTTTCTTTGATGAGAAGGGATTTAATTTATTAAAATAAAGTACCACAACAGCGAGGACTGCTCCCAATTGTATCACTACTAGGAACATAGCCATAAACTTCGCACTCACATCTAATTGTAGCAACTCATCAACCAAAATCATATGCCCTGTACTACTAATTGGCAACCACTCTGTAATCCCTTCTACTATCCCTAGTATAAATGCTTTTAATATATTTTCCATTTTTTCCTACTTTCCGATTTTTTCGCTTAACAAAAACGCGCAATTGCTTTTGCAACTCCATCTTTATCGTTTGTATCTGTTATATAATCCGCAATAGTTTTCAATTCTTCAACAGCATTTTCCATGGCTACTCCAACCCCAGCTACTTTTACCATACTGTAGTCATTCATTCCATCTCCAATCGCCATAGTTTGTTCCATCGGTATATTTAAACGTTTTGCTATAGTTTCCAATCCATTGCCCTTGTTCACTTTCGGAGCAGTAATCTCAATGTTCCTTTCAAATGCACTATCCATTTCATAGGCTCCCAATCGTCTAAACTCAGCTAATGCCTCTTCTCTTTTTACCTTATCTGTAATCACAACTTGGAATTTATCAATCCCTAACACTGCTTCATTAACTGTATTTTCAATACTATCCACTATTTTTCTCGTTTTTTTCAGATATGATGCCATGTTTTCTAACCATCCGTATTTCACCACATTATCAAGCATTTCTTTTGTAGTGTACCCAACACCACTGATAATAGCCTCATAATATGCGTCATACTTTCTAGCAATTTGAATCATTTCAAGAACATCATCCTTGTTCAACATTTGTTCATACATGATATCATTTGTTTTCAAATCTACAATTCGTGCTCCATTACAAGTAATTAGATAACGCACTCCTTTTAACTTCAAAAACTGCTCTGGTACAGAATATTGCGGTCTTCCTGTCGCTGCCATCACGATTACCCCTGACTCAATACTCTTTTCTATCACTTCTTTTGTATACTCACTAATCTTTCTATCACTATCAAGAGTTGTTCCATCCATATCCAATGCAACCAACTTCATTTTCTTCATATATATGCCACTTCTCCTACTAATTTGCCAATAATTCCTTTGCCAATTCTTTTATTTTTTTCTCATCTTCCGCTTTTACTGAAGATTTGATTGTAATGGCAATGCCACACTCGTCCATTTCCTTCCACTCATCTACAATTCCTTTCATTGCGCGGATTGCTGATGGAGCCCAGGTTCCGTTTTCAATATAAGCCACTTTTCTTTTTTGGTAATTCTTTGCCTTAAGGTGATGTAAAAAATCTTCTACCGCTGGGAATGCACCTCCGTCATAGGATGCAGATGCAAGCACTATTTTATCGTATTGAAATGCATCAGCCAACGCATAAGATAAATCTTCTCTTGCTAAATCATAGAGCACAACCTTTGATTCTCCCAATTCATTCAACTGCTGTTTCAACATCTGTGCAGCCGTTTTCGTATTCCCATAAAAAGAGCCATAAGCAATAAGCACACCAGAAGATTCTGCATCATACGAACTCCATTTCATGTATTTTTCAACATAAAAACCTAGATTTTCTTCAAGAACCGTTCCATGCAACGGACAGATTTTTTTAATATCTAAAGTCGATGCTTTCTTTAACAAACTTTGTACTTGCACACCGTATTTTCCTACAATATTGAAGTAATATCTTCTTGCCTCAACTTCCCAGTTTTCTGTATCACTAGAAGGTTCGAATGTTCCAAATGCATCTGCTGAAAACAAAATTCCTTCTTTTGCTTCATACGCTACCATTACTTCTGGCCAATGTACCATCGGAGCCATACAAAAGTTAAGACTGCGCTCTCCTAATTCTAAGCAATCACCTTCTTTAACAACTACTTTATTCTCTCCTAATTCAAGTCCAAAGAACTGTTCCATCATCTGAAAAGTCTTTGCACTTCCCACTATTTTTAGTTCTGGATATCTATCAATCAAAACAGCTATACTTCCACCATGATCTGGCTCCATGTGTAGGCACACAAAGTAATGTGGTTTCCTATCACCTAGCACCTCATCTAAAGCTACTATCCATTCATCACTTTTTGAAAGATCCACCGTATCCATAATCGTAATCTTTTCATCTAGAATTACATATGAATTGTAAGTAACTCCATTTTTCAATTTATATTGTCCTTCAAACAAATCTATCTCTTTATCATAAACACTCAAACATTCGATATTTTTGGCTATATTTATCTTCATCTTACGAACTCCTTTTCTATATTGCTAACGATACCTTCCTATTATAAAGCGGGCATTTCCGAACGTCAATAGATGTAACCTAGTTTTATTTTTCATTTTTTCTATTTATAGGTTTCTTTTCTGTCGTTTTTATTGTAAAATATAGGTATAAACGCATAAAAGGAGTTATATATTATATGAAAAATTTAAAAATAAAAAATAAATTCATTGTTTTCCTAGCTGTAATCCTAACAATCTTTTTATTCAGTAGCTATTCTAGCATCTCTAGTATGAGCCATGTCAGGGATTTATCAAAATCCTATGCTGAGGACTCATCGAATTTTGTTGGTGTTGTAGATGATGCTCTCTACACAATAGAGACGCTATCTTCTTTACTTGCAACCACATTATTGATGGAAGATGATGACTATACTATTAAAGCAATGGAACAAATTTCTGCATTAGAAGGTGAGTTACTTTCGCAGATTGAATCCATTAATGCTGGGACACCTTCTGAAACTTTAGATTCTTATGTTGCTACAGCCTCTAAAGATGTTGAGACTTGTTACCAATCGTTTAGTGCGATTCGTCCTCTTCTTCAAGATAATGAGTACAAAGAAGCTGCAGCTATTTATACCGATTCCTTCCTATCTAAGATTGATACGGCTGAGTTGTCATTAGAAACACTCGCTTCCGAATCTAGCACATTCTTAGAACAAGAGTTAAAAACATTAGACAACTATATGTTTTTTGCCTTTATTGCATTGATTGTAATTGCTGCAGTTGGGGTCCTTACTACAATCATTATCAGTGCTCGATTAGCAACAACTCTTGTCAATCCTATATTGGAAATGGAAAACTCTGTAAAAGCGCTATCTGTTGGTGATTTTGCTAGTTTTAACCTTACCTACTCTTCAAAAGATGAGCTTGGACAATTGTCATCCTACTTACAGTCTACATTAAAAAGTATTCAAGCTATGATTGATGATTTAACCCGTAACTTAAAGCAACTTGCAGATGGCAATTTCTCAATTGAAGTAGATTCTAGTCACTTATACCTCGGAGACTTTTCACAACTACATGTATCTATGCAAGAGTTTGTCTCAAAAGTAAATGATGCCCTATTTCAGTTGAATCAAGCCGCATTACAGATGTCATCTGGCTCTGATCAGGTAGCAATTGGTTCACAGACTGTTGCACAAGGTGCTGCAACTCAAGCAACTTCAATTGAAAATCTAGTTCGATCTATTGAACAGATTTCCACTCAGATAACTGTTAGTGCAAAGAATGCATCTCAAGTAAGTGAGATGGCTGCTAATACTTCAAGCGCACTTATTGCCAGCAATGAACAGATGCAACAGATGATGACTGCTATGGGACAGATTGAACATTCATCCAAAGAGATTCGAAAGATCACAAAAACCATCGAGGATATCGCATTCCAAACGAATATTTTATCCTTAAATGCCGCTGTTGAAGCTGCACGAGCTGGATCTGCAGGTAAAGGATTTGCAATCGTTGCTGATGAAGTGCGTGACCTTGCTGGAAAGTCAGCACAGGCTGCACAAAGTACAACTGAATTAATCCAAGCTTCCATCTCTGCTATTGAACAAGGAGTGGCACATGCACAATCGACAGCTAGTAACTTAGTAAGTGTCGTAGGTCTCTCTAACGAAACCTCTGAATTAATCCAAGAGATTTCTACTGCAACCAATGGGCAAGCTCAATTCATCGAGCAGATTACCTCTGGACTTGATCAGATTTCTGCCATTGTACACACTAATTCAGCTACTAGTCAAGAAAGCGCTGCTGCCAGCGAAGAGCTTACCACGCAAGCTGTACTTATGAATCAATTAGTATCTACGTTCAAATTGTCCAATGGACCTACATCCTATGATTCACTCTACACACCGGAAGCTAACACTTCTTATAACTATAGTAATCCCCAAGAACCAGAGTATTCAAATTCCTACAGCTCAAGTTCTTATGACTCAAGTTCCTATAACACTTCATCCGAAGGACTTACAGACTTTACTTCTGATTATAATAGTGTTCCACACTCTAATTATTCAGAATATTCAAATACTAATGATTACTCTGACTTCACAGATAACAATGATAAATATTAAAAAATAGATAGATTGGAAATTCCAATCTATCTATTTTTTTAATATCGCTTTTAATTTTTCCATTTGTGCTTTATCTGCTACAGCATCTTTATTCGCTTGCGCTGCCTTCATCAACTCTTCTCGCAAAATTTTAACATCTTTAGGTGCCTCAATTGCCAACTTCACTCCATCAGCTGTTGTCTCTACTACGGTAATCCTTATATCATCACCTAGTAAAAGTGTCTCACCTTTTTTTCTTTGTAATACTAACATATCAAGCCTCCTTTGCTTTCAATTCTCGCAAAGTATGCTTAAATTTATATTGATCCGTCTGTAAAATAACTTGAACGGCTTTTCTCGTATTTGTATTTACAACTACTGGACATTTCAAATTCACCGTACTATCATCTACCGTTTCTTTCATCACACAGATATTATAAAATGATAGATACTCATCATCTTCAACTTGTAGCCTCTCGTAATCTTCTTTCGCAAGTTTTGGTTCATAATCCCCTTTTAAAGAAAAAGGATTCACTATTAAAAACGAAACATTTTCATCATCAACGCTGAGTAAACAAAGAAAGTCGTCATTCCCTTCTTCCATTGGAAGAGGCAGAAATCTCTTTTTATCTTCAAACCCAAAAATCCCCTCTTCAAAAATTATCAGCTCTTCCTCTGTGTAGAACGATTGTAACTCTTGTCCTTCCATATACTCTCCTTATCCTCTAAGCTAAGCCATTACATCAATAGATTCTCCTGTAAAGAATTCTGCTGCACTTGGTGGAACATAAATCGGTGAGCCTGTGTACTCAATCATCACATCTGGATGTTGTGTAACAGCTAATTCAATTGTTCCTGGTATAAACTCTATATTACCACTGTTAATCTTTGCATCAAAGTTAAGCTTATCCATCTCGTACTGAATCGATAACTCTGGTGGTATCCAATCAATCTCTGGTGGCACACTCGGTGAAAATCCCATCTCAAATCCACCTGTAGGTCTTGCAGTTCTATTCCCCAACACCTGATTAATCGTCTGATTTCCTTCTCCGATTTGTGCTCGAATCAACATCTTTCCTTCTTGTGCAAACTGTGCAGTCGCTTGATATGCAACTTGCTGACCTTTTTGTGCTGACTGCGAAATTGCTGTCTTTGTAGTCGGCACTACTGAATTTCTAGCATCGTATGAATCAATATTTAGGCGTATTGGCTTACTCTTAATCCTCATACCGCCTTCATCTCTTGTAATCTCCATCTCTGCTGTCCCACGTCGTCTCTCTACTTGAGCATTTTGAATCTTTAATTCATACTCAATCGGAACAGTTGTAATCTTAATTAATTGTTCCATCTGCTTACCTCCCTGTAATCTCACTTTCCTATCTCAACAACACCTTCACTTATGCCATCCTATTGCAAAAAGTCTAATAACGAAGGGGTTAAAATATTCATTCCAACTTTCAATGATGCATTATATACGTAATCTGCATAAGAGAAATTCATAATCGCTTCAGAAGCTTCGATTCCTACCGCATCCTTATATTGCTCATCGATATTCACACTTTCTAATTCCAATCGACTCTCTGTCGTCTCTAGCAACTTGCTTTTTGTCCCTATCTCAGCAAGTTGATTTCTTACACTATCTGCACCATCACCAAAGGCTTCCCATAACTCATGATAACGCGCACTATCAAATGTTGGCGCTTCTAGTACTTCTGCCATCTCTCCAACTAGTTCAATCATATTAACTGGATTACCGTCTGCATCAACACCAAATCCTACTACGTTAATTCCTGGCATAGACATATCAAATGCTGTGGATGGTACAATCTCTCCTGCTGCATCAAACTGTAGACCAAATCCTAAATCCACATAGGAAGTCTCCTTTGCAAATTCTTCTAGTTGCGCTTGGTTAGCAGGATCACTCACATCCAATCCTCTGAAAGTAACTGTTCCATCATCCAAAAGTTCAAATGGCGCTTCTTGCGTCTCATTCCCATTAGCCACATAAGTCTCTCCGTACATTGCATTCATGGCATATACCATAGACTCTTGCATCGCACGAAACGTCGTCGCATACTCTTGCCTATTGTTTTCATTTGTTCCATTTACTGCTGCCATCGCATAGTTGTTATCGATTTCTTTTGCAATATCATTAATCTCTGTCAAAATTCCTTCTTGAATATCCTGCCACTTAATCGTATCACCTACTGCTGATATATACTCTTGATTCCTAGCATATCTATTCTCGATTACAACACCTTTTGAAGCAGATGCTGGATCTTCATAAGAATAGGAAAACCTTCTTCCCGAATCAACCTGTTGCCTAGCCGAATTCAATCCTGTAAGGGTTGAGTTTAAACTGTCTTGATAATTACGTCTAACCATATTTGTGGTTATTCTCATCTTCCTACACCTCCTATCTTCCTACAACACCTGTGCTGTTGATTAACTTATCCAATATCTCATCCATCGTTGTCATAAGCCTTGATGCTGCATTGTATGATTGTTGATATCTCATCAAATCCATAACCTCTTCATCTTGACTTACCGATGATACTGAATCCTTCGAATCCGTAATCTGATTTAGTACTGTTAAATGGCTATTTAAAAGCGTAGAACTAGTTCTTCGCTCTAGTGCTTGCACATTTTGGATTCCATCATAAATTCCCTGAATCGTACCATTGTATACATTAACACTTGTACCTCCAACAGTCACTGATGCTGATATTTCATCTGAAGTCAATGCATCAATCATCTTTAAAATATTTGTATAATCTCCATCTGGTGCTGTTGCATTTCCAGATTTATTCAGTGTGGTAGCACCTGTAATCCAATCTTTAGAAATCTGGATATTCTCTGCCGTAAATTCCGTCGAGCCGTCTGAAGTAGTAAATAGTGGATCACCATTCAATGTATTCATTGTATCAGCAATCTGACTTACAAATACATCAAACATCTCTTCGTAATAACCAATCCCTTTCACATCAGAACCATCAAACACTTCTGACTTATTCAACATATCCATATTACCTTTAAATACACCATTTTCCATCAAATCAGCTATATCCGTAGATGTAGTTGCTCCTACTCCTTGTAGATTCAGACTATACATCGGAGTTGCCGTCTCATCGACTTCAAAATCTAATGATGCATACTCATCATTAGACACTAACGTATGAACGGTTCCATCTGTTGCTTTAAAAGAAATTGTCAATTCTTGTACACCACCACCAAAAGCACTTGCAATATCTTGATATTGCACCTCGATTGGTAGATATGTCGCTAAATCATCAATCAATTGATTTCTCTGATCTTGTAGTTCCAATGCATTATTCCCTAATACTTGACTATTCTTAATCGCTGCATTTAATTCTGCGATTTGCTCTAAGCAAGAATTCACATTCTCTACAAGCACCTCATCCATCTTATCTGCAACTTCTTCTTCTAAATCACTAAGCGCTGTAGACTTCTCATGAATAATATTAATCATTGATTCAAAAGATGAACGAACCAAAAGATCCAAGCTCTCATCACTTGAACTAGAAGATGATGCTATTAATTTCATCTGGGTAATCACATCATTAAGTGCATCCCGTACACCTGCAGTCTCTGTTTCATCGAAAATGTTTCCTAGACTCTCTAGAATCTGATCTGTCGCATCTGCTGTTCCTACTTTAGTAATCTGATTTCTATATTGTATATCTAAATAAGGGTCTCTAATCTGGCTTACCCCAGTCATAGTAACCCCTTGTCCTACTTTATTCTCATTATGGGAACTTGTATAACTGTTTCCAATCGGAGTAATACTTGCTAAATCAAGTCTTTGTCTCGAATATCCTACTGTATTGATATTTGATAAGTTCTGCCCTGCGACATCTATCGCTTTTTGGTTTGCCGATAATGCCTGCTGTGCCATTGCAAATCCTGAAAACGTGGAACGAATCATCTTTATCTCCTCCTATATACCACTCTTTTTATACGCTTCTATCTGTTTTGTTATTAGTTCTTCCATAGGCCTTCATTCCATCCGTATATACTGATTCGGACTGTTTATTCAGCGCCCTATCAATGTCTCTTAAATTCAATCTAATCGCTTGTTCTACATCATCATTAATCTTTTGAAACATCTGTATCGCTCTGCTAAGCCCATCATAAACTGGCAATAATTCTTCCTTTTCTCCATCGCCTACTGTATCGATAATCTCACGAAAAGCTAACCCGTCATAGCCTAATTGAGCTTGTAACTTCTCTCGCTTTTGTTCAATCCCTCTTAATTTCATAACAATAGGTTGTTCTTTCTTCATACACTCTTCTACTGTGGTTACTCGATTCTTACTAGCCGCCTCTAACTTCACACTGGCTATCGATGTCAATTCATGAAATACATTCGTCATCTCTTCTAGTATCTTCTTATATTCTTCCATGTCCCCTATTCTCCTAATGCCAAAATGCTAGTCGCTAGTTTATTCACATCTATTTCATAAGTCCCTTGGTCGATTCGTGCTTTTAACTCATCTAACTTCTCTTGACTTGTCGGTTGTCTTAGTTCAAACGAAAGCTTTTTAACTAATCCGCCTTCTATCTTTTTCTCTTCTTCAGCCAACTTATTGGAAGAAATAAAAATCTCGTCAAACTGTCGGTTTCTTTTATCTGCTGTCTCCACTCGGTCTCCTTGTGCTTTTTTTGCTACACCACTTATGAAACCACCCGAAACCTTATCTATCGAAATGCTCATTTTCTTTCCTCCTTTTCTTTCTAAAATATAACTTTACATCACTCTGTACTTATTCTATCGGCACTTATCGTTTAAAGTTAAGCTTATTCTTCAGTTTTTCCCTTACTTCAGCCATTTTTTCAATAAATGGCTTACCTTTTTCCAAAATTTCAATCACTCGATGCTTTACCCTGACATAATGCCATTTTATTTTTGCTCTTATTCTCTCTAATCTTACCCAAATATATCTACCTCCAATTCGCACAAGTCTCACAATCCAAAACAAGGGCAAAAGTATCGGTATCTTTTTTAGCACCGAAAACATACCTTCCATATATCCTCTGGAAGGAAAAATCCATTCTTTTGTCTGCTTTCTTCGTTTTGCTTTCAGCATTTTTAAATAATTTTGACTTACTTCATTTACAAGAGGCAGTATTTTGGCACTCAGTTCTCGCCCTTTTACTCCTTTAGAAAATATATATCGCTCCATATCGCGAAACACACCATCATCCTCTGGGAAATTCATATTCCCAAACCAAAATGCCGATAATTTCACTAAGTACACATGGAAGGTATCAATATTTAATTCCTCTAGTGCTTGATTCACTATCTTGTAATCCAATATCTTATACACCTGCAAATAGTAGCACCATATATCTAATACATCTTGAATACTGAGTTCGCCTTTTGCAAACTTTTCTGCTGCACAAGAGAACTGATAGATGTAAAATTGTTCATTGGATAATTTATGTATGTAATATTTCTTATATTCCACTTGAAAGTTATTGAGCTTATCAGAAAAATATTTCTGCATCTTCTTATTGATAAAATTAAATTCTGTAACGACTGTTAATGTTACTCCTGGTATTTTATAAAAAACTGACACATCCTCTTCTTCTACTTCCTTTTGCTCAAAGTCCAAATATTTTAATGCTTCTTTTACCTCCTCTAGAGATTCTGGTTCAACCAATATTTTTACATTTTTCAAAAAGCGCATCTCTTTTTGCGGATAGTATTCTCGCATTTTATAATCAGAAATCATAAGGCAGTGTATCTTTCGCTCTTCAAACAAAGCAAGTACATCTTTTATTGCTGCTGAAAAGCGTTCTTCTCCAAAGACAGCGTCATGAAATCGATTTTCAAAAGGCTTTCTCCAACTTTTACTCTTTCCACTTTCTAATCCTAAAATAGCATAGTACACCACATTCGCCACATCATGATAGTCTGCAATCTTATAAATATAGTCCCATAATGGTGGAATCTGCGTTCTTGGCACTTCATCTTGATTCACAATTGCTGCTAATAGATCTAATAAATATCGAATATCACTATTTCTTGCTTTTCTCTCGCTCATATGCTACTCTCTTCTCCTCAAAAATATCCATTTTCCGTTCATCATATATACCATGTTTCTCATCCGAAACTACTGCTCCTGATACAAGCGTAATTACTCGCTTTTTCATAATCGTAACTAGTTCTCTTGAATGAGTCGCTACTATCATAGTGATACCTAATCGATTCAACTCATCTAATAGGTGCATCATATCCCATGCCATTCCGCCACTTATATTTGCGGTAGGTTCATCAATCACCATAATTTTCGGATTGGTTACAATTGCTCTTGCTAAAAGCACTCTCGCCGCTTCTCCTACAGAAATCTCTTTTGGAAGAAAGTCAGCTTTTTTTGTGATCCCTACTGTAGACATCGTCTTTTCAATTCGACTCTTACGAATCTTCTTCTTCACTTCGGTTACAATCAATGGGAACTCTATGTTATCATACACCGTCTTCCCTTCTAGCAACCCAACTTCTGCATCCATGATACCAAACTGTCGCCGAAAATATGGAGTTTCACTTTTTCTCAGCTTCTTTGTATCTATCCCACCAACTACTACATTTCCGGAAGTTGGAATCTCTTGACCTGATAAAAGTTTTAGGAGTGTACTCTTTCCCGATCCACTTTTTCCTACAACAAATACAAATTCACCTTTCTTTATAGAAAAAGATGCATTTTCCAATGCTAATGTCTTATCATTATATTTTTTCGTAACATCTTGAAACTCAATTTCTCTATCCATGATTTTTCCTCTTTTATTTTCCTCAACAATTCGATATAATGTACCTACAAGGAGGTTATAATGAAAACAAAGAAACAATTATTCCATTTGTGTTTTCTAACCGCTCTCATTAGTTTATCACTTTCTAGCTCTACATTGCAAGGTGTTACTGCACAAACAACCACAAAACCGATTCCACAAACCGAATCAGAAACTGTAGTTGCGAATTTACTAGATGAATACAAAGTTCCAATCACTGCCTATACGCAAAACGACCCCGCTTGGGCTAATTACCTATACGGCGGAATGGACCCTATGATTACGCATGGTTGTGGACCGACAGCATTAGCCATCGCTGTCACTTCCTTAACCGACCAAGTATTAACGCCACCACAGGCAGCGGATTGGTCTAGCGCTCATGGTTATCATTACCCTGATAGCGGTTCTGTACATGCCATCATTCCAGATGGAGCTACCTATTTTGGTATGAAAGTAGAGACTATTTCTACAATCACCGAAGATGTTGCCAAGATGATTTTTCTACAAAACAAAGTGATTGTTTTGCTTATGGGACCAGGCGATTTTACGACTGGTGGCCATTTTATTATCGCTTATGGTTATGCACCAGACGGGACGATTTATGTACACGATCCTGCAAGCCCAGAACGCTCCAATCAGACTTGGTCCATTTCTACTTTAGTTGAACAAGCTTCAAAAAATGCATATAATGGTGGACCTATCTGGGTTCTATCCTAGCAATTACTCACAACAGCAAACAAGATGAAACCTTTCTAAGCGTTTCATCTTGTTTGTTTTTATGCTTCGTAATAAGATTTACTTCCCATTACTCTTTTGCTCATCATTTTATCTAGTTCCACAATTCGTTCCCATACATTTCGAATTCCATTTGAAAGGGTGATGCTATCTTTAAATAAGGCATCTGTTTCTGGTTCGCCTTTTTTCACCTTCCCTTGGAGTATTCTTTGTACTTGGTTGATAGAAAGACCTTGTACCTCTTCTGCTTTTTTTAAAATCCTCACATCACAGGCTTTCACTTCTTCTAAAGATTTTGCTCGGCAGGTCAGTGCTTCACTGGCAGAAAATTTATCATTAGTATCTAACGCTGCTTTTAAGTCTTTCGTGTAATCTAGCACCAAACTCATCTCTCGATACTTGCACTTTAGTTCAGACTCCATAAATCCTGCTATAGCTTTTGTCTTTTCTTCTTTTGCTATCATCTTATCTATGCCTCTTTTTTTGCTTCTAAAAATGCTTCTCTTAGTTCCTTTACAAGTGGCTGAATCTCTTGTACAACCTCTACACGCCGCCCAGCCTTTGCTTTGGAAAGCTCCATTAAAAAAAAGTTATACATATTAGCCAATTCATTACTAATCGCATAATCATAGTTCAATGTATGCTTTAGATACTGTACAATCTCTACCGATCTTTGAATCGACTGTTCAAACACGTCATACTTCTTATTGTTACAAGCTATTTCTGCTCGCATCAATCGTTTTACTAATTCATCATACAGCAGTATCAACAATTCACCTTGTGTCATCGTCATCACAGACTGTTCTTTATACTGCTGCAACCCCTTTTCATTCATACTTTATACAGACCTCCTAGTATGTAAACATCGAGCTGATATAACTGCTTTGTGAATTCATCTGCGAAATCAACGTCTCAAGACTGGTAAACTCTCTAATATAACGGTCTTGTTCCATCTCTAATTTATCTTCTAGCTCTGCAATGAATTCTTCGATGCTCTTAATTTCATTCTGATAACTATTTTCTACTACAGTAGTAGGTGCATGAATAGATCCTGCCTTTTCTACTAAAATACCTTTTTCTGAGCCGGTCATTCCTGCATACTTATCCATAATCGTCTCTAAGTTTACCATAAGACCTGCCGCTGTTGTCGTTCCATCTTCATTCTCTATACTTTTTGCTGTAAACGCATCTTGCACTGCTTCTGGATCTTCTTCTAGTGCTGCTTTGAATTTCGCTTCGTCAAAGACGAGTTTTCCTTTATCTTTATAATCCGAAGATACCGTAATCCCCATCTCTTCAAATGCATCACGCATAGAGGATGGAATCAAAAATCTCAACTCATCTGAAAGCATTCTCAAATCACTATCGTTGTAAAGCATACCTTTTTTTGCTTCTTTTTCCCAGTTCTCAATCTCACTCTCTGTCATCTCTTCTTTTTGTTCATCTGTGAGAGGTGCATAATCTCTATCATGGGTAGTTGTAAGCTCTGTATTTACGTTTGCCAAAATCTCATTATACGCATCGATCATCTCTTTTACAGTCTCAGCTGCTTTATCCGTATCTGTCTTTGCCTCAAACTTAACTGCTTGTGTCGCATCTAGTGCATCTCCAGTATATCCAAATGTTCCGGATACTGTAACATTTAAACCATCCATATCAAAAGAGTTCGATGATCTGGTAATCTCAATTGCCTCATCCATACCTTCGTATTGAACTGCAATTACAGCATCTTTTCCTTCTATCTTCGTAACATCCGATCCAAATAGGATGTCCGCTACATTTCCAGAAAGTTCGATATTTCCACTAGCTCCTTCTTGTGTTGATTTTACGAAAAACTTATCTGTCTCTTTTTGATAAGAAACTTCGATATTCAGCTCTTCGATTCCATTGATTGTCTCAATAATATCATCCACACTACTCTCCCAAGTCAGTCCATGAGTCGTTAAGTCTATCTCATCTCCAGAACCATTTTTTATAATCATTTCTCCAGATGTAGGTGCTGAACTGCCAGAGGCTAACCCTGATTCTGCTATACTAGCATTTAAGTTGACACGATTGGATTCCCCTGCTTTTACGTTTAGGTATCCAGATTCACCTATCAATTTGCTACTACCACCTGCTAAGTATAAATGAGATGTCGGATCTGCCACCGAGGTAGATCCACTTGGTTTTACAGTTCTAAACTCCAAACTATCAAGGTTTCCACCCTCGTCTTCTGCCGACCACGACACTTCCACTCTTCCTGTTCCAAAGGCTTCATCTAACTGCTTTTGAAGATCTGATTGCATCGCTTCTTTTGATTCATAGGCCCCAAACTTAATAGTAGCCGTCTTTCCATTATAATTAAAGCTCAGTGTCTCACCTTCCATATAGTTAGATCCCGATTCTTTTGCTACTAAATCAACGGCTCCACCTGTGATAGAATTTGATGATTCTTCCATCAAATTCACGCTTTCGCCTGAGAATCCTAGTTCTTTTAATACATCTCCTGAACCACTTACAAGCTCTGTTGCATTCCCTGTCAATGCACTAAGTTTTACCTTGCCATCCACAACTTCAAACTTTACTACTTCATCTAAAGTATTAGCATCTTCTCCTCCTGGAACTGCAACCGCTTTCATCGCTTCATTAATCGATGCTACGATGCGAGTCAATGATTCTGGTGTTCCATCATATACTTCTCCCGATTCCACTTTTACAGAATAGGTATCTTCTCCATATTTGAAAGTGATGCTGTCTCCATCAATTTTACTTGTCTCAATCAAATCATCAAACTTTGTATTAAATGCACCTGTAGACAGCACTTGATCCGAAACCGCATTATTGGTTGTCATCTTCTCATCTTGTGCAAGACTCTTTACACCTGCAATAATCATCTCATTGGCTGATGAACTTAATCCAGACACTGATACATAACTACTGTTTGCTCCAGTTGTTGTAATTAAACTTTGTGCAAATAATGTACTCGATAATAAATTAGACGTCGATGTAAACGACATATACTTTTCACTAAAGTCATACATCGATGATGTTAGCCCTTGCATTGCTTGTTGCATCCACTGTTGTGTCTGCTTTTTCTGCTCCTGCGCAGCAATCTTTGCTCTCGTTGCATAAGTCATATCCTCAATCAATGTATCTCTATCCAAACCACTGGCTAATCCGCCATATCCACTCAGTCCTGACGAACTGGTTACTCCACTTACTGATGACATCTTATATCCTCCTTGTACTCATCCATATTTTATATTATTTTTGCCTCATTTTATTCTTAGATAACTTGTATATCGACAAAAAAGAAGAATAGTTAAGTAAAACTCAACTATTCTTTATTATGATGGGGATTTTCTTTTACTTGAATACTTGCTTTTGTCAATTCAATCATCACAAGACTTGCATACTTTGTAGAGTAGTAGTTCAACAATGGAGACACATCATTATCATTTACTACTATGTATTTTGCTGGTAGATTCGTAAGAGCCAACGCCATCGTATCTGCGATACATCTAGAACAAGTGCAACACCCAAAATTCTCCATATACTCTAGAACCTGCTCTTTCACGATGTGTTCCATCACACTGATAAAACGAGCAACCTCTTCTGGCTTTTCCTCTGCTACACAGTCTTCATCTTTACTATCTGGTACCTGGTCTTTTACCTGTTCTT
>CAYJGW010000013.1:25114-57331 GCA_964369425.1 uncultured Lachnospiraceae bacterium
TCTTTTACCTGTTCTTCTGTCTGCTCTTTTATCTGCTCATCCGCCTGATTATCTGCCTCTTTTTCCTCTTGCTCTTCATATTCCTTTGTGACTTGTTCTCTCATCTCTGCCACATTTTCCTCTTTTTTGTTCTCATCTTCTTGAATACTTTCTTCTAGTGATTCTCGAATTTTTTCTGCAATCTGACTTCCTGCTTCTTTTGGTTGCACAACTGAGATCGTACTTTGTTCTGGATCAATTGGTGGTCTTGCCTGATTTCCAATTTCATCTAAACTAGCATCTCCTCCATTGGAAATTAAGTTAAGTACATGATTGGTCTTATTGGATTTTCTAGCCATAATTTACTCCCTCCATTCTCATCTCGTACAAAAGAGTGGTTCCTTTTACGAAATTATATTCTCTTTAGCATCTCTGTAATAAAGCTCTTATAATCTTTAGCTGGGTTTGATCTCGGTGAATAGTCCATAACGCTCATACCGTGCGCCGGTGCTTCTCCTACTGCTACTCCAGTTCTAATCGTCGTTTGAAATAAACTTGTCCCTATTTGGCTTGCAACTGTCTCTGCCATTTCCTTTACATCCTTTGCTAGGTTCGTTCTTGCGTTGTATCTTGTCAGTAAGATACCTAACACTTGTAATTCTGGATTAATTGAAGTTTTCACACTTTCCACTGTCTCCTTTAACTGCACCAAACCCACAAGGCTTAATATCTCTGCAGACATTGGTATAATCAAGTAATTTGCAGCTACATAGGCATTGATTGTCAAAAGATTTAATGCTGGTGGTGTATCGATTACAATGTAGTCATACTCATCTTCCACCTCGCACAACGCATTTTTTAGAACTGTCTTTTTATCTTGGTCTTGTACTTGCACATTTGCTTCGCTCAGTAAAATATTCGATGTAATCACATCTCCATACTCTTCTGAAGAGCGAATTGCATCTCTAATTCCAATCTCACCTTTTAACAGCTCATTTGCTGTATGACCTTCTTCTATATTGACACCTAAACTAAATCCTAAGTTCCCCTGTGGATCTAAATCAATAGATAACACTTTTTTTCTTCGCTTTATTAACCCTGCTACAATTGCATTGGAGGTAGTTGTCTTTCCAACTCCACCTTTTTGATTAGTCACTACGATTGTTACTGCCACAATTGTTCCCCCTACTTTTACGCATTATGAATCTCTGTCGAAATATCCTCTACTATCTTTTCAATATCTAATAGCACCATCAGTTCATTATCGCTTTCTACGATGCCTCCTGATGCTCCTTTTTCCTCATTATAAAACTCTGAGTCTTGTTGCTTTATCTCATTCGATGAAACCTTTAAAATCCCTTCGACTGAATGTACTCGAAATGCAATATTCATCTGCCCAAAGTTTGTAATCATGAACAAATCTTTCTCACTTCGTTTGGTTTTTTGTTTGCTTAAGTAATAAGGCAAATCTATTACAGTAATGATGGTATCTCGTTGCTTGAACACACCCTCGACTATGTCATGAGAATCTGGTACCGGCTTTGATTTAGCGGATACCATAATCTCTTTTACAAACTTAACCTCTATTCCATACAATTCTCCGTATACCTTAAATTGCATCACTTCCATATTTTCCACCACTTTTCTGTTATTATTAATTACAGCCACATATCTGGACGACCTATTGTTCGAATATTCACCCTTCCTGTTGCTGCTTCAATCGACATTGTACGAGCAATACCGCCTCCTACTTCTTGTCCTACGATAGGAATATGCTCTAATTTAAGCATTGCCTTTACCGCCTCGATATTGCGTTGTCCTATGTTCCCAAGGCTTGTATTTTCAAATGTATCAAACATCTTTGCTCCACCTGCTATTTTGCACACATATCGGCTTCTTATGCCACCATTTTGATTCATCTCCATAATCATCTTGCGAATTCCTATATCTGCAAATTTATACACTTGAATTTCATTCTGTCTTAGCGCACTCGGTAACATGATATGTAACAATGATGCAAGCTTTATCGCCGGATCATATAGACTAATCCCCACACAGGAACCTAGTGCGTATGTAATCAGCACATCGTTTTGTTTTCCAATTTTCATATCTGCTATATTGACACTAATCATATTATTCACATTAACATCCCAATCTTTTTAATATAGTATCAAGTGACTTCACTGAAGGAATCATCAAGAGACAATCCTCATGCAATTTATCTTGTATGTAAAATTCACCTTTTACCATTAACAATTTGTCCGCTTCGTATCCTACTTCTACCATAGGGACGTTTAAAATTCCCCCTAGCATATTCATCGTTCCAGTTGGAACCGACAACTTTATATCTAAGTCAATTAATCCTGCTAGCGCATTGGCATAGGACGAAATCACAATATTGCCGACTTCTGTCAATGCGGAAAAGGACATGTCATCTATGAGTTCATAATTCTCTATCTCTGCTCCTAACATCTCTTTAATCAATGCATTTGCAAAGTTTTTTCGAAATAGAAATAATACTACCCCTTGGATTTCACCAACCATCTCCGCCATAACCGCCATGACTGCTTCTTCCGCATCACCGACGTATCGAATAGATTCATTAAAATCTAAAAGTTCAACGCTTGGAAGTGCAATTCTAACTTGGGTGTTTAATATCTGTGAGATTGCCGTAGCCGCGCTTCCCATTCCGATGTTGCCTATCTCTTTTATGATATCTTTTCCCATTTCACTTATTTCATCATAATTCGTAGTTCCCATCTATACTAATTCCCTTCCCGTTATTTTCTCAGACTATTAACCGTACTTGTGACTTCATCTGATACTTGTACCATCTTAAGTACGTACGAGTATGCTCTCGATGATTCAATCGTATTGGCTAACTCTGTCGCTAAGTCTACATTTGACATCTCTAAATAGCCTGCCATTACTTTTGCCCCTTCATTTAGTATTGGAGGACCATTTTTTTCTAACGGAACAAATTCACTATCTCCAACGCTAAGCATCCCGTCTTTATTGGCAAAATCATAGACCCCTGGTGTTCCAGACAATTGACCATCTTGGACTTGGATTGGATTTCCACTCTCATCTAGCACTAATTTACCCCCATCTGTAGCTAAATACATACCATCTACTCGTTCTGATAGCGAAAAGATTCCACTTCTTGTGTAGCTGATTTCATTCGTTGTAGGATCTGAAAGCATAAAGAACCCCTCTCCTGAAATCGCATAATTGTATCCACCTGGTGCTGGTACATAACTAGCATTTGTAAAATCCGTATTGGTATGACTAATCTTTGCTCCTGTACCTGCTGTCAAATTGGTTACTTCTCCATCTTGCGCCCTCATATTCACATACATCAAATCTTGAAACACTGCTGTCTTTGTCTTAAAGGCTGTCGTATTGACATTTGCAATATTGTTGGAAATCGTATTCATTCGCTCTTGCTGTGTACTGGTACCCACTGCAGCTGTATAAAATGACATATCCATATCTAAATCCTCCTATTTTTCTATCTAGGTCCTAATTGAGTTACAATTTTTTGCAATAACTGGTCATACATCTGCATCACCTGAGCACTACTTTGCAACGCTCTTTGACTTGCCATCATATCTGTCATCTGCTCTATAGAATCCACATTTGATCCTTCTAAGGCTTTGTTTACTACATTGCCATTCACAGGAATTGGTGTACCATTTGCGATAAAAACATCTCCTGTAGTCTTTGTAAGTTCTGCATCATAATCTTCAAAATCCACAATTGCCAATGTTCCAAATAGCTGACCGGTCTCTTCTGAGAAGATATTACCTGAACTATCTACTATAATTTGATCTGTAGTTAACTGTATTGGTCCATTTTGCCCCATTACTCTCCCAATTCCTTGCAGGGTTAGATAGCCTTCTGCATCCAATGAAAATGAACCATTTCTAGTATAGACATTCCCATCATCTGTCTGTATCGTAAAAAATCCACTAGACTGTAGCGCAAAATCTAAAGGGTGCGTAGTCGGTGTCACTCCCGCTTGACCAAAATCCGTATAATTGCGGTCTGGAACTACTGCTTTGTAAATCTCCCCTACTTGTGAAGCATTTACCATAGCCTTATTATTACTACTATAAAGCATTACCTCTTCAAAAGTCTGACTGATAAACTTATCACTTTTATACCCTGTAGTTGATACATTTGCCATATTGTTACTGATTACATTCAAATTCCTAGTCTGTGTCAACATACTTGAAGTTAAGTTGTAAAATCCTTGATTCATCTTTCGTCCTCCATTCATCACTTATCTTTATATAAGTGTGCTTCTATTGGCTGATATAATCTCGCAATTTATTGATAGCAGCTGCATGAATCTGAGATACTCTTGGTTCACTTAACTCCATGACAGTTGCAATTTCTTTCATATTAATCTCCTCTACGTAATAGAGCGATACCACTAACTGCTCTTTTTGATTCAAGGTGTGAATCCCCTCTATCAACGTCTGCTTTAACTCCCTATCCAGATAACTCTCTTCTGGTTGTTCATCCCCTTTATCGGATGGTATCTGGGTTGTCTTCCTCTGCTCACTTGTCTCTTCAAGTGCCATATCAAGGGATAGAATGGAAAACAAATTTGCTTTTCCCATCACACTTTCATATCTTTCTTCTTCGATATGCAGTATCTTCGCCACCTCTTCTTGAGATGGCTCTCTTCCAAACTCTGTGTAAAAAGCTGTGATTGTCTCATTGATGTCTTTATACGTCTTTCTCACACCCCTTGGCACCCAATCTTGTTTCCTAGCCAAATCTATAATCATACCTTTTAATCGCTTTGATACAAAGGTCTCAAATTTTGCATTCTTTGAGGTATCGTATCGGTCAATCTCTTTCATCAAGATAATAACACCTTCATTAATAATATCTTCCGCCTGCTCAAAGCCAACATAGACATTTCTCATCTGAAGTGCAATGCTCTTTACGATTGGAAGATAACGAAGGGCAAGCTCTTGTTTGATATCAAGTCTTCCTGTACTTCTATACAAGACAAATAGTTCTTCATTTGTGTGTTGAGATAATGATTGATTTTCTTTCGTAACATTTGTCATCTACATACCTCTACTCTGCGTTAATATTTCCGATTGCTTGTATCTGAACATTATTGGCTATTTCATTAAAGGCCAACACGTACAGTGATGGATAAAATTGCTCTAGCATCTGATAAAGATGTGGTCGTATCACCTGACTGGTCAATATAATTGCATCCTGTGAGAGTTCTTGGAACTTCTTCAAATGCTCTCCAATCTGTTGAATCATACTTTGAATCACCTCTGGGTTCATTGCTAAGTATACCCCTTTATCACTTTTTGCCATACTAGATACTAACATTTTTTCTAGCGTAGCATCTATAGTTACCACTCGCATCTGTCCACCATCACAGAATTTTCTTGTAATTGTTCGCTTCAATGCTGTACGAATATTTTCCGTTACACTCATAAGGTCAAGTCCTGCCCCTGCACTATCTGCAATGGTTTCTAGGATTGTCTCCATGTCTTTAATCGGAACACCTTCTTTTAATAAGTTTATCAGAATTTTCTGTAAATTTCCATATGAAACTAACGTTGGTACTACTTCATTTACAAGCTCTTCGGCAACCTTTTTTGTGTTTTCTAAAAGCAACACTACCTCTTGTCTACTCAATAATTCATATGAGTGCTGTTTGATTGTCTCTGACAAGTGGGTCAACATAACCGAGAGTGGATCGATTACAGTATAGCCATATATCTCTGCCATCTCTTTGTTTTCTGGTAGAATCCATTTACTTGGAATTCCATATGCTGGCTCAATTGTATCAATTCCTACAATATCACCTGCAGGTGAGGATGGTTCTAATGCAAGATAGTGATCCACTAAAATTTCTCCTCTTGCAATCTCTTCCCCTTTAATCTTTACTACATATTGGTTGGTGTTTAACCTAGAACTATCTCTTAGGCGTACAGATGGAATTACAAATCCCATTTCTTCTGCGTATTGTCGTCTAAATATAACAATTCTATTAATCATCCTTCCACCGTTTGATTCATCAATCAGTGGTATTAAGCTATAGCCAAACTCCATTTCAATCGGCTCTACTCCGATAATGGAATATACATTATTGATATCTCTATAGTAATCTTCTTCTGAAGCCGGTTGTTCTTGTGGCACTAATTCTTCTTTTGCCTCTTCTTCACTGTTCTTACGTATTCGTCTTGCTAACTGATTTCCACCTACAATTAGGGCAATTCCTAGTAATAAAAGTGGAATCACAGGCATTCCTGGAATCAAGGCTAGAATAATCAATACTCCACCTGTCATCATAATCGCACGTGGTTGTGCCAAAAATTGTTTAGATACATCTTGGTTTAAGCTACCTTCTGAAACCGCACGCGTTACAATCATACCTGTTGCTGTAGATATCAAAAGTGCTGGAATTTGAGATACCAGACCATCTCCTACTGTAGCAATGGAATACAAGGTAAGCACTTCCCCAATTTCCATTCCCGATTGGACAATACCTATAATGGAACCACCGATTAAGTTGATAGCTGTAATAATAAGGGACATAATCGCATCCCCTTTTACAATCTTTGTCGCTCCATCCATAGCACCATAAAAATCTGCTTCTCTTTGGATTTTCTCTCTTCGCACTCTTGCCTGTTGCTCATTAATCAATCCAGAGTTTAGGTCAGCATCAATAGACATCTGCTTACCTGGCATGGCATCTAATGTAAATCTTGCTGCTACTTCTGCCACACGCTCTGCACCTTTTGTGATAACGATAAACTGCACCAATACAATAATCAAGAAAATAATAACTCCGACTACTACGTTCCCTTGAAGAACAAAATCTCCAAAAGACTTAATCACTTGTCCAGCCTCACCTTGTCTCGTCAAAATATTTCGAGTCGATGACACGTTAATACCGAGACGAAAAAGTGTCGTAATTAAGAGTAGCGATGGAAATATCGAGAACTCTAAGGGTTCTTTGATATTCATACTAATTAATAGTATAATCATCGATACGGAGATATTTATAATAATCATGACATCCAACATAAATGGATTCATCGGTATAATCAATAGTAATACAATCACTACTACAAAGATAGCAACCGTATTGTTCAGTAATCTTTTCATGTTTTACCTCAACTTGTTATTTAATTTATATACATAAACTAAAACTTCTGCTACCGCACCGTAAAACTCCGCCGGAATTTCATCATTTACTTCTGCTTGTGCATAAATCCCTCTTGCCAGTGGTTTGTTCTCTATAACAGGAACTTCATTTTCCTCACCCACCGCGATAATTCGAAAGGCGAGTTCATCTTGTCCTTTAGCAACCACTATCGGAGCCATGTGTTTCTCCTTATTATACGAGAGTGCAACTGCAAAGTGGGTTGGGTTCTTAATAATAACATCTGCATTTGGCACTGCTTGCATCATACGCATTCTTGCCATCTGCCTTTGTGTCTCTTTTATCTTTCCTTTGATCTGAGGATTTCCCTCTGTTTGTTTATGCTCTTCCTTGATGTCTTCTTTTGACATTCGAATTCTTCTTTCGTAATCCCATCTCTGATACAAATAATCAAAAAATGCAATTACTGCAAATATCATTGTTATCTGGATAATCATATCCATAACCATTTCAAATGTAAAGCGAACCGAAGTTGCAATATCCATATCCATAGTTCTTGTTACGTCTACTACATACTCTACTAATAAGAAATATACTACCGCTATCAGTATCACCGTTTTTATTAGATTTTTTATCAATTCTACCACATTTTTTAATGCAAATAACTTTTTCACTCCCTCTATAGGGTTTAGCCGATTCAGTTTCGGTCTTAAGCTTTTTGATGCGAATAAAAATTTGGTCTGTATGCTATGTAACAATATTCCAAGAGCCATACAAATCGCTGCAAATGGGAAAATAGAAATTGCTGCTGAAGTAATAAATTCCAAAGACAGAGACAATATATCTGAGTTTGTAACTGTAGTAGTCTCTGCTGCTAGTGAAATAAATCGTTTTGCAAAACTTGTAATCTCATCGTATATAAAAGGAAATATTGTCTGGATTGCCATAAATGCCCCAAATATAAATACTACATTTACCACGTCAGTACTCTTAAAGACATTTCCTTCTTTTCGTTCATCCCGACGTTTTTTGGGCGTGGCTTTTTCCGTTTTTGAATCTGCTGCCAAATTATCTCACATCCTTTTTCTAACTAATTGTTGTTAGAACCTCTTGTACTGCTCCAACCATCTCTGTTACCACATTCTCGAGATAATCGCCAATCGGTGTCATCAAGAATATCAACATGACAATTCCCATAATTACTCTCAGTTGAATGCTCATTATGAATAAGTTAATCTGAGGAATCATCTTCATCAACAGCCCGATTGCAATCTCCATGATGAACTCAAACGCGATTAACGGAAACGCTAGTTTTACTGCTAATGCTACACATTCTAGAAAAATTACTAGAATTGCATCTACTGCTCCTGTCCCTAAGGTTACCGATGCATACGGAATCACCTCGTGAGACGTCATCAATATTTTAAAAATTGCTAAATGTCCATCTACTGCAAAAAATAACAGTAAAAAATATATCTGTAAGATATTACCTGTTAAGGCAATCTGTCCTCCACTTTGTGCATCGTACACGCTTGCCATAGCAAGCCCCATCTGAAAATCAATAATGGTTCCTGCATAGATTGCTACCATTTCAAAAATTCTCATTACCATACCAATAAGAAAACCTACTATAAATTCTTTTAGTAGCAGCACTCCATACATAATGGATGTATGGGCTTGTATCTCTCCTACTGGAACCATCGGAAATACGATTACTGCCAAAAGTAATGATAAACCTATCTTAAAATAATTCGGAATGTTCGTTCTCCCAAAAATGGGATTCAAAAAAATCATTCCTGACATCCTCATGATTATGAGGGTAAACAACATAAATTCTTGCGTTCCTGCGATTAACATAGTCGTTCCCTACCCTTGTACTATCATCTCAAAGATGCGCTTTGCAAACTCTTGTAAACCAGTTAATATTGAATTACCTGTCAGAACTAGCATAATCCCTATCACCAACAATTTGGGTACAAATGTTAAAGTTTGTTCATTAATCTGCGTAGCCGCCTGCAAAATAGAAATAATAATACCTACAATCATAGATACAATTAGCATCGGTCCACCAAATTGAATCGCTAAGTAAAACAATTCTACAAACAAATCATTGATTTCCCCCATTGACATACGCTTTATCCCCCTTGCATTTTATATCTTCTCTTACTGCTTCCTTGTCATATGTTAAAACTCTCAACTAAGGATGCAAACAGTAACTCCCATCCGTTAATTGACACGAACAGTAACAACTTAAACGGCAAAGATATAGTTGCCGGTGGTAACATAATCATCCCCATTGACATCAATGTACTTGCCACAATAATATCAATCAGCAAAAATGGTATAAACAATAACAATCCTGCTGTAAATCCTCTCCCTAGTTCACTCGTCATAAACGCGGGAACTACAACGGTAAGTGGAATATCTTCAACTGGTGTATCTTCTGGTGTTCCCGACATATCAAGAAATAGGTTCAAGGAACTGACTTGAGTCTGTTTGAGCATGAATTCCTTTAGGGGAATCTCTGCTCTATCAAGTGCTTCTTCTTGTGTAATCTCGCCATTGTTATAGGGCGTGTATGCCTCTTCATTAATTGTACTAATCACAGGGCTCATGATAAACAGTGTTAAAAATAACGCAATTCCAATTAACACCATATTTGGCGGTGCTTGTTGAGTCCCAAGGGCTGTCCTTGTAAAAGAAAGGACAATGACGATTCTTACAAACGATGTCATCATTACTACTATTGATGGTAGCAACATCAAAACTGTCATCATTAATAAAATATCGAGGGTAGGCACCTGTTCTGCATTTATATTCACTAAAGCATCTGTATTCATTTGTCCCCGTCTCTCTTTCGAATCTTATCAAAAAGCGTTTGGAAATCCATCACTTCATAACTTGGTTCTCCAATCGAAAAATCCTCTAACTCCTCCTCTTTCACCTCTTTAATCAATGAGATTTGACCTGAGGTAATCCCTACGAGCATATGTTGTTTTCCAACTTTGATGATGGCAATACTTTTATCTTGCCCCATAAAAATCTGATCCACCATTCGTATGTATTTGGATTTGCTTTTATATTTCCCTGCTTTTCCGATATACTTGGTTGCCACATACGTAAGGACTAGGATTGCAATGACCATGACAAGTGTTCCTATTGCACTTAAAATTCCGCTCATACCTTCTGCACTCCTAACCTAGAGGAATGTCCTTAGTCAAGATTTCTGTAATTCTGATACCAAAGTTATCATCAACAACTACTACATCTCCTTGTGCAATGCACTGACCATTGACATACAAATCAATTTGTTCTCCTGCTAGCTTATCTAAGACTACAAGAGATCCCTTATTCAACTCCAACACATCTTTTACCAGTTTTTTGGTTCTTCCAATTTCCACAGACACTTCCACTGGCACGCCCATTACAAGCCCCAAATTGGTATCATATCCGCTTTCCACTTGCTCTTGGCGCAAGTTTGGTGTCGCTGGCATTCCAACTTGAATTTTTTTGTTCTGCTGTGGCTGTTGCTGTATCGGTGTTGCCATAGCTGATTGCATCTGCATCATTTGATTCTGGGTCATCTCCATCTGCGTCTTCATCAATGCCATCATTTGCTCTAGTGTCTCATTCATAGAATTTTCCTTCGCATCGTTTTGTGACCTTACTGGTTCTGTACTTAACTTTTCATCTTGTCTCATCTCTGCTTGTCCACCTGCCATGTCTTCTACCTCTTCAATCACATTCACAGATTGTTTGCTTTCTCTTGGTGCTTCCGTTACTTCTTGTGGTCGTATCGGAATTTGTGGTTCTTCTACTATTGCAACTTCCTCTATCATTCCATAAGACTGATAGAAACCATTTACCAGTTCTTTTGCCAAATCAATCGGTAACAAATACAAGAAATCTGTATTCGCTTTTTCTTCAATATTTAGATTGAAATTAATCTCTACAACAGATTCATCCACATCGAAATATTTTGTAATAATCTCATCAGACTTTTCCATTACGAAAGTCTTTGGTGGCGAAATATTCACCACTCTCTCTAGCATATCTGAAAGCGCTGTTGCTGCCGCCCCCATCATTTGGTTCATCACCTCTCCTATAGCACTAGATGTGATTTCATTCACCTCAAATGTATCTTTACTATAGTCTGTTCCCATTAGCATATTCACAATTGCACATGCATCTTCAAAACCTAGTAACATAATGTTACTGCCTGTCAATCCCTCTTCGTGGGTAATTTCAACACAGATAGAAGGCTCTAGGATATTGATTCCTACTCGGTCTTTATCCCGCAGTTTCACCGATGGTATCGTAATAGATACTCGTGCATTTAACATTGTAGAAATTGCTGTCGAGGCTGCTCCTAAGCTAATATTTAATATTTCACCTATTGTGTCTATCTCTCTTGAACTTAAAAAATTTGCATCCATTAAACAACTCTCTTTCTAGCAATACTTGGCTTATTTTCCTATCTCTAACGCTTTTTCAGCCATTAGTTTCACTGCATTATATGCTGTGATATTTGCTTCATAAGCTCTTGTCGCCGCCATTGCATCTGTAGTTTCTTTTACCAGATCTATATTTGGCATATATACATACCCTTCCTCATCTGCATCCGGATGATCTGGATCATATACCGCTTTTAACTCCGTCTGATCTTCTTCAATACTAGCTACTTTCACACCGGTACCTGACTGTTTTTGTAGTTCCGTATTTAACACTGATTGAAATGGGCTTTCTTGCGCTTCTAGCACAACCATTTTTCTTCTGTACGGTGTTCCATCTTCTGTTCTAGTCGTCTCAATATTGGCAATATTGTCCGACACTACATCCAATCGCAATCTTTGTGCCGTCATTCCTGAGGCACTGATATTTAATGTACTTAGAAAAGCCATATTTGCCTCCTTATCACTATCCTAAAATCTTCGCCACTGCATCAATGATTCTATTTGGCTTAAACGGCTTTACGATAAAATCTTTTGCCCCTGTCTTAATTGCTTCAATTACCATAGACTCTTGCCCCATAGCTGAACACATAATAATCGCTGCGTCTGCATCAAATGCTTTAATTTCCTTCAATGCTTCTAATCCATTTTTATTTGGCATTGTAATATCGAGTAATACCAACGAAGGTTTTTCTGCTTTGTACAAATTTACTGCCTGCTCTCCATCTGCAGCTTCCACTATGTCTTCGTACCCACTCTTTGTAAGTGTGTCTTTTATCATCATTCTCATAAATGCTGCATCATCAACTACCATTATTTTTGCCATTTTTATACCTCTTTCTTTATCTTATTATCTATAATTAACAGCACTTATTGTGCTATTATTTCCTCATCTACTCTTTTGTTAATCTGGACTGCTGTATTCTTGTTATACACACCAATCTTTCCTTCAAACCAAGGCTGTTCTCCTACATATAATGTCACATTGGAGTCTTTTGGTTGATTTAAATCTATCACATCACCTACTTGTAAATTATACACATCCTCCAAATTCACTGTCACACCTGCTAAACGCGCCTTAAGTTCTAATGCACTATCTTGGAAACTGTTCATGATATTCTCTTTTGTACTAGAGTAATTATCTGGGGCTGCCCCCTCCACATATCTCTTCTTATCTAGCACTAAGAATATATCCATTAACAACGTGCCTGGTATACAGATTGTTACAATCCCATCTGCGTCATCTACCTTTAAATTCAACAGCACGATAACCACCGGTTCATCTAAGCTAATCTCTTGAAAGAGTGCCGGATTCTCCTCTAGCTTTTGTTCCCCACTAGATAATTCAATGTAATTGGACCAAGAGTCAAATGTCATTTCTAGTATATATGCCATAATCTTCTTATATAGAGCAATTTCAATCTCAGTATAGGTATAAGAAGGATCTAGTTCTAGCTCTTCTCCATTCCCCCCTAGCATTCGATCTACCATGCTAATCACAAGATTCTGACTGATATGAAAGAGCATTGGCACCGCTGATTTTTCTTCCATGATATTAATATCCATTGTCATCATGATATCGTTATCATTTAGCATATTGTTGAACTCAAAATATCTCTGTTCTTCAACGGTATAAATTTCAGCTTCACATACCGTCCTCAATATTCCATTCAACCTCAATGATATCAATCTCGCGTAATTGTCATACACTCCTTTTAGAAGTTTTAGCTTGTCTTTTGTGAATTTCTTCGGACTACTGAAGTCATATTTTTTCCAGCTAATTTCCTCTTCTTTTTCTAACTCTTCTACCGCTTCTTCTGTCTCTTCCACTGCATTCATCGATTTTAACAAATCATCAATCTGGCTTTGAGTCAATACGTCTGCCATGCTATCACTCCCATCTATCATTCACTCTTTTCACACATCAATTCCTAATTATGGTGTAGTTCCATATACCTGTGCATAGTATTCATCTAGCGACTGTTCTACTGAACCTGTCTTTGTAATCTTTACTTCTACTCTTCTGTTCTTTGCCCTATTTGCACTTGTATCAAATGGTGCAATCGGTCTAAACTGCCCATATCCAATTCCTACAAGCTTTTCTGGGCTTACGATATTCTTTTGTTGCAAATGCGCTACTACTACTGCTGCTCTTGAAGCCGACAGTATTCTATCCCCTGTCACTTCATTTGGAATATTAGGATCTGCTTGGGAAGTATGTCCTAATATTTGAATTTCTTTTATAGCATCTCCACTTGGTGCTAAAGCTGCTGCAAGTTGATCAATTAGCACTGCGCCTTCTGCCCGTAACACAAAACTATCTGGATCAAAGAACACACTATCATTAAACGTAATAAAGTGATATCCTTCTCCTGATGTAATCTGTACATCAGACATCGCTGCACTTTGCTCCTTTAATTCTAACAAATTATTGTATATCTCGTCAAACTGTTGATCAACACTTTCTGGATTTCCTCCAGAAACTAAATTTTCTCCTTCTGCATCGGCTAATTCATCCGTTACAATTTGTGAGGACTCTGCCGCTTCTGGATTCAAACTCTTTACTAAATTCTCCCACTTTGTCTGGTCTACAGATGATATTGAATACAGCAACACGAAGAAACAAAGTAACAGTGTTACCATGTCGCCATACGTTCCCATCCAGTCAGCGCCGCCCTCTTCCTTCTTTTTCTTTTGCTTCATCTTTCTATCTCCTTTGACCTATGAATTATTTCTCCCCATCTCCTGAAGTTCCGCCATCAAGAATCTTGATTTTTTTCTTCTCATGAAGTAAGGATACTAATTTCTCTTTTAAGTTCTTTGGATTCTCTCCTGCTTGAATTCCTAGAACTCCTTCAATAATAATCTGCTTATAAAGAATCTCTTCTTCATTTCTAACTCTAAGTTTCTTTGCGATTGGCATGAATATAAGATTGGCTAGTATACAACCATACAGTGTTGTAACAAGTGCTACGGACATACTCGCTCCTAAGTTACTAGATGATCCTGCTGATAAATCCATGCTGGCAAGCATGTTAATCAGACCTACCAATGTCCCTATCATACCAAAGGCTGGTGCAAAAGCTGCTGCCTTATCATAAATCCCTGCCTCATCATCGTGACGCTTATCCATACTAGCTACTTCTGTCTCTAGCATCTCTCTTACTTTATCTGCTTCCATTGCATCTACTACTAGCATAATTCCTTGTTTAAAGAAATGATCTTGTAAGCCGTTGGCTTGTTCTTCTAATGCAAGAAGACCATTTTTTCTAGCTAGTTGTGCAAATTCTACGATTGTATCAATAACTGGCTCTACTTTAAACTGCTTTCCCGATATCAGTTTTGGAAAATGCTTAAATGTGTTTAATAGCATCGGAAGTGGATAACTTGCAATTACCGCCGCTAACGTACCTCCTATAACGATCATGATACTTTGTGGGTCAAAAAAGTTCATGATTTCTCCACCCAACATAATTGATACAATTATCAGTGCTGCCCCCAGTATTATTCCAAAAATAGTGGTTATATCCATAGTTCCATTATTCCTCCCAAATTTTCTTACCGTTATTGCATTCGTAATAAAATCTTGTGATTTTATCTTTTAATACATCTGTACTCTCTGATACAATATGGTATCTACCATTCATCATAATAATCTTCGACTCCGGGATGACTTCAACAAATTCTATCTGCGATGGGTTTATCATAATCAATTCACCATTTAATTTCGTCAATTCTACCATATTCTCTTCTCCCTTTTCCTTCTTAGCCATGCACTCACCATACTGCCAGTAAGTGCATAACCAATCATCAATTATCGCTTCATGTTAACTAGTTGCTCAAGCATCTCATCTGTTACGGTAATAATCTTAGAGTTTGCTTGATATCCTCTTTGTGTTGTAATCATCGTTGACATCTCTGTTGCTAGATCAACGTTAGACATCTCTAAGTATCCACTTAAAATCGCCCCTGTAGTTGTGGCAACTGTCTCTTGTGCTACAATCTGTCCTGCATTGGCTCCGATTTCATAGATATATCCCGCCTTTTGCTCTAGACCATTTGGATTCTCCACCGATGCAACTGCCAATTTCCCAATCATCACCTCTTCATTATCTGTAGTAACTCCAAGTACACTACCGTCGTTTGCGATTCTTACCGCCGAGATATTGTATCGCTCTCCTGTAGTTGGATCAGTTGGAATCTGAATCGGATTTAAGTTTGCTGTGTCAAAAGTTGTCTTGATGTCTGTTGGATCCACAGGATCAAACCCGTATACATAATTTCCCGTATCATCCACAAGATATCCATTTTCTTCAATTGAGAAGATTCCAACTCTAGAGAACGCTAAATTCGAAGTAGCAATATCTCCTGTTGGAACAGTACCTTCCATTCCACCTACAATAAAGAATCCCGAACCATCGATCATACAGTTCAGTCCGTATCCTGTATAAGACCAGCTTCCTGATGCAAAATTTGTAGAGATTGAACCTACATTTACACCAAAACCTAGTTGAGATGCATTCACACCACCAACTCCTCCTGCATCTTCATCCCCACCTGTACTCGATACTACGTTTTGGTAGATTGAATCTTGAAAATTTGCAGATCTTGTCTTATATCCCCATGTGTTTACATTGGCTATGTTATTACTAATTACGTCCATCTTTGATTGATGCGAACGTAGACCTGAAATTGCTGCGAACATTGATTTTACCATTGTTTATTCTCCTCTTTTTTCATATTTGTATTTGTGCCTTTTTCTATCATTCGGATAGAAAATTTCGCCTCCATTAAGGTCCAGCTACATAATTACGGCACTGTCAATATTTGTAAATATATTTTCTTTCATCTCTGATGCATTCATGGTTGTAATTACTGTATTATTAGGTACATTTACAATAAATGCATTCTGTTGTCCTATCACTACTACATCTTTGGCTCCTTTTAGCCTCGCTCTTTCGATTGCGTTATTCAAATCTTGATGTAAAGTCTCTGTGTAAGCTACTCCTCGCTCTTCCATTCTTGCTGCTGCATGCTTAGAAAATTGAACACCATTTTCTTCTAATCTCTGATTTAAAATCTCCGCAAATCCACCATCACTTTTTTGCTTCTTTTGAATCTCTATGTCATGGTTCAGCTTTAAACTCTGTATGCTAGATAGGTTTTGTATTCCCATAATGACCTCCTATCTCTCCAATCACCTTGCCTTTATGGTGTTGTAGTATCACCGTCCACTGTAGTATCCCCTTCACTACCTTCTCCTTCAGATGTATCCCCATCCTCTGGTGTAGCTTCTGATTCTGGCGTTTCACCGATTGACATGATTTGTGATAAATAATATCCATTTCCATCTACAAAGATAATTGGGCTATCTCCTAAAATCACTCCTGTTACAAGACCTGTTGTATTCTCACCTGTGTACATTCCATTTTGATCCATCTCTGCCACTGTCACTGTCTTATCCACCATAGAGGAAGCATAAGTAATAACATTAGCCTGTGACATCTCTGTAATTGCACTAATCATCTGTGTCTGTACCATCTGAGCCATCATCTCGCTTGTATCCATTGGATTATCTGCATCTTGATACTTTAACTGTGCAGCTAATAATTCGTAAAAGTCATTTAAATCCATTCCACTTGATGAAGCTGTAGCTGTTTCTTTTACAGTGAGTGGGTTGGTAAAATTCGTAACTCCTTGGATTGGCATATCCGTTCTCCTCCTATGCGATTCCCAAACGTAACTGCTGTAGGAAATCACTGTTTTCTCTTAATTCTTCTGTACTTCGTTGTTCCTCTTGCTTTTGCTGCTGTTGATTATTTTGCTCTTTTTGATTTTCTTGTTGTAGATAATCACTCCTTGGACTCTCCACCACTACCTGTGTCTCTTGACCTAATTTCAACTCCAAGATATTCGCAAGATCCGTTGAGTTTCTCGCCATTGCTTGTAATGCTTCTGACTCTTTGCAGACAATAGAAACTATTGCTTTTCCACCTTCATATGTAGCTTTGATTATTAACTCTCCAAGGTGCTTTGGATTCAATTGAATCTCAAATTCCGTATTGCCATCAGCTAAATTTTCTGCAATATTTTGCTTTATCTGCTCCATATACTCTGGTTTAATCACTGATTCAGTCATTGCTGTCTGACTAACCGACTGTGGTGTAATCATCGGTTTTTGTGCTATCGTCACACCTTCTTTTACTAGTCCATCGGCTCGTGAATTGGATTCTTCTCCTACTAGTTGCTCTTCTGTCATCGAATCCTTTGCCACCTTACTAGTCGCTTCCGCCGTTTGAGTTGCTCCTTTGCCATTATCGTTTTCCACTGCTAGAATCGATTGTTCTGTCATCTGAGCTTGCTCTCCAACTTTTAGCTGTTCTTCCTTGACCTTTGCTGTGTCTAAAGACGCTGTTTCCACTTTGCTAGTTGACTCTTCTGTTTCCATTTTTCTACGCCACTTTTCATTTTCCAGAGCATTTGCATTCATTGTTACACCTTCTAGACCTTCTAACTCAAATCCTTCTTTTTGGTACAACAGTGATTCATCCACTTCTTGAATCGTTGGCTTTGGTATCTGTTGAATATTCACCCACAGTGGTGTCAACATCTCTGGAGTAATTTCCTTTTCCACCGACCCTTTTTCTGGCTCTGTCTTTTCTTCTAACATCTGCCCAAAGGAATTTTCTGACTCTTTGGTGGTGCTGGTTTTTTCATGGCTACGATTTGCCACTTGTTGTTGCATCAACATCTGCTGTATCCCTACGTCCATTTGTACTCCTCCTTTCTTTCACAAGCCTTACCTCACTTGCCATTTTATATTAGCAAACTGCTTTTGCAGTATTACTCACTTACCTTGCCACTTCTTGCATTGGAGACAAATTCTTCTATGTAGGCCTCTTCTGCTTTTTGTTCCACTTGTCGATACTCTTCCATTCTTTTATCTTTGATGGTATCAATGGAAGACGTCTCTATTTTTGCTTGAATTACTTCACCCAATTTTTCTTCTTCTTTTATTCGTAGCTGTTTGATTATGTTCATCTGACGTTTGATTTTCCCCGCGACAGTGTGTAGATAACTTTCATACATATTCAATGTCATAATCGTACACCCTTTTTTCTTTTCGCTCTCTACCTTTACCGCCTGTAGTCCATACTCTACTTCTAGCTCTTCTAACTTTTGTTCTTGTTCTGCTATTTGTCTTAAAATCTCTGCATGTTCATTTCTTAGGCTATCTTCTACTTGCTCTTTATAGCTTAGAACCTTTTCTAGTGAAAACTTAAATTTTTTCACACGCTCCTCCTTCTGGATGGCTCGTACTCACATACCCAATTTATACTAGGATTTTTTTCATCATCTGTATCATCTCTTCAAACTCAACCTTACTTGCGATGTCTTGCTTTAGAAATTGATTAACTTTTTCAATCTTTGCAATGGCCCTATCTAGTTTTGGATTTGATCCTTCTTTGTATGCACCAATTGCTATCAAATCCTCATTTTGCTCGTAGATACTAAGAATATCTCGTAATTTAGAAGCCAACTCTTTGTGCCCTTCTTCCACAATATTTACCATCAGACGCGAAATACTAGAACTGATGTCTATTGCTGGAAAATGATTTGCATTGGCAAGCTTTCTACTCAATACAATATGTCCATCCAAGATACCTCGTACCGTATCTGCTACTGGTTCATTGGTATCATCCCCTTCTACCAGTACTGTGTAAATGCCTGTAATCGAACCTTTTTGAAAATTCCCGCTCCTTTCAAGAAGCTTTGGGAATTCGGCATATATAGATGGTGTGTATCCCCTTGCAACCGGTGGTTCTCCAGTAGCAAGTCCTATTTCTCTTTGCGCCATCGCAAACCTTGTCAAAGAATCCATCATCAATAGCACATCTTTCCCTTGATCTTTGAAGTACTCCGCTATTGTTGTCGCTACAAGGGGGCATTTCATTCGTAACATGGCTGGTTGGTCTGATGTAGCTACCACTAATATGGAACGCTTCATCCCTTCTGGGCCTAAGTCTTTTTCTACAAATTCCCGTACCTCTCTACCACGCTCTCCAACCAATGCAATCACATTGATATCCGCTTTTACATTTCTTGCTATCATACCTAGTAATGTACTTTTCCCTACACCACTTCCTGCAAATATCCCAATCCTCTGCCCTTTTCCAATGGTGTTTAGTCCATCGATCGCTTTTACTCCAAAGTGGAGCGGTTCGTCTATCGGAGGTCTTTCTAGTGGGTTAATCTTTGGATTTTCTACGTAATAATGCCTTTCTGACTGAAATGGTTCTCCTCCATCTATGGGTTGTCCCAATGCATCGATAATTCTACCTTTTAAGAATTGTCCCACTGGAATCTTTAACCGTTTGTTGGTGTTGCGAACAAAACTTTCTTTTCCAATTCCTGCAATATCTTCATAGGCCATCAATTGGGTTTTATCTCCTTGAAACCCTACTACTTCTGCTGGAATCTGTTTTCTATGTTCTTCGCTATATATCAGTACAATGTCTCCGATATTCGCATTTCCTCCTGAAGCTTTCATAGACATACCTGTAATATTGTCAATCTTGCCGATGTGGCTGATTGTCTCTGTTTTCATAATTGCTGCTGGTATATCTCTTAACATAATCTCGCCTCACATTTTCTATCTACTATATTCTTGCATTGTTTAAAATCTCTTTGATGTTCTCTAATTGCGTCTTCACACTGATGTCTAAGATTTCGTTTGGTGTCTCAACAATACAGGTCCCTGGATCTTCATCGTCCATAATGATGATTTTTACATTGTCTGCAAGTTTGGATAAGTTTTTCAAAAATTCTGAATCGCCTTGAATCTCTGTAGCTTCACCTGTATTTGCGATGTACACTTTTGCCCAAGATACTTTTTTTAGCTTTTCTGTTGAAGCGATAATCATTCTCTCTACAACATCTTTGCTAGATTTTAGACTTGTCTGTACAATCTTTTCGCCAATAGCTAGGGAAATATTTTTCAAGTCATCCATATACTGTTCTAATACTTTTTCCTTCTCTTCTTGCACTTCTTTCGCTTTACGAATCACATCTTCTTTAAAACGAAGTAGGCTTTCTCTATATTCTAGTTCTACTTCTTCCTTTGCCTGTCTCTTTCCTTCTGTATGCCCTTCTTCCTGCCCTAACTGAAAGCCTTCTTCAAATGCCGTTTTCTCCACCTGTTTTGCTTCAATCTTTGCTGATTCTATAATTCGTATCGCTTCCGCTCTCGCTTCTTGAATCATTGCATCTGCTTCATCTTCCACACTCTCTATAGGTGTCAATTCTTCGGTACTTACTTCGTTTTGGGTGCTTTGAAATTGTATTTCTTCAAACACGAGACCTTCTAAGCCAAATTTTTCATACATGTTATAAGGTTTGACCTTTTCTTCGCTCTCTGGTGAATTCTTTAATATTTTATACAATGATACTTTCCTTTCCACCTTTTCCTAGCACGATTTCTCCTGATTCGTCTAACTTCCTTATAATGGCAACAATCTTTTGCTGTGCTGTCTCCACATCACGCAACCTTACATTGAAGGTAATCTCTAGATCGGATTGCACCGTCTCTGCCATTCTCGATGACATATTGGAGAAGAATGCTTGTAACATCTCCTGACTTGCACCTTTTAATGCATATACAATATCTTTCATATCGCAATCGCGGATAAATCTTTGGATAGAATGGTTGTCCATCGCCAAAATATCTTCGAACACGAACATCTTCTTTCGAATCTCTTCTGCAAGCTTTGGATTTTCTTTTCCCATCTCATCGAAGATGTATTTTTCATTGCTTCTATCCATATGATTCATTACATCCGCAATGTAATCAATTCCACCAACCTCTGTAAAGTCTGTTGTAAGCACATTATCTAGCTTTTTCGCCAATTGCGCCTCTACTACTTTGATAATGTCTGGCGATGCACTTTCCATCTGTGCAATGCTCTCTACTACTTTGATACGCTTTGCCTCTGGCAATTCTGCTATCACCCCTGCTGCTTGATCTGGTTCTGCATAAGAAAGAACCAAAGCGATTGTCTGTGCACGTTCTCTTTGCAATACAGAGAATAAGTTTTTACTATCCACTTTTGATATAAAATCAAAGGAACGATTCTTCAAAAACTTCGTCATCTTTTTTAACAATTCATTAGCTGTCGCCTCACCATAGGTCTTTTCTAATACCGCTCTTGCATATTCTAATCCACCATCTGTCACCACTTTTTGAGTCAAGCAAGATTTATAAAAATCATCTAGTATCATCTGCGTCTCATCCGATTGGATATGCCCTAGTTTTGCAATTTCTAAGGTAAGCTTTTCTACCTCTTCTTCTGTCAAATACTTATAAACTTTAGCTGCGTTGTCAGCTCCAAGAGATGCTATAATGGTAGCCGCTTTTCTTCCAGATGGAATCTTAGCTAGTAATTCTGTAACATCCACCTCTGGGGCTTTTACTTCTGCTGGTTTTGTCTGTTCTTGACTTTGTTCTTTATCTTTTTCTTTCTCTTTTTCTTTCTCTTTAGCTGCCTGCTTTGCCTTCATTTTCATCCCCTCCATTTAACCAAGTTCTCAACATCTGTGCAGAAATTTCTGGGTTTTCGTCCGTAAATCCGCGAATCACTTCTCGCAACTCACGCGTCCTATCACTTTGAGTCTTCGGTAAGTCAAGTACTGCTTCTCTCTCATCAGCTAATTCTCCTAGGATGAAATCATCTTCTTCTAACTCTCTTGCTCTTCGTTTTCTGCCACGTATACTAGCAATCACACAGATTATAATAACCACTAGTAACAGTACTCCTGCTCCTATCGCAAACAGAATTGGATTTTGCATCACTGTATCGATAAGGGCTGTCGGTACTACCGAACCATCTCCTGATGTATCCTCCTCATCCCCTTCATAAAACGGTGCATTTACTACAGTAATATTATCCTCTCGGATATCTGCTGCAATTCCCGTAGCATTTCCGATTAAGTCTCTTAATTCATTTTGGGAAATTCCATTGGTAGACTCACTATTGATAGAAACCGATATGGTCAAATCTTCTAGTGTTCCCTCTTGAATCTCTCCTTGTTCTCTAATTTCATTTACTAAGTAATCCCTTGTCTCGCTCTCACTTAATGTGCCTTCTCCATCTGTAGAAGTTCCATTATACTGAGTTGCTTCTGCATTGCTCTCTGTCCCTGCAACTCCATTTGCTGCTGTCGTTCCATCTACTACTGTAGCTGCTGTGCTTTCCTCTGAGACAATTCCTGTCTTATCGTTCTCATCTATCTTTTCTGGCGTAGTATACGTAATGGACTCACGAATAACCTTTTCTGCATTTACTGTTCCTGTCGCTGATACCTTGATATTCTCTGCTCCGTAAAAAGGTGCCAAGACATTGATTACCTTTTTTGCTGTCTCTGACTCTATCAACTGCGCAATCTCTTGTGACGCTTCTGATGATATGGTAGATTCTTTTGTAGAAACTTCGATTCCATTTCCATCGAATACCCCTACTTCATCCATCTCCATATTCGGAACACTTTGTGCTACCAACCTTTGAATGGCTAAGGCTTGCTCTGTAGTAGGGCTTCCGCCATCTTCCATTGCTACTACTACTGATGCACTTGCAGTATTAGAATCTGTTCCATCTTCTAATACGTATTTTTGCTCCTCTGCGAGTGCAATGGTTACCTTTGCATCCTTCACCCCATCAAAATAGCGAATAGTCGCTCCTATTCGGTCTTGAAGTTCATATAATTTATACTGTTCTTTCTCTGTGTCCGTAGTCATGCCACCTGCATTTTGTGTGAACACATCGTATGTAAACCCGCTTTTTGGATATCCTTCAAAGACCAAGGTAGCTCTCGTTTCATCTGCCACTTCGCTATCTACTAGTATATCGCCATTTTCCTTATATTCGTACTCTACTCCATCTTCTTGTAACTTAGATACAATCGTAGCTGCTTCATCCTCGTTCACTCCTGAGAACAGTACGTCGTATTCTGTATAATTCAAGTACGCTGCTATTCCTATCGCTGCTGCAATAACTGCTACAATCCCCACCACTGATAAAATCTTCGTTCTTTTGCTGTACTTTCCTAAATATTCATTCACTTGCGTTAATCTTATCTTCACCTTATCCATATGTTCGCCCGTCTTTCATTTTATAAGTTAATTCGCATCAACTCATTATATGACTCGACCGCTTTATTTCTTAATTCTACTAATAAATCCACTGATAGCTGTGCTTCTGCTGCCGCAATCGATACTGTATGAGTGTCGTCTATCTGCCCAGTGGCAAGTAAGTATTGCTTTTCTTCCAAATCACTCTGGGTAGTCTTTACATTTTCTATCGCACTAGAAAAGATACTCTCAAATACATTTGAATTGGAGGTTTTACTAACCTGCCCTTGTCCTTGCATCTGCTTCAATTCATCTATCGTACTCATTCTTTGAATCGGTGTAAAAAATTCCATTGTAATTCCTCCTCGTCTTGCGTGCTTAGTTATTATTGTCCTTTAATTACTGTTCTTAATCTTGTGATATCACTATTAATCGCATTCACTTCTGTCTGATATTGAAGTGCTGCACGAGTCAGTTCAATCATCTCTACTTCTGTATCTACATTATTCTCATCCAAACGCGCCCCTTCCACCGTCGATACGTGAACCATCGGTGAAGTATTCGTAATCGCGTTGTTAATCATTGTCCCATTATTACTCGCCATCGCAACATCTAATTGCTGTTGAAAGGATTGTTCAAAGGTTACATACTGCGCTTTGTATCCTGGTGTTTCCGCATTGGCAATATTATTAGAAGTAACCCCTTGCTTTAACCATAGGTAGTCCAGTGATTTTGTCATCATCTGTATTGAGTTCCCAAATATATTCGACATTTTTCCTCTCCTTTTCGCTATTGTTTGCACTTTGTATTGTAGCAACTATCTCTGTTCTTTATTAAAATCATACTATTTGAATCTAATTTAGATATTATTGCACATTTGCAATTCCTTTCATCATTATACTCTTTTGTTTTTATGATTTCAATGCTTTTTCTTAATTATCTTTGATATGACAATAATTTCATCATTGGAGTTTTCTGTCGAATTAGTCAACTTGATTTACTCTTGCTATTTGTCTCATATTTTTGTATAATTGTATTAAATAATGTAACCTTTTCACTTGGTTAACAAAAAGGAGCTTTTTTATTATGATTCTTACAACCTGCAAAAAGGCCACTATTTTCGATTCCGATTATAATGAATTAAGTGTGGCCACTGTGATTAACATCGAAGGAAATGATGTAAAACTCATCATTGCCGATGCAGATATTGATGAGCTAGACTCTGAAATGGATGTCACTTTTTTCGATGAGCAAAAAGGCTTGGTAACCTACCGCTGTTCTCTTTACAGTACAAAAAAAGCATTAAATGATGACAACATTTTGGTGCACCATGTAAACTGCACTCTTTTACATGAGGTTTCTTCCCTCCAAAGGCGCAATGACTTCAAAGTACCTATAACCATTCCTATAGAATATGCCCTAATTCCTACCCAAGAGGAATTAGATGCGCATCTTGTAAAGGTGGATGATTACAAACCAGGGGAAACCGTCAATTTAAGTGCAGGTGGGATTTATTTTCACTGCCAAGATGAACTTACTGAAGATCGGACATTGAATATTTTGTTGCCAATTGCCCACAATGCTCGAATCAAACTTTCCGCAACTATTTTACGTTGTGATAAAGAGGAAGAAGATTTTGCAATTACGCAATACGGTTATGGATGTGCCTTTCAAGAAATGCATTCGGCAACCGAGACAAAGCTTCGAAGCTTTGTCTATCAACAGCAGATGATTCTACATAAGAGAAAACGATAGTTCCCAATATAAAAAGTGCCACCGCTTTATTGCGGTAGCACTTTTTATATTGAAAACCTTTATTCTTTGGTTTCTTCCTTTTCCTCACTCGGTTTGAAATTCAGGAAGTATACATAAATATCAACAATCGCTTGATATAATTCTTCTGGAATTTCTCTCCCTAACTCTAATTGAGTCAACATGGTTGCCAATGAATTATCTTCGTACACTGGAATATCATTTTGCTGTGCAACTTCTACTATTTTTTCTGCAATATAGCCCATTCCTGAGGCTACTACTATCGGTGCTAGTTGCTCAGATTCATCATAAGTAAGGGCAACTGCTTTTTTGTTTAACAGATCATCAAATTGAGACATTGATTGAATTCTTCCTTTCAAATATTTTATTAAAGGCTGCTGATATCGGTATAGAACGATTATCCACATCCACAAATAATTCTTTTGTCTGTATGGAGTTGGCAGAAAAAATACCTGCTATATCCGTTTTTACTTGTTCCATCTCACCTTCTAAACTCTGCGGACACCCTAGTTGCATTTTGATGTTGCCCCCTTGATAGATAAAATACATATCAAAGAATCCTAAGTCTTGTACATCGAATTTAATCAACCCTTGTATCGTTCGCTCTTTGCTCTCTTCCATAGACTTGTCTTTTTGCGCATCTGGATCAATCCACATTTCCGCAAACATAAGTTTTCCATTAATCTGCAGCGGTAACATCATATGAAGCACTGGCATGTATACGCTTTCATTTAACAAAATCGCTTGCATCAAGTTGCGAAAAACACCTTTGTTCTCTATCCCTGCTTTTCCAGACATACCCGACTCTATTAACTCTACTAAGCCATCCATCCATTTTTGTTTTTTTACTGCTTTCTCATAATCTGTGTTTTGTAGCACCTGCAATAAAAGTGCTGGTTCAAAGTTTTGAAAGGCTTTTTGCATCCCCTGATATCTCATCAAATTTTCAAATGCTTCTACCACGCGATTTGGCAATCCGTTCTCGCACCTTGCAATATAATTCGATAGCATGGAGGTTAATTCTCTAAGTTGGCCTCTGTCATGTAATTGCATTATATTTTTGTTTAGAAAAGGAATGATATTTTCCTTAATTTGCCTTACTAGCTGATTTAATCCTTCACCGGAAGGACCAATATTAAAGTTTAAATTACCAACCATTTCCTTTAATATTGCACTTTCGTTTCGAAATAGGTTCTTGGTTAATTTATCCAGCACATTTTCTACATTTTTCATAACATGTCTACTTTCCGACATGTCTGTATATTTTTTTAAGAAATCTAGAATAGATGCGCGTAACTCTACTGATTTTGAATCCTGTAACACTTGATTCAACAACTCAAAGAACACTCCACTAAAACGAATCGCTGCACTGCTTTGCCCCTTCATAAATCCAGATAACTCTTCTTCGCTCATCCCTACCATTTCAAAGAACTGTGCAATCTTTTCTGCAAACTCATCTCCCATACCTGATTCTGCGATTGTGGCAAATCGTTCAAAGAATAGTTTAGAAAATTCTTCTGACATAGCGGGCAATTGACCAATCCTTTGTAAGAATTTCTCATAATTGGACTCATAGCGAAATTTCATCGCTACATTCTCTTCTTGCGACGCCGCATCATTTCGCGCATCCGCTTTTGTCACTTTATCTGGTCGTATCGCTCCTTGAATAGAAGGATCCACTTGCTTAGAAACGCTGTTTTTCGTCTGATTCGCATTGTCATACCCCACTGCTGGAGTCGTAATTTTTAAAATATTTGACATTTTTTCACCTACTAACAATTATTTTGTTTCAATTATAGTCGTTTTGTATTATAATCATATACAGATACATTACCACAAGATTGTTTGTGTTTGCAATGATTTATATAACTTTAATTATAAGGTGGTGTCAATATTATGGAAAATATTAACGACGGATTGTTAGATACCTATTTGTTTGAATGCAACTCGTTACTAGAACGTCTCGACGAGATTTTAATCGACGCCGAGAGAAGCGGAGATTTGTCGATTGATGATGTGAATGAGATTTTCAGAAGCATGCATACAATAAAAGGTTCCTCCGCAATGATGGAATTCCAACCACTGATGGAGATTTCTCATCACGTAGAAGATTTATTCTTTGTAATTCGTGAGAATGGAATGGATTCCCTCTCTCAAAAACAAAAAAATGAACTGTTCAATCTTCTATTTCGCTGTGTGGATAGACTGCGGGAGGATTTAGAAAAAGTGACAAATGGTGAAGAACTAAATATGAACATCGATGGCTTTATCGCTGAAATCAATTCTTTTTTAAGCGAAGGTAACGCTGAAGAAGATTCTGCAAATGCGGTTCTTGATTCAGAGACACTTGATTTAGAAACACCTAATTCAGAGACACTTGATTCTGAAAATTTACCAGACCTCGATTGCCCTTACTTTATCCATATCATGTTTGATGAAGATTGTGGAATGGAGAACTTACGCGCCTTTATGGTGGCCAATGCCCTTGAAGAAGAGGAATTGGTTTTCCTACAGTCGCCTGCAAATGTAGAATCGGATGCAAGTACCATTGAAGTGATTGCTGCCAATGGGTTTTATCTCGGATTTACCACTGAGGAAGATGTGCAATCTGGAATTGATGTCATTACTAACTTAAGTAATATTCGTTCTTACGAGATTGTCTTTAACCCTAAATTTATGGAGGAAGATGAACCAGAAGTCTCCACTTCTTCAAGTGCCACCCCTCCTGTAGCAGAAACTGCTCCTAGCGATAACGCTGTGGAAACAGAAGTTGTGACTGAACCTGCTGTCATTGCTACCGAGGCTCCAGCAGTTCCCCAGCAACAGACCATTTCTAATCAATTAAAATCGCTAAAGCAAAACAAGCAGAGTTTGATTAGTGTGAATTTAAGTAAATTAGATAAGCTGATGGATATTGTCGGTGAGATTGTAATTACGGAATCCATGGTAACTGCTTCACCAGAATTACAAAACGTAAAATTAGACAGTTTTCTAAAGTCTACTCGTCAACTGCGAAAGTTAACCGATGACTTACAAGATGTCGCTATGTCTCTTCGTATGATTCCAATTGCTGGAACATTTCAAAAGATGAATCGTATCGTTCGTGATATGGCAAAGACTTTGGATAAAGATGTAAAGCTTACCATTATAGGCGAAGATACAGAGATTGATAAAACAATTGTAGAAAATATCTCTGACCCTATTATGCACATCGTTCGTAATGCCATGGATCATGGTATTGAAAAAGATGTTCAGTCTCGCATTGCTGCTGGAAAGAATCCACAAGGTGAGATTATCTTATCTGCACAACATGCAAGTAGTGAAGTAATTATTACCATTGAAAATGATGGGGCGGATTTTAATACAGATGCAATTTTAAATAAAGCTGAAAAGAAGGGGCTACTATTTAAGGCAAAGGAAGATTATTCAAAGAAGGAGATTCTCTCTCTTTTGATGCTTCCAGGATTTTCCACGAATGCCCAAGTAACTGAATTTTCTGGTCGAGGTGTAGGTCTTGATGTTGTAAAGCGTAATGTAGAAGCCATTGGAGGTTCTGTTACGATTACCAATGATCCTGGACAAAATTGCTGCTTTACACTGAAGATTCCACTTACTTTAGCAATTGTAGATGGAATGGAACTAAGTGTAGGAAACCAAATTTTCACATTACCAATTGCCAATATCAAGCAATCCTTTAAGGCAACTGCGGAAGATATTATCTATGATGCCACTGGTAATGAGATTGTACGATGTATGGATGAGTTTTATCCTATCGTGCGCTTGCATTCTTTATTTAACATTGATCATACCAACTCTAATATAGAAGACGGAGTACTGGTGTGGGTAGAATCTATGGATCGCTCTTATTGCCTATTCATAGATGCACTAATCGGTGAGCAACAAGTGGTTGTAAAGCCATTGCCACCATTTTTAAATCAGTTCAACATCAAACAACAAGGTATCAGTGGTTGTACCATCCTAGGGGATGGAAATATCAGTTTAATTCTTGATATTAATCATATCTACACTGCTGCTCAAAATAATTTTTAAGACATGCTTTCAAGCGGACTTTCCCGCTTGATGGATTGCTATAAGGAGGTTTCCCATGACAGATGCACCTATTATCTCTGAACCTGGACTCGAAGAGATTGAAATTACGACGGAACGATTTTTGACCTTCATGACCGATGGTCTTATGATAGGAGTTAGTACTGCTAACGTATTAGAAATCATTGCGAACTACGCAATTCGTCCACTTCCCCTTCTTCCAGATTATATTAGAGGGGTTATCAACTTACGTGGACAGGTTCTACCTATTTTAGATATGAGATTACGCATGAATAAGCCCTTCCAAGAGTATGATACCAAGACTTGTATCATCATCTTGGATATTGATTCTATGTTAATTGGTCTTGTAGTAGATTCTGTATCACAAGTACTAGACATCGACAAGACACAAGTATCACCTATTCCAATAGAGAATCACCATGAATTAACCAATGGTATGATTTCTCTAGAAGATGGAACAGTAGTCCTATTATTGGACTGCGATGCGATTGTTCGCACATACTAAGAGATAGTGAGGTTTTAACTATGAACATCAGCCCTAGTGATTTTACAAGACTTGTAACTTTTATTCGCTCAAAATATGGAATAAATTTGGAAAAAAAACAGCATCTCATCCAAGCTAGGTTATCTGATGTAATTATTGCGGATGGTTTTACTTCTTTTTCTGATTACACGAACCACATCATTACCCATCAAAATGAAAAAGATATCGAAACCATGTTAAATGTTCTCACCACGAATTATACGTATTTCATGCGTGAGACTGCACATTTTGATTACTTTCGAGACACGATTCTACCTTGGCTTGAGCAGACGAAAAAGAATAAGGTATTAAGCATCTGGAGTGCTGGTTGTGCTTTAGGGCAAGAACCTTATACCTTATCTATGATTTTAAAAGATCATTTCCGCAATAAACCTGGCTGGGATACCCGCATTCTTGCTACAGATATCTCTATTAAAGCCTTGAACCAAGCCAGTCGTGGTATTTATTCAGAAGAGACCATTGCCACACTTCCTAGCACGTGGAAGAATCACTATTTTACGAAAGTCCATGGCTCGGATGAGTATTCTGTAAATGCAGAATTGAAATCTAATGTAATCTTCCGCCATTTCAACTTAATGGATCCTATTTCATTTAAGTTAAAGTTTGATGTAATCTTTTGCAGAAATGTAATGATTTATTTCGATAAAGAAACTCGCGATGATCTTACCGCAAGGTATTTCAACGCAACGGCTCCAGGTGGCTACCTATTCGTAGGTCATTCCGAAGGTTTTACTACTTCTAATAATGGCTATCAATATGTGATGCCTGCCGCCTATCGCAAACCTATTCAGTAACGTAAGATACAACTCAAGATGTAACAATTTAGCCTGACATCTTGAGTTGTATGTTTATTTATAGATATAATAAAGAAAGGATTCTCTCATGCGTATAGATTCACCAACTAGACCTACAACTTCATATAGTGCATCGTCTCACCTTGCAGCAAATAGAATTGTAGCCATTGGTGCATCTACTGGTGGAACCGAAGCAATCTTAGATATCTTACAAGCTCTGCCCGAGAATTTTCCTGGTATTGTTATCACCCAACATATGCCAAAAGGCTTTACTGGTATGTATGCAAAGCGATTGAACAAAATCTGTAAACTCGAAGTGCGAGAAGCAAAGTTTGGTGATATCATCCGCCCTGGTCTTGCACTGATTGCTCCAGGTGGGGATCTACAGACCAAAGTAGTTCGTAGCAACAATCAGTATATGACTCACTGTTATTATGGAGACCGCGTAAATGGGCATCGACCTTCTGTGGATGTCTTATTTCATTCTGTTGCACAGCATGCAGGTCCAAATGCTGTAGGAGTAATCTTAACTGGTATGGGTCATGATGGTGCGGAAGGTTTACTGGCTATGAAAAAGGCTGGTGCCTACACTATCGGTCAGGACAAAGCAACTTGTGTCGTATATGGGATGCCTATGGTTGCTGCTCATATCGGAGCTACTACGCGGCAATTGCCACTGAATTTTATCGCAAATGATTTGATGAATCACTTTTCAAAAGTGTAACGAAATATTGTGCTTATGCATCTTGGATGGACCATTTCGTGTCCTTTTACAATTTTTTTCAAAAAAGTTTATTTTCTCCCTTAAGTTATTAGTTACATCGTCGATAGATAAATTGAACATGAAAGTAATGTATTCATTGTTTAGACGCGTCAAAACTATTACGGATACTGAGATAATCAGTCCGTAGCTCTTTCTACCGTACATAGAAGAGCACATGATGAGGGCAAGGATGCCCAACTAACACATGGACAAGCGGACGAAAAAGCGATCCAGCTTGCAATTTCAAGGAGGAAATTTATATGAGAATTCAACACAACATTACTGCGATTAACGCACACAGAAACTTAACAAACAACAACTCAGCTGTAGGAAAAAGTTTAGAGAAACTTTCTTCTGGATACAGAATCAACAGAGCTGGAGACGATGCAGCAGGTCTTGCTATCTCAGAAAAAATGAGATCTCAAATCACTGGTCTTGAGACAGCTCAAAAAAATGCTGAAGATGGAATTTCTTTAATCCAAACAGCAGAAGGTGCACTTACAGAAGTACACTCTATGTTAAACAGAATGGTAGAGTTAGCTACTCAATCAGCGAATGGTATCTATGA
>CAYJGW010000014.1:0-55774 GCA_964369425.1 uncultured Lachnospiraceae bacterium
AATCCCTTGATTCATAAGGACATTTAGGACTTGTCACAATTATAACTCGCTCCCCAGTTGCGCTCAATAGCAATGCACAATTTTCTCCGCGATTCTTTAACTCTATTCATTCTTTACAAATTCCGTTTGCATCTTATTTGGTTCTAGCCTATATTGCTGTATATCGGAAACGAGTTGAACTTTTGCAATTCTTTTTTGCTCTTTTACAATCCTATACTTTGTCTCATAGCTCTCTATTATCTCATTGATAGGTTTTGCTTTTTCGCTATTCCAAAAAGAGTTAAACTCATTGATAATTTCTTTGGTTACTGCTCCATCTTTTGTCGATATTAACTTTGTATTCCATTCTCGATTTACTGTAATCGCTCCACTAGTCATATTCGAACTTCCAATAATAATCCGATAAACGTCTTCTTCTCGAAATATGTATCCTTTTGTATGAAAACCTTCTCTTTCTCCCTGCGTACAAAACATTTTCAACTCTATATTAGACAGCCTATTGATCTTTTTCAACGCTTCTGGCTCTGTAAACATCAGATAATCTGTTGTAAGAATTTTTCCTGACACCTTACGATTTTCAAGTTCTTCTAACACTTGAAGCAATGGCGTGATTCCACCTGATGTGATGAAAGCTACACTAATTGAAAACTCATCACATCGTCTTAGTTCATCTTCAATTGAAGATAACACTTTTTTGCCTGCTTTATAGTCATTCGAAACAAACTCTGATCTATATGCTAAATTTGAATTCCAAGCACTATTGATGTATGCTGTCTTCAATCCATGTTCTATCTCCTCTTGTATCATTCTCATATGAACTTCTCCTCTAACTACGCTGTTTGATAGTTGAATCCTTTTCTTCTACCATGTAGTATATAGTAGAAAAGAAAAGTACTCAAGATTTGACTTCTATATTTCAAACACCACAAAATATAAATTTCGTTGTTTTCACAATAGACTTTTATCTTGCGTATATGATAAAATTTACTTAGTGAAGGAGAAATTATATGATAAAATATGCATTAAATGAAGATTTAATAACTGGAAATGCCATGATTGATGCTCAACACAAAGAGCTTTTCGATGCTGTCAATAATTTATTAGGAGCTTGTGCTATTGGTAAAGGAAGAGAGACTCTAGGTCCTACTTTTAAATTTCTACAAACCTATATTACGAAGCATTTTAACGATGAGGAAAGACTTCAATTATCCGTGTCTTATCCTGGCTATATACAACATAAAAATTTCCATGAATTATACAAGAAAAAAATCGAACACCTAAGTGCACTTTTTTATAATGATGGTGCTACAATAAGTGTTTTAGGAAACTTTAATCAAGAAATTTCTACGCTCATCAACCATATTCGCATAGAAGATAAGAAAATCGCTAACTTTATTAAAGCAAATAAAGAAATCATTAAATAATAGTTAATACCTATATTCTTCCTTTTTGATATGATAAATAAAAAAGGAAGTGATAAATTGAAAGAACAAACTAAAACTGTAATATTAAAAATAACTAGCATGTGCATGATAATTGGTGGTAGCGTCGCTATTATTATTGCTACTTTAGCAGTTAATAAGACTTTCACTCACAATACAATTGATGATTTGATTGTTAGAGGCTACCACTTACCTACTCTTTATCTCTCCATCTTCTTGACAATTGCTACTTCTGTTGCTCAAATAGTCATCGGCATCATTGGATTGAATTTCTACTCTAAACTTGAGAAATTAGAGTTTTTCACTCTATCTGGAATAGTGATTCTCATATGTGCTACTCATGGGAATTTTCTAGCACTCATGAGCACCGACCACTTTAGCTACATTTCTTTTGCAATCGGGTTCGTATTACCAATTCTTTTCATTATAGGTAGCAGTGCTAAAAGAAAATCTCAGTGTATTATATCTGTTCAAACATCTATTCAGACCATTTGATGTGATTTTGCACACTTATCAAGAGGGAAATCCAGTTGGATTTCCCTCTTTCTACCTACTTGACAAATACATAGCTATTTTCTGATGATTCTGTTTCTATGTAACTATATCCTAAGCGATTGAATTTTTTGATTTCTTCGAAGTCTTCAATCTGATTTTCTGCCATAAAGCGGACCATCTCTCCTCTAGCCATTTTGGCATAAGTTCCTTTTTGAACCACTTTCCCGTTCACATATTCTCCAAACACACAAGTGATATACTTCTGATTCTGGTTTAAATATTTTTCGATGCATTTTGAATATTCTTTGGATGCTAAATTGATAATTGTCTCATTTTCCGCAAGCATTTCATCATAAATCTTTCTATCCCAAAACTCATATAGATTCTTGGCTTTACTAATCTCTATCTTGGTCTGCATCTCTAATCGATATGGCGTTACTCCATCTAATGGCTTTAATACTCCATAAAAGCCTGAAAGGATTCTTAAGTGCCCTTGGACATACTCCAACATAGTCTCTTCAAAGATTGTTGGTGCCATATACTGGTATTGTATTCCTACATAAGATAGCAGTGCAGGTGTTAAACCCTGTTGAAGATTCATAGTCTTTAACTTTTGAATATTTTGCTCTACAATTTTATCATTGCATCCCCATAATTTTTTCACTTCCAAAAAAGTAAGGGATTTCATCCATTCCATAAGCTCCGTCGTCTCTTTTAGGAATGCTGGTTCGCTTATAGCCTCAATACCTGAATCTTCAGACTTCATCTGTTTTGCTGGTGAAATAATAATCTTCATTCTAGATTTGCTCCCATTCTTTTTCACGGAATCCAACTCTTACAAATGTATCCCCTATTAACAATGGTCTTTTTACTAACATTCCATCTGTTGCTAAAAGATTATACTGCTCTTCATCTGACATATTTGGTAACTTGTCTTTTAATTCTAACTCCCTGTATTTCATTCCGCTTGTGTTAAAAAAGCGCTTTAATGGTAACCCACTTAACTCCACCCAGCCTTTGAGTTCATCTGCAGTCGGATTTTCTTCCACAATATGCCTTGCTTCATATTGTTTACCATTTTCTTCCAACCACTTTTTCGCTTTTTGACATGTGCTACATTTTGGATATTCTAAAAATAACATACTTACGTCCTCCTCTTATATTAAGCATTTCTTGTTTTTTATTTCATCTTCTGCTTTTTGTAATGATGCATATCCATACAAGTAAGATGTTTGTTCTAAGTTCAGCTTTGTCAAATTTTGATTTTTATTAATTAACTCTACTATAAATCTGCCATACAACTTTAAAGTTTGTGGGCTATATGTTAGTAATTCCCCTCTTAAATAAGTCTCGTAGGATGTCTCATATATCGTATCTGTTATCGACCTAATCTTCCTACTATTTGCTGCCAAATAGGGATACTCTTTTGCTAAGGATTCCATCCATTGAACTTGGATTTCTACTACTTGCTCCACAATTTTATAGTGCTCATCTGGATATTCTGGAAAATGCTTGCTTAACTCTTTGTATCTTTTTGAATCCGTGCTCTCCATCATCCGACCATATTTCTCGGTAATCAAGTTTCTTCCTTTGACCTTTGCTTCTTTAAAATCTTTCAAATAACTGCATAACAGACGTTTCGGCCAATTGTTATACTGGCTACGTCGCATGATTTCAAATGTCTTGAAATCCTCCTGGCACGATGCTCTTCCCCCTTCATTTTTGACAAGGTCAAACGCCTCCCATTCTAATGCAATAATCTCTTTAACTAAGTTTTCATTTCCACTTTGTAAGTCTTCTAACATTACATTTGCATATATTTCTAAGAACTTTTCCGTTTCTGGAATTTCTGAAAAATCATATGCCAATTGCCCTCTTAAATCTTCTACAATGACATCTGCTATCTCTTCACTGCTATCTTGTGTTTGTCTCTCTAGTAACGCGACAATCACTTGTAATTTTTCACACTGCTGTGCACTTCTTCGAAGCCACTTATAGTACGGTGGGAATTTCTTGTTTCTCATATGTATATATCTAAGTGCTGATTCCACAAAGCGATTCCATGAAATCTGAACCGTTAATGCATCTTCTCTTTTTTTCATTCTTTGATAATTATATTGCCCGCATTGAGCCATCTCTCGTAAACATCGTATCTGCCCATATATCCAAAAGTCTTCCAATTCATTTTCAAATAAGCTCAAATAAGATTCCCAATTATTTGTAAAGCATCTTGATTCATCCAGAAATATTTCCCCTGAAAAAAATGCGCACAACGACAAATAGTCTATTTGGGATGATTTTCCAGCATATATATCACAGTACTCCTTGGAAGATTTTGTTCCTGTATAGTAGGTGAAAAACTCTTCCATGTTTATCATCCCTATTCTATGAGCTCCATTCACGATATTTCTCTTAAATCCTCTATACTCTTTGGGAAGTTGCTCATAGATCTCTTTGGCTTTTTTCTCAAATTTAGGATAATCTTTTCCACTTAGCCATATGCAAAATCCAGGTCCAAAATCATGGTCTCTAGACTCTTCATCATCAAATCCTAGGCACTCACTACCCTCTCCTATAAGACCAAATGCTGCTTTCTCTATAAGCTCCGGATATTGGTGTTTAAAAACAGGAAGTGCTACTTCAAAAAAGTAATCTTTACAAAGCTGCAACCCCTTTACCTCTGTTTTTCTTCTTTCCTCCACGATTCGCATATTTTCTCTAATCCTATAATAAAAATCAGATTTTCCACAATGTTTTTCTTGTTCTTTTAATGCTATTTCATAATATTCATATGACTTTTTGTATTGATTTTCCATAAAATAAGCTTGAGCATTAGCTGCCACACAAGCACCATAATGAAAGTCTTTTTCCTCATCTTCTTCAAAAATATGCATTGCATAATTCAAATATTTTTTTGCCTCTTTGATTTCTCCTAAGTTCAGCAATGACGCCCCTAGATTACTATACGTAATTGCACATTTAATCTTATCTTCTTGCTTCTCAATAATAGCTAGTGCTTGCTTTAAACTATTCACTGCCTCCTCATATTTTCCCATTTCTTGATACAAAAGACTAATATTATTGTGTAAAGATGCAATTCGCTCATCATTTTCTTCTAATTGCTCTTGATAAATCGAGTACGCTTTTTGATGAAATTCTAATGATTGTTCTAGCTTTCCTGCTGCACGAAGTGCGTTACCAATGTTCAATACTGTAGTCGCATAAGGAACCGTTCCTTGAAGTTCCATTTTGTTTAGGATGTCTAATACTTGTTCACAGTAAGTTATCGACTGCTCATATTCTCCTCTATCTCGATGAAATCCTATGAGTTCATTTAAAATCGTAACTCTACTTCCATCATCCCCTTCTCTTGTCGCTTCCTCTAATTTAGTTATTAAAAACTCTTCTACTTCATTGTTTTTGTGTTCTGCAAATAATTGTTCTAACTTAACAATCACTGTTTCTATATTCATGTATTCCTCTTTTCTTATCGTGCGCTTTGGGATAAAAAACACCTCTACTTGCTATGCCTTTTGTAATATTATATATTATGTGATTTATAATGACAAGAACTCAAACAAATACTTGCTAATTATCGAAATTCATGGTATCATACGAAAAAGTGATGACAGGAAGAAAACAATGGATATCCTCTCAGAGAGTCGATGGTTGGTGCGAATCGATGTGCGATACTGCTGTATATACTCATCCTCGAGCTGTCAATCTGAACCGTTGTACATAGGATTGAACGTTTCCGCCACGTTATAGGTGAAGTAGCCTTTATTTTATATTCACATAGAGGTTCTGAGGGTTTTTGAGTAATCAAAAATCGAATTCGAGGTGGTACCGTGTGACTTTCACACCCTCGGCTTGCAATAAGTGAGCTGAGGGTGTTTTTTGTTTTCCAAAATATTCTTAGGAAAGCAATATTGTAAGATATAAAACATATAACAGTAATAATAGCTATGATTAAAGGAGGAATTAAACATGAAAAATGGATTTGAAAAATATATCCCTTTCAACCCGCAAAAAATCGAAAATAGAACTTGGCCAAGCAATCAGGTTACAAAAGCCCCTATCTGGTGTGCTGTTGATCTTCGCGATGGTAACCAAGCATTGATTGATCCTATGAATTTTGAAGAAAAATTGGAGTATTTCCGCACTCTTGTCGAGATTGGTGTAAAGGAAATCGAGATTGGTTTCCCCTCAGCTTCTGATACTGATTTTGAGATTTGTCGAGCATTGATTGAAGGCGGACACATTCCTGATGATGTTACGATTCAAGTGCTTGTTCAGGCAAGAGAGCATTTAATTCGTCGTACTTTTGAAGCAATTGATGGTGCAAAGAATGTAAACTTACATTTTTACAACTCCACCTCAACAATTCAAAGAAAAATTGTATTTAAGATGGATCAAGAACAAATCACAAAGATTGCAACTGATGCAGCTGATTTAATCTATGAGATGAGCCAACCAATGCTTACAAAAGGTATGAACCTAAGGATTGAATATTCTCCTGAGTCTTTTATGGGAACAGAGATGGATTTTGCTGTTGATATCTGTCATCAGGTAATGGAACATCTTCACGCATCTGCTGAAAATAAAGTAATTTTAAACCTACCAAGTACTGTAGAAAACTGTATGCCAAATCAATTTGCTGATTTAGTTGAATACTTCTGCACTAATTTACCAAATCGCGAAAATGCCATTATTTCTATTCACCCTCATAATGATCGTGGAACAGGTGTTGCTACGGCAGAACTTAGCCTACTAGCTGGTGCTGATCGTATCGAGGCGACTTTATTTGGTAATGGTGAACGCACTGGAAATGTTGATATTGTAACTTTGGCTATGAATATGCATACACAAGGAATTGATTCAAAATTAAATTTAAAAAACATCAACCAGATTCGTGATATGTATGAACGCTGCACAAAGATGGCTGTAAGTGATCGCCATCCTTATGCTGGTAAACTTGTATTTACAGCATTTTCTGGTTCTCATCAAGATGCCATTAATAAAGGCTTTCAGTATATGAAAACTTCTACTGGTGATCATTGGGAGATTCCTTACCTTCCAATTGACCCTGCCGATTTAGGTAGAGAATATGAGCCAATTGTTCGTATCAACTCTCAATCTGGAAAAGGTGGATCAGCATTTATTATGTCTACAAACTTTGGATATGACCTTCCAAAGAAAATGCATCCTGAATTCGGTTCTATTGTGCAAAAAGAGACAGATAAAGTAGGAAAAGAAATTGAACCTACACGTATTTTCGAGTTATTCCAAGAAGAGTACTTAAATAGGGAAGTACCATACTGCATGTTAGATCATACTTTTATTGAATCACAGGTAGATGGGCATTCTCACGTTACTTTCAAAGGCTCACTAAAACATACGGATACTGTATTTGAAGTAAATGGTGAAGGAAATGGTCCGATTGATGCTTTCTTTAATGCCATAAAAAATGAGAAGATGGATCAATTCAACTTCCTAGATTATAAATCCCATTCTATTTCAGACGGATCTAACTCAGTAAGCGTAGCTTACATTCTTCTCGAAAATAGAGTTACTAAGAAACAGTACTACGGTGTTGGCACTTCTCATAACATTAATTTATCTCCACTTAGAGGGATTTTATCAGCAATTAATAGAGCAATGAATGACAAATAATCTACAATTCAAAATATCAGCACCCCTAAGTTTGATTTTTTAGCTTAAGGGGTGCATTTTTTCTACACTTATTCCCCTCACTGTGGTACACTGTAAAGAGAAATGGAGGAGTATACATGAATGATAAAATCCAAGCATCTCAAAACAACATTGATACAACAGATATTGAAAACGAGCTAGTCTCTGCTCCCATTTTAAAAGCAATATTAGACGCTGCACCTTTTGCTTTAAACTTGTGGGATAAAAACATGAACAATATTATGTGCAATAAGTACATACTAAATATATTTGATATCGCAAACGAGAATGAATTTTTGCAAAAATTCGAAACATTTTCACCTGAATATCAACCAAATGGTACCTCTTCATCTGAGATGTCTAAGCGTAATTACAAAAAGGTTAATGATGAGGGAACTCACACCTTTCACTGGTTGCACAAAACAGTAGCCGATGAGCTTATCCCAAGTGAAATCACTTTAGTCAGACTAGATGTTAACGGTAAACAAGATTATATTATCGGCTTTATACGTGATTTACGACCAGCATTTTCTCATCAAAATACAGATGATTATGATTACTATTTTACCGATTCTGTTCCTGCCAACATCTTATTACATGAGATATCAGAACTGTCAGAGGAATGGTTTTTCAGTATTGATTTAAGAACTGGAAATATGCAACAATACATGCGTTCTGCTCCAATTGAGACAAATGGACAATCTGTATCCTTCATCTCCCAAGAGATACCACGCAAAGGATTAGTTCATGAAGATGACATTGTGCTATTTCAAAATACAGTAGAAAACTTAAAAAAAGGAATCTTAGAACCTTGTGATGTGCGATTTTTGAATGATAAGGGTGAATATCGTTACAACCGTCCTGTCTACAAAATGGTACAAGACAAATCTGGGACACCTATATTTGTCATTGGCAAGGTAATTGATGTGCATGAAAATAAAATCCTTGAAGAACGCTCAAAAAAAGATTTGCTTACGCATTGCTATAATAAAATCAGTGCTGAATTGATTATTGCAGAAAAATTAAAATCCTCAGATGGGGAAAATCATGCACTTTTTATGATTGATATTGATAATTTTAAAGGAATAAACGATAATCTGGGGCATTATTTTGGTGATGAAGTCTTAAAGGAAATAGCTACTGGTCTCCATTCTGTCTTTAGAGAGTCTGATTTGATTGCCCGTATAGGTGGTGATGAATTTATTGTGTTCTTGGAAGATGTCCTAGATTTTAAACTTCTTTCTGAGAAGGCAGCTAAAATCTTGGAGGTTTATCAAAAAACTTACTCTGGCGAGTATAAGGACTACTCCATATCTGGTAGTGTCGGAATTTCAATTTTTCCGCAAAACGGCACAACCTACGAAGAGCTATACAAAAATGCAGACAAAGCTTTATATCAAGCCAAACTTTCTGGAAAAAATAGATATGTTCACTATTCAGATGATTTGCGTATAGGTACAATGCGCAACATTACCAAAATTGAAAATGCTGATAAAATTGCTAGTGCATTTTTTGATTACGATCTTATTTCTGCAATATTTAACATCCTTTATGAGCGTAATGGTGATGAAGTAGCTATCAACTCAGCATTAAAATATATCTGCCAGACCTATGATGCTGACCGAAGTTATATCTTTGAATCATTAGATAAGGGTGCAACCTACGATAATACCTTTGAATATTGCAAAAAAGGGATCAGTAGTGAAAGTGATAACCTTCAAGGGCTACCTGGTGACATATTTGCTGATTTCATCGAGAATGCTCACAATGGCATTATATATTCTAATAATTTAAGAGAAACATTACAAACAGACTCTACCTTTGAAGTCATGGATAATCAAGGTATCTTATCTTTTGTTCATGCACAAATAAAAAAAGATGGAATCATGGACTTCTTCATAGGTCTTGATGATTGCACAAAAACAAGAGTCTGGAAAGAGCGTGAAATAAACAGCTTACAATATATCGGCAAGATGATTTCTATCATACTACAAGGAACTCACTTACGAGAAAAAGTAGATCTACTAAATGAAAATAATAAAAATTCCGCTCATATCTTAGATAGTACTGATGAAATTGTATACATCTCCGACACAGAAACATATGACCTATTATACCTGAATCAAACTGCTATAACTGCTGTTGGTAATCCAAGCAAGGAAGTTTGGCGTTCCAAAAAATGCTATGAAATCTTGCAAAGTCTTACAGCACCTTGTAGTTTTTGTACCAATCACTTATTGACACAAGATAAGTTTTACGAATGGTCTTATTACAACCCTAGCCTTGATCGAAACTTTTTACTAAAGGATAAGTTGATTCCATTCAACGGAACCCTTGCTAGACTTGAAATTGCCACTGATATTTCTCAACTTACAGCCCTTGAAACAGAGTTGCAACAAAAATTAGACGATGAACGCTTTTTAGCAAATTGTGTAGAAATGTTACACTCTGGGTCTGAGCCAGAAGTTGCTATATATGAGCTTCTCGAAAGACTTTCTGCATATTATCAAGCGGAAAGAAGCTATATATTTGAAGTATGTGAAGATGATAATTTTCTTAGTAATACCTACGAATGGTGTAGTACCGGAGTTCAGTCCTATAAAGAAAACTTGCAAAATATTCTTGTAACGGAGCTTGGTTTCCTATTTGATTGTTGCAAAGAACATCAATCATTTTCTCTTAATATTGATGATGCTGCTATAACAGAGGATACTCTTGAGTACAAATTTATGAAGATGCAAAACTTGTCTTATCTTATTATTAGCCCTATTGTTTCTGAAGATAATAAGGTAACAGGATTTGTTGGAGTTGACAATCCAAAAGTTCATACATCAAAAATGCCAATCATTCAATCCGTTGCTAAATTTATCGCTAGTTTCTTAGATGAGACCGAACTCATTGCAAGGCTTAATAGGCTAAGTTATTATGACACTCTTACTGATCTTAGAAATAGACAAAGTTACAATGATACAATTATGGGATTGGACAAAAAATATGTGGAAAGCCTCGGTGTCATCTATGTTGATATCAACGGACTTCGCGCCATCAATGATTCAAAAGGGAACTTGTTTGGTGATAGTATTTTAAAACGATTATCTGAGATCTTATCTGATATTTTTAAAGATGATGTCTATCGTGTAGGTGGAGATGAATTTATTATTTTCAAGATCAATACAAAAGAAGATACCTTTGAGGAAAGTGTCACCTCATTAAAGCAACAGTTAGCCAACGAGAAAGAATTCAAAACAACCATTGGCTACACTTGGAATAAAAATTTCAGTGATATATCTGATAATTTGACGTACCAGAACGGTAATGATAAGTATACTCATATCCTTTCAGAAAATCTTGATATGGAGATTGCAAGTGATAAATTTGTTGTTTTCTTACAACCGCAGATAGATTTTGCTACAGATGAAGTCCGTAGTGCCGAAGCACTTGTAAGGCGAATTGGAGCTGGTAATGTATTCCAACCCCCTATCGCCTTCATACCATTTTATGAAAAAGAAGGAATCATCTCTAAGATTGATACATTTGTACTAAAAACAGTCTGCAAATCTCTACAATCATGGCGTAATAGTGGCAGCACACAAATCGAATCAGTAGCTGTTAACTGTTCTAGAATGACAATTGCAAAACCAGGTATTGTAGAACAATTTTCTAAAATCTGTGATAACTACGGTATAGATCACTCTCAGATTGTAATAGAAATCACAGAAACTACAAATGAAATCAGTGAGAAAGTGTTAAAAACAATTATACAAAACTTTTCTGATGCTGGCTTCTCTGTCTCATTGGACGACTTTGGTAGCGGATATTCTAACTTGACTTCTCTCGTTATCTCTGATTTCGATGAGGTTAAGATAGATATGCGACTGATTAATGATATTCATCAAAACGAAAAATCAAAAGCATTAACAGAAGTTGTTCTCATTCTTTGCGAAAAACTAAATGGGTTGATTTCTGTTGCTGAAGGTGTTGAGATTTTTGAGCAATATGACATGCTTAAAGAGATGGGCTGCACAAAAGGGCAAGGTTATTACTTTGATAAACCAATGCCAATTGAGGATTTTAAAGAAAAGTACATCTCAACACTTTGATAAGGAGTGTATTACCTATGAAAAAACCTGACTTTAGCAAAGAAGAAATTAGACTATGCTTTCTTCGTAGCCTCTGTGTTGCGCTTTTTGTAGTATTTTCGTTATGTGTAGCGCACTATTTTAATGATAATATCTGGATGGTATCCTTAGCCGCTAGCGGATTTATTGCATTTGCTTTTCCAAAAGCTGATTCTGTTCGCACAAGTGTATTGTTCGGCGGATACCTTTCTGCCTGTATATGGGGTGTACTATTTTCTTTAGTATTAGATTGGGTAGGATTTTCTTATGCTACTATAATGATTGCATGTGGTGTTGCTATTTTTTTAACTGCATTTTGTATGACAGTTCTCGATTTAGAACACCCTCCAGCAGCTGCCCTTGCTATCGGTATCGTAATATCCGAAGATCCTCTAGAACTCGCAGCTGCTTCGATGTTATGTGTAATCGTTCTGTGTGTCATAAAAAAGCCACTTGCTCGAATGGTTCTGCGTGAAAAGTAAAATAAGAGATTCTCCACACTTTGGATGAATCTCTTATTTTGATAATTTCGCTTTCAACTATTCAGTAAAATCAATGCTCCTATAATAATCCCTACACTGATAAGTTGATGTTTTCCCAATCTTTCTTTAAAACCCCAAAAGCTAATTAGCATTACTATTAGAATTGTTCCCACACTATACACTGGATACGCAATAAATGCCGGCACACTTGCCAATGCTCTTAATAAAAATAACGTGGATAGGTAATTGGGTACGCCTATAGCTATGCCCATCGCACAATCCCTAGCACCGAAGGGTTGCTTTTTACATACAATAATTACAATACATAAAATACAAGCAACAGAAAATGTAATTAACAAAAACCATTGTTCTAGTTCCATTCTCCCCATCTGCTCAAATACTTTCGACATACTATCTGTAATTCCACCAAGTATCATCAATTTAGACAAGCTCTTTATTGCAGTCACCGAAAATTCCGGCCTTTCTCCTCCACTTCTTTTTCCCATAATCACAAAGGCCACGACAACACCACCTATTCCTATCACCTGTAAGGCAGAAGGCCGTTCTCCAAATAAAAATATGGACAAAAGTGTTGGAACCAAAACTCCAAGCCGCACAAAGGTTGCTGTTAAAATTGCACCATTTTTTGTTGCATTCCTCTGATTTAGTAATAAACATAAGAGAAATAATACTCCATTTATCACACCAAGACCTATTATCTCGTATTCTCCAACAATCATATCCATGGTCTGATTCTTCGGCATAAAAAATAACCCAAACATAATGCACGTTATGTAATTGCAACAAAGCATTGCATATTTGTTAGTGCTATATTTATCAAATCCCTTGAATATAAGTGTGATACACGAGCTACATAGAATTGCTATTATAAGGTATAACATATCTAACACTCACTTTCTTCAAGTAGCTTTTGAACTTCTAATGCTTCTTACTATTTCCTATATTTTTCCAATTGCTTCAACAACGTTTCATTCAACGGAAGAACTGGAGAGTTATCGTCTGTCGTCGTTCTATTTTCCACAATTAACACCTCTCCCTCCTCGTTCATAATGTGATTGTGCCATACACCTTTTTTGATATTATATAATTTATGTGGTTCCATTTCTATACCTTCTATATCGGACGGTTCTTCACCATCTCCTGCTAAAAACAATGTACACTCTCCGTTTAACAATACAAACACCTCATCTGTCTCATCATGCTTTTGCATCGTTTTTATATTCTCAAGCAACAAATCTTCACAAAACTTTAATCCTGCAACTCTCCACTCTCCATAATCTACCAGTGGCTTGTATCCTGTTGGTTCAAATGTTACAATTTCTATCCCCTTTTTATTCTCCATCATTTTCTCTCCTCGTATTCGTTTTATTTTCTATGATTCTTTCACTTCCACTCAAAGGATTTTCCCCTTTCTTTGTATTATACCTCTTATTCGTTTGAAGTCAAACTTCTTATGTTTTCCTAACAATTCAGTATTGCGGTTGAATACAAGTGATTTTGCGATATGCTTGCATTTTTACGGATAAATAATTAAAATATTCCCATTTTTCTTAAATTAATGTTAGAATGAGTATTAAGCTAAGCAAACACTTTATACAAAGGAGCCTTATGATAAACCAACTTTTAAACAATATTTTAGCAGGAATAGATATCCGACAAAACTTGAGTTCTTTAAGGAAAGAAATAAAAGACCCAGCGAAAGAAATTGAACTAAGCAAATTATTGGTTGATTGTACATCAGACATTATACAATTGTTAAATTCCCCTGATGCTAAAACCAGAAAAAACACAGCTCTCTTAATGGGGGATATTCCAATACCAATATTTCTGCCCCTTCTATTTGAACATTATAAGACTGAAAATCAACGCTTTGTACGAAGCGCTTATTTGACTGCTCTTTGTTCTTATGATTGTATTACATTGATACCAGAATTAAAAGAGCAATTAGAACTATTACATAACACACCTTTAACACAAGAAAATACCAAGCATATTCAAGAAGAAATCCGCGTACTGTCTAAACTGATTATTCAAGAAGATGGGATTCAACCTCACACCTTTATCGGAACACCATTTCCGTTAGATTGTATTTTCACAACCAACCCTTTACACAAAGATATACTAGAGGCAGATATAACAGAACGTTTATCTGATTCTCGCGAGAATAGCGATACTCGCTTAATGCCCTTTTCGGCTGGTGTTCGAATTATTACAGACAATTTAAATGCACTATTACCTATCCGCTCTTATAATGAACTGTTCTTTGTAATACCTGGTATCACAACAATCGAGAAAAATCCTGTGCAAGCAGCTCTTTCTCTAGCAAATTCTAACTTATTAGTATTACTAAAGAGCATGCACCAGGAAAATACTCCATTTCACTTTCGACTAGAACTAAAGACCAAAATGGTATTAAGTGAAAAAAGTAAGTTTGCAAAGAGATTTGCAAGTGAATTGGAACGTTTAACAGATCGATTTTTGTTAAACTCTACCTCGAATTACGAAATCGAATTTCGTCTAATCGAAAACAAACTTGGAACATTTAATATTTTATTAAAGCTGTTCACCATACCGGATTCTCGCTTTGATTACCGCAAGGAATCTATAGCTGCTAGTATTCGACCTTCTAATGCTGCTCAACTTGTAGCATTGGCAAAAGATTACATGATTCCCGATTCTAGAACTTTAGATCCTTTTTGCGGTGTCGGAACAATGCTAATTGAACGCCAGAAAATAGTAAAAGGAAATACTTCGTACGGAATTGATTTTTATGAACCTGCAATCACCAAAGCCAAAATCAATACTAATGAAGCAGGGCAGATTATTCATTTTATTAATCGCAATTTCTTTGATTTTACTCATGAATATAAGTTTGATGAAATCTTCACCAATATGCCTTATGAAACTGGACACAAAACCTATGATGAAATTGAAATCCTTTATCGTGATTTCTTTCCAAAAGCTAGGGAAGTTCTGACAGAAGAAGGAACAATTATTATGTATTCACATAATCCAGAGCTTGTGGAATCTTTAGCTCCTCGCTATGGTTATCAAATAAAAGAAGCTTATGAATTCACACGACGAAAAAACACCTGTTTGTTCATTTTGATTCTAAGGTGAAGAAACACAACCAAAAACTTAGGATAAACAGACAAATACTGTTTATCCTAAGTTTTTTAACTAAAGATTTCATATGTTTTCTTAAGAACTGCATCCGTATGCTCTGTTATCTCATGATAGATTGGATACATCTTATCATAAGTAGAAACTGCTTCTGGATTTGGCTCGAATGTATCTTTGATTCGTACCATGTTCTCAACGGCTTCATCAAATGTATCATATACCCCTGCTGCCACTGCCACACAAATCGCTGATCCAAGTCCTGCTGCTCCATTCACTTCATTACGTACCATTTTCACATTAAATACATCTGCGAAAATTTGCATAAACAAATCACTGTTTGAACCACCTCCAGTGATAATAACCTTTTCAAGCTCAATCTTTAGCTCGTCCGTCATATCACTTACATGCTTTCTCATTGAAAGTGCAACTGCCTCTAGTAACGATCGATACACATGACCTCTTGTGTGTCTTCCATCAAATCCAATCATCATACCTTTTTTGTATCTAGCATCAACAGGTGCAAGCCAATCAAGCACAGTCATCAATCCATCTGATCCCACTGGGACACCAGATGCTTCGTCATTTAGTAATTCCTCCGCAGATAGCCCTTTCGCCTTTGCCATCTCAATATAACTATCTCCAAGTAATTCTCTAAACCAACTGATTGTCCACATCCCTCTACGAATTCCGTTACTGTCATATAAATATTTGTTTGGAACACAAGAGAACTTTGGCCATACTGCACTTGTATTCTTCAGATTCTCTTTTCCTTCCATCATCGCCGCTGTATAGGTTCCAAGTGATACACATGCTGTTGTCTCCCCCATGCACCCTGTTCCTAAACCTTCTACCGCTTTGTCATTAGAAGTTGCTACCACTGGAACTCCTACTGGAAATCCAGTAGCCTGTGCTGCCTCTTCTGTTATATGTCCCAGTACATCCCCTGGCATTACTAAATCAAATAGCATTTCTCTTGGCATTCCAGTCGCTTCATACGCTGCTGGATCATCTGACCACATCCAATTGTCCACATCGATTGGCCATCCACCTTCGTAATTGGCAATGGTGTCTTTTTTCTCTCCTGTTAATCGATGTGTTATGTATCCTGAAGATGCTACTACATACCTTATCTCTGAGTCCTCATCATGTACATAAGGTGCTGATACTCTAGTATCCATCCAACTAAGTGCTGGCTGTGCTAAGGTTCCATCTGCCTTTAAGTATGCTCTACAATAACGAATTGTACACAATCCGATTCCTACAATATCTTCTGCATTTCCAGAAAACTTGTCCATGCATTTTTTTGCTCCTTTGCAAATTGCATCCCACCAGTCATCATCTGGATGCTCAACCTTTCCTGGTTCTGGTAAGTTATACGGACGTAATTCCTGTTTAGCCTCGCATACAATTTTTCCTTTTGTGTCAAATATTAATATCTTTGCACTTTGGGATCCTTCATCAATACCAATAATATATTTTTCACTCATTCTGTCAACCTCGCAATTTTTATCGTACTAAATATCCACCATCTACAACTAGCAATGTACCATTTACATATTTTGCTGCATCACTTGCTAGATATACTGTAGCTCCCATAAGGTCTTGTCTATCGCCCCAGCGATCTGCTGGTATATGATCTTTGATTTTAAGATACTTCTCATCTGCACTTCCAGTTCCAGCTGTCATGCTTGTTTGGAAATATCCTGGTGCAATTCCATTTACTGTAATTCCATACTTTCCTAACTCATCTGCATATGCTTTTGTAAGTCCCATCAATCCAGCTTTCATCGCTGCGTAAGCTGGCGATCCAAGTCCTCCTAAGAAAGAGAATAGTGAGCAGATGTTAATAATTCTTCCACTCTTTTGTGGAATCATATACTTTGCTACTGCCTTGCTTAACTCAAATGCTGCTGTTAAGTTAATTGCAATCATCGGATCCCATTCTTCTCTTCCAAACTCAAGTACATCTGCTATTTTACAGATTCCTGCACAGTTAACCAAAACATCAACACTTCCGTATACCTCTATACATTTATCTGCGATTTGCTCACAAACTCCATCAGCTGTCAAGTCGCCTTGCATAAAAGTGTACTTCACTCCACATCCTTCGATGAGTTCTTTTGTTGTTCCATCATCATCTACATATGCAAATGCTAAGATATTTGCTCCTGCTTTAGCTAATGCCAAAGCAAACGCTTGCCCCAATCCACTATTCCCTCCAGTGACAATTGCATTTTTCCCCTTTAGTGAAAAGAAATCCATTGAAAAATCATTAATATTACAGCTCATTTTTGTATCCTCCATTTTTTTATTTTTTAGTATCGCATACTCATCTTATAAATTTAGACGACAAAAAGAGCAACTTTCTTCTCATCAAAAGAAAAAAGTTACTCTCTCTTACGCTCTACTTGTAACTGGTTTTAGTTTACACCAATTCAAATACATAGTCAATATGTATAATTCACTAATTTTATCTTATGTTTTTTGTGCATTTTTAACAATTCCATAATTTTCTATTTGTTGTAGATATTGCTAACGCACCAACTTTTAATGCCCCCATAACATCCTGTTTATCCATAACCAAACCACTCGCAACAATTGGTTTGTCAATTTCCTCCATGATATAACCGATAATTTTTGTCATCCCTGCAGGTAATATCTCCACAATATCTGGATCACAATTTTTCGCATGCTTAACTACATTTGCATAAGATAAAGCATCCATCGTGTAAAATCTCTGAATTGTAAATAAGCCCAACTCTTTTGCTCGCTTTATCATCATCGGTTTCATACTTATAATTCCATCAGCTTTTGTATATTTCTTAATAAAATCCACAGCGATTTCTTTGACAGATAGACCCACAATCAAATCAATATGTACAATCGCCTTCTTCCCCATCGCCTTAATCTCCTCGACAATATCCCCTATATTGCAAATATCTCCGTATATTACATACACCAATTCGCATTCTGACTCTTTGCAACTCTTTAACCACTCATCATTTTTTATTGCCGGAATAACTGGACACTGTTCCGTAGCTTCCATAAACTTTTCGATTGTATATTTCATATTTTCTCCTTTTTATCTAGCATAGCATTCTTCTATCCTTGAATCAACCACTTTAATTTGGCCACTCAACCTTTTTCCAATCCTCAATTAAGACTTGATTCGCATTATGCACCATAAGTGCATCCTTATCACTATTTACAGCAATAATATTTGGGCAATTTTCAATTCCTGCATAAAAGCCCGCCATTCCTGCTACCCCCACCGTAATGCATATCTCTGGATTTGCAATTATTCCAGATACTCCAATTAACCTTTCTTTTGGAAGTAACCCTTGCATTATCACCGGTCTAGTTCCTGCAATCTCTGCATACATCTTATTTGCAATCTCTTGAAACCGCTCCACATCTTCCTTTTTCTTCACACCATTTCCTATCACGAGTAAACGTTTTGCTTTACTCAATTCACATGATTCTTCTCGCTTCGTTTCGCTTAGAATTACGATTTTTTCCGCTGTTGGCTCGTTTATCACAATTTTCTCTATCTGTACTTTTTTTTCAAAATCATCTTCTTCGCTTGCTTTTATTCTCGGTATTTTTCCTTTTGCTAACACTCCAAAAAATGGACGTTTTTCTATTCTGTACTCTGCCATTAGGTTCCCTGCATATATTCGCTTTCCTGCAATTATCTCTTCTTCAGAAATATCTACTTTTTCTAGTTCTAACAGCAAACTTCCTCCTAGTCGTACAGAAAGTCGTGTTGCTATCTCTTTACTCACTGGTGAACTATTGAAAAAAACACAACTTTCAATTAGGTTTAATTTCGCTAATTCTCCGACCACACATTCAGGATTTTGATCTCTTTCAACCATTAGTAGAACAACTTTTTCAAAGTCATCCTTTATACTTTCGTAAAAACCTTTAAACTCTTCTATTGCCGCTATATGGTTATTCTCCAAAGCATTTAAAACAAAATAACATTTCATTCATGTTCTCCTTCTTTTTGTGCTAACTCTGACATGAGCTTTTGAAATTCCTCTGTTGTGAGTATTTTTCCTTCTCTTGCATGATTCAAAAAGCACACTTCTTTTAGCTCTATTCCCTCTTTCTTGTGCGCCTGAACTGTATCAAATGAAAGATTGATAGTATTGACTTCTTTTCCTTTTGCTCCTAATTTTTGTTTTAGTGTAGGTATCCTAAGATAGGTTTTTGGCACATCTCCCACAACGATTACACAAGGGAGTTCCACTTTAAGTTCTCTGATTCGTTCTTCTTGTACCTGAATTACTTTTATTGCAGAGTCATCTATAATCTGTATCTGTTGAACACCGGAAACACATGGTATTTTTAACTGTTCCGCAACTTTATAAGGAACGCTACCACTTTGATTATCTATGGATTGTTCCCCCATAATTATGCACGTTTTTTCAAAGTTTTTTCCAAAATGAGATACAAGTTGACTTGATGTCTGAAAGTCTTCGTTTCGAGCTATTTCCGTTACCACATCATACCCTACCGCAAACAATGTATTCAATTGATAGAATTGCTCTCTATGCTTTACCGTTACCGCCTCTAAGGCAATTGTGCAGTTACTCTGTTCTCTCGCTCTTAACGCTAATTCTAGAGCACTCTCATCATAACTGCTAATTACATTCCTTAGATACTTGGTTTCTGGAAATTTTCCGTTTGATTCCCTCCACTCATCAAATGTCAGCATCTCCAAATCTGGTGATACCTTAAAACAACTCGCTATCTTCATTTTCTCTCTCCTCTTTCTTAAAAGACTGCTTGATATAAATCTCGAAAGGTATCGGCAATTTTGCCGATACCTCATACGCCTATTCTTCTATTGGAAAAATTGTTCCTGGGTTCATAATATTATTAGGATCAAATACCTCTTTCAACTTTTTAAGGATTGGATATGCACTGCCATGCTCTTGTTCAATCCAAGGCACTCTGTATTTACCAACTCCATGGTGATGGCACATTGATCCACCTCTTTTTAATGTTTCTTCAACGATAATTGTGTTAATTGGATTATGATATTTTGAAATTTCTTCAGTCACTTCACAATCAACAACATTGTAGTAATACATAAAGTATAGATTTGTTCCGTTCATATAACTGTGTGATGAATGACCACCTATCATTGTAATATCTGGAATCTCTGCTTTGATTCTTGCAATTACACTTTCATAAATGTCATGAATATTGCTCCAGTTCGCTGAAATTTCTGTTGTGAATCCAACATTATGTGTTGCTTCAATCAATTCATACTCTTCTGTGATCTTGTTTGGATGCCAGTTAAGTCCTGCATACCATTTTGTAATATATGACTCTTCAACTCTCTTATATGTATCAAACTTTTCTACGATTTTTTCGATTGCTTCTCCTGTTGCTTTCGCAATTTCAGCTGGTCCTTCCGCCATAAAGATTAGAACTGGTCTACCTTCACAGAAGTGTGAGAAATAGTATTCGCCATCTTCAAAGTCATAAAGTCTTGCAAAAGAAGGCTTATATCCTTGAATCATTACTTCTCTTAAAATTTCAAAACCAGTCTTCATATCATTTAATAACCAACTATAGAACTTATTATTCTCTGGCATGTATTTAAAGATTTTTACTGTTACTTCTGTAATATAACACAAAGCACCTTCATTTCCCATAGGAATATGTCTGATATCTGGTCCAGAAGCTCTTCTTGAACAATTCTTGATTCTTGCAATCGAACCATCTGCCATAACCATTTCAAGACCGATTAACATATCTTCGATTCCGCCATACAATGTTGAGAATTGACCAATACTTCTAGTTGCAACCAATCCCCCCATTTGTGCGAGCGGTTTTGACTGTGGTGAATGTCCTGTTGTATATCCCATTGCTCTCAATTTTTCTTCTAAATACTCTAAACATACTCCACATTCACAAGTCACTTGCATGTTGTATGTATCAATTTCAAGAATTTTATTCATTTCTGAACCATCGATTACGATTGTATCTTCTGTAACTGTCTCTAATCCACCTTCAATTGATGATCCCCCATTTCTTGGAATAACTGCAATCTTATTTTCGTTACAGTATTCTATGATACTTGCTATTTCCTCTGTGTTTTGTGCTTTAACTAAAGCAGCTGGTGTCGGTCTAGTATATGCACCAAAAATTGTCTCAAACTTACGAAAACGATCTGCACTGTGCTCTTTTAATAATGCCTCATCAATGATTAAATTCTCTTCCTTCACGATTGTCTTTAACTTGTTTACAATAGTCTCTCTGCTCATTTTTTTCCTCCACTTTTTACACCTTTGTGATTTTTACAGCTACAATTTTATTTTAATAAATAAAAAGAGAGAGAGCCCCTTTCATTTGTTTCCAAATAAAAGTCACTCTCTCTTTCGCTCTTAGTAACTGACTACATTATATTTCTTTTTCTTTTTGTTGTCAACGTTAATTTTCCACAATTTACGTTTCTGTTTTTTGTGCACTTTCCACAATTTCTTCTGTGAATTTACTAGTTTCTGAGGGAATCGGATTTCCCGATTCATCATAATCTTCTTTATGTACATCATATTTTTTAGGGTTTTTAGCAACCTTTAGTAACCCGATTCCCATCAAAATCAATAAGAACAAATTCGGAAATCCTCCCAGATTCGATGCCGCTTTAATCCCATCGATTCCTGCAAAACTGATTAATATCCAAGTAACTAATGCAATTGTAATCCCCCATACTATTTTCAAACTAATTGGTGAATCTTGATTTTCTTGATCAATTCCAACTGTACAAAGACCTGCCATTGCTGTTGTATTCGAGTCAGATGCCGTAACGAATGATATAAATACAATAAAGAGGTAAAAAGGTATAATCACAAAGGATAATGGTAGTTGTTCAAATAGTGCATACACCACAGATTCTGCCCCTTTATCAAGCATCAACTCGTACATTCCCGTTCCTGACAATTCATAATATATGGTTGCTGTAGAAAACAATCCCATCCATATGGTCGCAAAAATTGCTGGAATAATAAAATTACATCTAATTGCTTCTTTCACTGTATAGCCTTTTAAGATTCTCCCCAAAAATACTGCTGTTGTAGGTGTCCAAGCAAGCCAATTACACCAGTAGAAAATCGGCCAAGATTTCGCCCATCCATCTTCATAAATTGTTCCTGTGTACAAGCTCATAGGGATAAAATCTTTTATGTATGCTCCCCAAGATTCTACTGCAAAGTTTAACATAAATACCGTTGGTCCAAACACTAACAAAAACACGAGTAGTATCATGTATATTTTAGCATTGATCGATGATAGCAACCTAACCCCTTTCATAATTCCAGAAATTGATGAAATTACAAAGGTAGTAACTATGATAGCTATAACAATTCCCCATGTAAACGGCCCACTCTCGACACCAAATACTTGTTCCAATCCTCCTGCAATTGTCATTGTTCCCGTTCCTAGAGATGCTGCTACTCCTGCCATCAAGGCAAATAAACATACCACATCAATCAATGAACTAAATTTATGCACTTTTTCTCCAAATAGCGGTACTAATGCTGAACCGATAGAGTATCTTTGTCTCATATTATAAAATACGAATGCAAATGTAAGTGTTGCCACTGAGTAAATTGCATACGGAGTCCATGTCCATTCCAAATACATTGTTTGCATTGCGAATATCGCAGAAGCCTCACTTCCTGCTTCCACCCCTGAAACTACTGATGGAGCATACATCTGATATAGTGGTTCTGCGCATGCCCAAAATAGTATACCTGCTGCAATGGTCGTACACAATGTAATCCACACAAGATCTCGATATCTCATCATCGGCTTTGCACTGCGCCCTCCTATCCTTACTTTGCTCAAAGGAGAAAAGTACACAAATATCACCACGCCAATCAAAAACAAAGTAGAGATGTTGAAGAGCCACGCAAACTGCTCTAAAATCCATGATGTTACCAAATTCAATCCTGCCAAAACACCTTCTGCATCTCTCAAACTGAATACAACTAATGCAACCGCCATAATCCACGGGGGTATAAATATCCCCATTTTAATTTTTAAATTTACTTTTTTCTCCATATTTCCTCCCTTTTTACAGATTCACTGTGATTTTTTCTTTTGCCTTTTGAAGGATTTCTTCTCGTAATGTCTCTAACTGAGTTGCTTTCAATGCACTCTTAGGTATGCAGAAGAAATCTTTACTATTTTGTATCGTAATAACATTTTCACTTTCAAAGACCCGTTCTATCTCCGTCATCGGAAATTCAATCGCATACTTATCCCCTTTTTTTAGAATGTGCTTGCTCTTTACACGCCTGCGTATTGAGGGATAATATATGAGAAAAAACCATGTTACTAGAATCAGCGACGCAATAAAATATGCAACTAAATTAGCAGAATTATAATAAATGTACCAGAGGCACCCGATTTCTATAGTCATCAAAATAGACAGGTGTATCAATTTCCTTCGTCCTTCCCTTTTCCAATCTAGGCAGAGCAATGATTCCTCCACATCTATCGGTGTTACTGTATAAGTAATCTTCTCCATCACCTACCTCCTCGTTCTATTATTTGGGGTATAATATCGTATAAATCACCGACAATCCCGTGATGGGCTACTTGAAAAATATTTGCCTGCTCGTCTTCATTGATTGCAATGATACACCTAGCTCTTCGAAGTCCACTAAGAAATTGAACACTCCCAGAAACTCCGCAGGTAATGACTAACTCTGGACTAACGGTCTTACCCGACAAACCAATTTGATATGCTTTACTTAGCCACCCTTGATCAACAATCGCTCTACTACAAGCAATTTCTCCACCTAGCTTTTTTGCCAATTCAGACAACATTTCTATATCTTCTTTTCGCTTTACTCCACGCCCAACGACAATTAATACCTTTGCCGATTCAATCCCTACGGATTCTTTTATAGAGTCTATCTTCATCAATACTGGTGCTTCATTTTCGTCTTGTTTCATCACATGCTCTTCCAACATACATACCGCTTCATTTCTATACGCTATCGCTTCAAACACACCTTTTCTCACTGTTGCAAATTGTGGTCTCTTATCAGGCGTTATAATATCCGCAATTACATTTCCTCCAAATGCAGGTCTCGTCTGTATTAGATTTCCTTCTTTATCAAATGCCAACCCAGTACAATCAGCAGTGACTCCTGAACGAAACTGAGTAGCAACTCTCGATATAATCGCTCTTCCTTTCATGGTTCCACCAGCTAAAACAATCGACGGATTCAACTTGCCAATACAGTCTATCAATCCCTTCTCGTATGTTTTTACTTCAAATTCAGTTGGCATATAGTAGATAAATACTTTTGTCGCTGGAAGCTTTGTCATCTTTGATTCTATCCGGCTCCCCTCTTTTTGTGTTAAAATGCCATATACTTTTTCACCAGTTAGACTTGCTAATTCGTTTGCTTTATTCAATAGTTCAAGACTTAATTGTGAAACTTCCATACCGTCTAACTCCAAATAAACCAAAATACCTTTTTCATTTTTACTAGTCATCTATAAAACCCTCTTTTCTTCTAGCAAATCATAAATGTACTGTACCGCATCCACTTGCTGTGAAAATAACAACTCTGTTTTTTGCTCTTTTGGTGGGGTGTATATCTTTTTTACCTTTGTCGCCGAACCATGCATTCCAAAGTACCCTTCTTCTCTTCCTATCTCCTGATGTGATATGGTTTCTATCTTTTTTTTCTTACCTTCTAATTTTGATTTCAGACTAGGAATTCGTGGTACCATCGCATTTGCATCCATCGATAACACCACTGGATACTTAACATTCCACCGAATTTCTTCTCTCTCTAGAAGTTGCACGATATTAATCGTCTCTTTTCGCACATCCTCGACTTGTACCACACCATTAAAATAATTTCTTTCAAACCATTTAGAAAGTGCGCCTCCTACTTGTCCGGTATCCCCATCAGTTGTCTGCGCCCCACAAATAATAATATCGTAATCACCTTGATAACTAATTGCTTGATATAACGTATAAGCTGTTGCTAATACATCTGCCCCACCAAACTCTTTGTCAGATACCAAAACTGCTCCATCTACACCATAACCATAACAAGTTTGCAGTGCCTCTTTTGCCTTCTCTGGTCCCATTGTAAATACATCGACACTTGCTCCACTCATTTCTTTCATTCTAAGTGCACACTCAAGTGCAACTAAATCATTTGTATTTATTTTCGCTTTTCCTGTTCTATAGATGTTGCCTGTTGCTATATCCATACCTCCATCATCATGAACTGGAACTTGCTTTACACATACCGCAACCTTCATACTAGACTCTCACTCTCGTTTGCTTTCACCTCTGAAATCTTGGTTATTAATTCTTCACCAAGCAGAAATCTTTCGTAAGAATCTGGAACAATATTTACTTGCACCGACTTATTTCCTGCATATCCAAATACATATGGAATGAAATTATGGGTTTGGCAGATTTCATAATAATATTCCATCATCTCCGAAAATGTCTGCCACTCGTTTTCACAATCGCAATCTTTAAACAATTTATGTATTCTCATATCATCTTTTCTCAGTTCTTCTACTTCCATCCCTATAATTTCTGGTGCCGCATGTCGAAATGCTCGCATTTTCTCCATCTCATCCTCACCTACCAATGCCCAGGTTGCCTCTTCATCGCCACCAAAAGTACTCGCTTTTTCCAAAAGAAGCATAGAAAGTTCCTCTATTCCACACTCGGTTCCTTCTATTTCAAAATATACAATACTCTGATATTTTTCTTCTATGTCAGGTAATTCTTTTAATTTTGTCATTCCCTCTTTTTTATTTTCTATCAACCGTATCACTGCTGGATTAAAGTATTCCATTGCTGTTACGTACGCTTCATCAGATTGAACACAATTGGCGCACAAATCGTCCAAAAATTTCCAAGAATCTTTTTCCTCTTCAAAAAAGAACGCAATTCCCCATGAATTCTCTGGCTTTTTTGTCAGTATCAATGTAGCTTCTATCACTACCCCTAGCTTTCCCTTCGCTCCAAAATACTGTCTAAACTCTCCATTCATTTCTTGTGTAACATTCTTTAATTCCCCATTATTTAATATTACACTTAGCGATTCCACAAATCTACTAGTATTGCCGAAGTGATAGTAGTTGATACCTTTTGCATTATTGGAAATAATTCCTCCAATCGTTGCTGTTGTCTCTGTAGGCGATGGTACCCACCTATACTCTCTAAGCTCTTTCGATCTGTTGATATATTGGCTTAACTCCGAAAGCGTAATACCTGCTTCTACTGTAATGCACCATTTCCCTTCGACTTGTACCACTTCTCTTATCTTATTCAACCTAGCAGTATTTAAGATATGCCCACCTTCTGGTACTGCTCCACCTACCAGTCCTGTTTTCCCACCTTGAACAGTAACTGTACAATGACTCTTTTCGCAAAAGCCAATAACTTCTTTTACCTCATCTCCACTATTTGGAAATGAAATACTCTCAGCGTGTCCTCTTTTTTTAGATTCATCTGTTAGATAACCTTCATATTTGTCTTCATAGACACATATTAAGTCCTCTCTCATAGCTCTTCTCTCCTTTGAACGCTCCTTCCTAATATTAAAAAAGGGCGATTCTTGCACGTTAAAATGCAAAAATCACCTTCATTCTCTATTTTCTCTAAGGAATCTTTTTATTTAACATTAATTATATATGTTTTTACCATTTTGTCAAGCCTTCCTTCTTTTCAAGAACACTTGACTTTAGTTAATTTGTATGTTTTTTAATATTTTTTTTATTTTCTATTGACTTTTTTATCATTTCAGCTATAATAAAGCTAGTTACAAGAGTGAAGAGAGAAGTAACGCTTTCGGGCATTACTTCTCTTTTTTTCGTATGTTTCTAGAAAAGTTGCGCAACTTTCCAAACATTATTATCCCAACTACGACTGTGATCTAGTGGGTATTTAAGGAGGAATTATGAACAAATCTTTTATTAAAAAATATGGAACACTTTTACTATTAGCTACTGGAGCGGGTATTATTTTCCAGCTGCCTTACATTCGCGAAACATTCTATGTACCAATACAAAATGCTATGAATTTGACCAATGAGCAAATGGGATTATTATCCTCAGGATATGCTTCTGTTGCTTTAATATCATACTTCATAGGTGGTGCCATTGCTGATAAGTTTTCCGCAAGAAAGCTACTCACCTTTTCCTTTATAGCAACCGGTATATTAGGGTTATGGTTTTCTACTTTCCCAAGCTTTACCGTTAGCCGTATCATCTTCGTTCTAATGGGAGTCACCACCATTATTACGTACTGGTCTGCCTGCATAAAAGCAACTCGTATGTTAGGTAGTGAGGATGAACAAGGTCGTCTATTCGGTCTCCAAGAAGGTCTACGCGGTGTAACAAACGCTATCTTAGTATTTGGAATGACTTTTGCTTTTAGTCGATATGCAAGTGAGATTGACGGCGCTTCGATAGCTATCAGAGTTTGTGCAATTGCTGTTATTATTATTGGTATACTGAACTATATCTTCATAGAAGATACTGAACGTGTTGAAAACTCTGAACCTATCACAAGTGTAGTAAAAGGTATGTTTAAAGCACTATTAATCCCTCGTGTTTGGTTACTAGTTGCCATCATTTTCACAGCTTATAGTGTATATGGACTACTAGGATACATCACAACTTATGCACAAGGGTTTTATGGATTAAGTGCTGCTGAAGCAGCCTCTCTCGGCGGTGTTAGATATTTATTACAAGGTCTCGGAGGAGTTGCCGGTGGATTTATCGCAGATAAAATTCACTCAAGAGGTAAAACTATTATCGGTGGTGCAATTGGTTTAGCAGCTTCGTTTGCCTTATATTTATTCATTCCATCTGATGTGTCATACCTTGGAGTCGTTACATTCAACTTCTTCTTTGGATTGTTCTTTATCTATATCGTAAGAAGCCAATACTTTGCTGTTCATCAAGATGCCGGTATTCCACTTAGTATGAGTGGTCGTGTATCTGGAATTTCATCTTCATTGGGATATACTCCTGATATCTTTATGTATACTTTAGTTGGATCATGGATGGATACTTATGGAAGAACTGGATTTAATATGACTTGGATTTATGCAATTGTTGCAGCTGTATTGTGTATCGTCTTTACGTTGATATTAATGAAAGTAATCAAAAACGCAAAACCTATCGAATAAAAAACGAGACAAGTTAAATAGTTTAATAACTGTTTAACTTGTCTTTTTTTATTCACTGCTTCTCTCAAATGACATTTCATAGTAGAATAGATGTACCGAAACTCTATTATTCTTTTACCTGTGTCAACTTTAAAATTTAATTTTACAATTCTTCCGAAAGAATCCAACTCCTATTTTGATGAATTCTGTATAACCCAATTCTTCCAATCCACTCTCGTAATCCATCTTGTCGATTTGATTCAAAGCCTCTTCAGTTACCTGTTCTAATTCTTTTGGACTCTTGGCTACTTTAAATTCGAAAATATATGCTTTCCCTTCATTGTTAGGCTCTATCAATACAAAATCTGGTCTTCCAAGTCCAAACTCCCGATTAGATAGCGCGATATAATCTTCCATACCTTGATAGAGTGCTGTCATAAATCCATGATAAAAGGCTTCCCCGGAATCATAAAAACTTATACTCTCTCTTAATGCCTTTTTAATCTCTTCTTCCATCACTTTCGTGTCACTTATTAGTGTTGCCTCAAAGAGGGTCGATCGATCTTTTGAACTCACCTTTCTCTTCGTCCACTCCATGATGTGGTTTCTATAGATACTTGCAACCTCTACATTGGGAATCTTAAGCGTTGCGTAAACCTGCTCGCATTCGAAACGTTCACTCACTTTTTTCAAATACCCAGTAAAATAAAGAAAATTCCATAGATTATCGCTACTTTGATAGATTTCTTGATAGGTAACATCTTCATGAATTGGTTTTTCAATGGTTCCGCCTGCTGACAATACCTCTAATTCCATCTTCGTATTTGCATCAGCTTTCTCTACCAAATCTTTCACAATACTATTGGAACTTGTATTTGACCAATGTGGTTTCGGAAACTCTTTGTCATCCACAAGAATCAATTCCATATAATTAATCAAACTCCATGGGTTATAAACCTCGGTACTTCCGAAGAGATAACCGTTATACCACTCTTTTATTGTCTCCACATGGTGCTCTTTCCCATAGTACTTTAACATCTGTAGAACTTCCTCGTTCGTAAAACCAAAATACTCTCCGTATTCTTTATTTTCAATCGACACAATTCTAAGGTTATTTAACCCTGTAAAGATACTCTCTTTCGTAATACGAAGACACCCTGTCATTACTGCAAAATATAGAGAGTCATTCGTCTTCAAAGCAATACTGAGCATTCCTCTTATAAAAGTTATCATTTCCTGGTAAAATCCTCTAAAATATGCATTTTCAAGCGGAACATCATATTCATCTATTAATATAATTACCTTTCTGTTGTAAACTTTTTCTAAACAGCTACATAGAAACTGAATCGAACCTATGAACTCTTTCTTTCCGACCTCCCCATTTTGAATCTTAAGAAATCTCTGCACCTCTGATTTTGTTAATTTATCACTTTTCGCTATGTGTCCATGACGTAAGTATTCACTCATAATATTTTGAGTTAGATAGTAATATGATTCCTCAAAATTTTCCTGCTTTCCTTCTTTATAGTTTAGCATAATCACTGGATATGTACCCTGATGTGATTGATAGGAATTATCCAATTCTGTAATATGCAATCCTTCAAACAGATAAGATTTATCTTCCTCACACTTCTCAAAGTAGGTTTTTATCATACTTAAATTTAAACTTTTTCCGAATCTCCTTGGTCTTGTAAACAAAGAAACCTTTGTTGTGCTCTCTATCAGTTTTGCTATTAAATTTGTTTTATCCACATAGTACGCATTACGCGAAACTAATTCTTCAAAATTATCAATTCCTATTGGTAATGTTTTCTGTTTCATCTGATTACCTCACCTTTGCCATAAATCCCTTTGTTTTTACATCTAGATATAGTATAATATATTTAGTTCAAAAGCACAAGAAGGCTGAATAATGACTATTAACGCTATTATTCAGTGAGTTTATTTAACTATGGAGGTTTCTTATGTACCTAAAAAGTGATACCGATTTGTCCTATCTACCCCCTCGTTTTCAACACAAACTATCTTCCGATTTATCATACTTGCTTAAATATAACATCAATTCGCTAGAACAAATCATCTTATTTGGTAGCTGTGCTAGAGGCGAGATGCGCTTGACTAGTGATCTCGATCTTCTCATCATCACTTCGACACCTCTTTCTCGCATGGAAAAAGGTGAAATTCACAGTGTTCTTGAAGAACCCATTGACGAGGTTCATACCGATATTGTGTTTTACACTCATGAACAATTTCAATCGTCGAATAGGCTGATTGTCCAGCAAATAAAAAAAGAAGGAGTTCTATTATATGAAAAATAGCTACTATAGTATAGGGTATGATGATTATCTGTTTGCCAAAGATTCTCTTCCCTTATGTGATCGAACTGGAAATTATAATTCTGTAGTTGCAATACTTGCACAAAGTGCAGAGAAGCTACTAAAAGAAGTGATTGAAGTAAAATTTGCGGATGATAGTGCTTGTATCTCTATCTTAAAGACTCATAACTTACGAACAATTATCAACAAAATCAAAGAACGTTATCCGGATTCTGCCTTTAACTCGATGGAGTGCAAATGGTTAGGCGATTTTTATTTTGATGCCCGCTATCCCGGTGATAACTTTGTTGTTGTCAACAAAGAAGATGCATACACAGCTCTTGCTATTACGGAATCCATTCTTAAAGGTGTGGATGAAATTCTTTCGGATATGGGTATTTTATGATAATATCGTTTTTTATAATTCTATAAAAAATCCATTTTCGCTCTATGAACCTTATACTCTTTCGGTGTTTGTCCAACCCTTTTTTTAAATACTCGACAAAAATACCGATAGTCTCCGTATCCTACCTTTTCTGCAATATCCGCCAATCCCCAATGAGGATATTGTAGTATAATATCGCAGGAACGGTCCACACGAATTTTTTGCAAAGCTTCTCCTACTGTCACATTTTTTTCTTTTTTATAAACAGCACAAAGATGTTGCGCAGAATAATTTAGTTTCTTTGATAGGTTGTCTAACTGAATATCCTTCATATAGTTTTCTTCTAAATAATCATCTATTTTATCACAAATAAAATCACTACTTTTTCTTGCCTTCTGATTAAAAGTCTTTCGATATTCATTTTGAGGCATTTTTTCCAAAACCTTCAAAAATTCATCAAACTGATTCCTTAGTTGCATAATAGAAATCGGTTTCAATAAATAGTTATCAATTCCAATTCTGATGCATTTCTGCAAATATTCAAAATCGCTATAGGCACTCAACGCAACACAGATAACTTTTTTTTGGTATTTCTTCCTAACTTTTTCAAATAACCATAACCCACCTTCTCCTGGCATCTTGATATCTGAAATTAGTATATCTGGTGCTTCATTTTCTAGTTGTTCCCAAGCTTCCTCCGCAGACGAAGCACTACCACAAATATGAAAATTTTCTAATTCTAGGTTTTTTATTTTACATTGTATATTCTTCAAAATAGCTGGCTCATCTTCAACTAAAAACACTTTATACATCACAGTTTCCTCCAATAATAATCCTAGTTTTTCCATATTGGGATTGAATCTCCCAAATTGTATTTTCTTTATAATACAACTTCAAGCGTAAATATGCATTAAACAACCCAACATTCAATTCTTTTCTTGTAAATATATCATTATCTTTATCGAAGAGCTGACATAGGTACTCGAAAGAATTTATCGCTTCTTTTGAAAATCCCACTCCATTATCCTCAATATTGGCATACCATCTTTTTCCATCCTTTTTCACTTTAATTCGTATATGTAGTTGCTGTATCTTCGTTCCATATCCATGAAGAATCGAATTTTCTACTAATGGTTGCATAAATAACATAGGTACCGAAATATGCTCTAGTTCTTCATCTAACTCTATTTCATATGTAATTCTCTCTTCATACCTATATTGTATTAGACGTAAATACTGTTCAATGTAATATAACTCCTTTCCAATTGTTGTATTCAATTCGCTCTGTTTTGTAATGTACACCATCATCTCTGATAAAATCACACACATCTCATCAATCTCTTCTATCCCATGTTCATAACCTTTTGCCCCTATAATCGTCAATGTATTCCCTATGAAGTGTGGTGCTATCTGAGATTGTAGCGCGGCTCTTTTTGCCTTAAACTCCATCTGTTGGCTCAATAGTAATTCTTCTATCGATTGAGCTAATCTTTGATTCATTTCTTGAAAGACTTTGTACACTTGAGACATTTCATCTAATTCACCCACTGATTGCTCATATACACACTGCATATTTTCAATAGTCAACTGATTCATCTCTTCTTTTATATGATCTAACGATTTCGTCATACTACGCGACAAATACCATGAAGCACACAACAAAAAGAGGACAATTACGACCACTACAATAAATAAGTCTCGTCTCTGTTGATAATAGTACCCCATCAGTTCATCTAGCGGTTGTGCAACTAGAAACTTTATTCCATAATTTTCTGTCGCAATCATTTTATAATAATAATCTTCTAGCTGAATAATAGACGTTTCTTCCCCTTCAAAACCAATCAATTCTTCTACAAAAAATTGATTTTTATTATCACTGCCCTCATCTGGAAAAGATGAATATAGAATGTCGTGATTTCCATTCATTACATACACCAATTGCTTCTGATTAATATTCCCCATATCAAGCATTTCTTCAAACTCTCTATGCTCTCTCTGTACCTCTACAACATGGTCAATCTGATTCATCCTCCATATTCGATATAAAGAAATGACTTTCGTCTCATTCTCACTCCATGGATTCATATGCACACCACTGATTACAGCTTCATTTTCAATATTCATTTCTAGCCATTCCTCTATAATCCTCCGTTTCAATTCCTCTACTTTATTATAACTAATGGTTGAGAGTCCTACACTATAAAATTCATATGAATTAAAGATGTTCACTTGGCGAATTTCAAATAAAGGGCTTATTACATTTAACATATTTTCCTCCAAAACCACTCGGCGTGCCAAGAGTTCCGATGGAGATAATTCTTCATCCTCATATGCTAAATTTTTTTTAATTTCATTGTTGGTAATCAATTGTATCGAGGTTCTGTCCATTTCAAAAAAATAATTTTCCACATCTTGTTGAATGTCATTTACTAATTGTTGAATGTTTTCCTCTGATTTTTCCTTATATATCTCAGTATAACTATTTTGAAAATACACAACAAAAAATGGCACTAAGAAAAGCACAATGAGTAAATAGGTTATAAACAATTTATTCTTGTATTTTCTGTACCATTTCATGCAATCCTCTTTCTAGTTTTGGAAACTATCAGTTAGCCAACTAAATTCATGCCACTCTTTATTCACCATTTCATCTCCATCTGTGTAGCCTGGTATATGCTGCACTGTATTTAATGAATCTTGAAATAACAAATATGCATCAGGACTTGAATTCATAGTCTTTTTGCCATATTTTTTCCAATCCTCTCCTTCAATGTTTTCATTGTAACCTACACTATAAAAATATTCAATCAACTTTCTCTTCATTTGTCGTGTTTTTTTTATATACATGGGATTATACGCCCGATTCATACATTCTTCTGGATCCTTAACATAATCAAACAAATACTCCTTCTCGTCTGGAATAGAATAGATATATTTAAATCGTTTATCAACAATCATATAATTTGCATATTCCCCTTGTTCATACTCTCCTACTACATACTCTCTTTGAGAATCACCACTCAAAATATTCTGCAAGGCTTCACCTGCAAGCGGATCTTTTTCTTTGATTTTTGCATACTCCATAATTGTAGGATAGATATCTACTAAAGAAATCGGCTCATCACAAATAATTCCTTGTTTTTCCCCCGGTATGACCATAATAAACGGAATCTTAGCTGCCGCATCTAGAAAGCTACGTTTCCCATAGCAATGATAATCTCCTAAAAACTCCCCATGATCCGATGTAAATATAATCATAGTATCATCAAGACACTTTTCCTTCTCAAGTTGCTTAACTATACGACCTAAATTATAATCTATAAATGAAATTTCTGCATAATAATACGCCTTCATCTGTCTAATTAAATGATTATCTTCTCCTTGATCTCTATACTTGTATCGATTCTGAAAGTGATTCCACAGAGTCAATACATCTGCTCCATTATCTGGGCGTTTTGGAAGTGGCATATCAGGACTTCTATAAAGCTTGTTCCATGGGATTGGTGGTGCAAATGGTGGATGCGGACGTTCAAAAGATGTCATAATAAAGAAAGGCTTATCCTTCTCCCGTCTTTCTAAAAAATCTATACTCTGTTGTGCTGTCCAGTAAGTATGATGGAGATGCGCTGGTAACAATGATGTTTGTGGTATATAATACATCTCTCCTCTAGGTCCCTTATAATCATACACATATCCATATCCATTTTTTTTCAAATCTTGATAATAATCATTTTTTTCTAAGCGTTCATCCTCATCACATATCTTACGTTCTGTGAATCCCCATAAAGAATTCCATCCTTCTGGAAAACAAAAGTGCATTTTTCCTGCTCCAAATGCCTGATATCCTTCATCCGAAAGTTGTTTCATGAAACTGCAATTCTTATTCACAGATGGCAAAGTAGAATTTTCAAATATCCCTGTCTCATGCGGCATCTTTCCTGTGTGTAAAGAGTATCTAGCTGGTACACAGACAGGAGAAGGGGTGTATGCTCTAGAAAATGCAATTCCCCTCTTTACCAATCCATCTAAAACAGGAGTGTGCACAAACGGATTCCCCAATGCATGAATCGTATCTGCTCTCATTTGATCTACTAATACAAATAGAATATTTTTCATAGAATCACCCCTTAACCGCCCCTGATGTCAGACCATTGATAATATGTTTTTGCGCAAATATGTATAAGATAACAACTGGTAAAGATGCCATCACTAAATCCGCAAACACATAGTTCCATTTATTTCCATATGCTGAAGTGAAGTTATACACCGACATCGGCAATGTCCATGTTGATGTATCATTAAATAAATATAGTGGATAATTAAAATCGTTCCATACAAACATAAATACCAATACAAAAGTTGTGGCATAAATCGGTTTTAACAAAGGCATGACAATCTTTACAAATAGAGTAAATGCCGATGCTCCATCCATCATTGCTGATTCATCCAGTTCGATTGGTAGCGTTTCTACAAATTCTGACATCAAAAAAACAACAAATGGCAAAAATAATCCTGCGTAAAATAATATGATTCCGATATACGTTCCATGGAGCTTGATTGCTTGAAGAACTTTAACTGTTGTAACCATCTGTGGCGGCGCAATCATTCCTGCTACTAAAATCATAAAACAAATCTTTGAAATCTTGGTTTTTCGTCTGGCTATGATAAATGCGGCCAGAGACCCTACTCCTAGTGCCAAAATAACTGCACTAAATGTAATGAGTAAGCTATTAAAAAGTCCTCCTAATAATCTTCCTTCTATAAATACATTTACATAATTTTCTGGAAACCATTCTGTTGGTAGTGAAATCCCAAGCTCAAGTGCTTCACCTGTAGATTTAAACGAATTGATTACTAGCATCCATAAGGGAATTAATACTGTTGCGCTGAAGAGTAGTAGGCATAACTGAATAATTGATAATTCAAACTTTTCTTTCTGTTTCAATTTAATGCCCTCCTTTCCCTTTTAGAATTGCCATTACTGGAAATGCAATCACACAGACAAGTAAAAAGGAAGTAACCCCTATTGCTGATGCATACCCATACATACCTTTAGAAAATGTTTCAAAAATATAAGTGTTGAAGACAACGGTAGATCTTCCTGGTCCACCACCTGTTAATACAAAGATTATCCCGAACACCTTCAGTGCATTGATAATAGAATAGATAATATTCACAGTAAATCCTGCTGTAATCAGTCTTAATTTAACATAGAATAATGTTTGCCATCCTGATGCACCATCAAGCTTTGATGCCTCTAATACCTCTTCGCCAATTCCTTGTAAAGATGCTAAATAAATTGTCATGTGTAGTCCTGCTCCATACCAAACAGCTACTCCGATCACAATAATCATACTGTATCGAACATCCCCCAGCCACTGTATCCCAATATCTTTAAAACCAAAAAAACCTAAAAAACTGTTGAAAATCCCATCATATTGAAAAATACCTTGAAACAAATATCCAACAATCAAAGGAGTTAAAATCGATGGAAAAAAGAATATTGCTCTAAATAATTTGCTAGATCGAATTTTAGTATCTAATAAAACTGCTAAAAATAATGCAACTACATTTTGCAAAATTGCTGTTCCGACTGCATATAGTAAAGTGTTTGTTAAACACTTTACTATTACTGGATCTTCTAGCAGATTGGCAAACTGAGTCAATCCCACAAACTCCAATTCCGTACTATATGCACTCCAATTTGTAAAACTAAATCCAAATCCTAATAAAGTTGGAGCTAGGTAAAAGATAAAATAGATGGAGAGCGCTGGTATCAAAAAAACGTATGGATATTGCTTTAAATTCGCATTTTTCCTCATATTTTCTCACCTTATTCTCCTCTTTCTTGCATTACTTTTGCGTAAGCTTCTGTCTCTGCTTTTGCTACTTCTTCTGGCGTCTTAGCCTTAACATGCATTTCTTGTAATAATGCGATGCGGTCAGGTGTTGGAATCAGCAATTGATCTCCATAGTTCATCGTGAACTGCCCTCCTTTATAGGCTTCATACATACTTTGTAGCGGTTGTGTTAACTCTACTTCAATATCTGTATATGCTGGTACCACTTTAATTGTTTGGTAATATTGATCCAACACTCCATCCGATAATAGATAATCAAAAAATGCATTTTGCGCTTTTGTATTTCCTGTATCTAGAGGAAATACAAACTGAGTAATCGCTCCTGATGCCACTCCATTAAACGGTGTCATATTGATATTTCCATCTGGATAACTTTGATAAAAAGTAGGAATCATATTTGAGTATACAAAGGACATCGCTGCTTTATCATTCGCAATTGCTTCAAACATAGTATCCCATGTCCCTGTCATCATATCTGTTTTATCATTCATGAAACCTGCATCTTGTAACTCCATTTTCTTTTCATATGTTTCTAGTATTTTTGTATCTTCATATTTTAAAGTTCCTGCATTCATTTCATCAATTTCCTCACTACCTTCTTCTGTGATAAAATGTGATGCTAACTCCACATAATTATATGCTTGTAACGGTCCACCTTGCTTACCCATCTCATATATTGGTACAATTCCTTTATCTGCATCTAGAATTTTTTGACTCACTTCCATTAATTCTTCATGGTTGGTTGGTGGTTCAAGATTAAGTTCATCAAAAATATCTTGATTATAAAGCATTCCAGTGAAGTCTACCCCTGAAATAGGATACCCATAAGTTTTTCCGTTGTAAGTGCCTGCCATATCATAAATCCCCCCCACAACGCGATCAATTTTTTCTTGATCATTTACTTCTAACATATGTTTATCGGGTTGCAATGGAGTTAAGTTACTCTCATCCCCCCAATAAGTAAGAATATCAGGATAATCTTTTGTCAATAATTTAGATTGTACAATCTGCTGATACTGTGCTGTTTCCCCAGGAACGACTTGAATATCTGTCTCAATTCCAGTTGCCTCTGTGAATCCTGCGTATAATTCTTTTTGTCCTTCTGAATATGTAGTAGCTGAAACAAGCACCTTTAGGGGCTTAACCTCTTCATTCTCTTCTACGCTCGCTTGTCCCTCATCACTCACCGCATCATTTCCACATCCAAGCATCATTGAAGACACTCCCAGAACTGCACATAACAATATGCTTAATTTTCTTTTCATATCATTTTCCTCCTTTTGAGTTATTTGGTATTATTGCATTCATTATACCTTTCGAGCCAGCTTTTATATATGCACAATACACATATATATGTGGATTATTTTCTTATCGCGCATTATTTTTTATTAAATTCGACTATTTCATCTGTGTAATACGTGGTTGTTATCAGCGATTTTTCGTTATTCATACATAAGCGGTGCCCCGCTTGATTTTCTAATTGAACTTGACATCTCTCACCTGTCACAAACCATATTTCTCCTGTTCCTGCATAATTCGGTGTTTCCAGATAATCAATAGGAAAATCATACCACCAGTACCCTAAGTGTGTTTCTTGCGACCCTAGCATTCGCATGACTTTTCCATCTTCTTGAAAACAATATATAATCTCTCCATACTCCCACTCTCCTACAATTTTGTTTGAAAATGGTCCTACTGGAATTTCAGACTGTACCGTATAATTTAAATGTGCTAAATCCACAACTTTTTCCGGCTCTCCTTTAATGAACAATTCTTTCAACGATAAAATTTTCTTCCCTTTCTTGTATAGAGACATCCGAACACAAGTTGTATCTTTTAACATAAGTGGCTTCGTATAAAGTTGTTTGTTATTACTTGCTACACTTCCGTCCAATGTATAGAAAATCTGATAGTCTTTCTCTTCGATCTTCTCAGAATTCACCGCTGTCATTCCGAGAACAATTTCTGTTTCTTCCTCAAAATAAGATTCACCGACAACATACCCTATGACACCCTGAATCTGTACATCCTCCTCAAAACGAACAAGATACATACCCATCCCGTTGAATGCTTTTCGCACAGGTGATTTCCATAGACTCATATCATCAATTGCCCCATTATCTGATCCAAGAATGCTTCCACCCTCCTCTAAATAAATCCCTGTCACATTATTCGAATAAGGCACCATAATCCCTTGTTCATCCTTGATTTCAAAGGAACATTGTGCCATTCTACCTTGATCGGACTCCTCTATAACTTCCACCTTAACATCCACATGATGTGGCGTTGTAGATGTGGTATAGCTTTTTTGAGCTATCAATTTTCCTCCTTCATAAGCTTCGGCTACAATAGTTCCTTCCTCATATGGGACAAGCCATTCTAATTGCTTTTCTTTTCCTTTTTTCCTTCTTCCTAAAGATACTCCGTTTAGTATCAAATCTACTTCTTCACAATTGGTATAAACACATACCGGAATCTTCGCTCCCTGTTGCAATTGAGGATGACTCCAATGAGGCAATAAGTGTACCATCTTTTTTTCGCTCCACATACTTTGATACAAATAATAATGGTCTTTCTCAAAATTTGCTAAATCAATTACTCCAAAATTATTTGTTCTAGTTGGCCAAGCATCTGCTAATGCTTCTCCAATATAGTCAAATCCAGTCCATCTAAACTCACCACATACGTATGGATATTTTTCTACAAACCCCCATGAATCTCTAACACAAGTTCTAACACCGGAATTGTCATAAGAAGAGTTGTAGTAAATATTTTGATCGAAAAAGATTTCCTCTTCTGTGAGATTCGGGATTTCCATTCTTGGCTGGTTTTTATCCCGCCACCAAGTTTGTGTTCTATAAAATCCTCTCGTATGCAAAGAGTGCGGTGCTTCACTTGCTATAAAAAGCTGTTCAGGTCTCTTCTTATGATCTTCTTCATACAAAAAGCAAGCTCCACCTCCATCATTATATCCCGCTATCTCTAATAGAGCTCGATTAGATTCTGAAGCTTCACTAATGTCATTCACGCCTGCTGTTACCTTTCTCGTATCATCTAATTGGTGCACCATCTCCATCAATTTTTTTGTTAATTCTGTCCTCATATTCAACACTTCATTTCCAATACTCCACAAAACAATAGATGGATGATTCCGGTCTCTCTTCACCCAATCTCGTAAATCCTTCTCATAACACTCCTCCCATATACAACTGTAATCATTTGGAATTTTCCCTGTATCCCATCCATCGAACACCTCATCAACCACCATAACTCCCATCTCATCACAGAGATCGTAAAATTCAGGATTGAACGGATTGTGAGCAGTGCGAATCGCGTTACACCCCATCTCTTTTAACATATTGATTCTTTTTTTCCATAAACCGCGTGGAACTACCGCACCCACACACCCTCCATCATGATGGAGACAAACACCTTTAAACAGTGTTAGTTCATTATTCAAATAGAAACCTTCACCTTGTCTAAACTCTAACGTTCTTACACCAAATTTTTCCTCATGCTCATCATGGCTTTCCCCTACTCGAAGTCTCAATATACATGTATAAAGGTAGGGATCTTTACACGACCAACGATTTGCATTATGCATCTCCCCCTTCACCTTGAAACAAGTCTTTCCTTCTGCTATTTGAATCCTTTCTTCTTGTTTTTCTATATACATACCTTCGCGATTCTTTATTCTACACTCCAGTATGCCTTCACATCCACTAGTAACATTTCCAAGTGTTCCCTCAATGGTAAATGTGATTTTTTTCTGCTCCTTCACCTCAGTTTTTATGTAGATTTCCTCATAATCTATGTATCTCGATACCGCTTGAACTAACCATACATTACGTGTGATACCAGCCCCATTAAACCATCTTGTTGAAGGTTCCATAGAACAGTCTACTCTTACTGTTATGCAGTTTAGTCCAACCTTAATAAACTCAGATAACTCACATGAAAAAGAGCTATATCCATACTCTCTTCCCCCCACAACTGTTCCATTCATATATACTGTAGAGCGTTGGTATATTCCATCAAATAAAATTCTTTTAGTCTTATCCACTTCTTCTTTTGTCAATACAAAATACTTTCGGTACCAACCCACACCTGTATGTACATATCCACCCTGATGCTTCGATGGATGCATCAAGTCAAATTCATAATCTGTTGTCCAATCGTGCGGCAATTCAACCTCTCGCCATACAGTCATCTCTCTCATCATCTTCTCATGATTTTTTGTATCTATCTTTGTAAATTCCCATCCATCATTAAAACAAACTCTATTCATACTTCTTACTCCTTACTTTAATTCAATTCAACTCTATTGATACATATTTCACTTCCATAGACACATTGCAATGTTAATTGATACCGCCCTGGTTCTGCAACAAATATCGACTCTTGCTGTATGCCCTCAATAATTTCATAGACTCCTACAGTGCTTTGATCTAACAATACCTCAATTTGACCACTTCCCTCACATTCAATCTGAATCTTTGTAAACGCTCTTTCACTTTCCACATAGCGAAACCTTGCAGCATCTCCTTGTCTCATTCCAATCAAAGCTTCTTTATATTTTTCGTGAACTCCAATATAAACCGCGCCTTCCAATTCGCACGCTTGATAGCCCATTATTGACTCACCTAAAGCAAATGGTTTCCCAGGTCCTTGTGATGTCATAAGTACTTCTGGAATAGTTCCATCCTCTAATACTTCAATCGGTTCAATACACAGTCTTCTGTGCTGCCTCCCTCTCCTAGAACTCCTATGATAGAACACATACCATTGTCCATTGAAACATTCTATCGATCCATGATTATTCCAACTTTCTGGATCACATTTTGCATTATCTACAATAATTCCTTTATATTCAAAGGGGCCAAGTGGCGATTTAGATGTCGAATATCCAATCGAGGTAGGACGCCCTCTCTCCATGTTTGCATACACTGCATAATATGTGTCTCCTATTTTTCTCATAGATGACCCTTCATGAAAATAATGTTCTGCTTCTGTAAGAACCCAATTTTTCACATCTTTCTGTTCAAAAGAAACCATATCCTTGTTCAGCTTCACTGCATGTCCATAGAACTGCCCCCAGTAATAATATGCTTGACCATCATCATCTATAAAAATCGCAGGATCAATTCCCCTGCATGGCAATTTAATAGCATCGGTAAAAGGACCTTGCGGCCACTTGGATATAGCAACCCCTTCTGAACTGTCGCTCATGCAAAAATAGAGATAGTATAATCCGTTATAATAAATTGCATCTGGTGCGTACAATAGTTTTCCTTCCTGAGTAGGGGGTTTCTCCTCTCCCAATTTTTCACTCTCTGCATAAGGGTCTGCTGGAACATATCCTCCCTCTAATATACTGGATAGCAATGGTGTCATCGGTTCCTGGTAAAAATCTGGATAACTGCCTATATCTATATTTTCTCTCCAAACTATATCCCTAGAACGAATGCTGACAGGATGAATCTCCCATTCAACCATATCTGCTGTTGACACTACTTGATACTGATCGCTACAATACTCATCTTCCAACAAATCCATGCTTCCATATATGTACAACTTCCCATCCGGCATCACATGAGCCTCTCCATCTGGTATATGTAGATCGAGTGGTAATATTGGATTTCTTCCTTTTTGTTCTTTAGATAACATCACTTAATCCTCCTCATTCTATTTTTGTTCATCTTAACCTTTTTAGGGTTGTTATTCTAGATAGAATATACTAAATTATGTGGACAATATTCAGATAAATAACCTTAAATTCCATTTTTTCTTTACAATAGACGCCTACTTTAATGAATTCTTCTTTCCCACTTGACCACCCATTCCTAAAACGCTATACTTTTATTAATCCCCTGTTATTTTTATTGTAAAAAAATCGAAAGTGAGGATAACTCATGCCCTCTTTAAGTATTTTAATAAAACCTGTTTCTCAACTGTGTAATATGCACTGTGACTATTGCTTTTATTGTGATGAGGCAAAAAACAGAAGTAAAACGTCTTTTGGCCAGATGGATGAAAGCACTTTAAAGAACATAATACGAAAAACGCTTCCTCACTCTGAACACTCTATCACATATGCATATCAGGGCGGTGAACCTACACTTAGAGGGCTAGACTTTTTTCAATCGGCTGTAAAATATCAAAAACAATACAATAGACAACAGATCCAAGTACAAAACGTACTACAGACAAATGGCTACGCACTTGATGATAGCTGGTGTGAATTTTTTAAAAAACATAATTTTTTGATTGGTATTTCTATCGATGGTACTCCTGAGACTCATAACACCTACCGCCATAGTCAATCTGGCGATAAGACATATGATAGAATATTTCATTCTACAACTCTACTAGATAAATACCAAGTAGATTATAATATTCTGACCGTAGTGAACCAAAAGGTTGCATCTAATATCAAAAATATTTATCACCACTATAAAAGTAACAATTGGAAGTATCAACAATACATCGCTTGCTTAGATCCACTTAATGTAGAAAAAGGTACATATCCCTATTCTCTAACCCCTAATCAATACGGTGTTTTTTTAACAACACTCTTTGATCTTTGGTATGAAGATTTACAGACAAACACACAACCCTACATACGTCAATTTGAAAACTACGTAGGAATATTGAATGGATTTACTCCCGAATCTTGTGAACAGCTAGGTATCTGTGGTATCCAAATCGTCGCAGAGGCCGATGGCAGTGTGTTTCCATGTGACTTCTATGCACTTGACGGTTATTCGCTTGGTAATTTTAATGAAGATCGGCTTCACACTATAGATAACAAAAGAGTAGAAATCGGATTTATTGAACGTTCTTTGAACATAAGTGAAACATGTAAAAATTGCGAATATTTCACTTTATGTCGTGGAGGATGTCAACGCAATCGTGATTTTGATGAAACTTCTAATACCTACCACAACTATTTCTGTACTAGCTATAAAATGTTTTTTTCCAATTGCTTTAACCGTCTTAAAAACATTAAACTGTAATACCAAGAAAGTTCAGTGAAATGACTCATATGCCTTTTCTCTGAACTTTCTCTTTTTCTACGGGGATACAAAAAAATTATCTACAGACACTTCAAAATCTGTTATATTTTTTGAAAACTCAAACTGATGTATTCTCTTGGGTTCCCTTTCGCTATACTCAAACTTCTTCATTTCAATTCCATCTACAGATCCTAATAGCCCTGCTTGATTGCATTGTTCAAACAACTCTTTTCTCAACTCTTTCGCAACAGTCTTATAGGACTCGCTGTCAATATGATTTATTAATTCCTTAGGATCTTTCTCTAAATCAAATAATTGCTCTCTTCCACCATTAGCCATATAGATGTATTTGTATTGACCACTTCGCACCATCGCTTTAAATCGCTGTGTTCCAGGTATTCCATGTGTACCAAACACTACCTTACGTTTTTCACCACCTAAAATATCAACACCTTCTTTTCTTTCTAAACATCCTGCAGCTTTCGTAATGATTGCGAATAAATCTGTCAGACACACCAGTTCATCGCTTCTTTCACCCCGTTCTAAATATCCAGGTGCACACACTATAAATGGGATTTTTGTTGACTGTTCAAAAAAAGTTTCTTTTTGCCATGCACCATGGTCTCCTAGATGATCTCCATGATCAGTTGTAAAGCATATCACTGTACTTTCCAACTCTCCCCTTTTTTCTAGTGTATCAAGAATTCTTCCAATACACTTATCTATATAGGAAATTTCTGCATAGTAATGCGCTTTTAAATTCCTTGCTGAACTATTACTGATATCGTCTGCCCAAATTGCAAAATTCATAAACTTTATTTGCTCATCCATTAAATCCGTTTCTTCATTTCCGGTATATGGATTATCCATCACATCCGGATTATACATTAAATGATAGGGTGCTGGTGGTGCACAAGGTGGATGAGGTCCTATGAAGGATATATAACCAAAATACGGTCTATTATCCTGCCTTTTTATTTCCTCGATTGTCATATCTGCCACAAAGGACTCTACCGTCAAATCTTCTGGTAATGGGCTCATTTGAGGAACATAATACATATGGGTGCGTTCACCATGCAATTGATCTATGTGACTATACTCTGGATGGTTCTCTAAAATTTCTTTTGCATACGCATCTCTTTGCTTTATTTCTAATGTTTCCCATAGCTCTTCCGTATGTCTATGTACCTCGAACCCTAAATTCTCATAACAATCTGGCTTTGTATGAAATTTTCCTAATCCAAATGTTCGATATCCCTGTTTGGTTAAATATTGCGCTATATACTCTCCACAACGCTCTTCCATATCTGTTGCCAATCCATCTCTTCCCATTGGAGAATCATTTGCAAAGCAGCCTGTTGTTTTTGGTTCACATCCTGTCATTATAGTATAGCGTGCAGCCACACATACAGGACAAGTCGAATATGCATTATTAAAACTAGTTCCTAACTTTGTAAGACGATCAATATTAGGTGTCTTTATTAAATCATTTCCAAGACTATGTATACAATCATACCGAAACTGATCGCAGAGTAATACCAATATATTTTTTTTCATTCTACCACCACCTCCTTTTTTAACATCATTGATGGAATGTAATAATGTCTTTTAAACCTTCTCTGCAATTTTTTCCAACCATGATTTCAAAATCCCCATCTTCAATTGTTTTTGCATAATCTAATCCTGTATATTGGAACATATCCATTTTAATTTCAAAAGAAACCACTTTTGTCTCGCCTGCTTTAATAAATACTTTTTTAAATCCTTTTAGCTCTTGTGCTGGTCTAACTACTCGACACTGAAGATCCGAAACATACAATTGTACAACTTCTTCTCCATCACATGTTCCCACATTTTCTATTTCTACGGATACTATAATGTTTTCATTACTTGTCATCTCTCTTCTAGAGAACCTAAGATTTCTATATTCGTAATTCGTGTAACTTAACCCATATCCAAACCAAAACAGTGGGCCTTCTTCCTCAAAAATATAATCCTTCAAGAACGCTGTTGCTTTTTGACTATAATATCCTGGCACATGACCTGCGCTGCGTAAAATAGTTACTGGTAACTTTCCACTTGGATTGACATCTCCAAATAAAATATCCGCGATTCCAGTTCCTGTCTCTACTCCTAAGTACCATCCTTCAAGTACAGCATTTGCATTCTCATATACATAGTTGCATGAAAGAGGCTTCCCGTTAATCAGTACCACTACTACGGGTGTTCCAGTCGCTAAAATTCTCTTCAATAACTCATTTTGGTTTCCTACTAAATCTAAATGTGCATTATCTCCGTAATGTGGCGCAAGTGTTACTGCCTCTCGACTTGTGCTAGGTGATCCACCTAGACACACTACTGCTATATTTGCCTTTTTTGCAGCTTCTACTGCTCTTGAAATGCTCTCTTCTTCCTCATCCAATGAATACAACTCAGGATTTCTCACATCTATTTCCATCTCGGTTTCCATAGCAGCCAATTCTTTGGTGATATAACATCCTCTCTCATATAACACTTCTATATCGCTACCTACTTTTGCATTGATTCCTGCCAAAATACTAACACCAACATTTGGACGCTCACTGTAATAACTAAATTCCACTGGATCAGCTGTAGGGCCAATCACAGCAATGCTACTAAGTTCTGTTTTATTAAGTGGTAAAATATTCCCCTCATTTTTTAATAGGATCGGTACTTTTTGTGCAGCTTTTCTAGCTATGGAAATATGCTCTTTTGAATGCACAGTTTTTTCAATTGCCTCTACATCTACATAAGGGTTTTCAAATAACCCTAGCTTGAACTTTAATCCCAATACTCTCTTTACGGCATTATCTAAATCTTTCAACAACTCCGGCTCTTTCTCAATTGCTTCTTCCAAATGTGAAAATGCTGCTCCTAACGGCAAATCCATATCCATCCCAGCATGTAGCCCCATGGCAGCTGCCTCTGTATTGTCACGTGCAACATGATGTAAAATATTAAGTCGTTCAATATCTCCATAGTCGGAAACTACAATTCCTTCAAATCCCCATTCTCCCCTTAACAAATCTGTCAACAACCAACGATTTCCATGACATGGAATTCCGTCAACATCTGTGTGAGACGGCATGATTCCCATTGCATTCCCTTCTTTAATAGCCACTTCAAAAGGCGGTAAAATTTGATCATATAATTCACGAGTAGAGATTGTAGCAGGTGCGAAATTTCTGCCGCCTGCACTTTGTGCGTACCCCACAAAATGTTTAGGTGAAGCGATAATATGATCTGACTTTACACCTTTACTACCTCCTTGTAATCCCTTGACTACCGCTAGTCCCATTTGCGAAACTAGATGCGTATCTTCTCCAAACGTTTCTTCAAATCTCCCCCATCTTGGATCTCTTCCCATATCTAGTACAGGGGTAAATGCCTGATGTGCCCCTCTTGCACGACACTCTCTTCCGACTGCTGAATACACCTCTTCTACTAGTTCAGTATCAAATGAGCTTGCCATTCCTATTGGTCGTGGAAACATAGTGGCGCCCCTTGCTAAGTGTCCATTCAAACACTCTTCTTGAGAAAGAGCTGGTATGGATAGCCTTGTATTCTCCATAAGATGTCTTTGTAGCATATTCCGATATATGCCACTCTCTTTTGGTGGCATGTTTTTACCAGGTAGTTGAAATGATCCAATTCCATTTTTCATTTTTTCAACGACAACCGAATTTGTAATTTCTCCTAACTCCAATACTTCATCTAAGTTATCTTCTGGAATTGTAAGGGAAACTACATCCACTGTTAGCGTCTGTGCAATCTTTTCTTGTAATGTCATACGAGCCAATAAATCTTGAACCCGCTCTTCAATTGGTTTTGTTGAATCTTTATATACCATATAGAAACTCCTCTTCTAAATTTTTATGTACTTATCCTTTTACTGCTCCTGCCATTAAACTCTTTTGGATTTGATTACTAAATACGAGATAGATAAGCATAGTAGGTAACAATGCAACAACCATCGCCGCTCCAATTACTCCCCAGTTAATTGCATAATCGCTTTGATATGACATGATAGCAACTGGTAGTGTTCTAAGCTCTGTTTTAGAATTGAATACCATTGAAAACATCAACTCATTCCACGAGCTCATATATACAAAAATCGATACCGTTGCAATTACAGGTCGTAACAGCGGAAATATGATTTGTAGAAATGTCCGATATGGTCCACAACCATCAATTCGCGCTGCTTCATCTAAATCTTTTGGTATTCCACCTATGAACCCCGATATGATAAAAGTTGCCTGCGGAATCGCAAACGCTGTATAAGAAATAATCAAACTAGCGTGTGTATTTAGCAAGCTCATATCTCGAAATGTCAAAAATAGTGGCAGTAATGCTGCATGCACCGGAATCATAATTCCAATTGTAAAAAAAAGAATAATATATTTTCCAAAACGGCAACCAAGCCTTGTCGCTGCATATGCAGCCATGCACGAAAATATAATTGTTACTACTATAGTTGACATGGTAACTATCACACTATTAAACAAAGCTACTTCGATATTTAGATTTTGAAACACTTCAATATAATTGTGCCAATTATACACCGAAGGCAACCCTAAAATTTCTCCTGAATATATTTGATCGTTATCTTTCAACGAAAATGTAATGAGCCAAAATAGAGGGTATACTTGAATTAACGAAAAAATTGCTAGAAAAATGGTTATCCCTCGATTTGTTTTATTTAGTGTGGTTTTTTTAGCTTTCATCATCTATCTCCCTCCTATTCTTCCGTTCTTTTAAAGATTTTATTAATAACTATTGCATATATCAGACAGAAAAATACGATTACTACTGTCATAGCACTACCAAGTCCATATTGATTATTATTAAATATAGTAATAAACATAGTCAATGTTGGTACTTCTGTCATATTCATCGGTCCACCTCGCGTAATCAAATATACCAAGTCAAAAGCCTTCATAGAACCAATTACCATAAAAGTAACACATATTTTAATCGCCGGAAGAATCATAGGTATTGTAATGTGTATGGCTTGCTGAAATTTTGAAGCTCCATCTACTGCTGCTGCTTCATTAATATCTGGCGAAATTGATTTTACACCTGTATATAAAATCAACATATAATACCCCATCCATTGCCATAATCCTGGAAGAATAACAGAAAGTAGTGCTGTACTTTCATCTACTGTCCAGTTTCTTTGAAGTGACTCTAGTCCTATAATTTCTAACATTTGATTGATAAGTCCATAATTAGGATCATAAATTTTCATCCACAATTGTGCTGTGATTGCTGTCATAATTAGTACCGGAATAAAATAAAGTGTGCGGAAAAATTTCTCCCCTTTCGTTACTCGTGAAATAACAATAGATATAAAAATCGCAAACGGCAATTGAATAAATAGTGAAACCCCTGCAAATACAAAAGAATTTAATACCGCTTGTCTAAATGCAGTTTTTGATGATGTAAATATAGTTATGTAATTTTCAATCCCTACAAAAATAGGATTTGTCAATCCGTCCCAATCAAATAAACTATAATACCCTGATTGAATAATTGCTGTTACAGTAAATACAGTGTATACAATAAATGCCGGAGCTAAAAATACAATAATAGCAATAGCATTTTTTCTCTTTGCTGATGATACTGAAAGTTTGTTCATATAATACTCGCTCCTCTCAACATAAGGGCTTTACACAGCTAATAGTTGTGAAAGCCCTTAACACTTTAATCTAACATATATCTATTGACTATTAGTATAGCTCTTTCGCGCGCTTCACAAATTCCTCTGGTCCTATACTCGCTTTAGAAAGTGCTACACAAAGATCCGAGAACCCTGAAACTACCTCTGTAGGACGATATTCGTTACCTGATGCTGATACTACTTCCGATGCGCCAATCGCTTCGGTTGCTTGAACATATAAATCTGATTGTGCACTACTATCCCACTCTTCTCCATAATAAGGAACTTGATTTGACCCTGTTTCATAATAAGCTTGTGATGATGCCAATGACATGTAATACAATAATTCAAACGCCTCATCTGGATGTTCTGAATTCGCAGCTGCTGCCCAGTTTCCACTATATGCACCAATATTATCATAATTATACTCAGCTCCTTCGATTTCGAAGAAAGATGGAACCGCAATACACTGACCTTTAACTGCAGACCCCTCTGCCTCAACTGCCCCAATAAATCCGGCGTTTAATACCGTCATAGGATATTGACCTGTTACGAAAGCTGACCCTGCTTCTGGATTTGTCAATGTATAAGATGTATCTCCAAACGCACCTGCTGCACCAAGATCATAAACCATCTGCGCTGCTTCTAATGCTTCTGGTGTATCAAAAATAGCTGGATCATTAAATCCTTCTTTCGTTGCATCCACACCTGCTAAGCGAAACATGATTGAATCATATACCAAGCTAAAGGAATTGGCTTGCTTTCCACCCACAAGTATTGGTTCAATACCTAAGTCTACAAATTTTTTAGATGCTTCTAAGACTTCGGTGTAAGTTGTCGGTACTGAAATATTGTTTTCTGTAAACATTGCTTCATTGATAAATATCATATGGTACCAACCATTATCTGGAAGACCATAAGGTACACCATCAAATGTCAGTGCATCTAATGCGCCTGGTTTTAATTCACTTGTAATATCGTCTGTCAGATATGTAGATAAATCTAGCATCTTACCCGTAGTTCCCAAATCTGCCGATGATCCATATCCCCACGTAAAAAACACATCTGGTAATTCATTCGCTGCTGCTGCAGTCCGAATACGAGTCTTATTGTTATCCGTCGTCTGTCCCGATTCCACGACTGTAATATGAGGATTTGCTTCACTGAATGCTTCGATTGCATTAAATGTAATCATATGACCCGGATCTTCCCTATTCGTAGCATTGTGCCAAATTTCTAACTCTATCGTCTCCTCTGACTCCCCACTGCCTGAACTTTCCGTAGCTGAATCTTCTCCTGATTGCCCGCATCCTATAACTGATGCTACTAGTCCTCCAACAAGTAATAGTGTAACTAATTTCTTCTTCATAATTACCAGCCTCCTTAAAGTTATTTTCCTTGAATTGATAATAACATTTATTTTAGCAAAACATAATAGAAAATGATTACCTTATGCTTTGTAATTTTTACAAGGTATAATTTTTCAAAAAAAGTACAAACCTTTTATTGACACAACCAATTTTGTTGTCAATAATATAACTATCGTTAATTTCCAAAGGAGGATTTTTTATGAAGCGTTCACTATTACTCACCTTTTCTTTTTTCACTCTACTTGTTTTGGCAATAACTTTATCCTCTACAGCATTAATATATGAATTCATCTATAACAAAGAATATGATAAGAGTATTATGGACTCTTCTTCTAGGACTCTCTACTCCATGGATAGTGCATTAAATTCATTATACAGTGAAGTTTACACGTTTTCGTCTTCTGTTGTTGCAAATCAGTCTTTGCATGAATTAATCACAGAAAGTAACGAGAGCTATACTGCTAGAAATGAATTGCTCCTTGAAACAGTACTCTATCATCTTACACTTTCCACCCAAAAAATTTCTGCGATAAATGTCTTTGACATAAACGGCAGACACTATCGATATGAAGTTTTTAACGGAGATGATCCACCATACCGCGGTCACTATAATGAACAAAAATGGTATGTACCTGCTGCTGACTTACATGGTGGTTCCACTAGTTTCTTATGGGAGAATCCATCCTCTGAGACTAGTGATTACACTGGTTTATGTATTGCTAGACAACTAATAGATTTTTATACCCTAGAAGAAATCGGCTTTGTAACCGTTGATATCAATAGCAAAGTATTGAGTGAGATTTTTTCACCTTTTACTAAAAATTATAATTCTAGTCTATATTTACTTGATACCAACGGTAATCATTTTATGAGTTTTGTAGAAGATGGACATCCTGACCTCACAGATTTATCTCTAGATAATTTGTCAATTGGTTCCCAACTAAAGACTATCCATGGTATGGAATATGCTATTGATATCTGTGTAAACAAATCTAGCAACTTGACCTTAATCAGCCTTTCTCCTACTACTAACATCGATGAAGGTTTAGCCGAACTAAGACTTATGACACTCATAATTCTTGGTGCTAGCATCTCACTTGCTCTGCTAAGTATTATTTTCTTAACAAAGCGTTTATTAAATCCTATTAATGCTTTGATTGAAAGTATGGGTCAAGTGGTGGAAAAAGAAGAGTTCAACCCTGTTTACACCCCTACGAGGGATGATGAAATTGGTCGCCTTAAGAATATTTATAATCATATGATAGATACGATTCAAAAACTCTTAACGCGCTCCATCAAAGAAGAGCAGCTAAAACGAAAAAGTGAATTAAAAGCATTGCAAGCCCAAATCAAGCCACATTTTCTATATAATACTTTTGACTCAATTAGCTCTCTTGCGCTTCTTGGTGATACTGAAACTGTATACCACGCACTACAACATCTCTCTGCTTTTTATCGAATGAGTTTAAGCAATGGAAAAGAGTACATTCCATTAGACGAGGAAATTATGATTGTACATAGGTATTGTGAAATATTAAAAATCCGATTCCCAGAAACTTTTGAAGTGAATTATGAGATTTCAGAAGAAACAAGAAAAATTTTATTACCCAAATTGACACTTCAACCATTTGTAGAAAATGCTATCCATCATGGGATTTTCACACTTGGTGAAACCGGCATTATAACTATACGCAGTTGGATGAAAGATAATCTTCTTGTAATCGAAATCGAAGATAATGGAAAGGGCATGTCTCAAAGTAAAATTGATTATCTTTTAGATCCTGATATCAATATTGCAACAAGCTTTGGAGCAAGATCCACCATCGAACGTATTCGCTTACTATATGACGCGCAAAGTGACGTACAAATCACAAGTGTATTAAACCAAGGTACCTCCATTACAATCACACTACTACCAAAGGAGTATTACTATGAATAAATTACATGCATTGATTGTTGATGATGAAATTCTTGTAGCGACTCTATTAAGAAACAGCATTGATTGGAGTGAACACGATATAGAGTTCCCTACAATAGCTACAAATGTAGACGAAGCATTAGCTATACTGCAAGAAAAAGACTATGACATTGTTTTTACAGATATACACATGCCTATTATTAATGGATTGATTTTTGCTCGTGAAGTGGCGAGACTATATCCTGCTATTCAAATTGTAATCGTCACAGGGTATGATGAATTTGAATACGCGAAAGAAAGTGTAAGTATAGGTGTCCTTGAATATATTCAAAAACCAATACAACCTACTGAAATACGTTCTGTTGTCATACGTGCTAGAGAGGAAATACTCAACAGCCGTAAAACAATTCAAGAGTATGCCAAACTACGTGATCAGTTATTTTCTAACATGGAATATCTTAGAGAGCGTGTGTTAAATCAACTAATTTTGGGTGATATTCCAACAACCGAACTCTCTGAGCAGCTAAACCGATACGAAATTTATCCTATGCAACAAGAATTTTCTGTAGCCATTATTGATTTGATAAAAAACGATTCTACTGATACTTCTATTCGTCTTTTGGTTAGCCAAAGCGCAATAAAATTATTGAAAAAACATTTTGAATCGCCCAATGAACGCTATGCTTTTCTTGATAATCGGCAACGAATTGTTTTGTTGGCTTTTTCCAAACAATTTGATTTTTATGAATATGCTCAACAACTCAAGGTATATTTGACCAATCAGATTCCATGTGAAATTCATGTTGGCATTGGCAATGCTTATAACTGGAATGATACTTATTATAAATCTTATCAAGAAGCAAATTCTGTTCTGCAAGTGTTGCAGTCTGAATCAGATAGTGCAATATCAGAAGCACGCAGTTTGTGGGACAGTAATATTGCTATCTCTGTTGATTATACAAATGAAATCTCACAGTTGCTATCTCTTATGCGTGCTGGATTAAAGTCAAAGGTTATCGAACAACTAGAGGCTATAAAAAACACTATTATTAGTCAACACCAAGAAGTCGCTGTAACCAAAGCTCTTACTATCAGCATTTTATCTGGAATTACCCAATCTATTGTGATGGTTGGTTCGTCTGGTCCGAATGCATTTGCAGAACAGTACATTGAACTAGGGAAAATATATCGTTCAGAAGAGTCCCTAGAGGTATTCGAAATTTTATGTGCATACGTTTTACAAGTTACATCCTATATGGGGAGCAAGCATCAACAAACAGAAAGTCAATCTATAAATGATATAAAGCATTATCTAGCAACAGAAGCTTCTAGTAATACTCTTTCTCTTAGCAATGTAGCTCAAAAATTCAATTACAACCAGAGCTACCTTAGCCGATTGTTTAAAAAGGAAATTGGAATGACCTTTAGTGATTATTTAATGTCGCTACGAATGGAGAAAGCTGCAAAGCTTATTCGGAAAAGTGACCTCCGAGCATATCAAATTGCTCAAAGAGTCGGATTTATTGATTCTAATTACTTTAGTACTTGCTTTAAAAAATATTCTGGCATGACTGTCAGTCAATATAGAGCAGACCACAGGTAACTTATACACAATACTATAATATTTTGAGGTGATGAATATGTTAGAAAGCGTTAAAAATCGAAAAGATAATATCTCTTATTTAGAAATATACGATATGGAAAAACATGAAACTACAACAATAGCGTGCTTCAATTATTTAATCGAAGCACCAAATTGGTCAAAAGATGGTCATTATTTGGTCTATAATAGCATGGGACGCCTTTATAATTTTGACCTTTCAACTAAAGCTAGTACAGAAATTGATACAGGCTATTTAAATATGTGTAATAATGACCACGTACTTTCTCCTTGTGGAACAGAAATAGCAATCAGTCACCTTACTTTTGAAGATTTGAAATCAAGGATATATCGAGTGCCTATTAATGGTGGTGTTCCTACGCTTATCACTCCTATGGCACCTAGCTTTTTACATGGGTGGTCTAATGACAAAAAAACACTGATTTATGCTGGTGGAAGAAAGGAAAAACCATTTAACATTTACTCTATTCCTGCTAATGGCGGAAAAGAAGTGCAGCTTACATTTACAGATTCTCTAAATGACGGTCCCGAATTTGATAGTAATGACGAATATATTTGGTTTAACTCTGTACGAACTGGACTCATGCAAATATATAGAATGAAAGCTGATGGCAGTGAACAAACGCAAATCACTTTTGATAACAATTATAACACTTGGTTCCCTCACATTTCTCCTGATGGAAGTAAGATTGTTACTCTGTGCTATAAAAAGGGCGATGTTGATCCTAGTGATCATCCTGGTAATAAAAATGTTATATTGAGACTGATGAATCCTGATGGAAGCAATATAGAAACCGTTGTAGAACTTTTTGGTGGTCAGGGAACAATTAATGTTAATTCATGGTCTCCATGCAGTAAAAAATTTGCCTACGTAAGATACGAACTTCCTTTGCTCTAATTAATTCTATAAAATAACGCTACCCTTTCTTATTTGAAATGGTAGCGTTATTTTTTTCTTATTTTCTTACTTTCTACTGTTATATCTTCCAATAAAATAATTTTCTCCCACAGCTTTTCAGTTATATTCCACAATTTTCCTCGTTAATTTT
>CAYJGW010000015.1:0-52399 GCA_964369425.1 uncultured Lachnospiraceae bacterium
CCACAAGGAGAGAGAAGACCGTACGGAGATCGTCCACAAGGGGATAGAAGACCATACGGAGATCGCCCACAAGGAGAGAGAAGACCATACGGAGACCGCCCACAAGGGGATAGAAGACCATATGGAGATCGTCCGCAAGGGGATAGAAATAACAACTTTAGAAAAGACGGTAATGACAACTATGGTAATCGTCGTGACGGGGGAAGAAGAGACGATAGAAAACCAAGTGGAGACGCTCCAATCATAGCAGAACAAAAACCAACAAGAGCAAAAGCAAACAAAAACGATTACAGTAAGAAAAAAGATTATCGTGGAAACACAAACAAAGATGGTGATGGATTGAAAAAAGGGCAAAAGGGTAAAAAACAAGTTGCGCCAGTTCAAAGACCACAGAAAAAAGAAGTGAAACAAGAAGAAAAAATCAAGATGATTACAATACCAGATGTACTAACAATTGGAGAGTTAGCTGAAAAAATGAAAATTGTACCTTCTGTAATCATCAAGAAGTTATTCTTGCAAGGAAAAATAGTTACAGTAAATCATGAAGTAGATTTTGCTATGGCAGAAGAAATTGCAATGGAGTTTGAAATCCTTTGTGAAAAGGAAGTAGTGGTAGATGTAATTGAAGAGTTATTAAAAGAAAATGATGAAGATGAAGGGGTGATGACAAAACGTCCACCTGTAGTCTGTGTAATGGGACACGTTGACCATGGAAAAACATCTCTTCTTGATGCGATTAGAAATACAAATGTAACAGATCGAGAAGCAGGAGGAATTACACAGCATATCGGGGCACATGTGACTCGAGTTGGGGAAGAAAAAATCACTTTCCTTGATACACCAGGACATGAAGCGTTTACTGCCATGAGAATGCGTGGAGCAAATGCGACAGATATCGCAATCTTAGTAGTTGCAGCCGATGACGGTGTTATGCCACAGACAATTGAAGCAATCAATCACGCAAAAGCAGCGAATATCGAGATTATTGTTGCAGTGAATAAGATGGATAAGCCAAGTGCTAATATGGATCGTGTAAAACAAGAATTGGCAGAGTATGAACTGATTCCAGAGGATTGGGGCGGAAGTACAATCTTTGCACCAGTTTCAGCAAAGACAGGTGAAGGGGTTGAGAACTTACTAGAAATGATCGTTCTTACTTCTGAAATCTTGGAATTAAAAGCGAATCCAGATCGTGTAGCGAGAGGTCTTGTAATTGAAGCAGAACTTGATAAAGGAAAAGGTTCTGTGGCAACAGTTTTAGTTCAAAAAGGTACACTTCGCATCGGTGATGCTATTGCAGCAGGATCTGCATTTGGTAGAGTGCGTGCGATGATGGATGATAAGGGAAGAAGAATCAAAGAAGCAGGACCTTCTATCCCAGTAGAAATCTTAGGATTAAATGATGTACCAAATGCTGGAGAGGTATTCGTATCGTGTGACTCAGATAAAGAAGCGAGAGCATTTGCAGAAACATTTATTTCACAAAATCGTGTGAAGATGCTTGACGAGACAAAATCTAAGAGTATGTCGTTAGATGATTTGTTTAGCCAGATTAAAGAAGGTAATCTAAAAGAGTTGCCAATTATCGTTAAGGCAGATGTTCAAGGTTCTGTCGAAGCGATGAAACAGAGTCTAATCAAATTATCAAATGAAGAAGTTGTAGTAAAAGTTATTCATGGTGGAGTAGGTGCAATCAATGAGTCAGATGTAATTCTTGCATCAGCTTCTAATGCAATCATTATCGGATTTAACGTAAGACCAGATGCACAAGCAAAGGATACGGCAGATAGAGAAGGTGTAGATGTAAGACTATACAGAGTAATCTATAGTGCAATCGAAGATGTAGAAGCTGCTATGAAGGGAATGTTAGACCCTGTATTTGAAGAAAAAGTAATCGGTCACGCAGAAGTGCGTCAGATATTTAAAGCTTCTGGAATTGGAACAATTGCAGGTTCATACGTATTAGATGGTACATTCGAAAGAGGATGCTCGGTAAGAGTAACTCGTGAAGATGTAGTTATTTTTGATGGACCACTTGCATCACTTAAGCGATTCAAAGACGATGTTAAAGAAGTAAGAAGTGGATACGAATGTGGTTTTGTATTTGAAAAATTCAACGATGTAAAAGAGGAAGATAAAGTTGAAGCGTACAAAATGGTTGAAGTTCCACGCTAGAGAGAGGTTGAAATTTGAGAAAGAATAGCATAAAAAACACAAGAGTCAATATGGAAGTAAAACGTGAGTTATGCAATATTTTAAGAGATGGAATCAAAGATCCACGAGTATCTTCTATGACTACAATTGTAGATGTAGAAGTTGCTCCAGATTTGAAAACTTGCAAAGCGTATGTCAGTGTGTTTGGAGATGACAAAGCAGCAGAGGATACGATAATAGGTCTAAAAAAGGCTGAAGGATATATAAAAAGAGAATTGGCACGCAATTTAAATATGCGCAATACACCACAGATTACATTTGTATTGGATCAGTCCATTGCCTATGGTGTAGAGATGTCCAAAAAGATTGCTGAGCTAACAAGGGATTCCGATTAAATAAGAAAAAGAGGGCTGTTTTCTGACGAGGAGGTTATGTATGAATTTAAATTCGATTATTACCAATGCAAATACAATTGCTCTAAGTGGTCATATAAGACCGGATGGAGACTGTGTAGGGTCGTGTCTAGGTCTGTATAACTACATTAAAACTTGGTACAGCGAAAAGGTAGTAGATATTTATCTAGATCCAATCGCAGATAAGTTTCATTTTTTGAGCAGAGCGAAAGAGATACAGTCCACTTGTGATGTGAAAAAGAGATACGATGCATTTATCTACTTGGATTGTGGAGACCCAGATAGACTGGGATGTGGAAGTGAATTCCATGAAACAGCAAAAGAGGTGTATTGCATCGATCATCATATCAGTAATCAGCTAGTAGGGGATAACGTATACATCAGAGCAGATGCTAGTTCTACATCAGAGCTAGTATTTGAGTTGCTGGAAAAAGAAAAGATTACAAAAGAGATTGCGGAATGTTTGTTTGTTGGGATTGTACATGATACAGGAGTGTTTCAGTATTCTAATACGAGTGCAGCAACGTTGACAGCAGTACAATCACTGAAGAATACAGGTATTGATGCAACAAAAATCATAGAAGAGACTTACTATGTGAAAACGTATGAGCAAAATCAGATTCTTGGAAGAGCGTTGATAGAAAGCATAAGACTATTAGATAATCGGTGCATCGCAACAGTGATTACTGGGAAGATGATGGAATTTTATGGGGTAACACCGTTAGATTTAGATGGTGTTGTCAGTATTTTAAAACAGACAAAAGGCGTAGATGTGGCTCTTTTGGTTTATGAATTGTGTCCACATGAATTTAAAATAAGCTTACGTTCGAATGAATTGGTAGATGTAAGTTTAGTTGCCAGCTATTTTGGTGGTGGTGGGCATAAAAAAGCAGCAGGTTGTAATTTGCAAGGAACCTCTCACGATGTGTTATCCAATGTTTTAAAACAAATTCAAAATCAATTATAAAGGTTCATTATGATAAACGGAGTAATTAATGTAAAAAAAGAGCAGGGATTTACCTCTCATGATGTAGTCGCAAAACTGCGAGGGATTCTAGGACAAAAAAAGATTGGTCATACTGGAACTCTAGATCCCGATGCAACTGGAGTACTTCCAGTATGTCTTGGGAAAGGTACAAAACTATGTGACTTATTAACAGAGAAAGATAAAACCTATGAAGCAGAATTGTTATTAGGGATAGAGACGGATACTCAAGACATTACGGGGGCAGTGATAAGAGAGAGGGATACTAGAAGCGTTACGGAAAAAGAGTTGGTAAAGTGTGTGAAGAGCTTTCTAGGTGAAAGCAATCAAATCCCTCCGATGTATTCAGCACTAAAGGTGAATGGGAAAAAATTATATGAACTAGCACGAGAGGGCAAGGTTGTTGAACGGCAACCTCGAAAGATTTATGTAGATGAAATTGAAATATTAGAAATCAATTTACCACTTGTGAGAATGAGAATTTCTTGTAGTAAAGGAACATATATCCGAACGATTTGTCATGACATCGGCGAAAAGCTACAGTGCGGTGGATGTATGAAATCATTGGTTCGTACTAGAGTAAGTCAATTTTTGATAGAAAATAGTTACACATTAAAGGAAATACAGCAAATGAAAGATAAAAATTGTCTAGAGGATGCAATCATCCCAATAGATGCCATATGGCCAGATTATAAAGTTTATGTGTTACCCAAAAGCCAAGATAGGTTTGGGGTTAATGGAAATGATATTACTTGCGAGAAGATACGGACAGAAGTATTGTGGGAGCAAGAAGAACCTATTCGTGTCTATACAAGTGACTTAGCTTTTGTTGGAATTTACAAGTACGATTTAGAACATGCTACCTTGAAAATCACAAAGATGTTTTATGATCCCGATGGGGAAGCGAGGTAGCAGATGAAGTACTACAATGGGATAGCGGATTACAATGAAACAAAGGATACAATCGTGACTTTGGGGAAATTTGATGGACTACATAGGGGACATCAAAAGCTGATACAGCGTGTGATGGCTGAAAGGCAAAAGTTAGTTAAGGTGGTCTGTGCTTTTGATATGAAAGATTTCAACCGATTATTGGGGCGAAAAGAGCAATACCTGATGGTAGGAAAAGAGCGCAAACACTTTTTAGAAGATAAAGTTGATACGTTGATAGAATGCGTATTTACGAAAGAATTGCAAGAGATGACCGCTGAAAAATTCGTAGAGCAAGTACTTGTGAATACACTCCATGCAAAAGTTGTGGTGGTAGGAGAGGAATTTCGTTTTGGATTCCAAAAAAAAGGTGATATCGATGTGTTGAAGTCCTTTGGGAAACAGCATGGCTTTGAATTACACGTGGTTACGAAAGAGTATGATGGAGAAACGAAAGTGAGTAGTTCAACAATTAAGTCAAAAGTACAAGGTGGAGAATTAATAGGTGCAAATGAATTGTTGGGATATTCGTATTTTTTAGAAGGGAAAGTGGAAAGTGGACGACAATTAGGAAGAACACTAGGCTTTCCAACTATGAATATTTATCCAGATCTATGTAAGGTGCTACCACCAAATGGTGTATATCTATGTAAAGTGCTTTTGAATAAAATAGTGAAAAATGGAATTGTAAATATAGGGGTCAAACCTACGATTACAAAAGATGCTGTTATGACAGCAGAAGTACATGTGTTTGATTATGATGGGAATGAGTATGGGAATGAGATAAAGATTGAATTTATTCAGTTTTTACGAGGAGAACAGAAATTTGATTCGATAGATGAATTGAAAAATCAAGTACATTTAGACATGAAAAGTGCCACTGCTTTTTTTGCGGAAGTTTAGAGGAATTCTATTTACTTTAGCACTTGTCTATGCTATAATGCACAAGTAGTAAAGAACCTGCATTCGGTAAATGGTACTCCAACCATTACTTGATGTTAGGCAATTAAAAAAAAGTAATTTTAGGAGGATTTGAAGATGATTTCAAGTGAAAAGAAACAAGCAATTATTGCAGAGTACGGAAGAAGTGAAGGAGATACTGGATCTCCAGAAGTACAAGTAGCTATTTTAACAGCAAGAATTAATGAGTTAACAGGACACTTTAAAGCAAACCCAAAAGATCACCACTCAAGAAGAGGTTTATTGAAGATGGTAGGTCAAAGAAGAGGTTTACTTGCTTATCTTAAGAAAAAGGATATTGAGAGATATCGTTCTCTAATTGAAAGATTAGGACTTAGAAAATAGTGAAGTTAAAAGTGAGAGCGCAGTGTCGTTCTCACTTTTCTGTGTAGAATTTTTTGCTAGATAAAAGTTAATGATAAGAGGAGAAAACAATGTTTAAAAAGTTTGAAATGGAATTGGCTGGAAGAACACTACGCGTAGATGTAGGTAGAGTTGCAGCTCAAGCAAACGGTGCAGTGTTGATGCATTACGGTGAAACAGTAGTGTTGTCTACTGCAACTGCAGCTGAAAAACCAAGAGATGGAATCGATTTCTTCCCTTTAAGTGTAGAGTATAACGAAAAACTTTATGCAGTTGGGAAAATTCCTGGTGGATTTAATAAAAGAGAAGGAAAAGCATCAGAAAATGCTGTATTAACTTGTCGTGTAATTGATAGACCAATGCGTCCACTGTTTAAGAAAGATTATAGAAATGAAGTGACACTAGAGAACTTGGTAATGTCAGTGGATCAAGACTGTAGTCCTGAGCTTACTGCTATGATTGGGTCTGCAATTGCAACTTCAATTTCTGACATTCCGTTTGATGGACCTGTTGCAACGACTCAGGTAGGAATGGTAGAAGGAGAGTTTGTATTCAATCCAACGGCGGCACAAAAAGCTGCTTCGGATCTACAACTAACAGTAGCTTCAACAAAAGAAAAGATTGCTATGATTGAAGCTGGAGCGAATGAAGTAGAAGAAAGTAAGATGCTAGAGGCAATTTTTGCAGCGCATGATATGAATCAATCAGTTATTGCATTCATCGAAGAAATTGTTGCAGAGTGTGGAAAAGAGAAGCATTCTTATGTAAGTTTTGCAGTACCAAATGAGATTTTTGATGCAATGAAGGCTGTTGTAACTCCAGAAGAGATGGAAGTTGCTGTATTTACAGATGAAAAGCAAGTGCGTGAAGAAAATATTCGTGTGATTAAAGAAAAGATGGAAGAAGCATTTGCAGATAACGAAGAATATCTTGCTAAATTAGATGAAGCGTTGTATCAGTACCAGAAAAAAGTTGTGCGTAAGATGATTTTAAAAGATAAAAAACGTCCAGATGGAAGAGCGATTGATCAGGTGAGAAAACTAGCAGCTGAAGTAGATTTACTACCTAGAGTACATGGTTCGGCTATGTTTACAAGAGGGCAGACTCAGATTTGTACAATTACTACCCTTGCACCACTTTCAGAGGCACAAAGAATTGATGGACTAGATGAAGCTGAAAAAGCAAAACGTTATATGCACCACTATAATTTCCCATCTTATTCAGTGGGAGAGACAAGACCGTCTAGAGGTCCTGGAAGAAGAGAGATTGGACATGGATCATTAGCAGAAAAAGCGCTAATTCCCGTACTTCCAACAGAAGAAGCTTTTCCGTATGCTATTAGAACTGTATCAGAGACATTTGAATCAAATGGATCTACTTCACAAGCAAGTGTATGTGCATCAAGTATGTCCCTTATGGCAGCAGGTGTACCAATTAAACGTCCAGTGGCTGGTATTTCAGCTGGACTTGTTACTGGTGATACAGAAGATGACTACATTGTACTAACAGATATCCAAGGGCTAGAAGATTTCTTTGGAGATATGGATTTTAAAGTGGCTGGTACAGATAAAGGAATCACAGCGATTCAAATGGATATCAAAATCCATGGTTTGACAAAACAGTTAATCAAAGAAGCGATTGCGGTTACGAAACAAGCAAGAACATTTATTTTAGATAGTACAATGAATAAAGCGATTTGTTGCCCAAGAGCAGAAGTTGGAACTTATGCTCCTAAGATTAGACAATTATCAATCGATCCTTCAAAGATTGGTGATGTAGTAGGCCAAAGAGGAAAGACAATTAACGCAATTATCGAACAGACTGGTGTAAAAATTGATATTTCCGATGAAGGTATTGTATCGGTAAGTGGTGTAGATAAAGCAAAGATTGAAGAAGCTATGAAAATTATTGAAATTATTACAGCCGATTTTGAAGAAGGACAAATATTTGAAGGTAAGGTTGTGAGTATCAAAGATTTTGGAGCATTTATAGAATTTGCACCAAGTAAAGAAGGAATGGTTCATATTTCTAAGATTAGCAAAGAGCGCATTAAGCACGTAGAAGATGTATTGACTCTTGGTGACGTAGTAAAAGTTGTTTGTCTTGGAAAAGACAAGATGGGTAGAATTAGCTTCAGTATGAAAGATCTTGAAGAGAATAACTAACATAAGAAAGCGAAGAGTGTAAGATGAAATGTCTTGCGCTCTTTTTTTGTTCTAAATTATAGACTTGTACATATATTGTTCTAAGAGGTGACTAGGGTATGAAAAAAAAAGAATTAATACGTGTATTTCCAAGAAGTATTAGAGAGACAAAAAGTGTACAAGAGTTAGATTTTGAAAAAATTCAAGAAATCCGATTTCGTGTAGGTCAAGATATTATGATTTATAGCGATAAAGGCGAAATGGTACTGAAAGAAAAAGCATTACATACGATTCAAAGTAGTGATATTAAAGAAATGCTGGAATATATGAGCCAATATTCCTTATATGCATATGAACAAGAACTCAGACAAGGATTTATAACATTAGAAGGGGGACACAGAGTGGGGATGGCAGGCAAGGTAATTACGGAATCAAATCGGGTAAAGAATTTCAAGCATATTTCATCTATTAATATTAGAGTGGCGCACGAAGTTATAGGATGTGCAGAAGCGTTAGTGCCTCATATAACACGCAATAAAATGGTTTGCCATACACTAATTATTTCCCCACCAAAATGTGGGAAGACAACATTGTTGCGAGATTTGATCAGGCTTGTATCAGATGGCAATGAATGGGTGAAAGGTAGCGTAGTAGGAGTAGTGGACGAGCGTTCAGAAATCGGCGCTTGCTATCGAGGTGTGATACAAAATAATATTGGTCGAAGAACAGATGTACTGGACGCTTGTCCGAAAGCAGAGGGGATGATTATGCTGATTCGATCTATGGCACCACAAATTATCGCAGTAGATGAAATTGGAACGACAGAAGATATGTATGCAATTGAATATGCTATGTTGTGTGGTTGTAAACTTTTAGCAACAGTGCATGGGAATAGCTTGGAAGATGTTAGAAACAAACCCATACTTGGAAATCTAATGAAAGAAAGACGATTCGAGCGCTATGTGTTAATGGGAGGCGAGCATAAGGTAGGGGAAGTTATGGAGATTTATGATGAGCGAGGTAGTATTATTTTTCAAAATAGTAGGTAGTGTATTGATTTTGTTTTCGGGTTCAGCTTTAGGCGTATCAATAGGAGGGGATTTAGCCCGTAGACTCAGAGAACTATATGAGTTGAAAAAGCTATTTTATATTATCAAGTCAGAGATAGCATATGGAGGATTTGCAATTTATGAGGTGTTCGAAAATGCGAGTCAAAAGACAATCCAACAGTATCAAGCGTGGTTAATATATATAAAAAAAGAAACCTACGATTGTAGCGAAAAATTATTTAGCGAAATTTGGTCAGAATCTGTAGAAAGATATTTAAATGCGACAGCACTTAACAAGTCTGATAAGCAAGAGTTATTAGAATTGGGAGTGAACTTTGGTACTATCGATAAAGAACAACAGATGACAATGATTGAACTATATTTACAGAAGTTAGAGAACTCAATACTTGAATTACAGCAAGATTTGAAGAATAAAGGGCGATTGTATAGTGCGATAGGGATTGGAGGAAGCAGTTTTCTGGTGATTGCTTTGTTGTGAAAGGGAAAAGATGGAAGTTGGGTTAATTTTTAGAATTGCAGCAGTTGGAATATTAGTGTCGATTCTTGGTCAAGTATTAAAGCATAGTGGTCGCGATGAGCAGGCATTCCTTGTAGGTTTAGCAGGATTAATTCTTGTACTCTCCTGGGTGATACCTTATATTTACGAATTGTTTCAAACGGTGAATCGATTATTTTCTTTTTAGGGGAATGCTATGACTATGGTACAAATTGGATTGTTAGGAATTGTGGGAGTGATTTTTGCAATACAGTTACAAAAATCAAATAAAGAATTTGGGGTAATCATCGGAATATCCATAGGGTTATTTATATTTTTGCAAATTATTGCAAGGCTAGAAGTAGTGATGGATACTATGCATTCGATAGAGATGGTAACTAGCATTAATATAGAATATATCAATATTGTATTTAAGATGCTAGGGATATCATATGTTGCTGAATTTACTTCTGGTATCTGCAAAGATTCAGGGTACGGCAATATAGGTAGTCAGATTCAGTTGTTTGGGAAGATTTATATTATTATGTTGAGTCTGCCAATTCTCGTAACCTTGTTAGAGACGATAGAGACCTTTATAACCTAGAAGGGGAGAAGATGAGTAAGAGTATAAGACGATTCTTATTTTGGGGCGTAGTTTTCATAGTCATAGTCAGTTGGTATTCTATTACCACAAAAGCGTCCCAGTTAGAAGAAAAGGAATTGGAAAGAGTAGAAGAGTCTATTTTTGATAGTTTAGAATTAGAAGAGATGGAATCCTTACTTGGGGAGGTGTTTCCAGAGGAAGAACTCTCTTTTCGGGATTTAGTGAAGCAAGTGATGGATGGGGATTTAGAGGAGACAGGGGAATTTGTTTTGGCATTTATCTGGGATAAGCTTATGTATGAACTAGAGTACAACAGAAATACATTTGTACATATAATGTTGTTGATTTTTTTATCTGCAATTTTCACTAATTTATCAAAAGCTATGGGAAATCAACAGATTGAAAGTGTGGGATTTTTAGTTATATATTTTTTGATTGTAGTGCTTTGTATGCGTTCTTTTGATGTGTTGGTAACAGATATAGCTGGTAAATTAGAGATTTTGCTACAATTTATGGGAGTGTTATCACCAATTTATTTCTTATCTGTAGCGCTTTCAACCGGTGTAAATTCAGCTTTAGTATTCTATAACCTTACAATTCTCTACATTTATTTCGTGGAGTTACTTATAGCGAATATAGTCATTCCCTTAATTAATGCATATATAGTGATTGTTATATTAAACTATATCTCCCAAGAACAGAGATTAAATAAACTTGGAGAGTTAGTGAAGTTAGTAATTTATTGGTTATTAAAAACAATGATAGGAGCTGTCGTTGGGTTGAATGTTATTCAAGGGATGATATCACCAGTCATTGACTCTTTGCAACGTAACATTTGGCTAAAGAGTGCAGAAGCAGTACCAGTTGTGGGGGATGCAGTTGGAGGTGGTGCAGAGGTGATATTTAGTAGTATTACACTCATAAAAAATAGCATAGGAGTTGTTGGGTTATTAATCTGCCTATCTATCGTTATAGGCCCAGTTGTTCAATTGACGTTGATTGTGCTTCTTTACAAGTTTGCGGCAGCACTAGTAGAACCGATTTCTGATAAAAGAATTGTAGGTTGTGTCAATTGCATAGGGGAGGGAAGTCGAATGTTGCTAAAAACAGTGATGAGTATCGGCATTTTGTTCTTGGTTACAATTGCGATTGTAGCTACATCTACAACCTAAAGGAGACAGTATGGATTTTCTTTACGAATGGGTGAAAAATTTTTCTTTCTCAGTTGTGATTTTTTCAGCATTATTACAGATTGTAGCTAGTGAAGAGTATAAGAAATACATTCGGTTTTACACAGGTCTTGTAATGATTTTGATGCTTTGCACTCCTGTAGTGAAATTGCTAGGAATGGAAAAATGGTGGGATATAGAGTATCAGAAAAACCAATATGAAATGGAACTAAAGGAACTAGAAAAGCAAGCAGATTATTTTAATGAGGTGGAGTTGGATGATTACCTATCTTCAGAACATTATCAAACAACAGACGAATAGGCAAAGGTTGATTGTGACTTTTATTGTAGGAGTACTTTTGGTCATTGTAGCCCTGCCAATTGAATTTCAAAAAGAGGAATCGGTTGATACAAGTGCTAGCAAAGAACTAGAATCGGTAGAAACAGGATATAAAAACGAATTAGAAGCACAAGTAGAAGAAATCTTATCACAAGTAGAAGGTGTTGGCGAGGTGAAAGTTCTTGTTACCTATGAATCAACAGGTGAAAAAGTAGTGGAGAAAGATACAGTGATTGGAGAAGAGACTAAAGAAGAAGCCACCATATTCGAAGATAGTGAATATGGGCAAACACCCTATGTGACAAAAGAGCTTTATCCGAAGATAGAGGGGGTACTTGTTATTGCTTCTGGTGGAGGCGATAGTATAGTGGTTGAAAACATAACAGAAGCAATCCAAGCATTATTTGAGGTAGACACGCATAAGATTAAAATAATGAAAATGAAATCATCTCAAAAGGAGGAAGTTAATTGAAGCGTATGTTTAGAAAAAACCAGGTAGTGATCACCGCCCTAGCACTAATGATAGCAGTAGCAGGATATTTGAATTATTCAGGTCAGTTGTTCAATCGAGAAAGTGGTGAAGAAAATGATCTAACAAACCTAGCTTTGCTTGATATTTCAGAAGAGGAAATGGCACAAGAAACCGCAGGAGAGACAGAAATGGAAAGTACAGATGGAGAAGAATTATTGAATCTTGAGGAAGAAAGCACACCTGGAGCAGCTGTATTAACGAGCAATCAAGCTTATGAAACGATAGCAGCAGCAAAAGTTTCCAGAGAACAAGTTAGGGCAGCATCAAAGGAGACACTACAAGCCTTGGTCGATAATGAAGATTTGAGTGCAGAGCAAAAAGAAGCAGCAGTAGCTGAAATTATCGAATTGACTGATTGGGCAGAATCAGAAGTTGCAATTGAAACCTTGTTACAATCCAAAGGTTTTTCGGATGTAGCAGTGACACTTTCTGAGGATTCAGCAGATGTAGTTGTGATTCGAGAGGAGCTAACAGATGCTAATCGTGCACAGATTGAAGATATTGTAACTAGAAAATCAGGAATAGATACTGCAAACATCGTGATTTCACCGATTCAGACAGGAGAATAATAGCGGTTGATATAATAGGGAAAGTGTGGTAAAGTAAGTACGCATGTAAGAAAAAGGAGCGTACGAAATGTCTCAGATAGTAGAAGAAATTAAGAAAAGAAGAACCTTTGCGATAATATCACATCCCGATGCAGGGAAAACAACTCTGACAGAGAAATTTTTATTATATGGTGGAGCAATCAATCAAGCGGGATCAGTAAAAGGAAAAGCTACTGCAAAACACGCAGTATCGGACTGGATGGAAATTGAAAAAGAGAGAGGAATATCAGTTACATCCTCTGTGTTACAGTTTAATTATGAGGGGTATTGTATCAATATTTTAGATACACCCGGGCACCAGGACTTTTCGGAGGATACCTATCGAACACTAATGGCAGCCGACTCTGCGGTGATGGTAATTGATGCATCGAAAGGTGTTGAGGCACAGACAAGAAAATTATTTAAAGTCTGTGTGATGCGTAAAATACCAATATTTACTTTTATCAATAAAATGGATCGTGAATCAAAGGATATCTTTGAGTTACTAGATGAGATTGAAAAAGAGTTAGGAATAGCAACCTGTCCAGTCAATTGGCCGATTGGTTGTGGGAAGAATTTACAAGGAGTACTCGATAGAAAAGAAGAGACAATTGATTTGTTCTCGGATACCAAGAAAGGTACGTCACAAGGTACGGTTACAAAAGTCAAATTAGGAGATGAAAAAATCGCTGATTATATAGGGGAAGACGCCCTAGGTGTATTAGAAGAAGAGATTGAATTACTAGATGGAGCAAGTGCAGAATTTGATCAAGACATGGTGGATCAAGGTCTTTTGACACCAGTTTTCTTTGGATCAGCTCTTACAAATTTTGGTGTTGAAACATTTTTGCAACACTTTTTAGCAATGACAACCTCACCCCTTCCAAGAACTTCGGATATAGGAGTGATTGATCCTCTAGAAAACGATTTTTCAGCATTTGTCTTTAAAATTCAAGCGAATATGAATAAAGCACACAGAGATAGGATAGCCTTTATGAGAATTTGTTCTGGAGAATTTCAGGCAGGAATGGAAGTATTTCATGTACAAAGCGGTAAGAAGCTAAGATTATCCCAACCACAACAGATAATGGCTAGCGATAGAAAAATGGTTGAGCAGGCATATGGTGGAGATATAATCGGTGTATTTGATCCAGGGATTTACTCAATAGGTGATACACTGACGCTAGGAAAAGAAAAATTTACATATGAAGGTATTCCAACTTTTGCACCGGAACATTTTGCTAGAGTATCACAGGTTGATACGATGAAACGAAAGCAGTTTGTAAAAGGGATTAATCAGATTGCACAAGAAGGAGCAATCCAAATTTTCAGAGAGAATAACTCAGGAATGGAAGAAATCATCGTTGGAGTTGTAGGTGAACTTCAATTTGAAGTACTAAAGTATCGATTGGAAAATGAATATAATGTAGAGATAAGAATGGAAAGACTTCCATATGCACATATTCGTTGGGTGGTGAGTCAAGATACAGAATTAGATAAAATCATCGGCACTTCTGATATGAAAAAAATCAGAGATTTGAAAGAAAGACCGCTTCTACTTTTTATGCACGAATGGAGTATACGCATGACCCTTGAGAGAAATGAAGGGTTAGAGCTGTCCGAGTTTGGGAAATCTTAAGAATTCACAGTTGCAAATTGTGTGAAATTTGTTATAATATCCGTAGTAGTGTGACGAATTAGGAGGGTGTAGGTATGAGTAGCGAAGATAAAAAAGTAATGGATGCTGAAAACAGCGAAAAGCTAGGGGAAGTAAAGATTGCAGATGAAGTAATTGCAATTATTGCAGGTCTTGCAGCAACAGAGGTAGAAGGCGTTGCTTCCATGATTGGCAATATCAGTCATGAATTAATTAGTAGGCTTGGAATGAAGAACTTGTCAAAAGGTGTAAAAGTAGAAGTGCTAGATGAAGTAGTATCTATCTCCCTTGCACTAAATCTTTCTTATGGCTATAACGTAATGGATACCTCAAAGAAAGTTCAAGAAAAAGTAAAAACTGCAGTGCAAAGCATGACTGGATTAACAGTTGCTGATGTTAATATAAAAATTGCAGGCGTAGATATGGAATAATCTTGAAAAGTATAGTATAATAAAGGATGTCGGATGGCATCCTTTATTATTGTGTAGTAAGGAAGCTATGTATAGAATGATATAGAAAAGAAATACCGGAGGAAAATATGACCAGGAAACTGTTAAGAGAACACACATTTAAGGTGTTGTTTTCCAATACATTTGAATTAGAAGAAGACAGAAGAGAGCATATGCTCAAGTACTTTGAGTTAGAAGATGCAATTTCGGAAGTAGATAGAGATTATATCATAAATCGCTGTTTGGAGTTAGAAGGCCATTTAAAAGAGATTGATACAGCGATTAGTGAGAATACTACAAAATGGAAGACGAGTAGAATGAATAAAGTAGATCTTACAATTATACGTCTTGCTTATTATGAGATTAATTTTGATGAGGAGATACCAGTAGGAGTTGCGATTAATGAGGCAGTAGAACTGGCGAAGAAGTATAGTGGTGACGAAGGTCCTGCTTTTGTAAATGGTGTTTTAGCAAAATTATTGAAAAGAGAAAATTAGGAGAGAGCATGAGAAATGTATATACGGTTAAGCAAGTAAACACTTATATTAAAAATATGTTTAACCAAGATTTTATGTTGAATAAGCTTTACGTGAAAGGTGAAGTTTCAAATTGTAAATACCATACATCAGGTCATATATACTTCTCTTTAAAAGATGAGTCAGGTACGATTTCTTGCGTAATGTTCGCAGGACAACGTAGTGGGCTCTCTTTTCGTTTGACGGAAGGGCAACAAGTGATAGCGCTTGGAAGCGTATCTACCTATGAACGTTCCGGTTCTTACCAACTCTATGCAAAAGAGATCATACAAGATGGAATTGGGAAATTAAACGAAGCGTATGAAAAGCTAAAAAAAGAATTGGAAGAAATGGGGATGTTCGCACAGGAATATAAAGCACCAATTCCTAGTTTTGCAAAAAAAATAGGTGTGATAACAGCACCAACAGGTGCTGCGGTGAGAGATATTATTCAAGTGATACAAAGAAGAAATCCTTATATTCAAATCGTATTATTTCCAGCATTAGTACAAGGAGAAGGCGCTAGTAAGAGCATTGTACAAGGAATCGAAGTGATGGAAGCCATTGTGAAACCGGATGTAATCATTGTTGGAAGAGGTGGAGGGTCGATTGAAGACTTATGGGCTTTCAATGAAAGGTGTGTAGCAGATGCCATTTTTCACTGTAGCGTTCCTATTATCTCAGCAGTGGGACATGAGACAGACTTCACGATTGCAGATTATGTGGCAGATTTAAGAGCACCAACTCCATCGGCAGCAGCAGAAATGGCTGCATATGAATATTTTGTATTTGAACAAACATTAGAGTCATATAAAGCGATGTTATTAGCAAAAATGAATCTGAAACTATCACGCTCGAAGAGTGAAATAGAGAAATATCATACCAATATGAAGTACTTACATCCCAATTACCTATTGAGACAAAGACAGCAAAGAATTATCGAACTTGAAGAGAAACTAATGACTGCAATGGATGGAAAGTTAGATTCTTGTAGACATCGATTAGACTTGCTGATAACTAGATTTAAAGGGTTGTCTCCACTGGAAAAACTGAGCAAAGGATATGCTTATATCAGCGATCAAGAAGGAAAAGCAGTGCGAAAAATTGGTGATGTATCAGTAGATGATGAAATAGAAATTTCGGTGACAGATGGTGTGATTAGAGGTCGTGTTATTGAAAAAACAGAGGTGAATCATAATGGCTAGAGAGAAAAAGAATAAAAATATAGATGAGATGTTTCAAGAACTAGAAGAATTAATTAAAGAATTGGAAAAAGAAGATATTACATTAGAGGACTCATTTTCTTTATATACAAAAGGAATGGCAACGATTAAGACTTGTAGTGAAAAGGTAGAAATGATTGAAAAGCAAGTACTACAGCTAAATGAAAAAGGGGAAACTTATGAATTTTAAGGAAGTACAAGCAGAAAAAATTGATGAGATTGAGAAAATGCTCAAAAAAAAGTTGCCACCGATTGAAGGGTTTCAATCACTAGTTATGGAGGCGATGGATTATAGTGTGATGGGTGGCGGAAAACGTCTACGCCCCATGTTTATGATTGAGACATATCGCATGTTTGGTGGACAATCCTCGATTATAGAAAATTTTGCAACAGCAATAGAAATGATTCACACATATTCCCTCGTTCATGACGATTTACCTGCGATGGATGATGATGATTACAGAAGAGGTAGAAAGACTACTCATATTGTATATGGCCATGATATGGGGATTTTGACAGGCGATGCTTTGCTTAATTTTGCTTTCGAAACAGTATTTCAAAGCTTTGAGGTGGAACCACAGCAATCTTATCTCATAGGAAAAGCATTACAAGTTCTAGGAGAAAAGGCTGGAATATATGGAATGATTGGTGGTCAAGTAGTAGATGTAAAATCATCAGGTAGTGTTCCGACTAAAGAAAAACTAATGTTTATTTTTCAATTGAAGACTGCAGCATTAATTGAGGCATCTATGATGATTGGTGCAATTTTGGCTGGTGCTAGCGAACAAGAGGTAGCATCAGTAGAAAAGATAGCAAATAATATAGGGATAGCCTTCCAAATTCAGGATGATATCTTAGATGTCACAAGTACAATAGATGTGCTTGGAAAACCAATTGGAAGTGATCAGAAGAATGAAAAGACGACATATGTAACACTAGAAGGTATGGAGTCTTCGATAAAAGAGGTAGACCGTCTATCAAAAGAAGCTATTCAGTTATTGTTAGAATTAAAAAAGCCATGTGAATATATGGAAGCATTGATACAAGCACTAATCAATCGAAAGAAATAGATAGTGAGGTACAGATATGGTACTAGATAAGATTATTAAGGAGAATGATATCAAAACCCTAAGTTCAGAGGAACTATTAGTATTACCTGGAGAGATTCGCGATTTTTTAGTAAATAAAATTAGTAATACGGGTGGACATTTGGCTTCAAACCTAGGGGTTGTGGAATTGACAATGGCACTTCACCTTTCTTTGGAATTACCAAAAGATAAAATAATCTGGGATGTAGGGCATCAGTCTTACACACACAAGATATTAACCGGCAGAAAAGAAGGGTTTGAAGAACTTCGCAAATATGGTGGATTAAGTGGATTTCCAAAGAGAAAAGAAAGTGCTTGTGATGCATTTGATACGGGGCACAGTTCCACCTCTTTATCTGCAGGTCTTGGCTATGTAGAGGGTAGAGATATTAAAAATGAAAATTATCGAGTGGTTTCTGTAATTGGAGATGGATCTCTAACTGGAGGAATGGCTTATGAAGCATTGAACAATGCATCTGGTTTAAAGCGTAATTTCATCATGGTTTTAAATGATAATAATATGTCCATTTCAAAGAATGTTGGTGGAATGTCGAACTATTTGAATGGTCTTCGAACAGCTAAAAAATATACTACACTAAAAGACGATGTTGAAAAAATGCTAAATAAGATTCCTGTTCTTGGAAAAGGGGCTGTAAAACAAGTTCAAAAAGCTAAGAACAGTATCAAACAATTGCTGATGTCAAATATGTTTTTTGAAGACATGGGAATTACGTATTTAGGTCCTATTGACGGTCATGATTTAAAAGCTCTTTTAAAAGCATTTCGAGAGGCGAAGCAAGTAAAGGGAGCAGTTATTGTCCATGTAATCACGAAAAAAGGAAAAGGATATGTACACGCAGAAGCAGAACCATCCAAATATCATGGAACAGGACCATTCCAAGTGCAAAGCGGTAAAACTAAGGAAAGTAACAATTTAAAAACCTATACGGATGTATTTGGACGGGTGCTTTACAAAGAGGCAAAGAAAAATGAAAATATAGTAGCTATTACAGCGGCTATGTCTGATGGAACAGGATTATTGCCATTTAGTAAAACGTTTAAGGATAGATTTTTTGATGTAGGAATTGCAGAAGCACATGGAGTAACATTTGCAGCAGGTCTTGCAGCGGCAGGGATGAAGCCTGTTTTTGCAGTATATTCCTCTTTTTTACAAAGAGCGTATGATCAGATCATCCATGATGTGTGCATTCAAAATCTACCGGTGGTATTTGCCATAGATCGTGCTGGTCTTGTAGGAAGTGATGGAGAGACCCATCAGGGGATATTTGATGTATCGTTTTTAAACAGTATTCCTAATATGACAGTGATGGCACCAAAGAATAAGTGGGAATTAGCGAGTATGTTACGCTTTGCGTTAAATTATGATGAAGGACCTATTGCGCTGAGATATCCGAGAGGAAATGCTTACGAAGGGCTCAAGGAATTCGACGAACAGATTCAATATGGAAAAAGTGAAATCCTTTATGAAGAAGAAAAAATCGCTATAGTATCAGTGGGACATATGATGGAACTAGCCGATTCAGTCCGTAAAAAAATAAAAGAGAGTGGGTATGAATGTTCTCTTGTAAACGCTAGATTCTTAAAACCAATTGATGCATCCATGCTAGAGTTGTTAGAAAAAGAACATCAACTAATCGTGGTTCTTGAAGAAAATTTATGTGCAGGTGGATATGCAAGTGAACTAAAGATGGTTGCAGAACGATTAGATATCTCAATCAATGTTTTAGGAATTGGTATTCAAGACATGTATGTGGAACATGGAAGTATAGAAGAACTTAGAAGAGAAGTGTTGATGGATGAAGAGACAATTACAAAGAGAATCATTTCGAAAGTGATAGGGATTGATTGTAATGAAGGGAATAGAGAATGAAAGAACGATTAGATGTACTTTTGGTTAAGCGAAATTTAGCAGAATCGCGGGAAAAGGCAAAAGCTATAATTATGTCAGGAAATGTATATGTAGAGGGGCAAAAAGAAGATAAAGCAGGAACAGCTTTCTCGACTGAGTCTCAAATAGAGGTACGAGGAAATACACTTCCTTACGTAAGTCGTGGCGGATTGAAGTTAGAAAAAGCAATGAAAAACGCTTGGGTAAATGTAGAGGGGAAAGTTTGTTCAGATGTCGGTTCGTCGACAGGTGGATTTACAGATTGTATGTTACAAAATGGTGCAGTAAAAGTGTACGCTATTGACGTAGGCAAAGGACAACTTGCGTGGAAGCTTCGCACAGATGAAAGAGTAGTGTGCATGGAAAGCACCAATGTAAGGTATGTGACACTAGAAAATTTAGGAGAGCGAATCGATTTTTCTTCAATTGATGTATCATTCATATCGCTAACAAAGGTATTATTACCTATTTTTAACTTTTTAAAAGAAGAGGCAGATGTGATTGCATTGATTAAACCTCAGTTTGAAGCGGGAAGAGAAAAGGTAGGGAAAAAAGGAGTGGTACGAGAAAAGAGTACTCATATAGAAGTGATGGAGTTGGTGATTAATTATGCAAAAGAGATTGGGTTTCAGATATGCAATTTAGATTTTTCACCAATCAAAGGCCCAGAAGGTAACATTGAATATTTGATGCATTTACACAAGGGAGAAGCAAAGGTGACAGATATGACAGTGGATTACAAAGAAATTGTTGAGAATGCATTTCAATCATTAAATACAAAATGATAATTGAGGATAGCAATGAAAAAATTTTATTTAGTAACAAATACAATAAAAGATCCAGAATATGAAGTGACAAATTCTGTGAAAAAGATTATCGAGTCATATGGCGGCATTGTTAGATTGGAAAAAGATGAGTCTATAAGCGATGAGTGTGAATGTATTTTGACTTTGGGTGGTGACGGAACGCTTATAAAAGCAGCATACGAATATTATCATAATGATATCCCTCTTCTGGGAATTAATTTAGGTACGTTAGGGTACTTGACAGAGATTGAGGCAAAAGAGCTAGAAGAGTTGAAACAGGGAATTAGAACAATTATGTTTGGAGAGCCTATACTTGAAGAGCGGATGCTTGTCAATGGTTGTGTACTTGACGGAGCAGATAGTATTGCCTTAAATGACGTGGTATTGTCGCGTACTGGAGATGTACATATTATCTATTTTGATGTGTATGTAAATGGAGCGCTGCTACACTCTTATCAAGCGGATGGGATTATTATATCTACACCTACGGGATCGACATCTTATAACTTATCTGCTGGAGGTCCTATAGTAGAACCTACTGCAAATCTATTTGTAGTAACACCAATTTGTCCTCATGAGCTAAATAGTCGAAGTATCGTGCTTTCAGGAGATGACTGCATAGAGATGGAACTAAGATTTGGGAAGCAAGGTGAGATATTGCAAGCCTGTGTAAGTTTTGATGGACGAGAAAACCTAAAAATAGAATCAGGAGATCGAGTGAGAATCCAAAATAAAAATAATAAGATTAAGCTTTTAAGATTAAGCCATGTTAGTTTTTTAGAAGTGTTACGAAAAAAAATGAAAGGAAATTAATCGGAGATGAAAGAAAGTAGACATGCAAAAATTGTAGAACTTATCACAAAGTATGATATAGAAACACAAGAAGATTTAGCAGATTATTTAAATGAGAATGGGTTTACAGTGACGCAAGCGACTGTTTCAAGAGACATTCGTGATTTGCATTTGACAAAAATTGCTACAGATGGTGGTAGACAAAAATACACTATTTTACCAACATCTCAAAAAAGCCTAGATGAGAAATATATTCGAATTCTAAGAGATGGTTATATTTCGATGGATATGGCACAAAATATATTAGTGATTAAAACTGTTGCAGGTATGGCCATGGCAGTTGCAGCATCAATAGATGCTATGCGATGGAAAGAAGTAGTCGGATGTATTGCAGGGGATGATACGATTATGTGTGCCATTCGAAGTGTTGATGATACATTCCATGTAATGGGAAAAATACGAAAAATAGTTTTGGATAAATAGGAGGAGCATCTATGCTACAAAGCTTGAGAGTGAAAAATTTGGCACTAATAGATGAGGCAGAACTAGAATTTGCTACGGGGCTAAATATCTTGACAGGAGAAACAGGTGCTGGAAAATCAATCTTACTAGGTTCGATTAACTTGGCTCTTGGGGGCAAGTATACGAAAGATTTATTACGAAAAGGGACAGAATTTGGATATGTAGAGTTAGTGTTTCAAGTAGTAACAAAGGAACAAGAGCAAGTTTTAAGAAAACATGATATTTTCCAAGAAAATGGCTGTATTATTTTGAGTAGAAAATTGATGGAAGGCAGAAGTGTTAGCAAAATTAATGGAGAAACGGTCACAAAAACAGTACTGAAGGATGTGGCGAGTAATTTTATTAGCATACATGGGCAACACGAACATCAAACACTTTTGAATAATCGCAATCACTTATCTATTCTTGACGATTATCTGCTAGAAAAAGATAAAGTCTTAGTAGAAAATGTTAAAAATCTATATCGTGAATTCTTAGAAAAACAAAACGAATATAAATCTTGCAATCTAGACGTAGAGGCAAGGAATAGGGAACTTGCTTTTTGTCAATTTGAGTTAGAAGAGATTGAGTCTGCAAATTTACAAAAAAATGAAGATAAAGAACTAGAAGAGCAGTATAAGAAGCTCTCGAATGGGAAAACTATCCTTGAAAGAACACAAAGTGCTTATGAAAATACTAGTGGTTCTTTTGAAAGTGCAAGCGCTAAGATTTCGAGTGCATTGCAATCTTTACAAGGTATTACACAGTATGACCATGAAGGAGATGAACTGTATAGTCAATTAGTGGAAATTGACAATTTACTCAATGACTTTAATAGAGATTTATCCAACTATTCTAGTGCTATGGAATTTTCGAGCGAGGCATTTGTAGAAATAGAGGAGCGCTTAAATATCTGGAATCGATTAAAAGGGAAGTACGGGAACTCTTATGAAGAAATAAAAAAATATAGTTTACAATTGGTTGAAAAAATAGAAAAAATGGAAAACTATGATATCTACTTATCGAGTTTAGAAAAGGAATTGAAAGAGAAAGAAGATGAATTGCTAAATCATTCTAAGCAATTGTCCCAGTGTAGAAAAAAATATGCAAAGCAACTGGAAATGAAAATCATAGAGGGACTAAAAGAATTGAATTTTTTAGAGGTTCAGTTTGAAATTGGTTTTACAAGGCTTGAAAAACCGCAAACCCAAGGATTGGATGAAGTTCAATTTCTTGTGTCATTGAATCCAGGGGAAGAAGTAAAACCATTATCGCAAGTCGTTTCAGGAGGAGAATTATCGCGTATTATGTTGACCATGAAGACGGTAATGGCAGATAAGAGCGATATCGATACTATGATTTTTGATGAGGTCGATGCAGGAATTAGTGGTGTTACAGCAACAAAAGTAGGAGAAAAACTTGCACAGATAGGGAAGTTGAGACAAGTAATTTGTATTACTCATTTAGCACAAATTGCAGCTCTTTCAGACTCACATTTTTGCATTGAAAAAAAAGTGATAGATAAAGATACAATTACTTCTATACACCCGCTTTCAGAAACGGAAACTATTGAAGAATTGAGTAGAATATTAGGCGGTGGAAAAGTCTCCGAAGCAATTACAAGGAGTGCTATCGAGATGAGAGAAATGGCAAAAAGCTACAAGTAACAGTTTTCCAGTGTGAAAAAAAGTAAAACGTACATACTAGAAATATGATAATCGAGAAGACAAGTGAATATCGCTTGTCTTCTTTCGTAGAAAAATAACGATGTCATAGAAAGGGTGTGCGATTTGAAACATAGAAAAGGTTTTTTTTCATGGATATTGGCATTAGCAATCAGTGTTTATATTTTTAATACAAGTACAATCAGTGGGAATACGGATGAATCCATCATCAGTACAGAAGATATAGGCAATCGAATGTTAATTCCTGGTGGAATTCCTGTGGGAATCTATATGGATACATCTGGGATTATGATCATCGGAACAGAAAGCATAGCTGACCAACAGGGGGAGTTTTTTAACACCGCTCGCAATATAGTGCAACCAGGTGACTATATAATAAAGATAAATGGCATTGAAATTCATAGCAAAAATGAACTTGTTAATATAATGGGCAATTTAGAGTCAGGAGAAGTTATTTTGACGATACGACGAAATGAAGAAGAAATTGATGTAAAGCTAGATGCTGTTCTGACAGAAAATGGAGGTTACAAATTGGGAATTTGGGTTAGAGATAACATCCAAGGACTGGGAACACTTTCTTATATTGATGAAGAGAATAATTATGGTTCTTTGGGGCATGGAATTTATGATATAGACACCAATGGATTATTACAGATTTCAAATGGAGAATTATACAATGCATCGGTAAATGATGTGATTAAAGGAGAAGTGGGAGTTCCAGGTGGAATAGAAGGAGTGATTGTCTATAATCCCTTCAACGTAATTGGCAATATCGAGAAAAATACAGAATATGGAATCTATGGAAAAATTGAAAGTTTAGAGTCACTTGAATTAGAATTAACATCTGTAGAAATGGCTAGAAAAGAGGAGATTACCACAGGGAAAGCAGAGATACGAAGTACCTTAGGAACAGAAATAGAGACCTACGATGTCGAAATACTAGAATTGGATTACTTTGCGGATGAGATAAATAAGACCATTGTTCTGCAAGTGACAGATTCCGATTTAATAGCAGAAGCAGGTGGGATTGTACAAGGGATGTCAGGTAGTCCTATCCTGCAAAATGGTAAAATAATAGGAGCGGTAACCCATGTATTTGTTAATGACCCTACAAAAGGCTATGGGATTTTTATTGAGGATATGCTAGAGGTAGCAGAAGAATAAAAATCCGTTATACCTTTTCGGTTAATTCTTGTTTTTGAATAACATATTAGTAAGAGCTTCAATACCTTTCTCAAGGCGATCTTTTTCGCTAAGCTCTGGTATGGTACTTGTGTTTGTATAGGTAGTATCAATTGCTGATAATCCCTTTGTATTACTGAAAAGGTAATCCTCATCAATTGATGCTACAACTAAGTATAGAATATCCTTTTTTACTTTGAACTGTAGTAAATATGCTACATCACCTATATTGGGGTTAAATTTATTAATAGCTTGAACTCCTGTATCTATGATACAGTCATCACTTGTTTTTAGTCGATAGTAACGATATAAATCATCATCGCCAGGTTCAGAACCTACGATTCTGTTGATGTAATCATCTTCAATTGTTATTTTTAAGTAGGAACCATTGCCCTCTGCAATACTTTTACAAATCTTTTTTAAATCACCTCTACCTAAAAAAGATGCTTTACCTTTTTTGAGGATATCGGCTAGATATTCGGGTAGAGGTCTATATCCCAATTCGGATATTTTAGATATGGATATTTCGCTAGGAAATGCTGAATTTTGCATTGATATAACCATCCTTTCTATGTATGGAAAAAAATGACTCTTCAACGAGTAATCTGCATAATATGAATAAATCAACTTCATCGTACCATATAAAGATAATAATTGTCAAACAGTCATATGAAGATCATTATCCAAATTGTAACAATTCAGCTGAACATCTCGGATAGGTCGCTACACGACCGATTGCGCTATTGCATAGCTATATCCTCGATTGCGGCAAAACGCCTTATGGCTGTATTACAAGGTTTATCTGCAGCTACGCAAGCATACCGCAGAATCCTTGTATTCAGCCGCAAGGCTGAATTGTTACTTCAAATTAAAAAAAAATTAGGAATGACATAATTGAAAATAGCTAGTCTAAAGTAAAAAAAGATGATAAAATAGAAAAAACATATCAAGGAATATCTGTAGGGGGAAAAATGTTAACATTTGAAGAACGAGTATATAATATTGAATTGAAATCTAATGATACGGATGATAGTATCATTGAATATATCAAGAATAATAGGAAAGAGATTCAGCATATTTCAGTGCAAAAGATTGCAAAAGATTTGTATATTTCACCTAATTCTATTATACGAACATCAAAAAAACTGGGGTATAGTGGATTCTCTGAATTGAAATTTTCGATTCAAAACGAAGACAACCCAAGCGAAATCACAACAGTTGAAAATAGAGTGTTTGAAAAGCTTCCGCAGAGCATTATCCGTTCTATAGATGTTTTAGATGAAACAGCATTGGATAGACTTACGGATCAGATGGTAGATGCGAATAAGATATTGATTGCTGGAGTGGGAGATTCTGTGTATTTTTGCGAATATTTTGGGAGGTATCTCCGTTGTCTAGGGAAAAAGACGGAATATTTTGCACAGATACACGATATTGAATATTTTTCTAACTTTTACGAAGAAGGTGATTTAGTAATTATAGTTAGCGTTACAGGTGAATCAGAGCGCCTTGTCAAATTAGCAGCTAATTTAAAAAAGCGATGTGAGAACTTAAATGTTACCTGTGTCACTCATTTTGGAGAAAATCCATTGAGTATACTGTGTGATGATCAAGTGTGCTTTTGGGGAGATAGACGAATAGTAAACGGGTATAACGTTACAGATAGAGCGGGTCTATTGATGCTGATTAAGATGATATGTGAGATGTACTTAAAAAAAATATAACCTGCATATCCCTTGGCGTTGGCTAAGGGATTATTAATATCTGTAATTACTATCTTTTCAGAAGTTTACCAATCAAGCAACTATATCACAGTTGTGAATAAATTTACATAATCATGTTGAGATGTGTATTTATAAAAAAAAAATGAACTCCTGTCTATAAGAATGGTATAATCGTTACATAATTAATAATATAAAATCATTACGAGGTGAAATTATGTCAATATTAAAGTTACAACCAGCATTTAAGGATTATATTTGGGGAGGAACCAATCTAATTAAAAAATATAATAAAATATATGACGGTGACGTACTAGCGGAATCGTGGGAACTTTCTTGTCATAAAGATGGTCCATCAACAATTGTCAATGGAATTCACGCTGGAAAAACACTCCAGCAATTCATTGAAGAGTGTGGAAAAGAAGTTTTAGGTAAAAACTGTAAAAGGTTTGACGATTTTCCGATTCTAATCAAGTTTATCGATGCAAAGGACAATCTATCAATTCAAGTGCATCCAAAGAATGACTATGCATTAGAGCATGAAAAACAATACGGGAAGACAGAAGTGTGGTATGTAACGGATTGTAAGGAAGGGGCATTTTTATACTATGGTTTTAATCGAGATATCACAAAAGAAGAATTCGCAACAAGAATTAAAGACAATACATTGTTAGAAGTTTTAAATAAAGTAGAAGTTAAAAAAGGTGATGTGTTATTCATTGAAGCTGGGACCATTCATGCAATAGGAAAGGACATCATCATAGCTGAAATTCAACAGAATTCAAATGTGACTTATCGCGTATATGACTATGGAAGAGTGGATGCGAATGGAAATGGTCGTGAGTTACATGTAGAAAAAGCATTGGCAGTTACTAACCTATTAAAACAAGGAGAGGGTGAAAATGTCAGTCCGCATATTGCAAAATGTGATTACTTTACAGTAGATAAGGTAGAGCTAACAACAGAAGGAAAGAATTCTTTTAGAAGCGAAGCAACAGAAGCTTCTTTTATCAGTGTGTTAATTATTGACGGATGTGGACATATTAAGATGGAAGATGAAACTGTAGATATCAGAAAAGGAGATAGTGTTTTCATCCCTGCAAAATCAGGTACATTTGAGATGGTTGGATGTTTAGAAGCGTTAATTACAACTGTAGATAAGAAAGAGAATTTGTTCAAAGTGGTTCTTCAATCTGAAAGTGATAATATCAGTGTGGTTGCTCTAAGAGAAGATGGTTCAGTACTGAAAGAGGAAAAGTTCGAGGGAAAACTTTCTTCGAAACAGCTAGGAAAAGCAGTAGCACAATGGCTTGGAACGTTACACTTAGAGTTAGAGAGTTGTGCAGGTATTTCAATTACAGATGAAATTGTGAATAAAGAGGCTGAGTTTATAACTAAATTCAAGACAAATCTTCCAGTTCCAGTATGTGTGGTGGATCACACTTTGGATGTAAAAAAGATGAGCGAAGAGATATAGGGAGGGTTTTATGAAGATAATAATTGCACCAGATTCTTTCAAAGGTTCACTAGAAGCGAACGAAATCTGTGATATCGTGGAAGGTTCTGCAAAAAAAATATTTGGAGATATTGATGTAATCAAATTGCCGATGGCAGACGGTGGAGAGGGAACAGTAGCGGCGATATTGCCGCATTTAAAGGGAACACTGATAAAGTCTAAAGTAAAGAGTCCTGATTTTAGAGATATTGAAGCAACATATGGGATATTTGATCAAGATAAAGCGATTATGGAAATGGCTGAAGCATCAGGTATTACATTGGTAGAAGAGCGAAATATCATGCAAATGAATACGTATGGTACCGGACAGATGGTATTAGATGCGATAGACAAAGGTGTAAAGACGATTTATATCGGACTAGGAGGTAGTGCTACAAATGACTGTGGATTAGGATTTGCTAGTGCACTTGGGGTAAAGTTCTACGATTGTGATGGGAACGAAGTAGCTCCAATTCCAGAAAATTTTCAGAGGATCTCAGATATAGATTTCAAATCTATAGATTCAAGAATTAAGGATATAAAATTTGTGATTATGAGTGATGTGAAGAATCCACTCCTAGGAAAAAGCGGTGCAACTTACGTGTTTTCGAGACAAAAAGGATCAACAGATGAGAACATTGAAAGCTTAGAAAAAGGGATGGCACATGTGGCATCTGTGATTAAAGACAAGATAGGTATTGATGTTTCTTTATTAGAAGGAGCAGGAGCAGCAGGGGGACTAGGTGCAGGTTTGTTGGCGTTTACTGAGGCTACTATGCAGTCTGGAGTTGTAACGATTCTTGATATTTTAGAATTCGAAAAACAGTTAGAGGGTACTTCTTTTGTGGTTACAGGAGAAGGGAGAATGGATAATCAATCTGCTTTTGGAAAGGTACCTTTTGGTGTTGGGACATTATGTAAAAAGCATAAAGTTCCTTGTTATGCAATTGTAGGAAGTCTGGGGAAAGAATATCAAGAAATGTATAACCATGGTATCACTAGTATAATGACGTGTGTAGATAGTGTGATGGAGTTAGACGTTGCAATAGAAAATGCCAATCAGCTTTGCTCTTATGCAGCAGAACGGGTATTTCGATTTGTGAAATAAGTAAAAAGTTGTGTATATATACACAATTGAAATGTTTCGTGTATATATATATCGGAAAAGAATGGAAGCAGAATTTTTATGCTAGTATAATGACATAATAAATCTGTGGAGGTAATATGATGAAACTTTCAAGTTTAACGAACAAAGCTTTAATTGAGTTAAATAGTAATTTAACTACGAAAAGAGAGATTATTGAAGCTCTCGCAAAAAAATTATATGAGAATGGAAAAGTTACAGACATCGAAGGATATATCAACGATGTATATGAGAGAGAGTCTTTATCTGAGACTGGTATGGAAATGGGACTTGCAATACCACATGCAAAATCTTCTTTTGTCAAAGAAGCAGCATTTGCAGTAATGTCAACAAGAGACATTGTTGCAGATTGGGAGAGTTTAGACCCAGATAACGAAGTGAAATATATCTTTTTACTTGCAATTCCAGAAAGCGAAGGAGGAAGTACTCATCTTGAGTTATTGGCAGCGTTAATGACAAAGATGGCAGATGAGGATTTTAAAATGGCCTTGTTTGCATCAAAGACTGTGGATGAATTTGTAGCGAATTTAGATGCAGAAAAAATAGAAGAAGACGACTCGAATGTGGAATACACGAAGACGATTGTTGCAGTAACAGCTTGCCCAGCAGGAATTGCTCATACCTACATGGCAGCAGAAGCATTGGTCAAAGCAGGTAAAGAGCTAGGAGTACAAGTTTTTGTAGAAAAGCAAGGTGCGAATGGAATCGAAGGTAGACACACAGCAGAAAACTTAAAAAATGCAGATGCAGCAATTTTTTCAGTAGGTGTTGCGGTGAAAAACGCAGAGCGATTTGATCATTTACCGATTACAAAAACATCAGTTGCAGAACCATTAAAAGATGCACAATCAATCATCAAAAGAGCACTTGAAAAAGCAGAAAACTTTGAAAAAGGCGAATATGTTGCAGATGCTTCTGATGAAGGTAAGATGAGTGTAGGTGAAGAGATTAAACAAGCGGTAATGACAGGGATATCACATATGGTTCCTCTCGTTGTTGCTGGTGGTATGATTCTAGCAATTGCAGTATTGATTTCTCAACAATTTGATTTAGTAGAATTATATAACACTGAAGGTAGTTGGTTGAATCTCTATAGACAATTATCAGGTGGGCTACTTGGAACACTTTTAGTACCAGTAATGTCTGCATACATGGCATATGCAATCTCTGAAAAAACAGCATTATGTTCTGGATTTGCAGCAGGTTTAGCAGCGAATATGATTGGCGGTGGATTCCTTGCAGGTATGCTTGGTGGTTTGATTGCGGGTTACTTGGTTCGCTATATGAAGAAATTGATACCAGCAAAAGGATCATTTTCAGGATTTGTTAGTTTCTTTATATACCCAGTAGTTAGTACATTCTTGATTGGTACGATTATGTTCTTTGTAATTGGAGAGCCAGTTGCATTTATTAATAATTCACTTGTTAATTTCCTTTCAGGATTACAAGGTACTAATGCAGTTCTTTTAGGGGCAGTAATTGGTATTATGACATCCTTTGATTTAGGCGGACCTGTGAATAAAGCCGCATATGCATTCTGTGTAAGTGTTATGAACGAAGGGGTGTTACTACCATATGCAATCTTTGCGTCGGTTAAGATGGTATCAGGTTTTGCAATTACAATGACTGTACTTCTTGCAAAAGAATGCTATAACAAAGAAGAGCAAGGTGCAGGTAAAACAACTTGGATGCTCGCGTTAGGTGGTATTACAGAAGGTGCGATCCCATTTATGATGAAGAACCCACTAAAAGTTATTGTTTCTCTTTGTACAGGTTCAGCAGTTTGTGGAGCTATCGTTGCTTGGTCAAATATTGGACTGAACGTACCAGGAGCTGGAATTTTCTCAATGTTTTTATTAGATTATGAAAATGCAGTTGTAAGCCCAGCTATGGGAACAGCAATTTGGTTGGTTGCAGCAATTATCGGAGCAATTATATCTACAGCAATACTTGTACCATGGATGAAACATGGATTGAAAAAACAAAACAAAAAGTAATGAATAACTAGGGGCAAAGAAGTTTGCCCCTTTTGATAAATATAGAGTTAGGTATAAAGAAAGGTGAATTTTATGTCGAAAAATGTTCATATTGTCCCTCATATGCATTGGGATAGAGAATGGTATTTTACAACTGAGGAGTCAAGAATCTTATTAGTCAATAATATGGAAGAAATTATGGAAAGGCTAGAGATTGATGAAAATTACCCACATTATGTATTAGATGGGCAGACAGCTATATTGGAAGATTACTTTGATATAAAACCAGAAAATAAAGAGAGAGTTAAGAAATTAGTCGAGCAAGGAAAATTAATTGTTGGACCATGGTATACACAGACAGATGAAATGGTGGTAGGATCAGAGTCTATTGTTCGAAACTTACTTTACGGATTAAAAGATAGTCGTGAACTCGGGGAACCAATGATGATTGGATACTTACCAGACTCTTTTGGTCAAAGTGAAAAATTGCCACAGATTTTAAATGGATTCGATATTAATCGTGCGATTTTTTGGAGAGGTGCATCAGAGCGTCATGGATCAACAAAGAATAACTTTTATTGGAAGAGTGAATCAGAAGGGGAAGTACTAGTACATCTGATGCCACTTGGTTATGCAATTGGGAAATACCTTCCTGTAGAAGAAGAAGCTCTTAGAAAGAGAATGAGCAAGTATATGCCTGTATTAGAGCGAGGAGCTGTAAATGATGCAATTCTTGTTGCTAATGGACACGATCAAATGCCGATTCAAAAGAATATCTATGATGTTATGGAGACGATGAAGAAAATTTACCCAGATAAGACATTTTTCTTGAGTAAGTATGAGAATGTGTTTGAAGAAGTTGAACAAGTGAAAGATTTAGATACGTTACAAGGCGAACTTTTAGATGGTAAATATATGAGAGTTCATAGAAGTATTTTCTCTTCTCGCGCAGATTTAAAATCTAGCAACACAAGAATTGAAAATAAAATTACAAATATTTTAGAGCCACTAGCATCTTTGGCACATAGCTTTGGAGAAGAATATCATGAAGGATTAATCGAAGCAATCTGGAAAGAATTAATGAAAAATCATGCACATGATTCCATAGGATGTTGTTGCTCGGATATTGTACACGTTGATATTGAAAATAGATTTCATCTTGCAGAGAATAAGACAGATGAATTGATTAAGTTCTACAAGAGGCGTATTGTAGATGCCATGTCTATGGATGTAGCATTGGATAAATTGACAGCATTTAACTTGGTTCCGTATGAGCGAACAACTGTGGTGGAAGGCGAGATTATCACAAAGATGAAAAACTTTAATCTTGTTGACGGAGATGGAAAACAGTATGAGTTTGAAGTGTTAGCGACAGAGATTGTTGATGCAGGGTTAATTGATCGACAGATTGTTCATTATGGTGATTATGATCCATTTGTAAAATACACAGTGGCAATCTATGATACATTGCCAGCAATGGGATTTAAGACTTATATCGTGGTAGAAAAAGAGGGACAATTAGCAACGGCCTCTAAAACGGAGAAGGCTGAGAATGAATTCTATGCAATTACTGTGAACACAAACGGAACACTTAAGGTGACTGATAAAGTAACAGGAAAAGAGTACGATGAAGTGTTGCTAGTTGAAGACGGGGCAGATGATGGAGATGGGTACGACTTTTCAGAACTAGAAGACGATTTTATCTTAACATCAAAAGATGTTGTGGCAACATCGAAGATGACTTCTACAAAGAACAAATCTGTGATAGAGATCGCATATACAATGGAGACATCAAAAGATTTAGATAGCAGAAAAGCTAAGGTGATCGATGGAAGTTTTGATATGAAGTTTATCGTATCACTAACAAAAGGAAGTAAAGTAATTGATGTTAAAGTATCGGTAGATAATCGAGTGAAAGATCATCGTGTACGCTTACTGGTACCAAATGGAGTAGGTTCAAAGTTCTCCCTTTCAGATAATCAGTTTGGAGAAATTAAACGCCCGGTTTATGATACAGCGATGAATGTATGGGAAAAGGAAAAATGGAATGAAAGACCAGATTCTATTTATCCATTCTTGTCTTTTGTAAGCACAGATGCAACAGAAAGTATGGCTGTTCTATCCAATTCTGTAAGAGAGTATGAGATTATCGGAGATGATTATGACACAATCGCAATTACATTGTTTAGATGCGTTGGATTCTTAGGAAAAGAAGAATTATTTAGAAGACCTGGAAGACCTTCAGGAATTAAGATGCCAACACCAGATTCTCAACTCTTAGGTGTGAACCATTATGAACTTGCTTTAACTACAGATGGCAGAAATTTGGCAAAGACAGCAAAAGAGTATACTACTCCAGTAGTGACTTACAATAAGATGCCATACAATGCGATGAAGTTGAACGATTCGAATTATACTACTCCTTATAGCTATAGTTTTTTAGCAGAAGAGTCAAAAGATTTTGTGGTTACAGCATTTAAAAAAGCACAAGGAAAAAATGGATTTATTCTTCGTGGATTCCAGACAGTTGAAGAAGTGCTAGAGACAAATATATGTGTATCTGATTATGAGGTTACAAATGAGATGAACCTAGATGAAAGAGAAATTTCTGGATTTGAAGGAAAAGTATCATTGCCACGTAATGTAGCTAAGACATATTATATCAAGTAAAATGAAACAGACTGATTGCATAGGATTATGTAGTCAGTCTGTTAAAATATAAAAAGAAGAAAACAACTCTTGATAAAACAGCGTATTTGGTTTAAAATATCATTATAATAGTTAAAAAGATGAAGAGACGAGCAGGGTGGAACCGCGAGTTAATCGTCCCTTGCAGATAACTGCAAGGGTTTTTTGATGCAGTGTGAAAGGAATGAGAAAGTGAGGGCTTAGTATGGATAACAAATATCGTCACAAGGTACAGTATTACGAGACCGATCAAATGGGTGTAGTGCATCACTCGAATTACATTCGTTGGTTTGAAGAAGCAAGAACAGATCTTATGGAAAAGATGGGGTTTGGGTATGAGACCATGGAGAAAGAAGGAATCTTAAGCCCAGTGCTAGAAGTAAGAGCGAATTATTTAAGAATGGTACATTTTGGAGATGTCGTTACGATTATATCTAATGTAAAAGAATACAATGGTATCAAATTAACGATGACATATAAGGTGGTAGATAATAAGACGGGAATGACGATGTGTACTGGTGAGACAAAACATTGTTTCTTAACACCAGATGGACACCCAGTATCATTGAAAAAAGATGCGATTGAGTATCATGATATGTTTGCAAAAGGGCTAGAAGATTATCACAATCGTGATAGAGAAGAATAAAGAGAAAGAGTAAAAGAGGTTTAGGAATGAAGATTACATTAAAAGATGGATCAGTAAAAGAATATGATGGAGCACAGTCTGTCATAGAGATTGCAGCGGATATCAGTGAAGGACTTGCGAGAGTTGCAACTGCTGGAGAAATAGATGGAGAGGTTGTGGATTTAAGGACCGTCGTTCAAAATGATTGCGAACTTAATATATTGACAGCAAACGATGAGAAAGGGTTAGCAGCGCTTAGACATACGACAGCTCACGTATTAGCACAGGCTGTAAAAAACTTATATCCATCGGCTAAGATTGCAATTGGACCTGCGATTGAGAATGGATATTATTATGATTTTGAATGTGAACCTTTTTCGCAAGAGGATTTAGCCGTAATCGAAAAAGAGATGAAAAAGATTATCAAGTCAGGACATAAAATCGAAAGATTTGAACTTCCACGAGAAGAGGCAATTGCTTTAATGAAAGAAAAAGAGGAGCCATATAAAGTCGAATTGATTGAAGACTTGCCAGAAGAGGCAGTTATTTCTTTTTATGACCAAGGGGGATTTGTAGATTTATGTGCTGGTCCACATATGATGAGTGTAAAAAACATCAAAGCATTTAAATTAATTTCTTCATCAGGTGCCTATTGGAAGGGTAGTGAAAAGAATAAGATGCTGACTCGTGTATATGGAACAGCATTTGCAAAGAAAGATGAATTAAATGCATATTTGGAGCATCTAGAAGAGATTAAGAAACGTGACCATAATAAATTAGGAAGAGAGATGGAGATTTTTGCGACAGTAGATGTTATAGGACAAGGATTACCATTGATTATGCCAAATGGAGTTGCGATTTTACAAGAACTTCAACGATGGATTGAAGACGAGGAGACAAGACGAGGGTATGTAAGAACTAAGACTCCTATGATGGCAAAAAAAGACCTGTACGAAATCTCGGATCACTGGGGACATTATAAAGAGGGAATGTTTATACTAGGAGATGAAGAGAAAGATGATGAAGTGTTCGCTCTTCGTCCAATGACTTGCCCATTTCAATATTATATCTATAAACAAAGCCAAAAGAGTTACAGAGATCTTCCGATTCGTTATGGTGAAACTTCGACTTTATTTAGAAATGAAGATTCGGGAGAGATGCATGGACTTACAAGAGTACGTCAGTTTACAATCTCGGAGGGGCATCTAATTGTAACCCAAGAACAGCTTATGGATGAGTTTAAAGGATGTGTGGATTTAGCAAAATACTGTTTGACAGTTCTTGGTGTAGCAGATGATGTATCGTATTGCTTATCTTTATCGGATCCAGAAAAGATGGATAAGTATATGGGAACGAGAGAAATGTGGGATGAGACAGAGAATAAGATGCGTACCATTCTTAGAGAAATAGGAGTAGAATATACAGAGTCAAAAGGTGATGCTGCATTCTATGGTCCAAAGCTTGACATTCAGGCTAAAAATGTGTATGGAAAAGAAGATACAATGATTACTGTCCAACTAGATATGTTCTTAGCGGAACGTTTTGATATGACTTATATTGATTCTAATGGAGAGAAGAAAAGGCCATGTATTATTCACCGTACATCGATGGGATGCTATGAAAGAACTCTTGCGTGGTTGATTGAAAAGTATGCGGGATTATTCCCAACATGGCTTTGTCCAGAACAGGTACGCGTGCTTCCGATTTCAGAAAAATACCACACATATGCAAATGAAGTGGTGGATAAATTAAGAAATAATGGAGTGCGTGTAACTATCGATGAACGTGGTGAAAAAATAGGATACAAAATACGTGATGCTAGATTGAAGAAGGTTCCATATCTTTTAGTTGTAGGCGCAAAGGAAGAAGAGGAAAGAGTGGTTTCTGTCAGAAGTCGTTACCTCGGTGATGAAGGTCAAAAGCCATTAGATAACTTTGTAGATGAAATTTGTAAAGAAATTCGTACGAAAGAGATTCGAAAAATCGAAGTAGAACAAGAAAATACTAAAAACTAGAATAAAAATCGAATAAATTACACAAAATACCTCTGATGTAGAAAACAAAGGAGGTATTTTTTATGCCAGAATTAAAATGTACAGTAGAAACTTGTGTACACAACAAACAATGCTGTTGTGAGTTAGACAAAATTTCAGTGGATGGTTGCAAAGCAATTGATTGTAGGGATACTTGTTGTAATAGCTTCAAAGATCAATCTACAACAAATCAGTGCAGCTCTCAAAAAGCAGCATCGTTAACAGCAGATATTTCTTGTCAAGCTACAAATTGTACGTATAATACAGAATGCGTCTGTCATTGTACAAATGTAGAAATGCAGGGAAGTAATGCATGTTCTTCTATGGATACTCAGTGCGGTAGTTTTAAAGCTAGTATTTAGAGCGGAATCATAAAACTGAATATAAGATTGCAAAATGCCATAGCATAGAAAAAGATATCTGTGATATGGCGTTTTGTATAAATATACATACATATGTATCCTGTATAAAGACAAATAAATAAAATGAACGCAAATGGCGGAAAAATGCTTGATTATTAGAATTCTTTATATTATGATAAAGAAAAAGGATAAAGGAGAAAGTGATGGGCGTAAACAACAACTTGATGTGGGCATTAGTAAAAGAAAAGCCAGAAGAAGGGATATGGCTTAAACAGATAGAGGTTCCTACAACGGGAAAAAACGATGTAAAAATTAAAATCCAGACTACTTCTATTTGTGGTACAGATGTGCATATTTATAACTGGGATGAATGGTCGAAACGCACAATACCTGTAGGACTTACAATTGGTCACGAATTTGTTGGAGAGATTTGTGAGATTGGAGAGAATGTAGAAGGATTTAAAATTGGAGAAATTGTATCTGGGGAAGGACATATAGTATGCGGAACTTGCAGAAACTGTCTAGCGGGGCAGCAACATTTATGCAAGAACACCCAAGGTGTAGGAGTGAATCGAAATGGTGCATTTGCAGAATATCTTGTGATTCCAGCAAAAAATGTATGGAAATGTTCAAAATTGATATCAAAAGATCTATATTCCGTATTTGACCCACTAGGCAATGCAGTTCACACTGCACTTTCCTTTAATATGATAGGGGAAGATGTTTTGATTACTGGAGCAGGTCCTATAGGAATTATGGCGGCTGCTATTAGTAAGCATATTGGAGCACGTCACGTGGTGGTGACAGATATGAATGAGTATCGATTAGGTCTAGCAAAAAAAATGGGAGCTACAAGAGTGGTAAATGTGGCGAAAGAAAATTTACAAGATGTAATGAAGGAGTTACACATGAAAGAAGGTTTTGACGTAGGCCTAGAAATGTCTGGAAGTGAACCAGGATTTAATAGTATGATTGAGTCTATGAAAAACGGTGGGAAGATTGCCCTTCTTGGCATTCAAAAGGCAGATGCAAAAGTAGATTGGGAGAAGATTATCTTTAAAAGTATTACCATTAAAGGGATCTATGGTCGTGAGATGTGGGAAACTTGGTATAAGATGGATACTATGCTACAAAGCGGACTAGACATTAATCCTATTATTACACATCGGTTTCCTGTGAAAGATTTTCAAAAAGGGTTTGATATTATGAAATCAGGAAATTCAGGAAAAGTACTACTAGATTGGGAAGACTGTATACTATAAAGAAAAATGGGGAGAGTGAAAAGATGAATACAAAACAACAAGCATTTCAAATATACCAAGAACAATTAAATGAAATTAAAGAAGCAGGACTTTTAAAAGGGGAAGTACCGATTGTATCAAAACAAGGAGCAAAGGTTATTTTAGAGGATGGAAGAGAGTTATTAAATATGTGTGCCAATAATTATTTGGGATTGGCAGATAATCAGCGTCTCATTGATGCTGCAAAGAAGACTTATGATGAGCGAGGATATGGGTTGGCATCAGTTCGTTTCATCTGTGGAACTCAAGATTTGCACAAGCAATTAGAGTCAAAAATATCTGATTTTTTGAAAATGGAAGATACAATTTTGTACTCTTCGTGTTTTGATGCAAATGGAGGACTCTTCGAAACTATTTTGACTAGTGAGGATGCAGTGATTAGTGATTCCCTTAACCATGCAAGTATTATAGATGGAGTAAGGCTTTGCAAGGCAAAGAGATTTCGTTATAACAATAATGATATGACTGACTTAAGGGCAAAATTGATTGAAGCAGATAAAGCAGGGGCAAGGATTAAGTTAATTGCGACTGATGGAGTGTTTTCGATGGATGGAATCATTGCAAATTTGCAAGGAGTTTGCGATTTAGCAGAAGAGTTTGGTGCACTTGTAATGGTGGATGATAGCCATGCATCTGGCTTTATAGGAGCGACAGGTAGAGGAACAGTAGAGTATTGTGATGTATTTGGAAGAGTAGATATCATAACAGGAACTTTGGGGAAAGCACTAGGAGGGGCATCAGGCGGATTCACAAGCGGAAAGAAAGAGATTATTGATCTTCTACGCCAAAGAAGTAGACCGTATTTATTTTCTAATACACTGGCACCAGCTATAGCAGGAGCAAGTATAGAAGTCATTAATATTTTAGAAGAAGATAGTAGTCTAATCAAGCATCTAGAAGAGACGACAATGTATTACAGAAAAAAACTAAAAGAAGCAGGACTTACGATTATAGAAGGGGTTCATCCAATTGTTCCTGTTATGCTATATGATGAAAAGAAGGCAGCAGAAGTAGCGAGTAAAATGATGGAATTAGGGGTATATGTTGTAGCATTTTCTTACCCTGTAGTTCCAAAGGGGCAGGCGAGAATTCGTACACAGGTAAGTGCGCATCATACAAAAGAAGATATTGATTTTATTGTAGAGTGCTTTAAAAAGGTAATTGGATAAACACATATTCCAAGATAAAAAGGGTAAAACTTACATTGTGTATGTTTTGCCCTTTTAGCAAAAAAGGGGTATAATAAAAAGAAAAGGGGGTATGTACTTATGAAACTAACTTTTATAGGAGCAGCTCATGAAGTAACAGGGAGTTGCCACGTATTAAGTGTAGGACAACGGACGATTTTAGTAGATTGTGGAATGGAACAAGGACCGGATTTATATGAAAATCAAGAAATTCCAGTGCCACCAAGTGAAATTGATTATGTCCTTCTCACTCATGCTCATATTGATCACTCTGGAATGATTCCAGCTCTTTGTAAAAATGGGTTTAAAGGGCAGATTATTTGTACTTTTGCAACAGCAGATCTGTGTAAGATAATGTTGCAAGATAGCGCCCATATTCAAGAGTTTGAAGCTAGTTGGAGAAATCGAAAAGCTGCTAGATCAGGAGGGGAGCGATATGAACCAATTTATACATTGGAAGATGCATTAACTGCGATAGGATTACTATCCCCTGTGGATTATGAACAGAAAATTACAGTTTGTGATGGAGTGGAAGCTCGTTTTATTGATGTAGGACATCTATTAGGTTCTTCAGCAATTGAAGTATGGTTAACAGAGGGAGATGTGAAAAAGAAGATTGTTTTTTCAGGTGATTTAGGGAATACAGACCAACCGATTATCAAAGACCCAAAACAGATTAGTGAAGCAGATTATGTAGTAATTGAATCAACTTATGGGAATCGAATTCATGCGGAGGAAAGACCAGATTATATCGGAGATTTTACAGAAATTTTAAAAAGTACTTTTTTAAAAGGTGGAAATGTAGTGATTCCTTCTTTTGCTGTTGGGAGAACCCAAGAGATGCTATACTTCATACGTGAGATAAAAGCAAGAAATTTATTACCTGAATATCCTGAGTTTGAGGTATATGTAGATAGCCCTCTTGCAATTGAAGCAACAACAGTATTTAATAAAAATGTACAGTCTTGTTTTGATGAGGAAGCGATGAACTTGATTCGACTAGGAATTAATCCGCTTGTGTTCCCAGGGCTTAAATTCTCCACAACTAGCGAAGAATCAAAAGCAATTAATTTTAATGAAAAACCAAAAGTGATTATTTCGGCATCAGGGATGTGTGAAGCTGGACGGATTCGACACCATCTAAAACATAATCTGTGGCGTGAAAATGCAACTATTTTATTTGTGGGCTATCAGGCGATTGCAACTTTAGGAAGAAAATTAATTGATGGTGCACAAGTAGTGAAGCTCTTTGGTGAAAAAATAGAAGTGAAAGCAAATATCGTGAGTTTAAAAGGAATTAGCGGACACGCAGACTATGATGGATTGATGCATTGGTTAGAAGGCTTTAATCCTACGATAGCACGTGTATTTGTAGTTCATGGAGAAGATAGCATTACAGAGGAGTTTGCAACATCTATTACAGAAAGATTTGGCTATCAAACTTTTGCACCTTATTCAGGTGGTTGTGTGAATTTGACTACGAATGAAGTATTAGCAGAAGGAAATCGCATTCCTAAGAAAGTTGAATTGAAACCAAAACAAGCAAAGTCGGCAGCGGTTTTTGCAAGACTTGTATTAACTGGAAAAAAATTGATGCAAGTTATTATGAATTCTGAGGGATTGGCAAATAAAGATTTGGCAAAGTTTGAAGTACAGATTCAGAATCTAATAGACAAATGGAAACGATAGTCTAAAGATTGTCAAGGGGTAAAAGTTTATTAAATTTTAGAGAGAACAGAATAAAGAGGAGTCATATTGTGCATGATTTTACTAGAATATTTTACTAGGAGGTTTCTGAATATGGCTCTGAATAAAGTTGAGATATGCGGAGTGAATACCGCCACCTTACCAATTCTTACAAAAGAAGAAAAAGATGAGTGCCTAAGGAAAATGCAGTCTGGAGACACTGAGGCTAGAGAACGATTTATCAGGGGGAATCTTCGTTTGGTGCTTAGTGTGATTAAACGATTCCAAAGCAGCAGTGAGAATCCAGATGATTTATTTCAAATAGGTTGTGTAGGATTAATTAAAGCGATTGATAATTTTGATCCAAGTTTAGGATTACAGCTCTCTACTTATGGTGTACCTATGATTATAGGTGAGATTAGAAGATATCTAAGAGATAATAATTCTGTAAGGGTAAGTAGGTCGTTACGAGATACTGCTTATAAAGCGATTTATGCAAAAGAGCGTTATATGAAAGTGAATTTAAAAGAACCAACTATTCAAGAAATTGCAACAGAGATTGGAATTTCAAAAGAAGATATTGTGATGGCATTGGATGCAATACAAAGTCCTATGAGTTTGCAAGAACCAGTGTATAACGATAGTGGGGATGCATTATATGTGATGGATCAAATTAGTGATAAAAAAAATAGAGAAGAAAAATGGGTGGAAGATCTTGCGTTAGATGCGGCTATGGGGAGATTAGAAGAGCGTGAACGCTACATTATCAATCTACGTTTTTTTCTAGGAAAGACACAGATGGAGGTGGCAGAGCAGATTGGCATTTCTCAAGCACAGGTAAGTCGGTTGGAAAAGCAAGCCTTGAAATCGATGAAACTATATTTGAACTAGAAAATGTAAAGAATAAAAAATTTTGATTGAAAAAATCTTCATCTCGTAATAAGATAGGGGTAGAGAGGTAGACGAGATGATAAGAGCATGTATATTTGACTTAGATGGAACACTTACAGACACATTACACTCATTGACCTATTCCGTTAATGAAACATTGTCACAATTGAATCTACAACCGATTTCTCAGGTGCAATGCAGAAGTTTTGTAGGAGATGGTGCAAAGAAGTTGGTAGAGCGATCAATTATAGCAAGTAGAGGTGATTGCGATATGCAGATCTTAGAGAAAGGATTTGCAATTTATAAAACAGTGTTTGGCGAAAACTGTATGAAAGAGGTTGTATTGTATGATGGTGTGAGAGAAACCATTGATACTTTGAAAAAAAGAGGAATAAGACTTGGAGTTTTATCCAATAAGCCCCATGAGCAAACAGTTTCTACAGTACATCATTTCTTTGGAAAAGAGATATTTGATACGGTAAAGGGTCAATGTGATGGAGAACCTAAAAAGCCAGAAAAAGCTGCGATTTTAGCAGTGTTAGATAGACTAGGTGTTAAGGGGAATGAATCCATTTATGTGGGTGACTCGGAAGTGGATGTACAGACAGGACATGCTGTCTTGGCGACTACCTTAGCTGTAAGTTGGGGATTTCGAGATAAAGAACAATTAGAAAGAGAAAATCCAACTGCAATTATTCAAACAATGAAAGATGTTTTGAATTTTGTGTAACTATTTAGATGTATAATAGAGTAGTTACTAGCTTTGTAACATATATATAGATTAGAATGCATAGATATGTTACAAATAGAATGCGTAGGAGGACAGGATATGTACGAGTATAGTGAAGAGTGTTTGAAAGTTTTTTTGAAAAATCAGGAACAATTATTTGATGAGCCAGTAGCAGAGACATTAGAGGAAGCAGAAGCCTTCTTAGAAGATTGTATGGCGGTAGTGGTAGATTCTTTAGAGGCTGTGGAAGCGTATTTTGAAGAGAGTGGCGCTGACTTGGAAGGCATGAGTATAGATGAGTTAACGGATATAGCAGAGGTGTTTCCATTACCAAGTGGAGAGTACTTAATTGTAGAAGGATAGAACAAGAGAAAAGTCACACTGGAATTTATTCCAGTGTGGCTTTTTCTAATGCAGATTGGATAGTTGATACAATAGCTTTAGAGGTGTATTCTGTGTCTTTTGAATAAGAGAGGTCTTCGAAAGACTGTGTATCATAAATCTGTGTTGCAATTTCTTCGATGGTAGGCTGAATTAAAGGATAAGCGGTGGTGACTGCTTCATCTAAATTTGAAAATCGTATAGAGTTTATGTGATTTTCATCCACAGCAACCTCGACTTCTAATGTGGCATTACTTAATGTGAGCGTAGAAGTGTAGACACCAGGAGTGTACATAGTGGTAGCGGTATCTGCGGTTGAATCATTAGGTCCGAACATGAAATAGAGCATAAAAATCAGTAAAATACCTAAAACTAAGAAGACTGCTGTATACACAATCTCTTTCATCCTTAGAACAACAATCTTTGTCTTTGAACTCATAAAAACCTCCTTTGCGTTGAGTGGTTAGTATAATGTATGTACTAGGTAGTGGTTTTATGCTTATATTTTACAAATGAACGCTATTGCGAAACAGTGGGCATCATGCTAGAATAGACGAAGCAATTTGTAGCAAAGGAAGGAGTATGTTATGTATATAATTGTAGGTCTTGGAAATCCCACTTCGAAATATGATGGGACGAGACATAATGTTGGATTTCATGTGATAGATTTAATAGCGGATAAATATAATATCAATGTAGATGGGAAAAAAAATAGAGCCTATATTGGAAAAGGAATAATAGAGGGGCAAAAAGTAATCCTCGTAAAGCCACAGACTTATATGAATTTAAGTGGTGAAAGTGTTGGCGGATTAGTGGATTATTTTAAAATCGATGAAACGAGTGAACTTATTGTCATTTATGATGACATCAGTCTAGATGTAGGACAATTAAGAATTCGAAAAAAAGGAAGTGCAGGGGGGCATAATGGAATCAAAAATATCATAGCTCACTTAGGGCACCAAGAGTTTTTGCGAATAAAAGTAGGGGTAGGAGAAAAACCAAAACATTATGATTTGGCAGATTATGTATTAGGACACTTTACCAAAACAGAAGTGGTAGATATGGAAGAAGGATATGACCGGATAATAGAAGCGGTGAAAGAAATACTGGGAGGAAACCTAGATGGTGCCATGAACCAGTATAACAAAAAGATAGCAAAGAAGGAGTAGTTTTATGCAAGCTTTCCTAAAGATTATGGAAGAATTGGCAGAATTCAATACCATAAAAAATTCTTGTACAAAGGATAAAGGAATGATACAAGTGGTAGGCGCTTTGCCTTCACAAATGACGCACCTCATTTATGGTGTAGGAGAAAAAGTAAAGAAAAAATTAATTGTTGTAGCCAATGAATTAAAAGCAAAGAGCATTATAGAAGAGTACCGTACATTAGATGAAAAAGTGCATTTTTATCCAGCAAAAGACTTATTATTCTATCGCGCAGATATTAAAGGCAAACATTTATTGAGTGAGAGAATGCGTGTAATCAAACATATGATTGAAGAGGATGAATATACAATCATTGTTGAATTTCCAGGCTTTATGGATCAACTGATTCCGTTAGAGCAATTAAAAGAACGTATTCTTTCAATCAATAGTGGAGATGTGATTAAAATTGATGAGTTAGCCAAATGGTTAAGTCAATTAGGATATGATAGAGAAAATCAAGTAGAAAGTATAGGGCAATTTGCTGTAAGGGGAGGGATTGTGGATATTTACCCACTTACAGACGAATTACCTATTAGAGTGGAATTTTGGGGAGATGAAGTAGATTCCATACGCAGTTTTGATGTGGATAGTCAAAGATCGGTAGAAAATTTGAGTACAGTTTCCATTTATCCAGCCTCTGAATTTATAGAAGAGGGCGGAAAAAAAGTTTCTTTTTTGCAGTACGTTTCCTCAAAAGAGAGTTTATTATTCTTAGAAGAGCCTTTGCGTTTAATTGAAAAGGGTGAAGCTATTGAAGCAGAGTTTTTAAATAGTATGACTAGTCGTGCGCAAAGTGGAATGGAAGTTCATGAAAATGAGACAAAACTCTACAAGACAGAAGAGGTTGCACAATTTATCAATGCGTATAGTAGTGTTGGTTTTACCCTATTAGATACAAGATGTCATAAGTTTCATACGAAAGAATCCTATCATCTAATCGGAACAAAAGTAACTCCGTACAATGGGAGTTTTGAGCAGTTGACAAGGGATTTAAAGCGTGTAAAAAGACTAGATTATCGAGTGATTTTATTATCGGGATCGAGGACAAGAGCGAAGCGTTTAGCGGAAGATTTGAGAGATTATAACCTAAATAGTTTTTATTCAGAGGAAGGTAGTCAAGAGGTAAAGGCAGGAGAGATATTAGTGTCTTATGGACATGTAAATGAAGGGTATGAATACCCAATGTTAAAGTGCATGGTTATCTCGGAAAGTGATATCTTTGGTAGAAAACAAAAGAAAAAGCGGAAAAGAACCGTTTATGAAGGTCAAAAAATCCAAAGTTTCTCAGAGTTGAAAGTAGGCGATTATGTGGTTCATGAAAATCATGGACTAGGTATTTATCAGGGAATCGAAAAAATCGATATGGATAAAATATCGAAAGATTATATGAAGATTGCATATGCAGCAGGTGGGAATTTATATATTCCAGCTACCCAATTAGATTTGATTCAAAAGTTTGCAGATTCAGATGCGAAAAAACCAAAATTAAATAGGTTAGGAACACAGGAGTGGAATAAGACAAAAACCAGAGTAAGGGGAGCCGTTAAAGAAATAGCGAAGGATTTGGTAGCACTTTATGCCACAAGACAAAAGCAAGAAGGGTTCCAGTATGAGGAAGATACGGTCTGGCAAAATGAGTTTGAAGAGATGTTTCCGTTTGAAGAGACAGAAGATCAATTACTTGCTATTGAAGCTACAAAGAAGGATATGGAGAGTAAAAGAATTATGGATCGTCTCGTTTGTGGTGATGTGGGATATGGAAAGACGGAGATTGCGATTCGTGCAGCCTTTAAAGCGGTTCAAGACAACAAACAGGTGGTATACCTAGTACCAACAACTATTTTGGCGCAACAACATTACAATACCTTTATCCAAAGAATGAAGGAATTTCCGGTTCGCTGTGACTTGCTTTGTAGATTTCGAACACCAGCTCAAGTGAGAAAGACATTAGAGGATTTAAAAAAAGGGTTAGTAGATATTGTTGTGGGAACTCATAGAGTGCTGTCCGCAGATGTAGAATTTAAAGATTTAGGTCTTTTGATTATTGATGAAGAACAACGATTTGGTGTGCAACACAAGGAGAAAATCAAACAACTCAAAGAAAATATTGATGTGCTAACGTTGACAGCAACTCCAATTCCTAGAACGTTGCATATGAGTTTGATTGGAATCCGAGATATGAGTGTATTAGAAGAAGCTCCTCACGATCGTATGCCAATTCAGACCTATGTGATGGAGTTCAATGGAGAGATGGTTAGAGAAGCCATTGAAAGAGAACTTGCAAGAGATGGGCAAGTATTCTATGTGTACAACAAAGTAAAAGATATTGATGAAATGACAGGAAAAATTCGAGCTTTGGTACCAGAGGCAAATGTTGCTTTTGCGCATGGGCAGATGAAAGAACATCAATTAGAAAAAATCATGTATGAGTTTATCAGTGGAGAGATTGATGTGTTAGTATCTACTACAATCATCGAAACAGGTCTAGATATCTCAAATGTAAATACAATGATTATTCACGATGCAGACCGATTCGGCTTATCCCAGCTTTATCAGTTAAGAGGAAGAGTTGGAAGATCCAATCGTATGGCTTATGCATTTTTATTTTATCAGCGCAACAAGCTACTAAAAGAGGTTGCTGAAAAACGATTGGCAGCTATTCGAGAGTTTACAGACCTTGGTTCTGGTTTTAAAATTGCTATGAGAGATTTAGAAATACGCGGAGTAGGAAATCTATTAGGAGCAGAACAGCATGGACATATGGAAGCTGTGGGGTATGATTTGTATTGTAAGATGCTTAACCAGGCTGTAAAACAGCTGAAAGGTGAGTTGGAGGAAGAGGTATTTGCAACAACAATCGATTTAAATGTAGATGCATTTATCCCAAACACTTACATTGTGAATGAATATCAAAAATTGGATGTATACAAACGAATTGCAGGTATTGAAACAGAAGAGGAAAAAGAAGATATGCTAGAAGAGTTAATCGATCGATTTGGAGACGTTCCTAGAAAAGTACAAAAATTACTTGAAATTGCTTATCTAAAGACAATTGCACATAGTTGCTACCTAGTCGCGGTAGAGCAAAAAGATGAAATATTCAAATTTACAATGTATGAAAAGGCGAAAGTAAAGGCAGAAAACATCCCAGTTCTAGTCGAAAAGTATAAAGGTGACTTACAGTTTAAAGTTGAAACAAATCCTTATTTTACTTACCAGAAAAAAGGGAAAAATAGAAGAGGAAAAGAAGAGGAACCAATTGATTTGGTGAAAAATCTGTTAAATGATATAAAAACATTGATTGTAGTGTGAAAAAACGCTATAATGTGAAAGTTAGAACTGTTACGAATATACTAAGGAGGCGTTTATGAAATATAGAAACAGAATAATTGGAAGTTTGCTAGTTGGAGTGATGACTGCTTCGACTTTAGTAGGATGTTCTCAGCAATTGAGCGATACAGAGGTTGTAGGAACAGTAGGAGAAGAAGAGATTACAGTAGGAGTGGCAAATTTTTATATCCGCTATCAGCAGTCTAGTACAGAAGCAATGTATGCATCTATGTTTGGTGGAGCAGATATGTTTGAGCCTACACCAGATATTATGGATCCATTGAAAGATTCTATGGTTACTGGATTAGAAGATTTATATCTGATCAAACAAAAGGCAGAGAGTCTTGGAGTTTCAGTTTCAGAAGAAGAGACAGCAGCGATTGAAGCGGCAGCAGATGCATTTATAGAGACTAATGGCGAGGAAGATAGAAGCTTAGTTTCAGGAAATAAAGAAGATATTGTAGAAGTGCTTACCTTGATTACACTTGAATCAAAGGCGCGCGAAGTAATAGTTGCAGATGCAAATACAGAGGTTTCGGATGAAGAAGCAGCACAAAAAAAGATGACTTATGTAGCTTATCCGTTTGGAAGTACCGATGCAGAAGGAAACTATGTGGAGAGTACTGAGGAAGAAAAAGATGCTATGAAAGCACAAGCAGAATCTTTACTTGAAGTAGCAAGTGGGGAAGCGAATTTATTAAATGCAGCAGGGGCTGCAGGAGCAACACCACAAGAGATTACTTTTGATGCAGAATCTACAGCAGTAGATGCAGCTGTAATTGAAGCAGCAGATACATTGGGAGAAGGTGAATTCACAGAAGTCATTGAGACGGACAATGGATATTACATCGCACAAGTTACAAGTCTATTGGATAGAGAAGCTACCGATGCGAAAAAAGAGTCGATTGTAGCAACACGACAAGATGAGCTATATGTAGAAACAGTAGAAGGTTATAGAGAAGAGACTGAGATTAAGATCAATGAAGATGTTGTAGAAAAAATTGATTTGATAAAAGTAGGAGTAGAAGTTGTGGTTCCAGAAGTAGAGGAAGCAACCGATGTTCTAACTGAAGAAACAGCAGAGGAATCGGCAGACGATACATCTGAAGAAGCAACAGAGGATACGTCAGAAGAAACAACAGAAGATACTGCAACAGACTCAGAATAGGAAAAATATATTACGTATCATAGCAGTGAAGAACTGGTGTTGATACGTAATTTTTAATTACTATAATTAGGAAAAACAAGCAAAGGAGAAGCTGAAATGGACGGGATTATTTTTGATTTAGACGGAACGTTATGGGACTCTACAGAAGAGGTGGCAAAATGTTGGAACGTAATTATTCAGAGGGATACGGATTCGGATAGGGTTTTGACACAAGCAGATTTACAAGCTCAATTTGGAAAGCCGATGGATGTAATTGCAGAGGCGTTGTTCCCAGAAATGGAAGAAAGTATGAGAAACGTTTTGACAAAGAACTTATGTGATTATGAAAATGAATGGGTAAAGACAGCACCTTGTCCGATTTATGAAGGAGTAGTAGATGGGATTAAAGAATTAGCCACTCGTATGCCGGTATTTATTGTAAGTAATTGTCAGGCAGGATATATCGAATCCTTCTTAGAAAATAGTCAATTAAAGCCTTATATTACAGACCATACCTGCCCAGGAGATACTGGTATGCTAAAGGGTGATAATATCAAGCTGATTATGGATAGAAATCAGCTCAAAGACGTAATTTATGTGGGTGACACTAGAGGTGATGAAATGGCTTGTGAAGAAGCTGGCATACCGATGATATATGTGTCTTATGGATTTGGTGAAGCTAAGTCACCTTATCTAACAATAGACAAATTCTCACAGTTGTTAGAATTAGAAGTACTAGTCTAATACTTCCACCATAATTTCCATTCCTGTTGTTCTACGTAAAAGAGCAGACGAAAAGGAATGGTCTGAAAATGTGTGAAGAGTTCACATTCATATTCTAAGGTTTTGATGCCGCAGAAGTATTTTTCACACTGATGTAAGATACGAAAATTGGTGAGTGTTTGGATCTGCCCTTCCTCGTCTTGATATTTGATTAATTTAGGAAGGGTACGACCAGTGCTTGTAAACCAGGTGTAACAAGCAACAGCATGTTGCCGACCTTTTGTAATGCCTTCATCTGGAAGGACAGTATTGGTTCCAATTCCCATACTCATAGTTGTACTCATAAATATCTGCTCCTTTCTAAAAAATCTCAATCTGGTTATAATCAACAGTACGCTTTTCGCGAGAAATCCCACCATTTAAATGATCGATGGAAGAATTGATAAATGCAGCTCGTTTTAGTGCATCGATGCCATGACGAGTACGAATGTCATCTATAGTTTTATCCAAAACTTCATATTTTTGATAATCAAAATGAAGAGAAGAACTCTGAGTATCAGACAGAGAAAAGTGGTCGAATAAGTGTAATTGACGACTGAAATCTTTTTCTTTTACGCGGGAAGTGTGAACTCCTAAGTGACGAATCGGTACACCACTCCACAGTTCATCGAACAAAAGGCAGCTATGGCAATAAAGCTCCTTTGTGATGTTCGTTCCTGTAGGTAAAACCTTTTGGTGACTGAAAGTCTGTAGCTCAAAAGTTTTGATCTGAATGGATAATACTTCAGCTTTTACTTGGTTTTTTCTCAGGCGAGTAGCAACTGTCTCGCAGAGGGATAGTAGTACGTGTTTTGCAGTAGTGCTGTCTGTTACATCAAAAGCAATCGTAGTGGAATTGCCGTAGCCTTTGTTAGGAAGCGGATTATCTACTACAGGAGAAAAATCAATTCCGTTAGCAAAGTTCCAAATGGTTTCACCATGCTTTTTTAAGTGCCGTTTTAATAAGTCTAAATTAGAAGTGGCTAAATCTCCAATAGTGTAAATACCTAAAAGTTTTAATTTTTTGAAGGAAGCACGACCGACAAAGAATAAGTCATTCACCGGTAGTATCCACATCTTTGATTGGATTTCATCGGGAAATAGCGTGTGTGTCATATTAGGTTTTTGAAAGTCAGATGCCATCTTAGCCAAAACCTTATTGCTAGAGATGCCAATATTGACAGTAAAACCTAGCTCAGATTCAATACGCATACGAAGTGTATTCGCAAACTCAATAGGGGAGGATGGAAGTAAGGCTCTAACGTCAGTAAGGTCCATAAAGGCTTCATCTACAGAGTATTGTTCAATGCTAGGGGAATACTCCGCTAATAAATTCATCAATGCTTTGGAACATCTCTGGTAAAGGTTATAATTAGGTGGAGCGATATAGAGGTTGGGACACTTTCGCTTTGCATCTACGACAGGTTCCCCAGTTTGGATATTATACTTTTTGGCAGGGATAGACTTGGCTAATATGATTCCATGCCTAGATTCTACGCTACCTCCAATCACAGAAGGAATGGTGCGAAGATCGAGAGTACCGCCAAGATGATGGATGCGATATGCAGCTTCCCAACTTAAAAAAGCGCTATTTACATCGATGTGAAAAATTAATCGTTCCATTTTGTTACCTCCTATGCTATAATTCAATTATACAGAACGTTTGTTCTGTTTGCAAGAGGCAATTTTTAGTATATAATAAATTCGCGACAATTATTAGAAATTAAAAGGAGAGTAAAAATGATTGAAAAACCGATTGTTTTTAATTTTTATAATTATGGAACTCCGTTTTACGGTAGTTACCACAACATGCGATATTGCCTTATGAGAGAAGGAGAAAAACCCGATTTTTCTCTTGTGACAATTGTATGGCCAGAGCCTTATTCCTTTTCAGATACCAAGGAAGATGAGAAGACAAAGGAAACGTTTTCTTTTGATGAAGACGGGTACGATAAGGCAATTGAATGGTTGAATGCACAACATAAGAAGTTTGAAAAGAAAGGTTAGAAAAGAGGAGTCAGAGATGAATAAAAAAGAAGTAGCAGAGATTAGAAAACAATTTACACCAGCAAATTGTGCGATTACAAGGATTTGCGGATGTTATGTAGATCATGAGAAGCAGAAAGTAACGGAGTGGAAAAATGCGTTCTTATCTTTGTCAGAGGAAGAAGAGTTTAAGTATTATGATATGTTTAAAAAGACACTTGGAGGTTCTCTTGGTAAAAGTTTGATACATATGGAATTTCCTTTGGAGCAAGAAAGCGAAGGGGGAACCCAAGAGTTTTTATTAAAACTTAGAAATAGTAAGTTACAAGATGATGATCTAATTGAAGAATTTTATAATAAAGTGATTGATAGTTTTGAATATCCAGAAAATTATTATATCGTGTTGATGCATGCAGTGTATGATGTACCAGGAAGAGGAAAAGACGGATTTGAGTTGGAAGATAGTTCGGATACTGTATACGAACATATTTTATGCAGCATTTCGCCAGTGAAACTATCAAAGCCAGGTCTAAGCTATAATCCAGAGAATAACAACATTGGTGAAAGGATGAGAGACTGGGTAGTGGAAGTGCCGATGAAAGGATTTTTATTCCCTGCTTTTACAGATCGAACTTCAGATATCCATGGAGTGCTATATTTTACAAAGAAGGCCAATGACTTACAAGAGATTTTCATAGAAGAAGTACTAGGAAGTTATATTCCTTTAAATGCACAAGACCAAAAGGATAATTTTAATATCATATTAGAAGATTCCTTAGGGGAAGAGTGTGATTATGAGATTGTAAAAAACGTACATGAGAATCTCAATCAGATTCTAGAAGAGAATAAGGAGAACCCAGACCCAGTAGAACTAGCAAGAGCAGACGTAAAGCGCCTGTTAGAGCATAGTGGTGTGACACAAGAGCAACTGGAGAATTTTGATGAACATTATGAAACTACAGTAGGGGTTAACGCTACCTTTATGGCGACGAATATTGCAGAGACGAAAAAGTTTAATATTCAGACTCCAGATGTACAGATTAAGGTTAACCCTGAGAAGATGGGATTGGTGGAAACAAAGATTATTGATGGAAAACAGTGTATTGTAATTGCGGTAGAAGATCACATCGAAGTGAACGGAGTCAATGCAAAAACTATAGCAAACGAAGAATAGGTTACTTTTAAAAGTAGAAAAGAGAGAGGGAGGAATCGATA
>CAYJGW010000016.1:0-38420 GCA_964369425.1 uncultured Lachnospiraceae bacterium
ATATTTAAAGGCACTACAGCAGTTTTTTCTTAACTCAACTGTCAAAGACAGGATTATACTCATTTTCACTCTATTAGTCAATAGTTATTTTTATTTTTTTGATACAATTTGTTCACATAATGATTTTTTTGCATTTTCTAGCGCTTCTTCGATTCCAGCAGGATCTTTCCCTCCAGCTTGCGCCATGTTCGGGCGACCACCGCCACCACCACCAACGTATTTTGCTATGGATTTGATTAAATTCCCTGCGTGAGCACCTTTTTTTTGTGCTTCGTCAGTTGCCATCGCTAAAAGGTTTACTTTATCACCTAAGTTTGATGCAATAACAATAACGCCTTCTCCGATTTTATCCTTCATAGAGTCTCCTAATTCTCGCAATCCATTCATATCTACATTATCTACAGAAATAGCAAGAATTTTTACGCCTTCTAGTTCCTCTACTTTATTTAACACATCCCCTGCTGAGGCTTGTGCCATTTTACTTTTTAAACTTTCATTTTCACTTTGTAAACTCTTTACTTCATTGATTAACGCAGTTAATTTATCTTCTAACTTTTCTGGTGTGGATTTTACAATTTTCGCTGATGCATTTAATTTTTTTTCCAAATTGCTATAATAATTCATCAACCCTTCTGATGTCAACGCTTCAATTCTTCGTACACCTGCAGCCACCCCTGTTTCAGATAAAATCTTAAATGCCGAAATGTTTCCAGTATTTGAAATGTGAGTCCCCCCACAAAATTCGCTTGAAAAATCTCCCATTTTTATAACACGCACAATGTCACCATATTTCTCCCCAAATAGTGCTGCTGCACCTGTTTTGCGGGCCTCTTCAATTGGTAATAACATTGCTTCCACTACAAGCGAATTGCTAATCTGTTCATTTACTAGTTCCTCTACTTTTTGAATTTCTTCTGTTGTAAGTGCCGAAAAATGTGTAAAATCAAAACGTAATCTTTCATCGTTTACGTTAGAGCCTGCTTGTTCGATATGATTTCCCAAAACTGTTTTGAGTGCTTTTTGCAACAAATGTGTTGCACTGTGGTTTCTAGCTGACAAATTACGCTTCTTTTCATCCACGATAAGTTCCACAGATTCCCCCTTTGTGAAAGAGCCACTTTCTACAATACCTACATGCCCTATTTTTCCACCCAAAAGCTTAATAGTATCTTTAACTTTGAAAACGCCATTTGCATTTCGGATTTCACCTGTATCTGCTTCTTGACCACCACTAGTCGCATAAAATGGTGTTTCTTTTACAATAATCGTTCCTTGCACACCTTCTGCTAATACATCTACAAGATCTGTTTCTGTAGTGAGTACTACTATATCAGATGCAGTGTTCAACTTGTCATATCCTACAAATTCTGAAGTGATTTCTGGGTCTATAGACTCGTAAACTGTAACATCTGCACCCATATAATTAGTAGTTTCTCTCGCTTCACGCGCAGTCTTTCTTTGAATATCCATCGCTGCTTCAAAACCTTTTTCATCTACTACACACCCAGATTCTTCCAAGATTTCCCTTGTTAAATCAATCGGGAATCCATAAGTATCATATAATTTAAACGCATCACTTCCCGCAAGGGTGGTCTCTCCGCTCTTTTTCATTTCATTTAACATTTCTGTTAAAATTCCAAGTCCTTGATCGATAGTTTTATTAAATTGTTCCTCTTCTTTTTGAATAACATTAAAAATAAATTCCTTTTTCTCTTCTAGTTCTGGATATCCATCCTTTGAACTATCAATCACTATCTTAGCAAGATTTGTCAAGAAATGCCCTTCCACATTCAAGAGTCTTCCATGTCTACAAGCTCGTCTCAATAACCTTCTAAGGACATAACCTCTACCTTCATTAGACGGCATAATCCCATCAGAAATCATAAATGTAACAGAACGAATATGATCTGTTATTACACGTATCGAAACATCTGTAACCTCATTTTCTTTATAGGAAACTTGTGCAACCTTACATACTGATTCTCTAAGAGCCTTTATCGTATCTACATCAAAAATCGATTCTACATCTTGAACGACAGTAGCAAGCCTTTCAAGCCCCATTCCAGTATCTATGTTTTTCTGTTCTAATTCTGTATACCCATTATTTCCATCACTGTTGAATTGAGTAAATACATTATTCCAAACCTCCATGTATCTATCGCATTCACAGCCAACAGTACAATCTGGACTATCACAGCCGTACTTTTCACCTCTATCGTAATACACCTCAGAACATGGACCACAAGGACCTGCGCCATGCTCCCAGAAGTTATCTTCTTTTCCAAATCGGAAGATACGTTCCTTTTCTATTCCTATTTCTTTATTCCATATTTCGAATGCCTCGTCATCATCTTGATATACAGATGGATAAAGACGACTTTCATCTATCCCTACAACTTTGGTTAAAAATTCCCAAGTCCACTCTATGGCTTCTCTTTTAAAGTAGTCTCCAAAAGAAAAATTTCCCAACATCTCAAAAAAAGTACCATGTCTTGCTGTTTTCCCAACATTTTCAATATCACCTGTTCGAATACACTTTTGACAAGTAGCCACTCTATTCTTTGGTGGTGTTTCTTGCCCTGTAAAATAAGGCTTCAAAGGAGCCATTCCTGAGTTTATCAATAATAAACTCTTATCATTATGTGGAACCAATGAAAAACTCTTCATCACCAAATGTTGCTTTTCTTCAAAATATTCTAAAAACATTCTTCTTAACTCATTTACACCGTACTGCTTCATTTCTATCTCTTCCTCCTAAAAAAGGAGTGGACACACTTGTCCACTCCATAATATTCAAATATATTACTCAGCGTTTTTTTCTTTTTGTGTCTCCATCGCAATCTTCGCATTTTTTCTAGCTCTTAAATTTTTCCCAATCAAAACTCCGCCAACGGCGACTGCTCCAATTATTGTAGCCTGTATAATGGTTTCGATTACACTCGCAAAAAATTCCATACTCTAACCTCCTAGTGGAAATATCTATCTCATTACTTTAATATAACACACGTATCATAGATTTTCAATACTCTAAAGGCTATCGTATAAATGTTCGTACTCTAACGCTGATCTATTCCATGAGAAATCTTCGTTCATCGCTCTTTCAACAATTTTGTTCCAATCTCTCTTCTTGTTGTAATACACTGACTCTGCATAACGAACAACTCCTAGCATTTCATGTGCGTTATAATTCGCAAAACTAAAGCCTGTCCCTGTCTTACTATACTCGTCATAAGGGGAAACAGTATCCTTTAAACCGCCGGTCTCTCTAACAATAGGAATTGTTCCATATCTCAAACTCATCAACTGACTCAGTCCACATGGCTCAAATAAGGATGGCATCAAAAAGGCATCACAAGATCCATAAATCTTATGTGACATTTCCTCTGAGTAGTAGATATTCGCTGAAACCTTGTCTGGATATTTCCACGCAAAATGTCTAAACATATTTTCATACTTTTCATCCCCTGTACCAAGTACTACCACTTGAATATTATCTTGACACAGTTCATCTAAAACGCACGCAATTAAATCAAACCCTTTTTGATCCGTTAACCTTGACACGATACCAATCATCATAACCTGCTTATCTACCGTTAATCCAAGTTCTTCTTGCAATGCAACTTTATTTTTAAATTTCGTTCTTCTAAAGGTATCTACTGTAAAGTTCTTATATATTCGATTATCATTCTCCGGATTATAGATATCGTAATCAATTCCATTTACAATGCCTTTCAAGACATTACTACGGGCACTCATTAACCCATCTAATTTTTCTCCATAAAACGGTGTTTTAATCTCTTCAGCATAAGAAGCACTCACCGTTGTCACCAAATCTGAGTATACAATTCCTCCTTTAAGATAATTTGCATCTTTAAAGGCTTCTAGTTTATCTGGCGTAAAATAGTAATCCGGCAATCCTGTTATGTCCTGTATTGTTTTTTTATCCCATATTCCTTGAAATTTCAAATTATGTATTGTCATGATAGATTTGATATCTTTATAAAATTCTCCACCAAATCTAAAGTTATCTAAATAGATTGGTACCAATCCTGATTGCCAATCATGGCAGTGAATAATATCTGGTTTAAAATCAATAATCGGCAACATGCTTAATGCAGCTCTTGAGAAAAAGGCAAATTTCTCTATATCTTCATAAGTACTCCCATATGGTTGATAACCCCCAAAATAATATTGGTTGTCAACAAAGTAAAAAGTAATTCCATCCACTTTGGTCTCTAAAATACCCACATACTGACTTCTCCAAGCAAGTTCCATGTAAAAATGAGTTTTGTATTCTAAGAGTTCTGCAAATTCCTCTTTCATACATAAGTATTTTGGTAACACTACTCTTACATCGTACTTCTCCTTATCGAAATATTTCGGTAACGTTCCCACTACATCGGCTAGTCCACCAGTCTTAATAAAAGGAACAGATTCTGAAGCTACAAATAGTATATTTTTCAATGTTATGTCCTCCCTATTCACTAAATAATAATCAACAATATACCTATTATACCTCATTTCTGATGACTTGGTAAATACTTTTCTATCTTTTTTTGAATTTCAATCGTATTGTGTCGGCAATTAATGCGATAAATTCTGAATTTGTCGGCTTTCCTTTTCCATTGTTAACAGTGTATCCAAATAGTTCTTCTATTGTATCAAGTTTCCCTCTACTCCATGCTACTTCAATAGCATGTCGTATTGCTCTCTCAACTCTACTTGCAGTGGTTTGGTTCTTTTTTGCCACCGTTGGATATAAAATTTTTGTAATTGCATTTAATACATCCATGTCTTCCACAGACATCAATATGGAATCTCGCAAATAATGATATCCTTTGATATGTGCTGGTATTCCAATCTCATGTAACATATTTGTCACGTATTCTTCCAATTGTACTTCATTACCGACTTCATTGGCGTTTGCCATTGCTTTTTTGCTCGGTAACTTATAAATCTGGCTTACGCTCTTGATGCGATTTAAAATCATCTCATTATTAAATGGTTTCATAATGTAATAATTTGCTCCTCGCTTAAAAGCGTCTTCAGTGATACTTTCTTGTCCTACTGCTGTAATCACTATAAAATCAGGGTGTTTCTTTAGATTTTCATCTTGATGTACATTGTCCATAACAGCTAACCCATCCATTCGAGGCATTATTAAATCCAGTAGTACGACATCGGGCTGTTTGCTTTTAATGATTTGACACATATCTTCACCATTATTAGCACGTCCGACAAGAGTGAGTTCTTTATCATTTTGGATAATTTCGCCAAGTAAGTCTAGCATTCTCTCATTGTCGTCAGCAATTGCTACATTCAACTGTCTCACCATACCCTCCTTCTCTACACGACAGCATCACTCCTCTTTATACTTATTATATATACAATACCATTTAAGTCAAGGATATTTTACCTTAAATTTTCGACAGTAATCGCTTGATTTCTTCATATTGCAAGCACAATTCCATAGCTATTTTCTTGACATTATTTAATTTTTTCAGTAGAATTAGGATAAAATTTGGTGACCATGTTTATGTCAATTGAAACCATATCTTCTGGTAAATTGACAACAATTTCATAAAATCATGCACCTAGATTAATCACAACTAAGGAGAACTTCATGATACGATTAGCAACCTATGACGATTTAAAATCTATTCTTGCCATATACAATATCGCAAGAAACTATATGATAAATACTGGTAATTCAAAACAATGGAATCCATCCTATCCTAATGTTGATTTATTAGAGCTTGATATCCATAAGAAGCAACTGTTTGTAATGGTTGAAAACACAGAAATTTATGCAGTGTTTGTTCTTGCTATCGGCGAGGATCCAACCTATGCTTATATCGAGGATGGAAAGTGGAATTATTCCCTAACCTATGGTGTAATACATCGTGTTGCAAGTAACGGACTTGTAAAAGGTGTTTTTCAAGATTGCTTAGAATTCTGCAATAAACAATGTAATTATCTACGCATCGATACTCACCCTGACAATCATACTATGCAACACTTAATTGTGAAAAGTGGCTTTCAAAAATGTGGCATCATATATGTTGCTGATGGAACAAAGAGAATTGCTTACGACAAGCTAGTTTCTTCTGCGAGGTAAAAATATTATGATAAAATCACTTCCCCAACCAACATTACGACGCTTACCACTTTATCTCAACTATATTAAACAACTTGACATTATTGATTCAGAATATATTTCAGCAGGTAAAATAGCTTCTGAACTATCACTGAGCGAGATCCAAGTTCGAAAAGATTTATCATCGATTAGCTGTAATGGTAGACCCAAAAAAGGATTTGAGATAAAGCAACTGATTAAAGATATTGAAGATGCTCTAGGATACAATAATATCCACGATGCTATTTTGATTGGAGTCGGTAAAATGGGTACCGCCTTACTATCTTATTCTGGATTTCGCACTTCTGGTATTCACATCATTTCAGGATTTGATACCGATGAAAAAAAGCTTGGTACTACCAATTGTGGTATTCATATACTTCCACTGCAAATGCTCCCAAATTTATGTATGCGAATGCATATTAAAATTGCCATATTAACTGTTCCACCTGCTGAAGCACAGATAGTAACTGACTTACTCGTCAAAAGTGGGATTAAATCTATATGGAATTTCACTACTACCCACTTAGAAACACCGACTACTGTGTTTGTAAAAAATGAAAATCTAGAGTCCTCTATTGCATTGTTATTAAATCAACTGACATAAAATACGATTAATAAAAAATTGATTAAAAGCACCCTGTTTCAAGGTGATAGTACTAACCGAGAAACAGGGTGCTTTTATTGTAATATTTTCTTTTACAACAATTCGCGAATCGCTTTTATAAATCCTTCACTATTTAACACTGTTGGATTTTCAATTGATGTAATCAGAGCCAAATCTTTCGTCATCTTCCCTGATTCAATGGTGTCGATTGTTGCTTTTTCCAATCGATCTGCAAATTCCATCAACTCATTTGAATTATCCAACTCTCCTCTTTTTCTCAAAGCTCCAGTCCAAGCAAAGATAGTTGCAACCGAATTTGTAGAAGTCTCTTCTCCTTTTAAATGCTTGTAGTAATGTCTTTGTACTGTACCATGAGCTGCTTCATATTCATAGAACCCTTCTGGAGAAACTAATACCGATGTCATCATTGCTAATGAGCCAAATGCAGAAGATACCATATCACTCATTACATCTCCATCGTAATTTTTGCAAGCCCAGATATATCCTCCTTCAGATTTCATCACTCTAGCTACAGCGTCATCAATCAATGTATAGAAATACTCTATTCCTGCTGCTTTAAATAGCGCATCGAATTCTTCATCATAGATTTCTTGGAATCTATCTTTAAAGTGGTGATCATACTGTTTTGAAATTGTATCTTTGGTCGCGAACCAAAGATCTTGTTTTGTATCTAGTGCATAAGTAAAGCAACTTCTAGCAAAACTATCAATAGAAGAATCTAGGTTATGTACTCCTTGTACAATTCCAGAGCCTTTAAAATCATGCACTAAAGATTTAGTCTCCACACCATCTTCTGTTGTATAAAGTAATTCCACCTTACCTGCACTTGGAATCTTCATTTCTGTCCCTTTGTAGACATCGCCATAAGCGTGACGTGCAATTGTAATCGGTTTTTTCCAGTTTTTCACACAAGGTTCAATGCCTTTTACTACAATCGGTGCACGAAATACAGTTCCATCTAAGATTGCACGAATTGTTCCATTTGGACTTTTCCACATCTCTTTTAAGTCGTATTCATCCATTCTAGCCGCATTTGGTGTAATAGTTGCACATTTTACAGCTACTTTATGTTTTTTTGTCGCTTCTGCAGAATCAATAGTAACTTGATCATCTGTCTCATTTCTATACTCTAACCCCAAATCATAATATTCTGTATTCAACTCAACATAAGGCTCTAGCAATTCATCCTTTATCATCTTCCACAAAATTCTTGTCATTTCATCTCCATCCATCTCTACGATTGGATTTACCATTTTAATTCTACTCATCTTGTCCTCCTTCAATCTACTCATCTTATAATTTTGCGCGAATTTCTTTTGGTTTATATCCGGCATCATTTAATGCCTTCAAAATTTGGTGTTTGTGTTCCGTTCCAAATGCTTCCAACGTTATTCGCAGTTCTACTGCTGTATTTCTATTTATGTTAACAAACTGATTGTGATCAAGTTTGATTACATTTCCTTGCTCATTTGCAATTGTCGATGCAACTTTCACTAGTTCCCCTGGTTTATCTGGCAATAAGACCGAAACAGAAAATATGCGATCTCTTTGAATTAATCCATGCTGCACGATAGAGGACATCGTGATGACATCCATATTTCCACCACTTAAGATAGATACTACTTTTTTCCCTTTGATATCCAAATGTTTTAACGCTGCCACTGACAATAGCCCACTATTTTCAACAACCATTTTATGATTTTCGACCATATCCAAAAATGCTTCGATCAATTCATCATCCGCTACTGTCACTATGCGATCTACATGTTCTTGTACATACGAAAAATTCTTTGTTCCCACTGTTTTTACAGCAGTACCATCTGCAATTGTATTCGCAGAGTCAAGTGTGATAATTTCTCCTGCTTCTAAAGAAGCTTTCATACTCGCTGCCTCTTGCGGTTCTACACCGATTACTTTGATTTTTGGGTTTAACATCTTTGCAAGTGTAGCTACACCTGTAATGAGTCCACCACCACCAATTGGAACTAAGATATAATCTACTGTTGGTAGCTCTTGAATAATTTCCATTGTAATCGTTCCTTGCCCTGTTGCAATATCTAAATCATCAAAAGGGTGAACAAAGGTAAGTCCTTGCTCTTGTGAAAGTTCAATCGCTTTCTTACATGCATCGTCGTATACATCACCATGTAAAATAACATCTGCACCATAACTTTTGGTTCGATTTACTTTAATTAGTGGTGTCACAGTAGGCATTACAATTGTCGCTTTACAACCATAAGCCTTAGCGGCATAAGCAACTCCTTGCGCATGGTTTCCAGCTGATGCTGCAATTAATCCTTTTTTGCGTTCTTCTTCTGTCATTGTACTAATCTTGTAATATGCCCCTCGTACTTTATATGCACCTGTATATTGCATATTTTCAGGTTTTAAGTATACTTTAGCTCCTGTAGTATTACTGTAGTATTCACTGTGTATTAGCTTTGTCCGATTCGTTATCTTTTGCACGATTTCAGACGCTTCTTCAAATTTTTCTAATGTTAGCATAATCTCCCCCTATTCTTCTGTGTAAAAGAGCGCATTCACAAACTCATCTGATTGAAACTTCTCCAAATCATTTATGCTTTCTCCAATTCCAATATACTTTACCGGTACCCCTAATTCAGCTTGAATCGCTACCGCTATTCCACCTTTTGCAGTCCCGTCCATCTTTGTCAAAATCACACCACTGATTTCAGCAATTTCATTAAATTCTCTTGCTTGTGCCAGTGCATTTTGTCCTGTAGTTGCATCAAGAACTACCAGTGTCTCTTTGTGTGCATCTTGAAAATCTCGTTCTAATATTTTACTGATCTTTCGCAACTCTTCCATTAAGTTTTTCTTATTGTGCAGTCTACCAGCTGTGTCACACAGTAAAATATCTGCTTTTCGTGAAATAGATGCTTGTACTGCATCGTATATCACCGAAGCTGGGTCAGAACCCTCTTGACCTCCAATCAATTCAACATTTGCTCGATTAGCCCATTCGGCCAATTGCTCTCCAGCAGCAGCTCGAAAAGTATCAGCAGCAGCTAAAATCACTTTCTTTCCTTCACCTTTGAATTTCCCTGCAAGTTTGCCGACAGTAGTAGTCTTTCCTACTCCATTGACTCCTACTACTAACACAACTGACTTTCTAGTCTCAAATTCATATGCTGTTTCACCTACATCCATTTGCTCTTTTATGCTATCGATCACAATCTGCCTGCAGTCTTCTGGTTCTTTAATTCCTCTTTTTTTAACTTCCGCTTTTAAATTCTCAATGATATCCATCGTTGCTTTCACTCCGATATCACCCATAATTAATATTTCTTCTAATTCTTCATAGAATTCCTCATCTATATGAGTAAATCCAGAAAAAATGCTATTCATTCCTGAAACAATGTTGTTTCGTGTCTTTGTTAGACCTGACACCAATTTTTGGAATAAGTTAATTGCCATGTTCTCACCTCTTATTTTATTTCATTTTCAAGTAAATCAACGGACACTAGAGTAGATACTCCTTTTTCTTGCATCGTGATTCCATATAACCGATCCGAGCTAGTCATAGTACCTCTTCGATGAGTAATTACGATAAATTGCGTATGCTTTGTAAGTTTATGCAAATACTGTGCAAATCGAACTACGTTAGAATCATCCAATGCCGCTTCAATTTCATCTAGCAAACAGAATGGAGATGGTTTTAGATTTTGAATGGCAAACAGCAATGAAATTGCTGTAAGTGCTTTTTCTCCACCAGATAATTGCATCATGTTTTGTAATTTCTTCCCAGGTGGTTGCGCTATAATTTTAATTCCTGCTTCTAAAATATCTTCATCTTCATTGATTTCTAATGTACCTTTTCCACCACCAAAGAGTTGTTTGAATACTTTATCATATTCCGAGCGGATCAATGCAAATTGGGTCTGAAACTGTTCTCTCATTGCAATATCTAACTCTTCAATAATTTGAATCAATGTTGCTTCTGCCTCTAACAAATCATCCCTTTGAGTTTTTAAGAAAATATACCTTTCAGACATATTCTTGAAATCTTCAATGGCATTAACATTTACTGATCCAAGAGATTTAATCTCTCCTTTTAACACTTGTGTCTGAGATTTTATATAAGATAAATCTACTAGTTCTGGATCTTTTAACTCTAATGCGTGGTTATATGTCAACTCATATTCTTCCCACATATAGTGAATGCTTTTTTCAAGGGACTCTTCTTGACCGTCTCTACGATTATTCAATCTGTAAATTTCTTTATCGAGTTCTGCCATATTCTTTGACAACTCTTCTCTTTGTGTAAGAATTATCTTGTGCTTTTTCACAAGTTCTGTTTTATTTTCAGTATTAACCCGCACCTCTTTTTCTAGCTCTAAAAATAATTCTTTTGAATCTTCAATCGTTTTTTCAAGTTCTCCGATTTCCTTCTCTTTTTGAAGAATTTCTTTGCCACTCTCACTTGAACTTTCTTCCAAATTCTTTAATTCTGCTTCAAATTGACGAATTTCAGCACTTAGACGTTCTAGAGTTTCTTCTTTAAACGCTAACTGTTGCTTGCTGCTAACCAATCGCAACTGAATTTGATCTATCTTGGATTGAATCTTTTGCTCTTCTTCCCTTAGTAATAATAACTCTTTTTGCTTTTCTTCAATATTTTTAGAAAGCGACGCTTCATTTTTTTCTGAATCTGACAATTCACCTGTAATTTGATCTCTACTCTTTTCTATGCCCTGAATCTGAATTTCAATTTCAGCGACTTCATTTTTGGTTCTTTGATGTCGTTCTTGGCTTGCTGATATTTTCTCTAAAACCTGCTCTAAATTCAAGCTAATCGTATTTAACTCTACAGTTATTCCTTGGTACTCTTTTTTCGCCTCATCTAGTTGAGTATACATCTTTGTACGATTATTTTTTTCTTCTTCAAGGGTTTTTGCATTTGTTTTCATATCAATGCGAAGTAATTTTACGGACTCTTCTAATTCTTCAATTTCACGTCGTCTACTAAGCAAATTACTTGAGTTTTTAAATGCTCCTCCTGTCATTGCCCCTCCTGGATTTAACACTTCTCCCTCTAAAGTAACTATTCTAAGTGATTGGCGATATTTTTTCGCCAACTTAATCCCATAATCTATCTGTTCAACAACAATCGTCCTTCCGAGAATACTCTCTGAAAGGGAGCGGAATTTTTCATCTACACTAACTAACTCACTAGCTAGACCAACTACACCTTCTTCTTTCAGTGCTTCTGGCGCATGAATTCCTTTTCCGCCTCTTACTGTAGTTAAAGGTAAGAAAGTAGCTCTTCCAAACTTATTTCGTTTTAAGTACTCAATCATTTTCTTTGCAGTCTCTTCTGAATCCGTTACAATATTTTGAATACTTCCTCCTAATGCTGTCTCCACTGCGATTTCATATTTTTTCTCGGTCTTAACAATATCAGCAACGACGCCTAGCAAGCCTCTGATTTCATCTTTCTTTTCCATCACTCTTCGAATACTGTTGCCATATCCATCATATCGTTCTGTAATGTTTTTAAGTGATTCTAGACGTGAACTCTCTCTATGATATGTTTTTTGAGCGATTTGTAGGTCATTAGATCTTCGTGATATTTGATCTTGCACTTTTCTAATTTCATCTTCTACACTTTTTATTGTTGAGAAGAAAATTTGACTTTTGGTATGAATAGCATTTTTTTGCTTCTCCATCCCAATCTTTTCTTGATTTAGCTCAGAGTTGATTTGATCCAATTCTTTAAAACGCTGATTTAAAATCTCTTTTCTCGAGCGATTCTGTTCTAACATCATCTCATATTTTTGTACATTCGTTCTAGTTGTCCCTCTTGAATTGAGAATAGAAATAATCTCCTCTTTCCCTGTTTCAATGCTATGATTCGTAGATTCAATCGATTCTTGAACGGTTCTTAACTGTTCACTAATTGTACCTTTCTCACCACTTTCCTCTGTCTGCATTAATTTTAAGTCTTTTATCTCTTCATTGAGCAAGGTCAAGTTATCCGTTCGTAGCTTTATTTCCTCTTGTATCACAGATGAACGACCTTTCATATGCTCGTCACTCGTTGTCAGAGTGTTAATTTGTTCTCTTAGGACATTAATTTTCCCCTCTAACTGTTGTTTTAGCAAGTGAGTCTTATTCAACTGTCCCTTTGCACGCTCAAGAGATTCGTCTAAAAGTTCTAACTCTTCTTCTGCTAACGTATACTCCTCTTTATGAGATTCATACTTTGTTTGCATTTCTTGTAATTCAAAATTAGCGTTCTCTATCTTTTTTTCCAATTCTGTAATCTCGTTTTTAATTCTAGTGGTTTCTAGCAAAAACATATTGATATCAAATTTTCGCAGTTCATCCCTCTTTTTTAAATATTCTTTTGCAATATTTGATTGTTTTTCTAGCGGTGTAATCTGCTTTTCAATCTCACTCAATATATCATTTACTCTGACTAGATTTTGTTTCTCTGTTTCCAATTTTTTAAGAGACAGATTTTTTCTCTTTTTATACTTGACAATCCCAGCGGCTTCATCAAAAAGTTCTCGTCTCTCTTCAGGTCTACCACTTAAAATCTGGTCAATCTGACCTTGTCCAATAATCGAATACCCTTCTTTTCCAATTCCTGTATCATAAAACAACTCATTTACATCTTTCAACCTACAATGTGTTCCATTTATCGAATATTCACTCTCTCCTGAACGATATAGCCTCCGAGCCACCGTAACCTCTTCGTACTCAACTGGTAACTCCTTGCCACTATTATCCAATGTAATCGCCACATAGGCATAACTTAATGCTTTTCTAAGTTCTGTTCCCGAAAAAATAACATCTTGCATGGAGCCACCACGCAATTGTTTTGCGCGCTGCTCTCCCAAAACCCAACGAACCGCATCAGCTACATTGCTTTTCCCACTACCATTTGGTCCTACAATACCTGTAATACCTTCATGAAAATCAAAGGTTATCTTATTTGCAAATGATTTAAATCCTTGTACTTCTATACTTTTCAAATACATATTTTTTTACATCCCTGTTCTTTTGTCATGATTAGGTGCAATTAAAGAATGATTGGAACCTTTCAATTCTTTGATGGCTACATATGCAGCTTTTTGTTCTGCAGCTTTCTTTGTCTTACCTTTCCCTTTACCTAATGCGCATTTCCCCAAATGGACTTCTACATCAAACATTTTATCATGGTCTGGACCCGACTCACCAATTAAAACATAGCTTATTTTTTCTGTATATTTTGCTTGTACCATTTCTTGTAGTACTGTTTTACTATCGTAAAATAATTTTTTTTCTTCTAAATCATTCAATACAAATCGATGAATAAAATTCTTTGTATTCAAAAAACCGCCATCTAGGTACATCGCACCTATCAATGCTTCAAAGGCGTCTGAAAGAATCGACTCTCTTGTGCGTCCCCCCATTTGCTCTTCCCCTTTCCCAAGCATTAAAAAGGAGCCAAGATCTATCGTTCTTGCACAAGCTGCAAGTGACTGTTCGCACACCACGCTCGCTCTACTCTTCGACATTTCACCTTCCGACATTTCTGGATTTTCATGATAGAAAAATTCTCTTGTTGTCAACTCTAACACTGCATCGCCTAAAAACTCCAAGCGTTGATTTGATCCTTTTTTTTCAATTCCTATTTCGTTTGTATAGGAAGTATGCATCAATGACCTGTCTAACAAATCATTATTCTTAAATTTATATCCTATATTATCTTCTAACTGCACTAAATTACTCATTATATACCTTTCTTTAACCCTTGCAACCCACTTATCATAAAGATAGAAAAGCCCCTTAGGGCTTTTCTATCTTTATGATAAGTATAATTTCTTATACTTATCAATCTTAGTTTATTGCATTTTTAATTTTTTCAATCGCATCTGATACTGTAACGATCTTTTCTGCGTCCTCAGTTGATATCTCAATATCAAATTCATCCTCAATCCCTGTAATGATTTGAAAAATATCTAGTGAATCTGCACCTAATTCATCTACAAATGTAGTATCCATTTTAATATCATTCTTTTCCACATTTAACACATCCACAATAATATCTTGTAATTTTTCAAATTCCATAACGACCTCCTAAATTATATATTTTCTTGTATTTTTTTCATAATTTCTTGCTTACGAAGTGTAGCACATTGTATTACTGAGTTCTTAACTTCCGCAGACATTGAACTTCCATGGCTTTTAACAATCATTCCTTTTAGTCCAAGAAGTGGTGCTCCACCATGTTCGCTAATGTCAAAAGTTTTCAATGTCTTTTTAAGTGCAGGTTTAACAAGTAGTGCACCTATTTTACTTCTAAAAGTGCTCATCATACCTTCTTTAATCATTTCAATTAATAGTGTTCCAACACCTTCGTACGTCTTCAAAATACAGTTTCCTACAAAAGCTTCGCAGACCACAACATCCGCTGTCCCTGCTGGAATATCTTTCCCTTCCACGCTTCCGATAAAATTAATATTATCACATAACTTCAACAATGGGAAAGTTTCTTTAACTAAAGCATTTCCTTTTTCTTCTTCTGCACCATTATTCACAATCCCCACTTTGGGACTTTTTATGCCGAGCAAACTTTCCATATAAATACTACCCATCTTAGCAAATTGTACTAAGTGAGACGATCTTGCATCCACATTTGCACCACAGTCAATCAATAGTGTCGCACCTTTTTTGGTAGGTAATAAAATCGGAAGTGCAGGCCTCTCCACTCCTTTAATTCTTCCCACAATTGCTTGTCCACCAACTAGTACAGCACCTGTGCTTCCAGCGGATACAAAACCATGTACTGTATTTTCTTTTAACATCTTCATTCCTACCACTATAGAGGAATCTTTCTTACTGCGAATTGCTGCAACTGGAGGCTCAGCAGTTTCTATCACCTCAGAAGTGTGAATAATCTCCACTCTCGCTTTATCATATTCGTACTTAGACAATTCTTCTTTCACAACATCTTCTTTACCTAGCAACACGATTTTAATATCAGCAGATGTATTCACTGCCTCTATCGCCCCTTTTACTAATTCATAAGGTGCATTATCTCCCCCCATAGCATCTACAGCTATTGTTGTATACTCAGACACATTTCTACCTCCTAGAATTACTCAACACAATTTTACTAGACTTCTATATAAAATGCAAGCGAAATAGCTCACAACAAAAAAAACACAGGATAACATCCTGTGTTTTTTTTAATTCGCTCTAATTATGCTTGAGCAACAATCTCTTTTTTGTTGTAGCTTCCACAAGCTTTACAAACTCTGTGTGGCATCATTAATTCTCCACATTTGCTACATTTTGTTAAGTTTGGAGCACTCATTTTCCAGTTAGCTCTTCTCTTATCTCTTCTTGCTTTAGAAGATTTATTTTTTGGACAGATTGACATAGATTACACCTCCTTAAAATTCTTATAAACATCACGGATAACTGACATTCTAGGGTCAAGATTTGTATCTTCACAGTCACAAACTCCCTTGTTTAGGTTTTGACCACATATGCCACACACACCTTTACAGTCTGCATCACATAGAACCTTCATCGGCCATCCTATCAAAATCTCATTATAGAGCAATTTGTCTATGTCTAGATTATATCCGTCGATATAATTACTATGTTCTATTGTGTAGTCGTCTTCTAATTCAGCATCTAAATTTATCTCTTTCTCTAACAGAATCGTGACACACTTCGCAACAGGTACCAAACACCTATCACAAAAGAATTCTAATTCGACTTCGCACTCGCCTTTTATTGATATTTCGTGGTTTTTATAATGATGCACATATAAGGTGAACTCATTTGAATTCAACACTTTGTACTTATCAGCACCTACAAATATCTCATTTGCTTCATGACCCACCAAAAAATTTTTGTCAGCATCATCTTTTGCTATTAGATTTAGTAAATTTATAACCATAAAACACTCCTATTCACACCTAAAGTATTATAACACGATTCTAGCGTTTGTCAATTGTTTTTTTACTATTTTACAAGTCTAGCTGTTTCTCTTGCAATTGCTAGTTCTTCATTAGTTGGCACAATCGCTACAGTTACTTTAGAACCAGGCTTAGAAATCACAATCTCTTTCCCTCTTCCGTTGTCATTGATTTCTTTATCAATCTCAACACCTAAATACTTCAAATAATACGATACTTTTTCACGTACTAATTCATCATTTTCTCCTACACCTGCTGTAAATACGATATTATCTACACCATTCATAGCTGCTACATAACTTCCAATCACTTTAGCCACTCTATAAGAGAATACATCAAATGCTAGAGCTGCCATTTTATTTCCAGCATGATATTCATCAGTCAAATCTCTAAAATCGCTTGAAATAAATCCAGAAACACCATAAACTCCTGATTTTTTGTTAAGAATTTCCATTACACCTTGGATATCTGTATTTTCTTTTTTCATCAAGAACTCAATGATTGAAGGATCGATATCTCCCGAGCGAGTTCCCATCGCTACCCCTTCTAATGGTGTAAGTCCCATAGAAGTATCAACTGATTTTCCACCATCAACGGCACATACACTTGAACCATTACCTAAGTGGCAAACGATTGTCTTTGTCGATTCTAAATCTTGTCCTAAGAATTCACAAACTCTCTTAGATACAAAACTGTGACTTGTCCCATGGAAACCATATTTTCTTACACCGTATTTCTCATAGTACTCATATGGAAGACCGTACATATAAGCTTCGCTTGGCATTGTTTGGTGGAATGCAGTATCAAATACACCTACCATTGTAACATTTGGCATTAATTCTTTACACGCGTTGATTCCGATAATGTTGGCTGGATTATGAAGTGGTGCTAAATCATTACAAGCTTCAACATTTGCAATTACATCATCTGTAATCACTACAGAATCAGTGAATTTCTCTCCACCATGAACTACACGATGTCCGACAGCTCCAATCTCATCCAATGAAGCAATCACTCCATGTTCTTTAGATACTAGTGCATCCAACACTTCTTGAATCGCTTGCTTATGAGTAGGCATTTCTTTTCCAACTTTTATCTTATCGCCACCTTCTGGTTGATAAACGAACTGGCCATCAATCCCTATTCTTTCACAGATTCCCTTTGCTAGCACATTCTCAGTAGCTGAATTAATTAATTGAAACTTAAGTGATGAACTACCACAGTTAATTACTAAAATATTCATTTTTTCTCTCCTCAAATTATAAGTCTAACTTTTTTCTTTTTTTATTACAGTTGTGCTTGTACTGCTGTGATTGCAACTGCACCTACAATATCATCAGAATTACATCCGCGTGACAAATCATTTACCGGCTTTGCAATTCCCTGAGTAATTGGTCCGTAAGCTTCTGCTTTCGCCAATCTTTGTACTAGCTTATAACCAATGTTTCCAGCATCTAAATCTGGGAAAACTAATACGTTTGCTTCGCCTGCAACTTTACTATTTGGTGCTTTTGACTTCCCAATTTCTGGCACAATTGCCGCATCTAATTGTAACTCGCCGTCTATTGCTAACTCTGGATATAATTCTTTTGCAATACGTGTAGCTTCTACTACTTTATCTACATCAGGGTGCTTTGCACTTCCCATAGATGAGTGGGAAAGCATCGCTACTTTTGGTTCAGCTTGTGCCAACACTCTAAATGATTCCGCTGCTGAACCTGCAATTGCTGCAAGTTTCTCTGCATCAGGATTTTGCTCTAGTCCACAATCTGAGAATACAAAAAATCCATTTTCTCCCATATCACAGTCTGGTACTTCCATTGCAAAGAAAGATGATACTAACTTAGTACCTGGTTTTGTTTTCAGGATTTGCAAACTTGGACGAAGTACGTCTGCTGTCGAATGACAGGCTCCTGAAACCATTCCATCTGCATCTCCTTGCTTTACCATCATTACGCCGTAATACAAGTAGTTTGTATTCAACAGCTCTGTTGCTTGCTCCTTTGTCATACCTTTTGCTTTTCTAATTTCTACCAAAGCATCTACATAACTTTCTGTTTTTTCATATGTCTTTGGATCAATAACAGTTGCTCCACTCACATCGTATTTCTCGCTAAATTTAGCAACCTCTTCTTCACTACCTATCAGGTATATCTTAGCAATTCCTTCTTTCAAAATCACTTCTGCAGCTTGATATGTTCTTTCATCTTCACTTTCTGCTAATACAATTGTTTTTACACAACTTTTTGCTCTCGCTTTAATGTCATCAATAAATCCCATTTTAGGACTCCTTTCTCTACCTCGTATAGAGTTATTATACTCTATAGCGGATACCCCCACAAGTGGTAAATTGTCTTTTAATAAAAACATCTCGTTATTTTCTTGACAATTTCTCCCCTTGATACTTTATCACAACTTCTCTTAAAAAATCGAAGTACTTCTTGTTATAATCACGAAATAGATTAATATCGATCCTGAGTCTACTATCGTCGTAATCAGTGGTGATGCCATAATCGCAGGATCTAATTTGATTTTCGCCGCACCAAGTGGTAGCATGCATCCAATTATTTTCGACATAATTATTGTAGCTATCAACGTTGTGCTAAGCACACAAGCTAGCCATAAATCTCCATACATCCAATAAATACGAAGTCCATTTATAATAGCTAAAAAAGCGCTAACTCCCATCGCAACCCTGATTTCTACAAATAAAATTTTCATCCAATCATTAAAACGAATCTCATCAACAGCTAGACCTCGAATCACCAATGTGGCTGTCTGTGACCCACAATTTCCACCTGTTCCCATTAACATAGGTACAAAAGCTACAACGATAGGAATTGTTTTGATTACCGCATCGTAACTTGTTAATATCAATCCTGTCACAGTTGCTGATAACATCAAAAACAGCAGCCACGGTAAACGATTCAAGGCGTGTTGCCAAATACTAGTTTCAAAATAAGACTCTTCTAGTGGTAGCATTGCCGCCATCTTATTAATATCTTCTGTAATTTCCTCTTGAATTACCATCATAGCATCATCTACTGTAACAATTCCAACCAAGCAGTGTTCTCCATCTACAACTGGAACGGTGAATAATCCATATTTTCTTGTCAGTTTTGCAACATCTTCTTGATCATCTGATGTTTTTACAAAAAATACGTTTTCATCCATGATATCTTCTACAAATGCCTCATTATTTGCAGCCAGAAGGTCTTTTAATGCAATATACCCTAGTAAATGCCGCCTTTCCGTTACATAACAAGTATATATCGTCTCTTTTGCAATTCCGACCTGACGGATTTTTTTGATTGCCTGTTTAACCGTCATCTCCTTGCTTAACCCTATATACTCAACTGTCATAATGGAACCGGCACTATCTTCTGGATAATTGAGTAATTCATTGATTCTAATCCGAACTTCATCATCTGTGTTTGCTAAAAGTCGATCTACAACATTAGCTGGCAAATCTTCTATAATATCGACAGCATCATCTAGGAAAATTTCTTCCATTACCTCTCGAATCTCTCCTTCATTGAGTACACCTATCAACTTTTCACGTGAGTCATTATCCATATGTGTGAATGTCTCAGCTGCTAGTTCCTTTCCAAGAAGACGAAATGTAATGAGTACTTGCTTGTCGTCCATTTCTTCAAATAGACTTGCAATATCAACAGCATGTATATCATTTATATATTTTTTTAGTTCTTTATATTCTTTATTTGTTATAAATCGCATGATTTCTTGAACATTCATGACAATTCTCCTCTACAAATTATACATTTGGCTAATCACTAAAAAGTAAACAAAAATAGAACTAGTATCTACAATCGTTGTGATTAATGGCGCCGCCATAAGGGCAGGATCTAAGTTTATTCTTTTGGCTAACAATGGTAAAGTACAGCCTACCATTTTTGCAAGGATAATAGTCAACACCAAGGTTACCCCTATGACACATGCAACTTTTACGTCGCCATACATGATCCAGACTCTGATTCCATTTGCAATTCCTAGTACACTACCTACGATTAGCGCAATAGAAAACTCCTTAGTTATCACACGAAATACATCAGAAAATTTAATTTCATCCACCGCCATACCTCGAATCATCAATGCAGAACTTTGTGCTCCTGAATTTCCTCCAGTTCCCATAATCATAGGTATACATGACACCAATATTGTCATTCCAGCTATCAGCATCTCATAATGCTCAATAAGAAGTCCTGTAACAGTAGAAGAAAGCATTAAAATCAGCAACCACGTGCTTCTGTTTTTGATATGCTGAAACACACTAGTTCCAAAGTAGGTTTCATCACTTGGTACTACCGCGGCCATCCTACTAATATCTTCTGTATTCTCTTCTTGCTGTACTAATAATGCATCATCTACTGTTACGATACCTACAATACACATTGTTTCATCGACAACAGGTAATGCCATCAATCCATATTTATTAATTATCTTTACTGCATCTTCTTGATCTTCGTGTGTATTGACACAAATAACATTTTGATTCATAATCTCATCTATTGTTTTGTTGTCACTACTCGTCAATAAATCTTTAATATCAACATATCCCACTAATTTTCTATTTTCTGTCACATAGCAAGTGTAAATCGTCTCTGATTGTAGCCCTATTTTTCTAATCTTCTTAATTGCAGATTTTACAGTCATGTCCTTTTTCAACCCAATATACTCTACCGTCATAATGGAACCTGCACTGTCTTCAGGATAATTCAACAATTGATTGATCTCTGTTCTTGTCTTCACATCCGTTACCGCTAATATCCTATCTACCACGTTTGATGGAAGTTCCTCAATCATATCTACTGTATCATCCAAAAACATTTCATCAATCACTTCTCGAATTTCGCGATCAGTAAAAGCATTGATTAACGTTTTTTTCATCGTACTATTCATATGAGAAAACGTTTCAGCCGCTTCATCTTTTGGCAATAGACGATAAATTGCAATCAATTCCTTATAATCTACGTCTTTCAATGAATCTGCTACATCTATAGGTTCCATAGATGTCAAGATTTCTCTTAAATCACGATATCTTCTCTGTTCTAGTAGGTTTGCAACCATTTTCTCCATCGATATACCTCCATCGATTACTTCTCAAGATTTAGACTAACTTTTTATATTGCTGTTGTCAAGAATAATAGTCATAAATCCTTCTATCCAAAATCGTATTTTTATTGTATAATTTTGACAACTAGTTTAATTAAGGGGGCAATTTATGAAAATTGTAGGTTTAATCGTAGAATATAATCCATTTCATAATGGACATCTATATCATATAAAGGAGGCGATTCGCATCACTAAATCTGATTGTGCTATCGTCGTAATGAGTGGAAATTTCGTACAGCGAGGTACTCCAGCTATCATGCCAAAACACCTTCGCACAGAGATGGCACTTAAGGCTGGTGCGGCTGTAGTAATCGAACTTCCTGTTTGCTACGCAACTAGTAGCGCTGAGTATTTCGCTACTGGTGCTGTGGCTCTATTAGACGCATTAGGTTGCGTTGATTCCATCTGTTTTGGTAGTGAATCTGGTAATCTTGAATCTCTGTCAAAAATTGCAAAGACCCTGGTCAACGAACCTGAAGTGTTCCAAAAAAACCTACAGCAATACTTGCGTAAAGGTTACGCATTTCCTTTGGCTCGTCAAAAAGCAATTCAAACACAGTTTCTCTCTGATGATGAATGTACCAGACTTTTAGAAGATCCCAATAACATTTTAGGAATTGAGTATCTGAAAGCTTTAATAAAGCTAAATAGTAAAATCACTCCATATACCATCACAAGAATAGAATCACACTATCACGACACTGGTTTAGGTAAAACCTACAGTTCAGCTACAGCGATTCGAAACTTACTTGAATACAGTGGACAAAAAGTCGGAACTAATGAAAAATCTTCTGCATTACTTTACTCATCTGGATTAAGTAATCATATTCGTTCTCAGGTTCCTTCTTGGTGTTTTGAAATTTTTCGTGAGAACTATCTGCATCGATTTCCTGTGTATGTTAATGATGTATCCCTCATCTTAAAACACAAACTGATGAACGAAACAAAAAGTTCTCTATTGCAGTATCAAGATGTAAGCGAAGATTTAGCAAATAGGATTATAAATCAATTAAATAATTTTCAAAACTATGAACAGTTTTGTGAATTATTAAAAACTAAGAATACAACCTATACACGAATATCACGTACGCTTTTGCACATTCTTTTAAATGTCAAAAAAATGTCAACGAAAGAAAAGGAATTGGTTCATTATATACGAATTTTAGGTTTCAAGAAAAATCAGAAGAAAGTATTAAATACCATAAAAAAGAATTCAAAATTACCAATCATCACAAAATTGGCCACAAAATCCACCTTAAACCAAGCCGGAAACTTGATGTTAGAGCAGGATATCTATGCAGCCAATCTTTACGAAAGCGTCATAACCAATCGTTATAACACTCGGTTTATTCACGAATACGAGCAATCTATTACAATGGTTTAGCACAAGCAATTGCCAAACTTCCCGGACCTACATGGCAAGCGATACTAAGAGACAGTGAATCGCACTTGATCCGATGGTCTGGGAAGCGCTTTTCTACTTCCTCTACCCATTTTTTTACAACGGAACTTTCACAGGTATGGGCTATAAATATATTCATAGTTTCCCCTTTAAACTTTTCCTGTAAATCCTTTTCCATTGCATCTAACATGATTTTTCTAGCTTGTTTTCCTCCTCTTGCTTTAGCAAAGGAATCTAACTTTTCTGTCTCTAAACATAAAACAGGTTTGATATTTAAGACTGCCCCTATCGTTGCAGCAGCTGGAGTCACACGACCACCTTTTTTTAAATATTTCAAGGTATCAACCATAATATATATGTTTGTCATTTTGCGATTAAATTCAAGCGCTTCTTTTATGTCTGATGCATTTTTTCCTTCATCTCGCAATTTTAACGCATTAAAAATCGCCTGTCTTTGCGTTACTGATATCGTTTTGTTATCTGTCACAACTACTTTTCCGTTATATTCTTTTGAAAGCATCATTGCCGTCTCACAAGTGCTACTCAAACTACTGGACATAGGAATAACTAGCAGTTCATCATATTCTTTTAACAACTTATCCCAAAACTCCATTACATCACCTGGTGATGGCTGAGATGTTGAAATATCCGCCCCCTTATCAAGATAGTTATAAAAATCATCTTCCGAAAGAGTAACTCCTTCAAAAAATAACATTTCATTCACAAAAAATGGCATGGGTAGAATATGCACTCCTAGTTTTTCAGCCTCTTCCGCCCTTATTCCGCAATTACTATCTGCAACAATACCTGTTCTTACTATCATCCTTTTACCCTCCAGTTACAATTCTATTATGTCTGAAACCTCATCTCTCTTTGCTACAACCATTTCAAAATCTGTCGTATTGAATGGTATTTCGCTCATATTAACTTCTAGTTTCACTGTCTCATATGCGAGTTCTTCATAATTATTTTCTTTACTAAGATGCCCTAGTATTACAACCTTTAAATCTTTATGCAGTATATCACACAATAGTTTTCCTGACAATTCATTTGATAAATGCCCTTCTGTACTCAACACTCTTTTCTTTAGATAATATGGATAATTCCCTACCTCTAACATATATGTATCGTGATTGGCCTCTAATAAGATTCCTGTTAACATTCCAAGCTTATCTATTGTATATTGGTCATAACAACCTAAATCTGTCGCTATAGCCATACTCTTTTTCCCACAAGTGATTTTAAAACCTGAGGGTTGATTCGCATCGTGAGAAATCCGGAACGCTTCCACTTCTAAATCGCCTAAAGTGATCACTTGATGTATCTCCACCTCGTGATAGAGCCCCACTGGCATTTTCCCTAGATTTTTATATTCAGCAACACCTTTTAGTGTACCTTTTGTCCCAAATACGGGTTTCTTATATTTTCTCGAAAACACTCCAATCCCGCTAATGTGGTCGCTGTGTTCATGTGTAATAAAAATCCCATCTAACTGTTCTGGTTCTACACCGATTTTCGCCAATCCCTCTTCTATTCTCTTCTTGCTGATTCCTGCGTCAATTAAGATGTGATATTCTTCACTTCCGATATAGATGCAATTACCGCTACTTCCACTTGCTATACTACATATTTTCATGTATTTCTCCTACCAGCTTTTTATAAGCATTTTTCACATTCAATTCAAGCATTCCTATCGTTCCATTATTGTGAATAACAACATCGCATTCTTTCAAAAAGTTTTCATGACTCAATTGGTTACTCTTCACTTTATCAAAGTTTTCTCTTGTCATTTCTCGGCTTTTTCTCACTCTCGTATAGCGATTCTCATCATCTGCGTAAACATACCATAATTCATCACAGAGTGATTGGTAGTCATCTTCTATCAACAACGCTGCTTCAATCACAAACACCTTCACTTCGTTATCTAATTTTTGCATTTGCACTATAATCTGCTCTTTTACTAATGGATGGACAGCCTGATTGAGTTGTTGCAATGCATGCGTATCAGAAAATACAATTTCACCTAACTTTTTTCGATCTATTTCTCCTGATGGAGCTAAAATCTCTTCCCCAAAAAGAGTTAGAATCGCCTCGTAGCAAGGATTTCCCTTTTTCTGTAATTCTCTTGCTACTTCATCAGCTTTACATATAACAACTCCTTTATACTCTTGTAGTATGTTAAGCACAAGGCTTTTTCCACTTCCTATTCCTCCAGTAACACCTACTACTTTCCACTTATTTTGCTTCATACCAATTCTTTCCACGATGCATGTCAATTTCTAATTTTACAAGCAATTTTGCTGCATCTTCCATTTCTTTTTTTAATATTTTTTCTACAACTTGTATTTCGTCTTTATGAGTCTCTATTAATAGTTCATCATGCACTTGAAGAACCAGTCTAGATTTCAAGTTATTTTCTTTTAATGCATCACTAACATGAATCATCGCAATTTTAATAATATCTGCTGCTCCACCTTGAATTGGTGCATTCATCGCTACTCGTTCCCCGAAATTTCTTTGCATGAAATTAGAAGAGTTTAATTCAGGCACTGGACGTCTTCTCCCAAACATTGTCGTCACATATCCCTTTTCTTTCCCTTCGCTTACAAGCCTATCCAAATATTCTTTTATAGACGGATAGGTATCAAAATAACGTTTTATATACTCACTAGCTTCTTTTCTAGTAATACTCAAGTCTTGGCTCAAGCCAAAAGAACTGATGCCATAGACAATTCCAAAATTTACTGCTTTTGCATTTCGTCTCTGTAAATCACTTACCTCCTCGAAAGGAACATGAAACACTTGTGAAGCAGTAATTTTATGAATATCGGAAGCCATTCTATATGCTTCAATTAATTTTTCATCACCAGATGCATGTGCTAGGATTCTCAGTTCGATTTGGGAGTAATCCGCATCTACAAAGACATATCCTTCTTGTGGCACAAATACTTTACGTATCAAACGCCCCTGTTCCATTCGAATTGGAATATTTTGCAGATTTGGTTCTGCACTACTTAATCTTCCTGTCGCTGTTATCGTCTGATTAAACTTCCCATGAATCCGACCATCTTCACTGATGTAATTAGCCAAACCATCTGCATACGTAGATTTTAATTTTGCCAATTGTCTATATTCCAATATATGATTAACAATTGGATATTCTCCCGCTAATTTTTCTAACACCTCAGCAGATGTTGAATACCCTGTCTTTGTTTTTTTACCATGAGGTAGTCCTAATTCCTCAAATAGCACTTGCCCTAATTGTTTCGGTGAATTAATGTTAAAAGTTGTATTCGCAAGATTGTAGATTGTCTCTTCTAAGTATGCTATTTTGTCTTTCAATCCATCTCCGTAAATTTTCAATTCATTCTTTTCAACCTTAATTCCTACTGTCTCCATCTCATGTAACACAAACATCAATGGCATCTCAATCTCATGGAAGAGAGATTTCATTTCTTGATTTTCGAGTTCTTTTCGTAAAATTGGAGCACACTCTTTTGCTACATACGCCTCGTAACACCCTAGTTTATAAGCATCTAGCTTTTCATCCACCATAATATTTAGATATTGGTTCGCTACATCTTTAAATGTATAATCATTTTTCAATGGATTCAGAAGATATGCTGCAATTGTACCATCATACGCATTTTCTTTTTTCAACTCCAAATAAGACAGTTTATCTTTCAATTCAAACCCACAAATCAAAGGAGCATTTGATAATTTTTCATTAAAAACCCTAAAAATTTCCTCTATCGTTAGGTCACCTTCTCTTAAAAGAAATACAGAGTCCTTCACAGCAATAGCCAAACCTGAATACCCCATACTATTTTGAAATAGCGGTAATACTTCTTTGTCATCTTTTACAAGTGCCACTCCTATACAATCACTATTTGCAGCAGATTCAAGCACTTTAACAATTGCTTCTTTCTCTTTAGCCTCTTTAAATTTTTCTTCAATACTTTCATATGAAGTCGTTGTTTCAAAACGGTTTAAAAAGTTTTTAAATTCTAGTTTTTGAAACCACTCATAGGCCTTTTCTGTATACATCTCTTTAAGCACTGCCTCATCAACAGACCAATTCAAATCCACATTTGTATCGATTGTTGCCAACCGCTTACTAATCTGTGCAAGAGAATAATGTTCACTCATCGCTTTGCTAGCTCTTGGTGGTTTCAGTTCTGTTACATGCTTGTACGCTTCCTCGATAGAGTGATATTCTACTATAATCTTAGTTGCAGTCTTCTCTCCAATACTTGGTACACCCGGAATATTATCTGATGCATCTCCCATCAATGCTTTCACATCGATAAACTCTGTCGGCGTCACCTGGTATCGTTCGACTACATCTGCTTCTAAATAGTCTTCTATCTCTGTTCGTCCTTGCTTTGTCTTTGGAATCCTGATTTTTGTATCTTTCGTTGCTAATTGCAATAAATCCCTATCCCCCGAAATAATCACTACTTGCAAGTCAAGTTCTTCGCCATTTCTGCTCAAAGTTCCAAGAACATCATCTGCTTCTACACCTGGTTTTTCTATCACTAAAACATCCATCGCTTGCAATACTTCTTTAATCACTGGTACTTGCTCGCGCAATTCATCTGGCATGGATTTTCTAGTTCCTTTGTATTCTGGAAACATTTCATGACGAAATGTCTTTACCGGAGCATCAAATACAATTGTCAAATACTGCGGTTTCTCCTCATCTAAAATTTTAAATACGATATTCAAAAAACCATAAATCGCATTCGTGTGAAGACCCTCTGCATTTGTTAAATCTGGCACTCCATAAAATGCGCGATTTAAAATGCTATGTCCATCTATTAATACTATTTTATTTTTCATTTACTCTCTACCTTTCTCTAGGAGATAGTATACACCATTCCCTTGTTTTCTTTCAACAATTATACAACTATTACTTCGAAAAAACCACCAGCAAGCTGGTGGTTTTTAATTTACTCTTCCTCTTCTAGTTTAAATCCTTCCGTACTCTCTTTCACGAATAAAATTTTAACCGTCGCAATAATCAAGCGAATATCTAAAAGTATCGAGTAATTTTGAATATACATCAAATCTAATCGTAATTTGTCATATGCCGTTGTGTTGTACTTTCCATATATCTGAGCATATCCCGTCAATCCACCCTTTACTCGTAGTCGATATTTAAATTCTGGAATTGTCTTTGTATATTCCTCTACATGCTCTAAGCGTTCTGGTCTTGGACCGACTACACTCATATCTCCTTTTAAGATATTGAATAATTGTGGTAATTCATCCATACGGATAAAACGAATAATATTTCCCACCTTCGTAATTCTTGGATCTTTATCTGTTGCTGGAATAACTTTATTATCTTTTTCCGCATCTACTATCATACTTCTAAACTTATAGATTTCAAATTCCTTTTCGTCAATTGTCGCTCTATCTTGTTTAAAAAAGATCGGTCCTCTATCCTCTAATTTAATAGCAATCGCTATCACTAACATCATCGGTGAGAAGAATATAATCGCAAGTAAAGAAATTACAATATCTAAAATACGTTTTACAAATCTCTGTCGCAACCCCAATGTATTATTTTCACAATATAAAATAGGAGTGTCAAATAACTCAATATTGGATGCACTTCTTACGATGATATCAGAAATTTTTGGTGTTACATATGCTCTTTTCTTTTGTTCGTAGCAAAATTTCAAGATATCATTTCTTATTTGCGCTGGAACGTCACAAATAATCACTCCATCATATTTCATGCTAGTCTCTAATATCTCCCCCAAATCTGTAGATACATTTAAAGCTTGACAAATTTTATACCTATCGTATCTAGCACTCATTTTAAACAATAATTCATTTGCTAATTTACTACCATATACCATCAACAGTTTTTTAGGAACATTTAATCTGTGATTAATTGCTGTTGCGTAGATTGTCCACATAATCCCTATGAATAAATCTACAAAAACTAATATTGCTATGGGACCCACTTCTACTATCCGCCTACTAATCAAGCAAATTTCTATATATGTTAATGCATTTACACTTATAATAGCAAGAATCTGTGCATAAACCAATTCTCCTGGCTTTAGGTATCCAATTTTGAGTGCACCAAACAGCACTAAACATATATATAATAACACAATATATAACAAGATGATTAACCAATGACCTCTCCTTACAAATTGTAAAGGTTCATCCATTGACTCGTTATAAAAATTATACCAAAGAACGGCATAGTTCATTGTGTAAATCGCTATAATAACTACCACATTTACCATTCTAGCAATTTTTTTCAAATACCCCTTCTTCTCCATAAATAACCTTCCTCATGTCGTATCTTGTATTTGATCTCAATCGATATCTTTGCAATCATAACATTTTTACCAGCAATATGCAACTATCTACATTTTCTGTCATTTAATTCCTTTATGATTCCAATCACAATTATTGTAGACAATATTAAACTACACACATCAGATAATGGTTGAATATAATACAAGCCTTCTTCTCCTAATAATCGTGGCAATATCCATACAAGTGGAATAAAAAAGATACCTTGTCTACTCATTGCTACTATAGATGCTCGAATTCCGTAACCAATAGATTGCGTTAACATATTAATCATAATAATCCAAGTCTGGATTGGCAGAAGTATTAATTGTAACCGAAATGCCTTACTACCGATTCTAATAACTTCTAAATCATCATTTCTAAAAATCGTAATAATATCTGTCGCAAAAAGCCACCCGAATAAACCAAACAAAGAAAGAGCCACTGTTCCTACTTTTACACAAAACCAAAATGATTTCAATACTCTATCATTTCTTTTTGCGCCAAAATTATAGCCACAAACTGGTTGGAAACCTTGCCCAAACCCAATCAATGCTGAATTGATAAACATCATCACTCTCGATACAATTGACAAGGCAGCAATTGCTGCATCTCCATAAGGTGCAGCCGCATAATTCAAAAATATTGACGATACACTTTGCAATCCTTGCCTACAAAGGGACGGGGATCCGACATAAAGTATTGATCTATACATTGCAAAATCAGGCTTAAAATATTTTAACCTAATAGAAATATTGTCTTTTTTAGTATTGCATAGATAGAGCAAGATCACGAAACCTATGATTTGACTTACCATAGTTGCAAGCCCCGCTCCTCCAATCCCCATATTGAATATATTAATAAATACAGGATCGAGAACCATATTTAACACACTACCTACAGTGATACCTATCATCCCATACATTGCACTACCTTGTCCTCTAAGTAGATTGTTCATCGCAAGAGATGCCATCATAAAGGGTGCAGCAGTTACAATATATCTTGCATAAATCATAGCATACGGTGCAATTGTCTCTGTAGAACCAAGTAAATACACCAACTCTTCTACAAAAATATTCCCGAGTACAGCAATCATAACACCAATTATAAATACTGAGTAAAACGAGGTTGCTGCTAGTCGATTCGCTCTCTCTTCTTCTTTCTTACCTAATGCAATGGCTATTTGATTGCCACTACCCATTCCAAAAGTAAAGCTAATTGCTTGTAGAATCGCCATGACAGAAAAAATAATCCCCACTGCTCCAGAAGCACTTGTACCTATCTGGCTTACAAAGTAAGTATCAGCCATATTGTAAATAGAGGATACTAGCATGCTAATCATTGTGGGTATTGCTAAAGACACTATCAGTTTTTGAACCGGTGTCTCTAACATTCTATTTCGCTTTTGTTCTGCTGTCATCTTCTGTTTCATATCGTTTTCATCACTTTCATTATAGAATAATTCCGCCTCCGATTACTTCGTCTCCCTTATAGAATACTGCACTTTGTCCTTTTGTTGGTCCTCTTACTGGTTCATCAAACACCAGTATTGATATGCCAGTAGTTTTCACATATAGAATAGAAGGCAGTTCGTATCCCCATTGACAAATTTTCGTCACCACTCTGACTTTGTCATCGTTCCAATATTTCTCCTGAGTAAACGTTAATTCTTTTATTTTAATTTCATTCTTATACAAATCCTGCTCATTTTTAGTAAGTAATACTTCGTTTCTTTTCGCATGGATTCCTGACACAAAATATGTATCTTTCACTGATAAGTGTAAGCCTCTTTTTTGGCCGATTGTATAACAAAACAAACCTTTATGCTGTCCCAAAACATTGCCTTGTTCATCCACAAAGTCTCCACTAAAATCTATATTACGCTTATACTCAACAATGAAATCGTAGAGTGATTTCCCTTTCGTAAAACAAATCCCCACACTATCTTTTTTACTAGCTATCTTAATTCCTTCTTTGCCTAGTATTTCCCTTACGCTTTCTTTGCTTTCAAATGTATTTAGCGGAAGAAGCACTCGTTCTAATTGATGTTGTTTTAAATGATACAAGACGTATGACTGGTCTTTTTTTCTAGCATTTGCTTTCGATAAATGATACTGATTATCTTCTTTTGAATAAGAGATATCTGCGTAATGACCAAAGGCAATTGCATCTGCGCCTAATTCTAATGCATCTAGCAATAATTTACCATATTTAAGTCTGATATTACACATAATGCATGGATTTGGTGTTTCTCCGTTTAGATATCGTTCGATAAATTTATCGATAATTTCTGCTTTAAAACAGGTAGAATAATCCACTACATAATGTTTAATCCCTAATATACTGGCAACTTTTTGTGCATCTTTTATCTCTGAATCATTAAAAATTTTCATGGTTATGCCAAAGACATCATACCCTTTCTCTTTCAAAAGATAAGCAGAGGTTGCACTATCTACACCTCCGCTTAGAGCTACTGCTATTTTTTTCACTTGCTGATTTTTATGAGTCATTTTTAACCTATTAACCTTGAAATATCATTAAATAAAACCACCACTGTTAGCACCATCAATAATGCAAAGCCTATGATGTGAACCATTCCTTCTTTTTCAGGAGGCATTCTTTTTCCACGAACTGCTTCAATCAGCAAAAAGATAAACCTACCACCGTCTAATGCTGGTAGTGGCAAGAGGTTCATCACACCTAGATTAGCCGATAACAATACAATCCAACTCATCATATCAAACACGATTGCCTCAAAACCATATTCAGAAACTGCCTCATAATTGTCACCTACCGCAGTCACAATCATAACTGGACCACCAACCGCATCTAAAGAAAGTCCCCCTGTTACCAATTGCCCTAATGCATCAATTACAGATTCTATTACATATACCACATTATATGCTCCATACTCTAGAGCATCTACTATATTAGCTTTTTGATTGCCGATACTTGTAATAAACAACCGGTATATTTCTAACTCTTCATCATACGCTGGTACGACAATCGTTGTATATCGTTCTCCACCCCTTTCATAAGTAACTTCTACTTCTTCACCTTGATGCATCTGATTATACATGGCTACTTCACTCCATACCAAGGTACGTTCGCCACCCATTTTGATAATTTCATCTCCTGCCTCTAATCCTGCTTCTTGAGCTGGTGAATTTTCTCCAACCTCTCCTATGATAGTTGGAGAATATCCACTCCATGCAACCATAATCACTGAAACCACATAAGCTAAAATAAAATTAAAGATAGGTCCAGCAAGAATAACGGACATTCTCGCCCACACTGATTTTTCATTAAAATTCCCCTTGATCTCATCTTCATCTTCACCATCTTCTCCCATCATACAAGCACCACCAATTGGAAATACTTTTAGTGAAAATTTTGTTCCTTTTATTTCCTTGCTTATGATAGTTGGTCCCATTCCCAGAGAAAATTCAAACACTTCTATTCCATTTTTCTTAGCCAAGAAAAAGTGTCCAAACTCGTGTATGATTACTATCACACTAAATAATATTAAGGCTAAAATAATACCAGCCACTTTACCACCTGCTCTCTATCTGATTATGCACATTGCTTTCTATTTCTAGTATTTGATCCACAGTTGGATTTAATACAATACTATGATTTTTCATGCAACTTCCTACAATCTCTGTAATTTGTAAATAGGAAATTTCTTTTCTCAAAAATTTTTCTACTGCCTTTTCATTTGCTGCATTGTAGACTGTTGGCATAGAATGCCCCAATTTCCCAGCGATATACGCTAATTGTAGACCTTGGAAGGTCTTCATATCTGGCTCTTCAAATATAATATTTGAAAGTTTTCTAAAATCCAATCGATCCCCTGCTAAAAATCGGTGTTCTGGATAGCATAGCGCATACTGTATCGGCAGTTTCATATCCGGAGTTCCAAGTTGCGCTAAAACGGAACCATCTTCAAATTCCACCATAGAATGAATAATACTTTGTGGTTGTATCACCACTTGAATTTGCTCCATCTCTACTCCAAATAACCATTTCGCTTCTATTACTTCTAATCCTTTATTAATCAACGTCGAAGAATCAATTGTAATCTTTTGCCCCATTTCCCAATTAGGGTGTTTCAGAGCATCTTCTAGTTTCACCTCTTGCAATTCTTCTTTTGTTTTCCCTCTAAAAGGTCCCCCAGATGCTGTAATAATAACCTTATAAATCTCCTTCGCATCATTCCCTTGCAAACATTGGAAAATTGCACTATGCTCACTATCTACCGGAATAATCGAAACCCCCTTTTCCTTCGCTAACGGCATAATGATGTGTCCTGCAGTTACAAGGGTTTCTTTGTTTGCTAGTGCAATATCTTTTCCGCACTCTATTGCTGCAATAGTTGGTTGAATCCCTATCATTCCAACGACTGCTGTTACAACCACATCTACATCCTCAAGTGTTGCAACTTGAATCAATCCATCCATACCACTCACTACTTCAATTCCTAAGTCTGCAATCTTTTCTCTTAACACATGCGCTTGTTCTTCTTCCCATACCGCTATCAAATCAGGATGGAATTTTCTGGCTTGTTCTTCTAATAATCTTATATTACTTTTAGCAGAAATCGCCTTCACTACAATATCATCTTGTGCTGCTATCACCTCTAAAGTTTGTGTTCCAATCGATCCAGTGGATCCTAGTATCGCAACTTTTTTCATCTTGTACTCCTTTCAACTATTCTTTTGTTTATAGACTTGATAAATAATAAATAATCGGTGCTGTAAAAATTACGCTATCAAAACGATCTAATATGCCGCCATGACCTGGTATCAAGGTTCCGTAATCTTTCACTTCATTGTCTCTTTTTATACCTGATGCTGCTAGGTCTCCAATCATGGAACACAGACCACCTACCACACATATTCCTGCATAAGTAAGAGGAGATATTGCACCTCCCATAAAATGATTTACACATAAACCATACCCATACCCTAAAAGCCCTGCGCCAACTGCTCCACCAATCGCGCCTTCAATTGATTTTTTCGGACTAAGTATGGGTGCCATCTTATGCTTTCCAAATAAAACACCTACACAATACGCACAGGTATCACAGCCCCAGGAACTGATAAAAATCAACCAAATTAAATGACTTCCTACTTCCGGTATCTCTCTCACTTGATAGATATAGGATAGGGTTATCGCTACATAGATGATACCAAATACACTAAGCATCACTTGTTCAGAGTTGAACTTCGGAAAAGAAAATACGTAACATACTAATATAGTAACTAATGTGACTAAGATACATAACACAGTATATTCCTTCATTTCCCAATATAGTAGTGCATAATACGCAATCACTCCTATATACCCTATCATACCTAGCAAACACTTCTCTATCTTTTTGATTTTGTATAACTCACTCACTCCAATTAGTGAAATAATGAGACAAAACGAGAACAATATACTTCCACCTGACACACCACTTGCTATAATGACTAGCAATAGAACAATTCCACTCAATAAGCGCTGTATAAACATTTTACTCCTCCTTCACACCACCAAATCTTCTATCACGTTGGTTGTATTTATCAATGGCCTTTTTCAAATCCTCTACAGTAAAATCTGGCCAATGTACATCCGTAATATAAAACTCTGTATATGCTAATTGCCAAAGTAAGAAATTAGATAATCTCAACTCACCACTTGTTCGAATCAAAAGTTCGGGATCTGGGATACCACTAGTATCTAAATATGTTTCAATTCGCTCCTCTGTGATATCTTGATGCTTTATCAGCCCCTTCTCACAATCGTCTGCTATCTTTGTCACTGCACGTCGAATTTCATCTCTTCCACCATAATTAATAGCAATTTGAAATTGTAAACCATCATTGTTTTTCGTCGCAACCTCTAATTCATGAATACGCTCTCGAATATCCTTTGCCAACTTAGTTTTATCCCCAATCACTCTAACACGAATTTTGTTTTTCTCTGCAGTTTTCAAACACGTCTTCATATATCCTCTTAATAATGTCATCAGTGCTTCTACTTCTGCTTTAGAGCGTTTCCAATTTTCTGTAGAAAATGCATATACGGTAAGATACTTTACTCCAAGTTTATACGCATCCTCACAAATCCTTTCGACATTTTTACTCCCTTGCGAATGTCCAAATGTGCGAGGCATTCCTTTACTTTTCGCCCATCTCCCATTGCCATCCAATATGATAGCCACATGTCGTGGTATTCTCATTTCATTTCCTCCTAACTTGTTTTGTGCTTACATCAGAAAAAGGGATGATATCACTCATCTCCCTTTTTTTGACAACACATATACAAAACAAGAACAATTCGTTCCTTACTTTACACAGTCATTACTTCCTTAGTCTTAGCATCAACCGCACTATCAATCTCTTTGATGTATTTATCCGTTAATTTTTGCAACTCTTGCTCTAAGTCTTTAATCTCATCTTCAGAAATCTCAGTTCCTTTTAGCTTCTTAAAAGCATCATTACCATCTCTTCTGATGTTACGGATTGCAACTTTTGCTTGCTCTCCTTTTTTCTTAACATCTTTTGCAATTTCTTTTCTTCGCTCTTCTGTCAATTCTGGAAAAACGAGACGAATCAATTTCCCATCATTTGTTGGATTAATACCTAAATCTGATACCATAATCGCTCTTTCTATATCTTTTACAATCGGAGCTTCCCAAGGTTGGATTTGTATCATTCTCGCCTCTGGCACTGACACGTTAGCAAGCTGTTGAATCGGAGTAGGCACACCATAATAATCTACCATGATTTTATCCAAAACATGTGGATTCGCACGCCCTGCTCTTATCGATGACAATTCACCATTTAGACTTTCTACTGACTTTTCCATTTTTTGATTAAATTTCACTAATTGTTCTTTCATTATAATTCTTCTCCTCTCTTTTCTCTAAACAGTCACTTTCGTTCCTGTAAAACTTCCACTCATCGTATTCACAATACTATTCTCTTCATTAAGACCAAACACTAACATTGGCATTTTATTTTCTAAGCATAAAATAGATGCGGTTAAATCTACAGCAGCTAACTTTTGTTCAATGATTTCTTGAATTGAAATCTCATCGTATTTTTTCGCCTCTGAATTTACTTTTGGGTCACTGTCATAGATTCCATCTATTGCTTTTGCAAGTAACATAGCATCTGCGTCAATTTCAATCGCTCTAAGCACTGCACCTGTATCTGTCGAAAAATATGGGTGTCCTGTGCCGCCTGCAAAAAAGACTACTTTTCCCTTTTTCATCGCTGCTAAGGCACTGTCTTTTGAAAATAATGATGTAAATGATCCACAAACAAATGGTGTAAATACTTCTGTCTTCATTCCTACATGTCTAAAGATATCAGAAACATAAATACAGTTCATCACTGTCGCTAACATCCCTATTTGATCTGCTTTTGTACGATCTATTGTTTCACTCGTTCTCCCTCTCCAAAAGTTACCACCACCCGTAACAACTGAAATTTCGTAACCTTTATCCACTAATTGCTTTACTTGCTTAGCAACTTTTATGCAAGTCGCTTCGTCAAATCCCATTTTTTTATCTCCTGCAAGTGCTTCGCCACTTAATTTTAACAATATTCTTTTCATACGTTACAACTCCTTATTCTCTTTACACACTGTATCTATTCTATCACAATTTTTTCTCATAGTAAATCCTCTTTTGATTTACAATTCCCATCCTAACGCACAATCAATCGCTTTTTTCCATTTTTTTAATTTTATCTGTCTTTCCTCTATATCCATTTTGGGACTAAATTTCCCGTCTTCACTCCAATTTTCAAGTATCTCCTCTTGATTCTTCCAATAACCAACTGCCAAACCTGCTAAATAGGCGGCTCCCATCGCAGTTGTTTCTACACACGTCGGTCTATGTACTTCTATATCACTAATATCTGATTGCATCTGCATTAAAAGATTATTACCACTTGCACCTCCATCTACTTTTAGTGTTTTTACGTCAATCATCATCTCTGCTTCCATCGCATCAATGATATCATTCACTTGATATGCCATTGACTCTAGCGTAGCACGTATAATGTGATACTTATTCACGCCTCTTGTCAACCCAACTATTGTCCCACGCGCATATTGATCCCAATGTGGTGCGCCTAATCCTGTCAGTGCTGGGACAAAATAACAACCATTTGTATCTTTTACTTTTTTTGCCATATATTCTGTATCTACAGCAGAGTCTATAATATGCAATTCATCGCGTAACCATTGTATCGCCGCACCTGCCACGAAAATAGACCCTTCCAGAGCATAGAACACTTTACCATCTACTCCCCAAGCAACGGTAGTCACTAAACCATCTTTACTATAGTGTGGTTCTTCTCCTATGTTCATCAGTAAAAAACAACCTGTCCCATACGTATTTTTCATTTCTCCTCGTTGAAAGCATGTCTGACCAAAAAGAGCTGCTTGCTGATCACCCGCTGCTCCCCCTATCTGTATCGGAGCACCAAAATATTTTGCCTCTGTTAAACCATAGACACAACTAGACGGTTTCACTTCAGGTAATACCGATTTTGGGATTGCAAACAATTCCAACAATTCTTCATCCCATTTCAGTTCGTTAATATTAAACAATAATGTTCTAGATGCATTGGAATAATCCGTAACATGCACACTACCTTTTGTCAATTTCCATATAATCCAAGTATCAATCGTACCAAACAAAAGATTCCCAGCTAATGCCTCTTCTTTTGCACCTTCTACATTATCTAAAATCCATTTTAATTTAGTTGCAGAAAAATAGGCATCTGGTACAAGACCTGTCTTTTGCTTAAACATCTCAGATAAATTTCTTGCTTTTAGTTCATCACAAAACTTTGACGT
>CAYJGW010000016.1:38520-51622 GCA_964369425.1 uncultured Lachnospiraceae bacterium
GAATCAAGTGCCATAATATACTTCCCCATATATAGCGCCTCCTATCTCTCATTCTTTTGATTGTAACAAATTTTCATCAATTATGCTATAAATCTCTTATTTTTTTCATTTGTTTTCATAAATTTTTTATGATATACTTTTTAAGTAAATAATTATCAGACAATAGGAGGGTTTATCTATGAATTTGAGTGTTCCAAACAGAAATGATGCTACACAATCATTTAATCGTTCCAAAAGTGTAGTTCCTTGTAGCGGTTTATGTTCTCGTTGTATCGATGGTTGCAAAGGAAACTGCGAAGTATTTAAAGCTACTTTTCGTGGAAGGGAATTAATTTACCCTGGACCATTTGGCGATGTCACTGCAGGCGCAGATAAAGATTATCCTGTGGACTATTCTCACCTTAATATTCAAGGTTACGCAGTTGGCGCAAAAGGGTTGGATAATCCCAGTCCTGACACTGCTAGATTTCCAGTAGTTAGTACAGAAACTTCTTACGGATGGGATCGAAAAGTAAAAATGGAAGTGCCAATTTTTACTGGTGCTCTTGGTTCCACTGAGATTGCGCGCAAAAATTGGGATCATTTTGCTATGGGTGCAGCTATCGCAGGTGTTACCATTGTCTGTGGTGAAAACGTATGCGGAATCGACCCAGAATTAGAATTAAACAGCGACAATACGGTAATAAAAGCTCCAGACATGGATCGCCGTATTAATTCATACAAAAAATACCACCGAGGATTTGGAGAGATTCTCATTCAGATGAACGTTGAGGATACAAAACTAGGAGTGGCTGAATACATCATCGAAAAGCATAACATTGAAACCATTGAATTAAAGTGGGGGCAAGGTGCAAAATGCATTGGTGGGGAAATTAAAGTTACAAGCTTAGAGCGTGCACTTGAATTACAAAAACGGGGATACATTGTCACACCCGATCCTTCAGATCCAGTTAATCAAGCTGCATTTCATTCCGGTGCAATTCATGAATTTGAACGTCATAGCCGTCTTGGCTTTGTGACTGAAGAAGGATTCATGCAAGAAGTAGAGCGATTACGTAAATTAGGATACAAACGAATCACACTTAAAACTGGTGCCTACTCTTTAAAGGAACTGGCAATGGCAATCAAATATAGTTCGAAAGCTAAAATCGATCTTTTGACTATTGACGGTGCTCCAGGTGGAACAGGCATGAGTCCTTGGAGAATGATGGAAGAATGGGGAATCCCATCCATTTACCTACACAGTGCAGCCTATGAATTTGCGAACATTCTAGCGCAGCAAGGGGAACGAGTTCCTGACTTAGCTTTTGCAGGTGGATTTAGTTCTGAAGATGGCGTATATAAGGCATTGGCTCTTGGCTCACCATATACAAAAGCTGTCTGTATGGGGCGCGCTCTTATGATACCAGGTATGGTAGGTAAGAACATTGATCAATGGATGAAAGATTGTACTTTACCAAAGACAGTATCAGAATTTGGACATACAAAGGAGGAAATCTTCGTAAACTACGAACAAGTTAAGGCTATCGTTGGCTCAGAGGAAATTCATAATGTCCCACTTGGTGCTATTGGAATCTATAGTTATTCTGATAAAATCAAAGTAGGACTTCAGCAACTCATGGCTGGTTCTCGAAGATTTAAAGTAGATACTATCACTCGTCGAGAGCTAATGTCACTTACTGAAGAATGTGCAAAAGTAACCGGCATACCTTATTTAATGGATTGTTATCGCCAAGAAGCACTTGATATTTTGAAAGGATAACAAATAACCCCGAGCATATTACTCGGGGTTATTTATTACAATTTATTTACTTCAATATCTTTTGGATCGATTTTGTTTTTCTTTAATTTCAAATACACAACTTCTCGAAACAAAGTATATACCACTGAAGTTATCGGGATAAAAATCAACATGCCGACAACTCCCATCAAAGTTCCCCCTATACTCACTGCCACTAAAACCCAAATCGATGGTAAACCTACTGAATTTCCTACAACATGAGGATAAACTAGATTTCCTTCCACTTGCTGAAGAACTAAGAATATAATTATGAAAACTAGTGCCTGTGCTGGATTTTCAATAAAGATAAAAAAAGCTCCTATAAAGCATCCGATAAATGCTCCAAACATCGGAATCAAGGCTGTAATTGCAATTACAATCCCGATAAGCAACGCAAACGGTATTCCAAATATGGTCAATACTATAACAAACATTGACCCTAAAATAACTGCTTCCAAACATTGTCCAGCCAAAAAGTTCGCAAATGTTCGATAGGTCAAGGCTGCAATCTCTTTTACTGCTCCTGCTCTATTTTCTGGTATAAACGCGTAAAGTACTTTTTTGCAATGAATCGCTAACATTTCTTTTTGAAGCAGAATGTAAACTGCAAATACAAATGCAATAAAACCAGTTGTAATAGCTGAAAAAAATCCCATTGCAGCTGACAATGTTGTATCAAACACATTACCTACACCGCTTTGTAAAAAATTGACTGCATAATTCATAATTGCAGCTTCGTTAATCTCTAATCCTTTCAAGAACTCTTCTACTTGTTTATTATTATTAAATACTTCTGCTGCATATTTTTCCACATCAACTAAAAAAACTTGAGCACTCTCTAACAATGAGTTTGTAGAGGTTATCAGTTGTGGAATCAGCACAAAAAGTACAACTAGCAAAATACTTGTCAAAACTATAATTACTAAAAACAAGGAAAGTGGTCTTCCTGCTTTTTCTAATCTTGGTCTTTTAGCTACCACTTTATCCGAGAAAATCCTCTCTTCAATAAAACTCATCGGTACATTCAACACGAATGCAATTGCTCCACCAATAATGAAGGGTAACACCACTCCAAATGCATTAGACACCATTGAAATCGCAATTTCTGGATTCCAAAAAACTAAAACAATTACTGCTGTAAAAATAATAAGTCCTCTTATTTTTTTAAATATCTCATTTATAAATTCCATTTTCGCCTCCTCAACTACATATGTGTCAGTAACCGCTCGCACTTCCATTCATCTGTAGCCTGTCTTAGCACACCATCTATATCAATAATAGGATGTTCCAAATCGTTTGGTAATACTTGTACAATTCTACCTTCAGTAGCATCGCTCATCACGACCTCTCGTCCAATGTATTCTGCTAATAAACGTTGCACCAACAAATTAGATATTGTTACATCTAGCCCCATAGACTCATTTTTATATAGCATATTCATCACATTAAGAGGATTTCGCTCTTCTTTATAACTGCGTTTGGACACTAACGCATCATACACATCAGACACCGCTGTAATTCGTGCATATAATGGTGTTTCCTCTCCTCGCAATCCCGCCGGATATCCACTACCATCAAATCGCTCATGATGATACTTCACAGCAAGCATGATTTTTTCTGTACAAACACTTGTCTGTTGTAATAACTCGTAGGAATACTCCGGGTGTTTTTTAACAATTGCAAACTCTTCCGCTGTTAATCTTCTCGGTAAATCTAATACCTCTGCTGGCACTTGAGTTTTTCCAACATCATGAACCACTCCTGCCATAATAAGTTCCGAAACTTGAACTCCCGATAATCCCATCCATTTCCCAATTAATCCATTCAGTAAACTTACATTCACACTATGTTTTTGAAGGTATTCATCCATCTGCCTCGGTGCGTAGATACATTGAACAATACAGTTGATATCAATATGTTCAATTTGATTTGCAATTTCTTCCTTGATAGTCAACACTTCTTTGCTTTCAATTTTTCCTGTATATTTTGCACTATTAAGGTAGGATTCCATCGAATTCGTTACCTTCTTATATCCTACTTTTGCTTCTAACTCTTTTTGCTCTGTAGACTCTTCTTTCTTCTTATGCTCAATCAATTGTTCGAATGTTCGTTTTTTTACGCTGATATTGCGTTTACCAGAATTGAATTTTATCAGTTTCAGTAATTTGTTTTCACCCAGAATTTCACCTTTGGGTACTAAAATTACTTTCCCATTGTAATTGTATATATCATCTTCCACCTTCATCCCTGCATAGAGATAATCCGCTGAAATTGGTAATAACTCTTTCATCTTTGTACCTATACTTCTATATTTTCTAATTGACATCCAAATTCTGCTTCTGTCGTAGTAAGTTCATTCATTCGCACTACTCTACAAAAAAGCAAAGTTTCTTCTTCATCATTCATATTAATCTTTAGTCTTAGAATCGCCCCAACTAGAAAGGATGAACTTTCAGCTCGAACTAAAACGCCCCCTCTGCTAATATTGATCACAGTTGTTGCTATCGCTTTACTCAAAGTAATGGTCTGACCTTCAATAATCATGGCATCAACCACTCCATTCACCATCAGATTATACCTTTTGTGTTTTCTATCTTCTTTTTCGCTTCCCCTGTATAATGCCACTTCGACTTGCCCCATTGCTAGCGTCGGTCTCACAGTTCCGTAATAATGTATGATGCTATCTTTCAACAAAATGATTAGTATAACCTTTGCAGGAAGCATTTTTTTCACACTATCTGATACCGGAATCTCTACCGTATGATACTGTTTATTATGCGTTGTAATTCTTGCATCGATTAAAGTCGCAGAATCTTGTGCATCTTTTACAATCACTCTTTTATTTTCAAAATTGTGAGAATAATCATATACCTTATTGTCTCTTCTTTGAATCATATCAGTTAATACCCCTATTTTTTTCTTCAAACACTATGCATTCGTCTCTCATAAATGCTGGTATTCTTTGTATCACTTTTTTTGCGTATTCACAGTATTTTTCATTGGTCACTCTCAGCATTACTCGATATTGAATACCATCTTTATAACTAAGAACTTTTCGATATCCCCTATTATCTACAATCATGAGCATCATATCTTCTTCGGTAAGCACATCTTCTTTGTCTCTTCTAAGCCAATTTCCTTGTGTCTCGAATTGGTAACACCCTTCTTTGAAAGTTTTCCCCACTGCATCGACTCCTAAACATACAACCACCATATCAGAAGCATCATCAACACTTGGCTCTTCTTCTCTCAACACTTTCACTCCATAACCTTTAGTCTCATCAGTCTGAACTAAAACAATATCTGCTATATCATCCGGAATCACTCCTTTTGGTGCTGTAAGTATTCCATCTTTCGCTGGCTTTCCTATTAGGTTAATTCCTTGAATCAATTCACTTTTCTTTAGTTGATTCCAATTTTCTATTTCAATCAAATGGACATTATCCATCTTCACTCCATACTCTTGTTCAACCTGAGTTGTAATCACTACTTGTTTTTTTCTTTTTATTGCTTCACATGCAAATTGATACATAGCCTCTATATTCTGATTCACTCCAACAAAAGAAACTCTTTTAAGACGATCCATGTCGAAACCTTCGAAAAATGTGTCTATCACTTTCAAATCATTTTCTTCATAACTCCATTGTTTTATCTTCAAATCGCTCATGTATGCCTCGCTCAAATTTAATTATTTCATTCCCATTAGCCTTAACTCATCTAATATTATCACTAACCTTATAAAAAATCAAATAAAACCTCCACTTTTTAAAATTGAAATCTCCAATGTTTTTTTTGCTAGTTCTTCAATCAATCGGTACCGAAATTCACGTACTGCTCTCCAACTCGTTCTTGGATTTATCTCCCTTAGTGCACCTTTTCCAACTACATCTTGAAGTTCTTTTCCAACTTTCATATTTCGAACTTCTTCCTCAATTTCATTGCAACGAATCGGTCGTGGATCTGATACCGTATAGGCCAGTCTAATCTCCTCTAAATACTCCTTATCTTCTGTCAATTTCACAAGACAAGTACATCCTAGAGTTGCCATATCCTTTCCATGACTCATGTTATCATAATGAATGCAATGACCTGCAAAACCAATATAATCATCTCTTTCTATCACTATTTCCTTTAGCATACTCTTGTTTTTCGGTATTGCCTTTCCATTACTCCTAAAAAATGATTCTATCGGAATTGTGTGCTCTTCCCTCCCCTCTTCAAATACTAATTTTGCATTCAACACAAAAAGGCTTGAAATATGATATCCTACTGTTCCTCCTCCGCAGATATCATCACTCAAAACATTCTCACTCTTAGTTTCCGCAGCTATTACCTTTTTTGTAGCTTCTGATAATATGGGAATGTTCTCTTTAACAAGAAAGTGACTCGCCAATACACTTCTAGTCACCTTAGCATTTATTATAATTGTTCCTTTTTCATTTATCTCAATCTCATTCATGAAATTCCTCCATTTTGCATGAAACGATACAAGTACACTACACTTCATTCTACCATTTAAATCCTTAGTTTTCAATCAATTTATTGTAATTGTTTTTATTTTCTGTTTATTTCCAAATAATTGGACTTATATGAAATATAGCCCTATCTCAATTATTAGAGATAGGGCTATATTTCATGTTAGTTTTGAGTTTGTTTATTGATATTCAAATAAGTGTTTTAAGTATCCATACCCCTCATTGGTCAATTCTTCATATGGTACAAATTGCAGTGCGTCTCCGTTGATGCAATATCTCAACCCGCCCTCATCTTTTGGACCATCTGAAAACACATGCCCTAGGTGAGAATCTCCAATTTTACTTTTCACCTCAATTCCACCTGTAAATACACCTTTTTCGCCGACTTCTTTCACTGTTCCTAAAGCTATTGGTTTTGTAAAACTAGGCCATCCAGTTCCAGAGTCATATTTATCCAAGGATGAAAACAAAGGTTCCCCAGTGACTATATCAACATAAATTCCTATGTCATAATTTTTATCATATTCACTCGTAAATGCTCGTTCTGTTCCACCTTCTTGTGTTATCTGGTATTGAGATTCTGTCAAGCTTTTATGTAACTCCTCTTCTGTAGGTCTAATATATCCAGCTGATTCTATCATATCAGATACAGTACCAAAGGCATTTAAGTTAATGTGGCAGTAACCATTTGGATTTTTTTCCAAATAATCTTGGTGATAGTCTTCTGCTTTATAAAAATTATCCAGTGGTTCCACTTCAATTACCACTTCTTTCCCTATCTCTTCTGAAAGTTTTTGAATCTTACCTTCAATTATGTGTTCCTCTTCTTCTACTATGTAGTAAATACCTGTTCTATATTGAGTCCCTACATCATTGCCTTGTTTATTTAGGCTTGTCGGATCTACAATTTTAAAATAATAATCTACCAATTCAGAAAGTGTCACTTGATCTTCATCGTATACAACCTTAACTGCTTCTGCGTGTCCTGTGTCTCTATATAAGACATCCTCATAACTAGGAGCCTCTGTCTTTCCATTCGCATAACCTGCTGTGACGTCGTAGACACCTGCAATCCTAGTAAAGTATTCTTCCACTCCCCAAAAACATCCTCCTGCTAGATATATCGTCTTCAATTCTTTATCCCTCGTCACTTGTTCTAAATCCAAATTTTGTTCTGGTAATGGATCTGCAAGTGAACTCTCTCTTGTGATTCCTTGTTCTAATGCAACAGAACAACTCGTTAACAGTAACAAACTAACTAATAAGATAGCGATAGTACGCTTCATTTCATCACCTCCGTAAATAAGAATAATTCTTATTATTATATTAGTAAACTGGACTAAAAAAATCCATAGGTTTTTCCCTATGGATTTCTTAATATTCTCCTATTTTTTTGAAATGGTATAGTTTACATCAGCTCTCTTTGCTACAGCTTCCGAATGCGTTACCAATATAATACATTTATTTTGTTCGCTCGCTAATTCACAGAATATATTCATAATATTATCTTGCGTTTCTTTATCGAGGTTACCCGTTGGTTCATCTGCTAAGATTACATCCGGTTCATAAGATAACGTTCTTGCTATCGCAACTCTTTGTTGTTCTCCTCCAGATAATTTCAATACTCTTCTCTGATGAAGTTCTTCCGAAAGTCCCACCTTTTTTAGCAATTCTCTAGCAATAGTTTTTTTATTTTTTATATGTTTTCCACTAATGTCTATAGATAAAATTACGTTTTCTTCTGCAGTAAGGTTGGGTAGTAAATTGTACGCTTGAAAAATCACACCAACATACTTTGATCGATAATCGTATTGATTCATTCCTGTAATATCGCTATCATTGTAAAATATTTTCCCTACTGTAGGCTTTGTTAACCCCGAAAGCATAGATAATAGCGTCGTCTTCCCCGCTCCCGATTTTCCTACGATAGCATATACATTCCCTTTTTCGAAATTAAAATTGCAATTATTCACAACAAACTTTTTACCGTCATAACTATATCCTACATTCTCTAACTTAAATACGCTCATTTTCCCCTCCTATGACCTATCACTCAATATCTTTAGCGGTTCATATCGAAGTACGGATAAAATCCCTACACTACTCGCTATAATCGTTAATAATATTCCTACACCTACAACTTGTAGCAATATAGTAACATCCAAACTTACACCTACGCTATCAATATAGCTCACCTCTTGAGTTTGAGAAAGGTTCGCATCACCTCTTCCTCCTGGTCCACCAGCAAAGTTGCCTCCAAAGTTTTGAGTTACACTTTCACTTTCCGATTCTGCTGTTTCTATTTGTGATTCTAGTAAAGAATCTGCAATCGGTTGAGATACTACTGCACCTGTCGCTGTCCCCAAGATAACTGCTATAAAAGTAATTGCTAGCACCTCTACTAGAAATTGTAATGCAACCTTTGATTTCTTCATACCTATTGCTGCCAAAACTCCCATTTCATATTTGCGTTCACGAATACTGAACAATTGGAATACAATAAGAATAATCGCACCAATTACTAATATTACGATAAAGAAAATCATTGTAAACGACGTTAAATTATCCAACGGTACAAGACTTTTCTCAAATTCACTTGCATCTATTGAGTTAACAGAATATACGGATGTATCTAGCCCTAAGGTTATCGCTTCACCTTCAAACGCTTCATAATCTTCCACACTATCAAAGACATATGTCCCACTCAATTCGCTCGTAAGTGTTGATGATGTCAACTCTCCTGTTCTCTCGTCTGTGTAATCTATCGCTACTTCTTCTGAAACTGCCATAATCCCATTCATAGCTAAATCACTAATATAGATAGTATCTGCATAGATATCTGTGGTGGCACATTCAAATATTCCTGTTACAGTCATAGTAATCACATCCGCTTCGTTCGTCGGGTTTTCCAAACTAATAACATCTCCTACTACAAGTTCATTTTGATAGGCCATCTCTGCACTGATTACTGCCTCATTCTCAGAGCTGTCTTCCTCAAACATTTCACCTTCTGATACCACAAGTATTCCATTTACAAAATCTGTCATCGCATTGTGCGTATTATAACTAATAACTGTGAAGTCACCTCCCATAGTTCCCATCGGTGTACCACTCATCATACCGCCCATGTTTCCTCCCATGCCCCCTTTTTGAGCAAATTGATCCATGGCGGAATCACTGGTTTCATAAGGCTCTAACTCTACCCCGTTTAACGATATTGCCTTGGAATAATAAAAATCTGATACACTCTTTGCACCTGCATAAGTAATCAATTCTTCTTCCGGAATAGACTGCCTCATCATATCCATCATTCCTGCCATATCTTCTGTCTGCTGTCCCATCATAGATTCTCTATCGACTCCAATAGTAGCCGTAACACTTAATTCTTCATACGCTTGCTCTTTTGCATCATTTGCGCTATCTCGTATACTAAGAGCCACACATGTAGATGCTGTAATCGCTAATATAAGAACTAATGTTAAAATTGTTCTTACCCTTCCCCTTTTGATATTTCGTAGTGCATTTTTTACTACATACATTTAATAGTTCCTCCTTTTTGAATCTTTTTAAATTTTATAAATAATTTGTGAAGATTCTGTGAGGAAACTATGTAATAATTTTGTCTTAAATCAATAAGGGTGTGCAGTGCCGTTATCGGCACTTGCACACCCTTATTGATTTTATAAAAGCATCACACCTGCTGCTTCGCATTTATTCATAGTAACCTCATCCCAAAGAGATGATTGCACCTCTCCGATATGAGCCTTTCCTAACAACAGCATACAAAGTCTAGATTGACCTATTCCACCTCCTATGGTCAATGGTAATTCTCCTGCTAGCAACATTTTATGAAAAGGTAAGTCAGCTCTATCTGAACAGTTTGATTTCTCAAGTTGTTCCAACAAGGATTGTTCGTCAACTCTGATTCCCATACTACTTATTTCTAGTGCAATCCCTAGCGTTTTATGCCAAAACAACAAATCTCCATTCAATTGCCAATCATCATAATCTGGTGCTCTCCCGTCATGCTTTTCCCCACTGTTAAGCACATCCCCTATTCTCTTAATAAATACCGTTTTATGTTCTTTTACAATAGCTAACTCTCTCTCTTTTGAGTTTAGCTTTGGGTACCTATCTTCAAGCTCTTGGGCATCTATAAAATAAACCTCCCTTTGCAATTCTGTATCCAATTCTGAAAACTGCCATTTCAATTCATCCAAAGTACCACAGATTGCACTCACAATCCTTTTCACTGTATTTTCAAGATATATTTCGTTTCTTGATTCCCTATTGATTACCTTTTCCCAATCCCATTGATCTACATAGATAGAATGAATATTGTCAAGTTCTTCATCTCTTCTAATAGCATTCATATCTGTAATTAAGCCTTTATCTACAAAGAAATTATATCTATGTAAGGCCAATCGCTTCCATTTTGCCAGTGAATGTACCACTTCTCCTTCACCCTTTGTGGCTGGAATATCAAATGCAACGGCTCGCTCTACTCCGTTTAAGTTATCGTTTAGTCCTGTAGATTTATCCACAAACAATGGAGCGGTAACTCTTTTTAAGTTTAATGCAGCAGATAATTTAATCTGAAATGTATTCTTAACCATTCCGATGGCCTTTTGTGTATCATAAAGCCCTAAGCTTGATTCATAGTTTTTTGGTATCATTACATTCATATTTATTTTATTCCCTTCTTTTTTTATACTTAGTATACTATCAATGTAAATATTGTCAACACTTCAAATTTTTTATAATTCCTACACATTTTCAACACATTATATTAATATACTATCTATATGTGAAGGACAGTTGAATCAACAAGAGTTCACATATAAATTAAAACGGTTATAACTTTAAAGACCCTACTAGCTTTGTTGCTAGTAGGGTCGTCTAATTCTTATTGTCCAATCTGCTTTGCAACTTCTTCTGCAAAGTTTTCTTCTTTTTTCTCAATTCCTTCACCTGTCATAAAACGAACAAATGACACAACACTTAAATCAGTATTGTTAGCTTTACCAACGCTCTCAACATATTTTGCAACTGTTAAATCTCCATCTTGAACATAAGCTTGGTCTAGTAAGCAAACTTCTTTCATCAATTTGTTCACTCTACCAATAATCATTTTTTCAATGATATTATCTGGTTTTTCTGGATTTTCCAATTTAGCTTGAGCTAAAAGGATATCTTTTTCCTTTTCGATGTAATCAGCATCTACTTCATTGCGTGATACATATTTTGGTGCCATAGCTGCAACTTGCATCGCTACATTTCTTAAACAAGCTTTAATATCATCATTAACAACATCTGTTTTAGCTTTTACAAGAACACCAATTTTTCCACCTGCATGGATATAATCAACAACACAACCATCATTAGCTTCAATTTTTTCAAATCTTCTGATTGTCAAATTTTCACCAATTCTAGCAACTTTTTCTACTAAAGCTTCTTTTACTGTTTTAGTGTTATCTGCTACAAAGCTCTCTTCTAACATTGCCTCTACATTTGTAGCTGTAGTTGCCATTGCTTGCTCTGCAACTTCTGATACGAATGATTGGAATTCATCATTCTTAGCAACAAAGTCAGTCTCTGAGTTAACTTCTACGATTGCTGCTGTTTTATCATCTTTAACAATAGTTTTAACTAGACCTTCAGCTGCTACTCTTCCAGCTTTTTTCTCAGCTTTAGCTTGACCATTCTTTCTTAGATACTCTACAGCCTCTTCGATATTTCCATCTGTTTCATTCAGTGCTTTTTTACAGTCCATCATACCAGCACCTGTTAATTCTCTTAATTCTTTTACCATACCTGCAGTAATTGCCATGATAATACCTCCACATTTATATTATAATTGTTTCTAATAAATGAATGCTTCAACCTATATAGGCTGAAGCATCTACCTTCATTTCTTAAGCTTCTTCAGCTACTTCTTCTGCTACATCAGCCAACATCTCATCTGCTACATCTGTTGCAACACCTTGGTTTGCCTCGATAACAGCGTCTGCCATTGCAGCCACGATTAATTTAACCGCTCTGATAGCATCATCATTTCCTGGAATTACGTGATCTAATTCTTCTGGATCACAGTTAGTATCACAGATACCAATCAATGGAATTCCTAGTGTATGAGCCTCTTGAACACAGATTCTCTCTTTCTTAGGATCAACGATGAAAATCGCATCAGGGATTCTCTTCATTTCTTTGATTCCACCTAAGTTTTTCTCTAATTTATCCCACTCTTTTTTAAGTTCGATAACTTCTTTTTTAGGTAATACATCAAAAGTTCCATCTTCTGACATTCTTTCGATTTCCTTAAGACGCTCTACTCTTCCTCTGATTGTCTTGAAGTTTGTTAACATTCCTCCAAGCCATCTTTCATTGATATAGAACATTCCACAACGCTCTGCTTCTGATTTAATAGCATCTTGAGCTTGTTTTTTAGTTCCTACGAAAAGAATTGTACCACCATCAGCTGCAACATCTGCAACCGCTCTATATGCATCATCAACCATTCCTACTGATTTCTGTAAGTCGATAATATAGATACCATTTCTTTCTGTGTAGATGTACTCTGCCATTTTAGGGTTCCATCTTCTAGTTTGGTGTCCAAAATGTACACCTGCTTCTAGCAATTGTTTCATTGAAATAACGCTCATTGTTTTTCCTCCATTTGGTTAATCTTCCGTATGCTTCTAATATCTGAACACTACACTATACATAGCACCTTTTCAGAGAATCACATACGTGCTTTTTTGCAACGCTTTAATATTACCACAACTCTATTCATCTTTCAAGTAGTTTTTATCAAAAAATGAATCGACCAAAAGATCGATTCATTTTC